>JAFLRX010000015.1 GCA_022511265.1 Eubacterium sp. | reverse complement strand
GAGGGAAGGAATCCCTCTGGGACGGGTTTCCTTCCCTCCCTCTCGGTTTCCTCTCAGACTCTCCTTCCACTCTCCCACCTATCTTTCCCACCCCATTCTCTTTGCCAGGGCTAGTTGCTTGCTGTTTGCGGCTCGACATTTTGTCTATCTTATCTTAGCAATACATCAACACAATGTTATCCCTGCTATTTTATGCAGTGCTTGACCTCGCCGCAAAATAAGCAGTCACAATGTTGGCGCTTCCCGCTAAGTGTAATCTGACGAGATATTAAAATCCGCGGCGAAGCCGTAACCTTAATTCCGAATTCAATATAATTCCGAACTGGATAAATCTTGACTATACGCCCAAAATATGTTATACTAATATAAATTATGTCTTTCATTCGAGAGAAAGGAACATCGTTATGGATATAAAAACAATAGACCACCTTTGCGAGCTGAGCAAGCTGAATTATACCGACGAGGAAAAGCAAAAGGTAATGGAGGAAATGGGCGCGATAATCGAGCTTATGGACACCGTTAAGGAAATAGACCTTACCTATGACGATACAAAGGACAATAACAGCATAGAATACAGCGCAGTGAGAAAGGACGAGGCAAAGCCCTCTTTCCCGACCGACAAGCTGCTTTCAAATACCGAGCCGCAGGACGACTGCTATGTAGTACCGAAAATGGTTGAATAAGGAGACATTATGGATATAAAGACAGCTACACTGAAAGACCTGCGCGGGGCGCTGGACGGCGGCGAGATAAGCGCGCCGGAGCTTGCGCAGGAATATATAAAGAGAATAAAGGAAATAAACCCCGAGGTAGAGGGATATATCACCGTCACCGAAGATAAGGCTATGGCAGACGCCGAGGCGGCGCAAAAGCTGATCGATGAAAAGAAGGCGTCACCGCTGACCGGTATACCGCTGGCGATAAAGGACAACATATGCACCGACGGGATAAAGACCACCTGTGCGTCTAAGATGCTGGAGGATTTCGTACCGCCGTATGACGCGACTGTTATAGAAAAGCTGAAGGCGCAGAGCTATGTGCTGCTGGGCAAGGCAAGCATGGATGAGTTCGCTATGGGCGGCTCTACCCAGACGGCGGCATTCGCAAAGACTAAGAACCCTTACGATATTACCCGTGTTCCGGGCGGCAGCAGCGGCGGCAGCGCGGCGGTAGTCAGTGCGGGGATAGCGCCCGCGGCATTAGGCTCGGACACCGGCGGCTCGATACGTCAGCCCGCGTCGTTCTGCGGCGTTACGGGGTTAAAGCCCACCTACGGCAGAGTGTCGAGGTACGGACTTATCGCGTTCGCAAGCTCGCTGGACCAGATAGGCCCGATAGCCAACAGCGCGGAGGACTGCGCGGTACTTTTGAACGCTGTTGCAGGAGCGGACGAACACGACGCGACCAGCGCAAGAAAGTCTGTTGAGGACTTTACCGCAAAGCTGGGTCAATCCGTCAAGGGCATGAAGATAGCGATACCCAAGGAATTTTTCGGTGACAGCACCGATGAAGAGGTAAAAGGCGCCGTAATGCAGGCGGCAAAGGAATACGAAAAGCTGGGCGCGCAGCTGGTGGACTGCTCGATGAGCAGCCTGAAGTACGCGGTAGCGGCATATTATCTTATTTCCGGTGCCGAGGCTGCGTCCAACCTCTCCCGTTTTGACGGTATAAAGTACGGTCTGCGCGGCGAGGGCAAAAGCTTTGACGAGATGATAAAGGACAGCCGCAGCCGCGGCTTCGGCGCGGAGGTAAAGCGCCGCATACTGCTGGGCAACTATGCGCTGTCAAGCGGATATTATGACGCATACTACCGCAAGGCGCTGGCGTTAAAGCAGCAGATAATCAAGGAATACAACGAGATATACGAACAGGCGGACGTTATCCTTACCCCCACCGCACCTACGGTGGCGTATAAGATAGGCGAGCAGGAGACCGACCCGGTAAAGATGTACCTTGCGGATATCTGTACGGTAACGGTGAATATCGCGTCACTGCCCGCGATATCGGTGCCCTGCGGATATAACGCGGAGGGTATGCCGATAGGCATGTCTATTGTCGGCAGAAAGTTTGACGAGGCGACGCTGGTACAGGTCGCTGACGCGTATCAGAAGAATTTCAGCGTAACACCCAACAAGTACAGAGCGTAATTACCTTACCGAAAGGAATCATATACAATGAAGTTATACCCTACTATCGGTCTTGAGATACATGCCGAGCTGATGACAAATTCAAAGGTGTTCTGCACCTGCTCGGCTCAGTTCGGCGGCGAACCGAACAGCCGCTGCTGTCCGGTCTGCTCAGGTGTGCCGGGCACGCTGCCGGTGCTTAATTCCAAAGCGGTGGAATATATAATCAAAGCGGGATATATCATGAACTGCGAGATATCGCGCTTTACCAAATGGGACAGAAAGAATTACTTTTACCCCGACCTGCCCAAGGCATATCAGATATCCCAGATGCCGCGCCCCGTTTGTCTGGGCGGCTATGTGGATATTGAATCCGAAGGCGAGACCAAGCGTATGCGGATAAACCGCATACATCTTGAAGAGGACGCGGGCAAGCTGGTGCATGAAAACCGCATAAGCCTTGCCGACTATAACCGCTGCGGTATTCCGCTGATAGAGATAGTTACCGAGCCGGATTTCCACTCGGCTGCGGATGTGACCGCGTTTTTCGAGAAGATAAGACTGATGCTGCAATACGCGGGCGTATGCGACGGCAGACTGGAGCAGGGCAGCATGCGCTGTGACGTGAACATTTCGCTTGCGCCGGAGGGCTCGGACACCCTCGGCACAAGGACAGAGGTCAAGAACCTGAACTCTCTGCGTGCGATCCAGCGCGCGGTGGAATACGAGATATACCGCCAGACCGAGCTGATAGAAAACGGCGAGCGGGTGATACAGGAGACATTACACTTTAACGACGCTACGGGCGAGACCAGCTCGCTGCGCTCTAAAGAGGACGCGCACGATTACAGGTATTTCCCTGACCCGGATATCCCGCCGATAATCTTCACCGAGGAAGAGCTGGAGGCGATAAAGAACGATATCCCCGAGATGCCGCAGCAGCGGTTTGACCGCTATACAGGCGAGTACGGGGTATCCAATGCCGACGCGTCGGTGCTGATAAACACCAAGGCGGTCAGCGATTTCTTTGAAGCGGCAATAAAGGCGTACAACAACCCTAAGCCGATAGCGACATTTATAACGGTAGAACTTATGCGCAGAATAAATCTCGGCGAGGTGGACGCGGATAACTTCCCGTTCTCACCCGAGCAGTTTGCAAAGCTTGTCGAGCTTGCAGAGACAGGCAAGATATCAAAAGATAACCGCAAGACGATACTGCGCGATATGATAGCGTCAGGCAAATCTCCTGAGGAGATAGCCGAAGAGCAGCAGCTGTGGATAAAGGAAGACAACGAGTTGGTTGAAAAGACGGTGGATGAGATACTCGCCGCCAACCCTAGCGTGGTAGAGCAGTACCGAAACGGCGAGGTCAAGGTGTTCGGCTTTCTTATGGGACAGTGCAACAAGGCACTGAAGGGCTCGGCATCACCCGCGACGATAAAGCAGGTGCTGGAGGCTAAACTAAAAGGCTAAGATACTTTATATAGAAAGGGTATACAGATATGTTTTTAGAAAATGAATACCGCACTCACACCTGTGAGATGCTGGGAGAGCAGGATATAGGCAAGGATGTCAGAGTGGCGGGCTGGGTAGAGAATATCCGCGACCACGGCGGAATAAAGTTTATCGACCTGCGCGACCATTACGGCTATGTGCAGATAACCTTTCAGAAGAACGAGGGACTGCTTGAGGGCGTAAGCAAGGAGTGCGCGATAACGGTAGGCGGCACGGTGATAAAGCGTGCCGAGGGTACCTATAACGACAAGATCTCTACCGGTACGATAGAAATATCGGCGGAGAGCCTTGAGATACTCGGCAATGTGGCGGTAGAGCAGCTGCCGTTTGAGGTGCCGACCTCTACCGAGACCAAAGAGGATATACGCCTTAAATACCGCTATCTTGACCTGAGAAACAAGAAGATGCACAACAACATCATCCTGCGCAGCGAGGTCATTTCTCACCTGCGCCGCAAGATGACGGATATGGGCTTTTTGGAGATACAGACCCCGATACTGTCCACCAGCTCGCCCGAGGGCGCGCGCGACTATCTTATCCCCAGCCGCAAGCACCACGGAAAATTCTACGCGCTGCCGCAGGCACCGCAGATATTCAAGCAGCTGCTGATGGTGAGCGGCTTTGATAAGTATTTCCAGATAGCGCCCTGCTTCCGTGACGAGGACGCGAGGGCTGACCGCTCGCCGGGCGAGTTCTATCAGCTGGACTTTGAAATGGCGTTCGCAACACAAGAAGATGTTTTCGCGGCGGCGGAAGAAGTGCTGTATGACACATTCACAAAATTCGGCAAGAAAAAGGTATCACCCGCTCCGTTCAAGCGTATCCCGTACGCAGAGGCTATGCTGAAATACGGTACTGACAAGCCTGATCTGCGCAACCCGCTGATAATCACCGAGCTGTCCGACCTGTTTGTGGACAGCGATTTCAAGCCGTTTTGCAACAAGTGCGTAAGAGGTATCAGAGTGCCGCAGATGGCGGGCAAGTCCAAGGGCTTTTTCGAGAAGATGGAGTCCTACGCCCGCGAGATAGGCATGAAGGGACTGGGCTATGTAAAAGTAGACGAGAACTTTAACTACCTCGGACCGATAGATAAATTCCTTAACGATGACCAGCGTGCTGAGTTAAAGACCCGCTGCGAGCTGGAGGTAGGCGACGTGCTGTACTTTATCGCAGACGCGCCTAAGCTGGCACCCAAGCTGGCGGGACAGATACGTACGGAAGTAGCTAAGCGCATGGAGCTTATCAAGGACGACAGCTTTGAGCTGTGCTTTATAGTAGACTTCCCGATGTACGAGGAGGACGAGGAGACAGGCAAGATAATCTTCACCCACAACCCGTTCTCTATGCCGCAGGGCGGACTTGAGGCGCTGAACGAGAAAGACCCGCTGGAGATACTGGCATACCAGTACGACATCGTCTGCAACGGTGTCGAGCTGTCCAGCGGTGCGGTAAGAAACCACCGCCCCGAGATAATGGTAAAGGCGTTCGAGATAGCGGGCTATACCGAGGCGGACGTAGCCGAGAAATTCGGCGCGCTGTACAGCGCGTTCCAATACGGCGCACCGCCGCATGCGGGCATGGCACCCGGCGTGGACAGAATGCTGATGCTGTTCGCCGAGGAGGAGAGCATAAGAGAGGTAATCGCGTTCCCGATGAACTCCAACGCGCAGGATCTGTTGCTCGGTGCACCGACCGAGGTAACGGAGCAGCAGCTGCGTGAGGTGCATATAAAGGTAAGACAGAAACCGAATAACTAAAAAAACACCGCCTGCGGGCGGTGTTTTTTATAGTGAATAGGTAATAGTGAAGAGTGAAGAAGTAAGGTACGCCCTGCGGGCGAAATTTGAAATAATGCGCCGCGTCAGCGGCGCACCACAGTTATTCACTATTCACTATTCATTATTCACTTGCAATCTGTAAAGCCAAAGGCTTTACAGATTGCACCCGTTCCAGCCCCAGTTATCCGTCTCGGCATAGCTGACGTATATTCGGTCGGGGCTGAGTGCCAGCGTGTCGGAAAGGATATCGGTTATCTTTCCGGTCAGGCTGTTCATGGCGTCGGGTGACGGGTGTCCGTATACGCTGACCTCAGCAATCGCGGCGGGAGAGTCGGTCCCCTGGAAATACAGTGAATATTCCGGTTCGATACCTACCATAAGCCACCGCTCGCTCTTGCCGGGGATGGCGGTTATCGCCTGACCCAGCGCGGACTTGATAGCGGTCTTGCTGTCGTCGGGTACGCTGACATTGGTTTTTACATTAATAAACGGCATTATATTAACCTCCGAGTATATTATTTACATATAGTTTAGCATATTTTTTGCAAAATCTCAACAGATATAAGTGAAAATTTCACTTAAAATGCTAATTAGGTCTTGCAAAAGCATTCAGATTCTGCTATAATAGATTAGTATGCAGATTTATGTCCAAATTTTTTCTGAAGGGAAGTGGTATCCGTGGAGCATAGCAGCTCTGCCGTCTTTGACGGCTTTTGCGGCAATGCCGCGCCTTTTGATGAAATAAATAAAAGTATAAGGAAAGAATAAGATGAAAGAGCAATTACAGAATATACAGCAGCAGGCGCTGACCGCGATAGCGGCGTGTAATGACCTGAAAGAGCTTGACGCGCTGCGCGTAAAGTATCTGGGTAAAAAGGGCGAGCTGACTGCGATACTTAAATCCATGGGCAGCCTTTCGGCGGAAGAGCGTCCCGCGATGGGACAGCTTGCCAATACCGTAAGGCAGGCACTTGAAGAGGCTGTCACCGCCAAGAACGGCGAGCTGAAGGCTTCGGCATTAGACGCAAAGCTAAAGGCGGAAAAGATAGACGTTACTCTGCCGGGCAAGACCCAGGCAATGGGCGTACGCCACCCGCTGAATATAGTGCTGGACGAGCTGAAGGAGATATTCCGCGGTATGGGCTATACCGTTGTTGACGGTCCTGAGGTAGAGGAGACCAAGTACGTGTTCGATATGCTGAACACCGAGGAGGGACACCCCGCCCGTGATGAGCAGGACACCTTTTACATCACCGACAGCATACTGCTGAGGACGCAGACCTCGTCGGTACAGATACGCGAGATGCTGGCGCACAAGCCGCCTATCGCTATCATCAGCCCCGGTCGTGTGTACAGGTCGGACGCGGTGGACGCGACACATTCTCCGATATTCCACCAGTGCGAGGGACTGGTAATTGATAAGAAGATAACCTTCGGCGACCTGAAGGGTACGCTGGAGATATGGGCAAAGCGGCTGTACGGCGAGGACATCAAGCTGAGGTTCCGTCCGCATCATTTCCCGTATACCGAGCCGTCGGCAGAGGTAGACTTGCAGTGCTTTAAGTGCCACGGCGCGGGCTGCCCGCTGTGCAAGGGCGAGGGCTGGATAGAGATGCTGGGCAGCGGCCTTGTACATCCGCAGGTGCTGATAAACTGCGGCATCGATCCTGAGGAATACAGCGGCTTTGCGTTCGGTATCGGTCTTGAGCGTATCGCGATGATGAGATATAACATTGACGATATGAGACTGCTGTATGAGAACGATATAAGATTTTTAAGCCAGTTCAGATAAAAAGGAGAATATATAAAGTGGATCTTTCAATGAAATGGCTTAACGATTACGTTAAAGCCGATATGCCGGCAAAAGAATTTGCCGATAAAATGACCATGGGCGGCTCTAAGGTAGAGACCTACCACAACATGAGCGAGCCTATCTCAAATATAGTGGTGGCAAAGGTGATAAGCCTTGAACGTCACCCCGACAGCGACAAGCTGTGGATATGCCAGCTGGATGCGGGACAGGGCGAGCCGGTGCAGATAGTCACCGCGGCGCAGAATTTGTTTGAGGGTGCGATAGTCTCCGCCTGCATGCATAACAGCACGCTGGCGGACGGTACAAAGATAACCAAGGGCAAGCTGCGCGGAGTTGTCAGCAACGGTATGATGTGCTCGTATGAAGAGCTGGGGCTGACCCCCGGAGATTTTTCCTACTTCGTGCCGGATGACGGAATACTTATCCTTAACGAGGACCCCGACATCGACAAGATGAAGCCCGGCATGGACATCCGCGAGGCACTGGAGATAGACGACACTATAGTTGAGTTTGAGATAACCAACAACCGCCCCGACTGTCTGTCGGTGCTGGGACTGGCGCAGGAGGCCGCGGCGGTGTTCGACACCCCGCTGAACTATACCGAGCCTACCTACACCACGGCGGGCGGCAACATAAACGACGAGCTGAAGGTAACCGTTGAGAATAAAGAGCTTTGCTCGCGCTATATGGCGGCAATGGTGAAGAATGTCAAAATAGGCCCGTCGCCGAGATGGATGGCACGCAGACTGAGAGCCAGCGGCGTCCGCCCGATAAACAATTTAGTAGACATCACCAACTTTGTAATGCTGGAATACGGTCATCCGATGCACGCGTTTGATCTGCGCTATGTTGAGGACAACACCATAACGGTGCGCAACGCGAAAGAGGGCGAGACCCTAAAGCTGCTGGACGAAATGGCAGAGCCGGTAAAGCTGTCACCCGAAATGCTGATAATAGCGGACGGCAAAAAGCCGATAGCTATCGCGGGCGTAATGGGCGGCGAGCACAGCGGTATCATGGATGACACCACGACGGTAGTATTCGAGGCGGCATGCTTTGACGGCGTATCGGTACGCCGCACCGCGAAAAAGGTAGGCGAGAGGACCGAGGCAAGCTCGCGCTTTGAAAAGGGGCTGAACCCCGTGAATGCCGAAAAGGCGTTAAAGCGCGCGTTGCAGCTGATAGAGATGCTGGGCTGCGGTGAGATAGTTGACGGCATAATCGACGCGAAGAGCGGCGAATATCAGCCGGAGAGACTAAAGCTGGACTGCGACCGTGTAAACGAGTTGCTGGGAGCAAACATCCCCGCGGACGAACAGAAGTCTATATTAAAGCGTCTCGGCTTTGGTATAGAGGGCGACGAGCTGATAGTACCGCCGACAAGAATAGATATGCATTTACCCTGCGACATTGCGGAGGAAGTGGCGCGCATATACGGCTATAACAACATTGCGTCCACCGTGCCTAAGCTGTCCGGTCAGGGCAGACGCACCGAGAGACAGAAGTTTGAGGACAAGGCGACAAGTCTTGCGCTGTCACTGGGATTTTACGAGATAATGACCTACAGCTTTATATCCCCCAAGGATTATGAGCTGCTGGGTATGAAGGAAGAGGACAGAAAGAGCGTAGTTATCCGCAACCCGCTGGGCGAGGACACCTCGGTAATGAGGACCAGCCCGCTGACCTCTATGATGGAAGTAATAAGAAGAAACTACAACAACCGCAACCTGTCCGCGAGATTTTTCGAGACGGCGCGCGCGTACTTCCCGAATGGTGAGGGCGAGCTGCCGGACGAAAAGGATTATCTCTGCTTAGGTCTTTACGGTGCGGGTGAGGATTTCTTCACGATAAAGGGCGCGGTAGAGGAGATACTGGACAAGCTCGGTATAGAGGATGTGCAGTTTACCGCCGACAGCGAAAACCCCGTATATCACCCCGGCAGATGCGCCAAGGTGACCGCGGGCGATAAAGAGCTGGGCTATGTGGGACAGATACACCCGAGGGCGGCCGGCGCATTCGACGTGGGCTGCGAGGTATACTGCGCGGTGCTGGATATAGACAAGGCACAGGAGAGTGCGGGCGAGGACGTAAAATATGTGTCCCTGCCGAAGTTCCCTGCGGCGGCGCGCGACCTCAGCCTTATCTGTGCCGACGAAGTGACCAACGGCGAGATAACGGCGGCAATACGCAGCAGTGCCAAGCATCTTGAAGCTGTAAAGCTTTTCGATATATACAAGGGCGAGCAGGTGCCTGAGGGCAAAAAGAGCCTTTCCTACACGCTGACCTTCCGCAAAAAGGACGCAACGCTGACCGATGAAGAGGCGGACGCGTCGGTGGCAAAGGTGCTGAAGGCTCTCGAAGCGATAGGCGTAACATTGCGATAAAACAAACCTACGAAAGGAGATATGCTTTCCTGCGAAAGCATAGTATTGGGAAATGAAAAAGATTATTAAGAGTATTGCCGCGGTATTTGCGGCAGCTGCCATAGCGGTATCGTCGGCAGGCTGCGCGGATATTACCACGGTAGGAACCATCGAGGGCGAGAACATTCGCGCGGGTGTATATCTGGTGTATGAGATGCGGGCGATGTCTGAGGCATACAACGAGATAGACAGCCAGCTGTCCGCACTGGGACAGTCGCCGCAGGACATTGAGAATTTCAACTATTTCAATTACAACGTGCAGGAAAAGCCGTTTAATGACTTTGTTGAAGAGCGTACGCTGGGTTATATCAAGCGTCATATCGCCATCCAAAAGCTCTTTGAAGAAAAAGAGCTGAAGCTGACCGATACCGAGATCGCCAACAACAAAAAATCGGTTGCGGATATGTGGGAGACCGAGATGACCTATTACGGTATCTACAGTCTCGGCGTTACCTACGGCGAGTATTATGAAGAGCTGGGGATCAGCCGCGCGTCTTATCAGGAGGTAGAGCTGGTAGCGATGATGCAGAACAAGCTGTTTGACAAATACTATGACGAAAAAGGCATCACCCCCACCGACGAAAAAGACATCAAGACATACTTTGAGGATAACTACGGCAGATTTCAGATAATACAGGTATCCCTTACCGAGGGCGACGGTTCTAAGATAGAGACCGACGAGGGCAAGGCAAAGATGGAAGACCTGGCGAACAGCTATCTTGACCGCCTTAAAAACGGTGAGGAGTTCGACAAGGTTTACGAAGATTATCAGGATTACGTGGCGGAACAGAAAAAGCTTGCCGAGAAGGATAAGGACAAGGATAAAGATAAAGACAAGGATAAAGATTCCGATAAGGATAATGATTCTAAAGACGACGACAAGAGCTCCAGAAGCGCTGACAACTCGTCTGAGGATGAGACCTCTTCAAAGGACGATACTTCTTCAAAGGATGAAACCTCTAAAGAAGAGACCGTAGGCGATTCTACCAATACTCCCGACGACAAGGATAAGGACAAAGATAAGGATAAAGAGGAAGAAAAGCACGACCACGAAACACTGCTTTCTAAGGAAAGCACCTCTCCGAGTGAGGAGTTTATCAAGTGGGCGTTCGACCTCGGCGTAGACAAGGGCGGCGTATATAAGGACAAGACCGTATACTATGTCGTAATGCGTAAGGACCTGCTTGACCGTGAGGACTGGTTTGAAAAGAACCGTTCTTCCATTCTTCATCTGATGAAGGACGAGGATTTTGAAAAGCTGCTGGACGAGGCGGCGACCGATTACGACGTTGACCTCAACAGCGCGGCATTAGACGCATACAAGCCCGACAAGATAAAGCAATAACAGATAATTCCAAGCGGTCAGACCACTGACCGCTTGGTTTGTGCTATCAACACTATCGGAAAGGAGGAACCTCTGTGACTGTAATGACGGTAAACGACCTGTCGATATCATTCGGCGGCGAGCTGCTGTTCGGCGACGTCGGCTTTAAGCTGGAGGACGCCACCCGTGTGGGGCTGGTCGGGGTAAACGGCTGCGGCAAGACCACGCTGTTCAAAATAATCAACGGCGAGCTGGACGCGGAAAG
Source organism: Eubacterium sp. (assembly GCA_022511265.1). Lineage (GTDB taxonomy): Bacteria > Bacillota > Clostridia > Oscillospirales > Ruminococcaceae > Ruminiclostridium_E. The sequence goes on along the minus strand of JAFLRX010000015.1, from coordinate 50,768 downwards.
CGGCAATGTATCCCTGTCGGCGGGCGGCAAGATAGGCTATATGGAGCAGTATGTGCTGCGTGACGAGCATCTGTCGCTGTACAACGAGGTGCTGGAGATATTCCGACCGCTTATCGAGCTGGAGGACGAGCTGGCGGAGATAAACTACGAGATAGACGCGGGCGACCGCAGCGAGCAGACGCTGACACGGCAGATGCGGCTGCGCGAGCAGTTCGAGCGGGACGGCGGACTTACCTATAAATCACGCGCGGTGTCGGCACTGACAGGACTCGGTTTTGAAAAGGACGAGCTGGACAAGCCGATCAGCGCGCTGAGCGGCGGGCAAAAAAGCAAAGCCCAGCTGGCAAAGCTGCTGTTATCCGACAGCAACATATTGTTGCTGGACGAGCCTACCAACCACCTTGATATCAAGGCGTGCGAATGGCTGGAGGAATTCCTCGACAGCAGGAAGGGCGCGTATATCGTCATCTCGCATGACCGCTATTTCCTGGACAGGGTGACTAATACCACATTCGAGATAGAAAACGGCAGACTGACCGTGTATAAAGGCAACTATACCAGATACCTTGACCTAAAGGCAGAGGCGCGCGAGGCGCAGCAGCGGGTATATGACCGCACGGTAAAGGAGATAAGCCGTATCGAGGGGATAATCGAGCAGCAAAAACGCTGGAACCAGGCGCACAACTACGTCACCGCCGCGTCAAAGCAAAAGGCGGCGGACAAGCTGAAGGCGACGCTGGACAAGCCTGACGCGTTGCCGCAGGCGGTAAAGTTCAGCTTTAAGTGCAGGCAGGGCGGCGGCAACGATGTGCTGTATGCGGAGGGGCTGGCAAAGTCGTTCGGCGGGAAAAAGGTGTTCTCCGGCGCGGGATTGGACGTAAAGAAAAACGAAACGGTGTTTATCCTCGGGGAGAACGGCTGCGGCAAGACCACGCTGCTGAAAATACTGACGGGGCGGCTGGATGCCGACAGCGGCAAATACCGCTTTGGCGCGGATATAGAATACGGCTATTACGACCAGACCCAGTCCGAGCTGTCCGGCGATAAGACCGCGCTGGACGAGGTGTGGGACACCTATCCCCGCCTTACCGAGACGGAGGTAAGGACGGCGATGGCGGCGTTTTTGTTCAAGGGTGAGGACGTGTTCAAGCAGGTACAGACGCTGAGCGGCGGCGAAAAGGCGCGGCTGGCGCTGCTGAAGCTGATGTTGAGGGGCGCTAACCTATTGCTGTTGGACGAGCCGACCAACCACTTAGACATCCGCTCGCGCGAGGCGTTGGAGAATGCCTTGTCAGATTACGGCGGAACGCTGTTGATAATCTCGCATGACAGATATCTTATAAACAAGCTGGCCGACCGTGTTGTCTGCCTTACCGAAAACGGCACCGAAAGCATTGACGGCGACTATGACCGCTATCTTGAGCTGTATGCAGACAGAAAGCCCGCCGAGCCGGAAAAGCCTGTCAAGAAGGAGAACGACTATAAGCTGAAAAAACAGCGTGAAAGCGAACGCCGCAAGCTGCGCACCGCGATAGAGCGAGCCGAGGCGGAGATAGAACGGCTGGGCGAGGAGATAGAGCAAAAGACGGCTCTGCTGTCCGACCCGGAGTATGCGACCGACTATGAAAAGGCGGCCGCGCTGTCGCTTGAGCTGGAGCAGCTGCACCAAAAGGAAAGCGAGCTGACCGACAGGTGGGCGGAGCTGAGCGAGGAAGAAGAACGCCTCGGCAGTGAATAATGAATAATGAATAGTTGTGAAGTGCCGCGTCTAATGACGCGGCACTATTTTATAGGAACTGCCTAAAAAACACTTAACCAACTTAATTTTAAGTAAAAAAATACGACAAAACGGTTTGTGCAATTCTTACAAAAATAAAATTTTCTTGTTTTTTCCAATAAATAAATCAAACCTGAAAATTTGAAAATTGGAAATCGTTTACACACAAAAATATGATTATTTTGCTAAAAATTATCTAGATGTTGTGTAAACGAAAAGTAAACTTGTCGCATTGCATAAACTTTTATCGAAAATTTTGTAAAAAACAACAATTAAAAAATTCGCTTGTCAACAACCCCCAAAAAACACATAGAAATGTGAAATATTTTTTATGCACCTTGACAGTTAGATGAAAATTTGGTATAATTACTATGATATAAAACCGAAATAGTTTGTATATTTTTATATAGTCTGTTTTTATCGGGTTCTTTCGCCGACGATATCGGCGAATTTTTACGAAAGGTAATTACATATGGAGCCTATTCTGAAGGCGGTGGACGTATCACGGACTTTCAAGATAAACGACAAGACCGAGGTCCACGCGCTAAAGCGCATAAATCTCGAAGTACAGCCCAACAAGCTTGTGGTGCTGCGGGGCCGCAGCGGTTCCGGCAAGACCACGCTGATAAATATACTCGGTGCGCTTGACCGACCGACCTCGGGAGAGGTCATTTTTGACGGAAAAGAAATAACCGGATTTTCCGACACGCAGGCGGATAAGCTGCGGAGATACGATATGTCCTTCGTATTTCAGTCGGTGGCGCTGATACCGACCATGACCGCGTATGAGAATGTCGAATTTGCGATGCGGCTGGTGGGCGCGCCGCATTCCGAGCGCGCGGCGCGCGCGAAAGAATGTCTGGTGCGTGTCGGACTGGAAAAGCGTATGCATCATCGTCCCGGCGAGCTGTCGGGCGGCGAGCAGCAGCGTGTCGCGATAGCGAGAGCTATCTCCAACCGACCGAAGCTGATATTCGCTGACGAGCCGACGGCGGCACTGGATATGCCGACGGGACTTGCGGTAATGAACTTATTCAGAGAGCTTGCGCATGAGGACGGTCTCACGATAGTGATGACCACGCATGATACCGCCATGATGGAGATGTGCGATGTCGTTTATACCCTTGAGGACGGCGAGATAACCGACGTCACGGAAAACGACGGCACGGATAAGGAGGAGTAATGCCGCAGAGAGTAATGCTGGCACCCCCTGAAAACGTGATGGTGCGGTGCGACAACTTAGTTAAGATATACAAGACCTCCGAGGTGGAGGTAATGGCGCTTCAGGGACTGGACCTGACGGTCGAGCGGGGCGAGCTGATGGGTATCGTCGGCGCCTCCGGCAGCGGTAAATCAACGCTGCTGAATATGCTCGGCGCACTTGATAAGCCTTCGGCGGGCAGCCTGTTTGTAGACGGCAAGGATCTGCTGAAGTTTGACGAAAAGGATCTGATAAAGTACAAGCGCGAGACGGTCGGCTTTGTCTGGCAGAACAACGCGCGTAACCTTATCCCTTATCTGACGGCTTCACAGAACGTGGAGATGCCGTTGCTGCTGTCGGGATACAAAAACCGGCGCGAGCGGGCGAGAGAGCTGCTGGAAATGGTAGGACTGGGCGAGCGGCGTAATTCGCTGCTGGGACAGCTATCGGGAGGCGAACAGCAGCGTGTGGCGATAGCCATTGCGCTGTCAAATAATCCGAGCCTGCTGCTGGCGGATGAGCCGACCGGCGCGGTGGACACCAAGACCGCGTCAATGGTGCTTGACGTGTTCAAGGATCTGAACCGGCAGACCGGAGTAACGATAATAATTGTAACTCATGACACAAACCTGTCAAAATCAATAGACCGAGTCGTTGCCATCCGCGACGGAAAGACATCCTCCGAGACGGTGCGCAAAAAAACGCCGCTGTTGTCGTTTGACGAGCTTGAGAAAATGAGTGAACAGCAGAGGGCTGAGCATGAAATGCTCATGGGACAGTCCGCCGAGCACGAAGAGCTTGTGGTGCTTGACCGTGCGGGACGGCTGCAGATACCCAAGGAGTATCTTGAGGCCCTCGGCCTAAAGGGCGGAGACAAGGTAAGGGTTGAGCTTGAGGACGGAAAGATTTCCGTATACAATTCAAACTACAACTGACGCCTTTGATAAACTTCCTTAATAAGTCGGCAGTTTATGCGTAGAATTGCCGATAGCATAAACAGAAACTTTTCAGAAAGGTGGATTTAACTGTGACGATAAAGCAAATTACGGTTAAGAAAAGAATACTAGCCGGTTTATTGTCAGCCGCGACTATCCTGTCGTCGTTCGGCCTTACGTCCCTTGCCGCTGCGGCGGAAGATGCGTCGGCCGAAACAACAGGCGCAGCCGAGAGCAACGTCTCCAGCAGCGTAAGCGGTATTGTTATCACAGGTATGGAGGGCAAATACAGCACCTACTACAACGGCTATTTGGCTGACGGTGTTAAAAAGCCCGACAAAGAGATCACGATCTATGCGGCAGATTACGAAAGCGGAACCTTTAACGGCGAGACGTTCAAGAAGTCGGACGCCCCTGAGGATGCGCTGGAGGTATTGAGTGCGGACGGCGAGGGCTTTAGACAGCTCAAGTCGTTCCTCGAGGAGCACACGGATCTTGAGCTCGACAAATACGACACTATAAAATGGAAGAACGACCTGCTTACTCTTACATATGAGTTTGAGGTCGAAGAAACAGGTCTTTATAACCTTGAGGCTATCTATTATCCCATTTCCGGTGCGGAAAGCTCCAACACCGTTATCGAGCTGGGCTTTAAGCTGGACGGAGAATATCCTTTTATGGCGGCGAAGAACTTCTCTCTCGACCGTTATTGGAAGGATGAGTCCTCGATACAGAGAGACTCTAAGGACAACGACCTGCGCCCCGGTCAGGTAACCTATGACTGCTGGGTCGACTATCCGATAAAGGATAAGGAAGGTCTTTACAACGAGCCTTACTTCTTCTATCTTGAAAAGGGCAAGCACACCCTTGAGCTTGACGGCGTAAAGACTTACGGTGTGTTCCATTCCTTCACATTCAGAAACTATGACGAGCTGCCGGATTACAGCGAGATAAAGCCCTCCGACTCGGATATCCAGAACACCCCCGCTCTTACCACCACCAACGAAGAGCTGGGCACCAACACGATATTCCTTCAGGCAGAGGCTCCGCTGTACAAGAGCGCGTCCACACTTTATGCGACTTATGACAGAACTACATATATGACCAGCCCTGCACATCCTACCAAGCAGCGTTATAACACTATCGGTCAGGAAACCTGGAACAAGTCTACTCAGCAGATAACGTATGAGTTTAAGGTTGAAAACGACGGCTACTACCGCTTCAACTTCAAGGCAAGACAGAACCAGATGCGCGGCTTCTTCTCCAACAGAAGAGTATATATTGACGGAGAGGTTCCCTGCAAGGAGCTGGACGACGTAATGTTCGTATACTCTCCCGACTGGTACGGACTGGTACCGAAGGACGCAGAAGGCAACGACATCTACGTATATCTCACCGCAGGTGAGACCCACACCCTCACGCTGGAGGCTATACCCGGTTCAATCGGTGCGGTTATGCAGCGTCTGGATGACCTGATACTGGAGCTTAACCAGTACTACAGAAGAATACTGATGATAACCGGTCCTTCACCTGACGAGTTTAACGATTACTTTGTTGAAAAGAAGATACCGGACCTTATCCCGTCATTCAAGAGAATAGTTGAAAGCCTGCGCGCCGAGAAGGCGGGCATAGAGGAGCTGACCAAGGCCGGCTCTGAGGCGGCTGCTCTCGAGACAATGGCGATATATCTTGAAAGATGTATAGAAAAGCCAGGCGATATCCCGATAATGGCGTCCAGCATCAAGGACAGCATTTCGTCGGTATCCGCGTGGATGCGTGACTATCGCGACCAGCCGCTGGAGCTTGACTATATCGAGATAGCTACCGTTCATGAGGACTTCGCTCCCGCGACCGGCAACTTCTTCAGCGAATTCCTGTTCGGCTTTAATTCGTTTATCGGTTCGTTCTTTGAGGATTACACCTCAATGTCCGACCGCAGCGCTACCTCTCTGAACGTATGGGTATCGCTGGCACGTGACCAGGCGACCGTAGTAAAGAACCTGGTTGACAACGACTTCAACAATAACTACGACGGTGTAGAGGCATCCATAAACCTCGTACAGGGCTCGATACTCGAGGCTACGCTGGCGGGCAAGGGACCTGAGATCGCGCTGTTTATCGGCGGCGACTTCCCGATACAGCTTGCCGCGAGAGGACTGCTGGTAGACCTGATGCAGTTTAAGGACTACGACCAGGTAGTATCCTCAAGATTTGCGGAAGACGTAATGAGAATTTACGAGTACTACGACGGAAACAAGCTGGGCGTATACGGACTGCCGGTATCCCAGACCTTCCCGATGATGTTCTACCGTACCGACGTAATTGAAGAGCTTGGCTTTGACGGACCTCCCGAGACATGGGATGACCTGACCACCATGCTCCCGACCCTCCAGAGAAAGTACCTGGATGTAGGTCTTATACTCCCGCAGAACGTATCCTCCAACATCTTTGACGCGGGCAACACCTTTATAATGCTGCTGCTCCAGAGAGACCTTGACATCTATGCGGATGACCTTTATTCTACCGATTACTCGAATATAACCTCCGAGGATATCAAGAACCTCCAGCTCACAAACTTCATGACCAACGAGGCTATCGAAGTATTTGAGCAGTGGACCAAGTATTACACGGTATTCAGCTTTGAGCAGGCATACGACGCGTTCTCACGTTTCAGAACCGGTGAGATGCCGATAGTTATCCAGAACTATACCTTCTATAATCAGCTTTCCGTTGCGGCACCCGAGATCAAGGGTCTGTGGGACTTCACAGTCGTTCCCGGAACACGCCGCGAAGACGGCACGGTAAGCCACGCTGCTAACTCTACCAGCGCGGGCGCGGTAATCTTCAACAAGGTATCCAACCAGACCGCCGCATGGGATTTCATCAAGTGGTTTACCAGCGATGACACCCAGACAAACTACGGCAAGCAGATAGAGGCCCTTATGGGACCGATGGGACGTTTTGACACGGCTAACCTTGCGGCACTTGAACAGCTGCCGTGGTCGACCGAGGAGTACAACAAGATCAACTCGCAGATGGAAGAGCTGCGTGAGATACCGATCATACCTTCCTCTTACGCCGTTACAAGACATGTCAACAACGCATTCAGAATGGTTGTTAACGACGCGGATGAGCCCAGATATACGCTTATGAGCTATAACGATCAGATAAAGTCTGAGATCGTAAGAAAATATCAGGAGCTTGCAGGAGCGAATCATTAATGATAATTCGCTGTAATGCATGATAAGGAGGTTACAGGTTTGGCTACTAAAGAAAAAACGCGGTATATTGAAGACAGCAAAGTCAGATATACATTGCGCGAGATGAAGAGAAATGCCAGCGTATATCTGCTGCTTGCACCGTTCTTCATACTCTTTACGATTTTCACCATATTACCGGTACTGATATCGCTCCCGATAGGCTTTACCAACTTCAATATGGTACAGTTCCCGCAGTTCGTGGGATTAGACAACTTCTATTCGCTGTTCCTTGAGGACGAGGTGTTCCTCAAAGCGATACAGAACACTCTGGTGTTCGCAATAATCACCGGCCCGCTGAGCTACGTAATGTGCTTTTTGCTGGCATGGCTGATAAACGAGATGCCCAGAGCGCTCAAAACAGTATTTACATTCGTATTCTATGCCCCCACACTGGCAGGTAACATTTATACCACTTGGCAGCTCATCTTCTCGGGCGATACCTACGGTATAGCAAACTCTTACCTGCTGGATCTCGGCGTAATCAACAGCGCACGTCAGTGGCTGACCGACGCTAACTACATACTCGGCGTTGTAATCATAGTTCAGCTGTGGATGTCGCTGGGTGCCGGATTCCTTGCGCTTCGTGCGGGACTTCAGGGTATCCCGAAGGACAGATACGAGGCAGGCGCTATCGAGGGCATTAAGAACCGTACTCAGCAGCTGCTGCTTGTTACGGTGCCCGCAATGGGACCCCAGCTGCTGTTCGCGGCGGTAATGCAGATAGTATCTTCGTTCACCGCGGGCGACGTAGGACGTTTCCTTACGGCATTCCCGAGTACCGACTATGCGGCGCATACCATAATGACGCACGCATTCGACTTCGGTTCTATACGTTATGAGATGGGTTATTCGGCGGCGATATGCTTTATCCTGTTTGCCGTTATGATGCTTGCCAACTGGGGTATCAAAAAGATACTCGGCAAATATCTTGACTAACCGAGAGATCACTATTTTTTCTCTGAGAAAGGAAGGAAGTTATGAAAATAACTAAGAAGAGAAGGAAAAGATACGGCGGTTCTCTCGGCGGCGATATAGCGATATTTATATTGCTTGCGGTTGTAGGACTGTTCATGCTGTTTCCTATCTATCTGTCTATCATCCAGTCTCTCAAGCCGGTCGAGGAGCTGTTCCTCTTCCCGCCCAGACTGTATGTGGCAAACATAACGGATCAGAACTTTACCGATCTGTTAGCAACGGCGTCCAATATGTGGGTTCCGTTTTCAAGATACGTCTTTAACTCCGTATTCGTATCGGTCGTAGTAACCATATCGCAGCTGCTGTTCTCGTCCTCCGCGGCGTACGCACTGTCTAAGGCGAAGTTCCCCGGAGTAAAGGCGTTCAACAAGATTATTGAAGTTTCACTGCTGTTCACCTCTACTGTACTTTATATAATGCAGTACATGGTAATGGCAACACTGGGTATGATCGATACATACTTCGCGATCATCCTCCCGTACATTGCAACTTCTATGGGACTGTTCTTAATGAGACAGTTCATGGGACAGCTGCCGGACAGTATGATAGAGGCCGCAAAGCTTGACGGCGCAAATCATATCAGAATCTGCTGGCAGGTTGTTATGCCGAACGTAAAGCCCGCGTGGCTGACACTGCTGATATTCGCTTTCCAGGGCGCATGGCAGATCACCGGTTATTCGTTCATTTATAACGAGGCATTAAAACCCATACCGACTGTAATGCAGCAAATCGGTGCTGCCGGCATAGCCCGTGCGGGCGTAGCCGCAGCAGCGGTCGTAATCACGATGCTGCCGCCTATGATAGTTTTCGTATTCTGCCAGAGCAGCGTTATGGAGACTATGGCGCACAGCGGTCTTAAGGATTAAAGACTCAGCTAAATATAACAGAAAGGATGATTTTAGTGCCAACCAAGAAAAAAGTTCTAGGTGCAGCGGCAGCGTCGGTCATGGCAGTCACCATGCTGACCACCTCGATAGTTGCCGACCAGCCCTATGAAGGTTATAACTATGACTGGTGGGGCGATCCCGTACCGTCTCAGACCGGCTACATGGTGGATCAGGTAGTTGACGGCATAGACTTCGGCACAGGTATCAGATACAACACCGACGAGCAGCTGAAAGCCATATCCGCTCAGGTAGGCGATACAGTTGAAAAGACCGAGACGATCGGAGCGATGCTGGACCCGATGGATCTCTTCATTGACCAGGTCACAGAGCAGCTTTACATAGTAGACAGCGGTAACAACCGTATCCTTGTAACCGATATCTCGCTGGAGGGCGAGGTCACCATTATGGATTATTTCTATAATCCGGAGACCGACAGCTATGAGACGCTTAAAGGACCGAGAGGAATATTCGTACGTCATAACAGCGACGCTGACAGCGAAAACGAAGAAACACTTATATATATTGCCGATTACGATAACGGACGAGTGCTGGAAACATATAAGGACGGAACGGTGTGCATGCAGTTCACCAAGCCTCCGTCAGAATATTATGAGGACGATGTAACGTTCCAGCCCAACAAGGTAATCGCCGATGTTGCGGGCAACGTGTACGTTAACATCCGATCCATCACAGACGGTGCGGTAATGTTCGCGCCGGACGGCTCGTTCAGCTCTTACTACGGCGCTAACCGCGTAGAGCAGACAGCGCAGGCAATAGCAAACAAGTTCTGGAAAACGATACTTGACCGTGAGGCGGCTCAGAACTTTATCCAGAACGTACCGATGGAGTTCTCCAACTTCGATATAGACGCTGAGGGCTTTATCTACACCGTTACCGAGACCAAGAGTGCTACCACCGACGTGTTCAAGAAAATGAACCCCGCAGGTGAAAACGTATTTATCAACCTCGGCTATTCGGACTTCATCTTCGGTGATATGGCGACCTACTATTATAGGGGCGCAAACTACGGCTCGCGTATCAGTGACGTAGACGTAGACGAGAACGGAGTTATCCGTCTGCTGGACTACAGAAACGGCCGTATATTTGAGTACACCGACGAGTGCGACCTGCTGTTCATCTACGGCGGCACCGGCAACCAGAAGGGTCTGTTCAACACCGCCAGCGCGGTAGAGGCATATAACAATGTGGTATATGTGCTTGACCAGCGCAAAGCTTCGGTAACCACCTTTAAGCGTACAGAGTTCGGCGATATAGTTCACGACGCGATGGCACTGTACACAGAAGGTAAGTACGAAGAGGCGCGCGGTCCTTGGATGGAAGTGCTTGCCCGTGACAGCAACTACTGGTTTGCTTATATCGGACTCGGCAACGCAGAGCTGTCCCGCGGTAATTATGAGAAGGCAATGGATTACTTCTACATGAACAGCCGCCCGGGTTACAACAGAGCGTTCAAGCAGTTCAGAATGAATTTTGTACGCGATAACTTCAACTTCTTCATAATCATACTGATTGTGGTTATCCTTGCGATAATAGCATTGAAGTACGCACTTAAATTTGTAAGAAAGAAAAAAGCGGGAGGTAAACAATAATGAGATTTGATTTGGATATGCCCGCTTGGAAATGGCCTTTCTATGTAGCTAGACATCCGTTCGAGGGTTTTGAGGACCTTCGCTGGAAAAAGGCATACAACATGAAGGTGGCGTTGGTAATAGTCTTCTGCTTCTTCATCGTTACTGTATGTCAGACGGTCATGACAGGCTTCCTTTTCAACACCAACTATGTTAAGATATTTAATATAGTTCCGTTGTTCACTTCGACGATACTGTTGTTCTTCACCTGGGTGGTGGGCAACTGGTCGCTTTGTACGTTGTTTGACGGTGAGGGCAAGATGAAAGAGATATGCGTTGTCAGTGCATACGCGCTGGTACCGTATCTTATCACTCAGGTGGTCGTTATCATCGCCAGCAACGTATTGTTAAGAAACGAATCGGCGTTCATCGTATTCATGCAGTATTTCGGTATAGTATGGTCGGTGGTTCTGATCATCTCGGCTATAAAGACGGTTCATCAGTACACTGTACCCAAGACCCTGTTAGCTATTCTGTTCACGGTTTTGGCAATGGTCATCATACTGTTCATACTGGTGCTGCTGATGAGCTTGTTCCAGCAGGTATACATCTTCGGTTATTCGATATACACCGAATTGATGTATCGGTTCAGTATGTAAGCGGAGGTGTAAAATGAATAAGATCAAAAGAAAAATTTTGGCTGTTTTACTTACTGCCGCTATGTTAGTTTCGGTCAGCCCGATGGTCGCTTGGTCGGATGAGGCTCCCGTAGAGGACGAAGGCGCTGCGGAGGTCACCACCGAGGAAACCGGCGACGACGCTGAAAAGGACGAAGACACTGATGGTGCTGAGGACGAGGAAGACGCAGTAGTTGACCTCACAGACGAGGAAGGTCTCGCAAAGATGAAGCAGTACGCGGAGACCGATCAGTTCAGACTTTTTGTTAACGAAGAGGACACGACCTATGCGATACAGTCAAAGACTGACGATTACGTATGGTGGAGCGCACCGCTGAACTTAGAGAATGACAGCATAGCTAAACCCGCTCAGAGAAACAACATGAAGTCGCCGCTGTATATTCTGTACGGCAACATCGAGCAGCACACATCCACGAGACTGAGTGCTGTCGAGGGTAGTATAAACGGCAAGGACTTTGAGCTTACCAAGATAGATAACGGATTTAAGGTTGTCTACAACTTCTCAAGAGTAGGCATGTCGGTACCGATGACGGTAACACTTGACGGCGATCATCTGAACGTACAGGTACTGCTGGACGAAGTGGTTGAGCCTGAGACTACAGACAGCGCGGGATACGTTCTGCTGGATGTGGGTATGGGTCAGTTCTTCGCCGCAGGCGGCATTGATGATGACGGATTCATGATGGTGCCCGACGGCTCCGGCGCGATAATCAACTTCAACAACAACAGCACCGCGACCGCATATTCCAACGATATATATGGTGCGGACACTTCGATAACACAGCTTACCAGACCGTATAAGACCGAACAGGTTTACCTGCCGGTTATCGGTAACGTGGTAGAGGGCGAGGAGAACGACCACGGCTTTATCGCTGTGGCTGTACAGGGCGACACATTCGGTAGCGTAAACGCTACCGTAAGCCGCCAGAGTGCGACCGAGTACAACAATGTATGGTTCGAGTTCAAGATAAGAGCAGAAGATACCTACTATATGGGCGACCGCAGACTTCAGGTATTTGAAAACGGTAATAATATGGAACAGCCCAACATCTCGGTAAATATCTACCCGCTCATCGGAGAGAATCTCTCCTACGTTGATATGGCCAACAGATACAGAAAGTATCTCATGGATGAAAAGGGATTTACCGAAAAGTCCGACAACATTGACTCCTACTACTACCTTGACCTTTACGGCGGTACAGTAAAGGCGCAGTCGGTGCTCGGCTTCCCGGTAAATATGGAGACACCGGCAACCACCTATTCGCAGGCTAAGGATATACTCAGCAGGCTCAAGAATTTAGGCGTTGAAAATATTATAGTAAACTATAACGACTTCAACGGCGCAGGCATAAACGGACTTATCAGTGCAAGCGTTAATCACGCAGGCACACTCGGCGGCAAGGGCGACTTTGACGACCTGATGAAATACGCCGAGGAAGAAGGCATTACCATTTCGCCCAGCGTAGGCATCACCTATATGAAGGGCTCGGGCAACGGCTATTCTTACTCGCTCAACGCGTGCAAGCAGATAACCAACGCCTATGCGACCACCACAAACTGGGATATCGCATTCGGTATACCGCATCAGGTAAGACAGGTGGTAAAGACAACACTGGCTCCCTATTACTGGACGGATCTTTATCCGAAACTGGTAAAATCCTTCAACGCAGAAGGTATCAAGGCAATCAATCTGAGTGACGCGACCACGCTGCTCTACAGCGATTTCAGCCGCGGAGTATACACCAGATACGACACCATGAATGAGCTGATAAAGGGCTATCAGACCTTTAAGGATAACGGAATGACGCTGGTAGCGTCCGGTGCAAACGCATACGCGCTGCCTTATGTGGATTATCTTACCGATGTTCCGCTGTCATCCAGCAACTTCGACCTGTTTGATTACGATATCCCGTTCTATGAGCTGGTTATACACGGATACATCCCGTACACTACCAAGGCTATCAATGCCAGCGCAGACGCATCTGACCTTATAATGCTCGCGCTTTCTACCGCAACACCGGTACATTATGATATGATGTACAGCGACCCCAACGATTTCACGGACAGTGATTATGACGAGCTGTTCTACTCCAACTACAGCGGTTGGATAACCCCCTCGACATCTGCATATCAGATGATCAAGGATACGCTGGATGATCTCGTAGGTCAGAAGATCGTTAACTACGAAAAGCCCTCAAAGTACGTTATCCATACGACATACGAGGACGGTACGGTAGTTTCGGTCAACACAAGACAGTACACAATGACCATCGGCGACAAGGAATACAGCTTAGCTGATTATGGATTGAAAGGAGAAACGGTAAGTGAATAATTCAAATTTCAACCCTAACGAAGAAGTACAGGAAAACGTAGCAACCGCAGCAACCGAACAAGCAGTAACCGCTGCTGAAGAGGTAACTAATGTTGCTGAAGAGGCAACAGCCGCTGCCGAAGAGGCAGTCGCCGCTGCTGAAGAGGCTGCACCGGCCGTTATCGGCGGACCCGAAGCGCCGGAAGAGCCCGAAAGAGCACCTGTAAGGCGCGCATCCGCGCATATGACCGCTGCCGCGGCTGCCCTTAACGCGGAGGGTGAGGAAGTAGACATCCGCCGCAGAGAGCCTAAGCAGGAAAAGAAGATAAAAAAGACCAGAATACCTTATGAAAAGAAAAAAGGTCTTTACGGATACGGATTCCTGCTGATATGGCTGCTCGGCGCTATCTATATGTTTATCATACCGATAATCACCTCGGCCTACTATTCAATGGCAGACGTAAAGCTGGTAAGTACGCTTGCCGACGCGCAGATGCTGGGCATGGATAAGGTCGGAATATACGCACAGTGGAACGATTTCGGCAACTTCCAGGAAATATTGTTCCGTAATCAGGATTATCTGCCGGCTCTGACCGAGTCGCTCGGAACGTTAGTTCCGCAGACGTTGATGGTAATGGTGTTCTCGCTGTTTATAGCACTTCTGCTCAATCAGAAGTTCAGAGGACGTACACTTGCCCGTGCGGTATTCTTCCTGCCGGTGCTTGTCGCTACCGGTCCGGTAATCGCGGTAATCCGCGGCGATATTGCCAGCAACGGTATTTCCGGCGCAGAACAGTTCAGCGCATTGTTCCAGACAGACCTAGTAGACGAGCTGTTGGAGTTCTTGGGTATATACAACCTGAACCAGCAGCTGACAGAAACGATACAGACCGTCACCAGTGACATCTTCAACCTGATATGGGCGGCAGGTATCCAGATACTTATCTTCCTTGCCGCACTTCAGCAGATACCGACCTCCGCAAAAGAGGCGGCGTCAATGGAGGGTGCTACCGGATGGGAGTTCTTCTGGAAGATAACCTTCCCGATGATAAGCCCGATGATATTGGCGAACTTGATTTACACGATAATCGATACCTTTATCGACTCTGAAAACCCGGTAATGAAGCTGGTGTTCAAGTCGATACGCGCACTCGATTACGGTAAGAGCGCCGCGATGGCGTGGGTATACTTCCTAATAGTAGCCGCCGCTTTGGGACTTATCGTGCTGATCGTTTCAAGATTTGTATTCTATGAGAATGAATAAGGAGGTGTAGTTGTGAGCGAACAAGAAATCAAGAACCTTAACGATGCCGCAAATGAAAGCATCGAACAAGCTGCCGCAGCTGCACCCGTACAGGATGCATCAGCACAGGAAATAGGCGAGGCGATCAAGGAGATAAACGAGATCGCGGAGTCTGTTGACGCAACTGAGCCGGCGGAAGCGGCCAAGCCGATGATGAAAATTCAGGACGACGACGCAAGGACCGCCGAGATAAAGCTCTCCCGCAAGGAGAAAAAGGCAGCCGCAAAGGCTGAAAAGCAAAGAGAAAAAGAGCTGCGCGCGGCATATCATGTCAGCAACTGGCAGATAATCAAAAACTACCGCAAGTACAACAAGCAGGAGAGAATACATTACAGATACATATTCGGCAGAAGGATCACTGAAAAGGTTTGGCCTATTTTCAGATTCCTTATCCTGTTCGGACTGGGCTTCGTAATTCTCTATCCTATGCTTTACATGCTGTCCACCTCGTTCAGACCGCAGGCTCAGATGAGCGACCCGTCTGTAATGTGGATACCCAAGCAGTTTATACTGGATAACTTTGTTGACGTTTGGATCGCAATGGACTATCCGATGGTAATATTGCAGACGATACTGGTAAACGTTGTCTGCTCGATGCTGCAGGTCGTTACCTGCGCGGTCACCGGTTATGGCTTTGCGAGATTTAAGTTCAAGTTCAAGGGTCTGCTGTTTGGTATAGTTCTGTTGCAGATCATAGTACCGGTACAGGTAATACTTATCCCGCTGTACATGCAGTTCCGTTTCTTCGACATCTTCGGCATTATCTCACTGATAGCCGGAGAGCCGCTGAGCTTGGTATCAACGCCGACCGCGCTTTATATGCAAGCGTTCTTCTGCAACGGTATAAGAGCCGGCGTGTTCATACTGCTTTACAGACAGTTCTTTAGAGGACTGCCCAAGGAGCTGGAGGACGCGGCGTACCTGGACGGCTGCGGACCTGTAATGACGTTTATCCGCGTTATGGTCCCCAACGCAAAGACCTCTTTCCTTACCGTATTTATCTTCTCGATAGTATGGTACTGGAATGACACATACGTAACGAGCATGTTCTTCTCCAACCCGTACACTATCGCGATGGAGGTTGAGAACATACTGACGACCATAGTCATATATAAGACGAACGGCGCCGAAAACTCCGGCAACGCCTCGGATTACATGGTATGGATAGAAGCCGCCTGCGTGCTGTCGCTTGTACCTATACTGATTATGTACATCGTACTGCAAAAACACTTCGTTGAAGGTGTTGAGCGTTCAGGTCTTGTAAGCTAAAAGATAAAAGAGGGCTGCCGCAAGGCAGCCCTTGTTTTTCAACAAGCCGTTTGGCTTGTTGAAAAACAAGGTATCCGTACACTATAACAAGGAGAATATATGTACATAGATTTTCACATACATGCCTATGCCGAAAAGGTGGCGGAAAAGGCGGTCAGCGTACTGTCTCAGTGCCCGGAGGTAGAGAATGTCTACACCGACGGCACGGTGCGTGAGACCCGCGCGCTGCTTGATAGGTGCGGGGTGGATTTCGGCGTGGTGCTGCCGATAGCGACCAAGCCGACCCAGACCGCAATAATAAACGACTGGGCGATAAAGCACAGCCACGACAACTTTATCTGCTTTGGCACGGTGCACCCCGATAACGACAATGTCGAGCAAGAACTGGAGCGCATTGCCGAGGCAGGACTGCGCGGAATTAAGCTGCACCCCGATTATCAAGAGTGCTATATGTTTGACAGGCGTATGCAGCCCATCTACCGCAAGTGCGAGCAGCTGGGGCTGATGATCTCGCTGCATATGGGGTATGATCCGGTATCTAACCGTGTGCGGCATGCCATGCCGTGCGATCTGGCGGAGGTGGCGGAGAAATATCCGTCGCTTACTTTGATAGGCGCGCATATGGGTGGCATGAGCAACTGGGAGCGGGTGCTGCATTACGTCAAGGGTGCGTCCAATGTGTATCTTGACACGGCGTTCTGTGCGGAGTTCATCACCGACGGGATGATGTGCGCCCTGATAGATCATATGGGAGAGGACAGGATACTGCTGGGCAGCGACCTGCCGTGGAGCTTGCCGACCACCCAGATAGAAATGATAGAGCGGTTGGATATTTCCGATGAGGTGAAGCAGAAAATATACTGGAAAAACGCGGCGCGGTTATTGAAGCCCTGAACGTAAAATTGCTGTTGACAAAAAGCAGCGCAAAATGTTATACTTTATATATAATAATACGGCGCAGCCGTATCTGAAAGGGTAGGTGCATTATGAAGAAAACCAAAATAGTATGTACGCTGGGTCCGGCGACCGATGACGATAGCATCCTGAGAGAGCTGATAAAGAGCGGTATGGACTGCGCACGCTTTAACTTCTCCCACGGCGATTATGACAGCCATAAGCAAAGATACGGCCAGGTGGTACGTATCCGTGAAGAGCTGGGCAAGCCTATCCCGACGATACTGGACACCAAAGGACCTGAGGTGCGCGTCAAGAGCTTTAAGAATGACGAGCCGGTAAAGCTGAAAAACGGCACCGAGTTTGTCCTTACTACCGAAGAGGTAGAGGGCGACGAAAGCAGAGTCAGCATCACATATAAAAACCTTGCCGATGATATAGACACCGGCGCGCGGATATTGGTGGACGACGGACTTATCGAGCTGAAGGTCACCGAGATAGACCGCAAGGAAAGCTATGACGATATACACTGCCGCGTAATACACGGCGGCACGCTGAAGGCGAACAAGAGCTGCAACTTCCCGGGAATAAAATTTTCCATGCCGTATATCAGCGAGCGGGACAGAAACGATATATTATTCGGCATCAAGACCGGCTTTGATTTCGTGGCGGCAAGCTTTGTCACCTGCGACGAGGACATTATGCAGGTGCGCCGTCTGCTGGACGAAAACGGCGGCAAGCATATCAAGATAATCGCAAAGATAGAAAACCAAGACGGCGTAAACAACATCGACGACATTTTGCGCGTGGCTGACGGCATTATGGTGGCGCGCGGCGATATGGGCGTTGAGATACCGTTTGAGGAGATACCGCGTATACAGAAAGAGCTTATCAGCAAGGGCTACAACGCGGGCAAGCAGGTGATAACCGCGACGCAGATGCTGGATTCTATGATAAAGAACCCCAGACCCACCCGTGCGGAGACCACCGACGTCGCTAACGCTATTTATGACGGCACCAGCGCGATAATGCTGTCCGGCGAGACCGCCGCGGGCGAGTTCCCGGTAGAGGCGGTAAAGACCATGAATGCCATCGCGGTAAAGACCGAGCAGGATATAGACTATGTCCGCCGCTTTTTCTCAAGAGAGGGTGAGGGTACGCCGAACGTGACCGACGCTATTGCGCACGCAACGGTAACCACCTCGATAGACCTCGGCGCGACAGCGATACTCACCGTAACCAAGGGCGGCGGCACCGCAAAGACGTTATCCAAGTATCGCCCCGATTGCCCGATAATCGCGGCGACCACCAGCGACGTCGCTCAGCGTCAGCTTAACCTGTCGTGGGGAGTTATCCCGATAAAGGCGCAGGAGATGTCGGACAGCGACTCGCTGTTCAATCACGCGGTAGAGCGTTCGATGGAAGAGGGGTTGCTGCACGACGGTGACCTGATAGTAATCACCGCGGGACTGCCGTTGGGTATATCCGGCACCACTAACATGATGAAGGTGCATATTGTCGGCGATGTGCTGTTAAAGGGCAAGGGCGTTACTCAAAAGATAGTAACCGCTCCGGTATGCGTCTGCAAGAACGAGGAAGAGGCGCTCCGCCGCTGCCGCAGCGGTGATATACTGGTAGTGCCGACCACTTCTAACCGTATAATGCCCGCACTGAAGAATGCGGCGGCAATAATAGTGGAGGACACCAGTGAGGACTGCCATGCGGCGGTAGTCGGACTGTCGCTGGATATCCCGGTCATCTACAGTGCAGAGAACGCGGCAAGCATACTCAAGAGCGGCGTCACCATTACGGTGGACGCGGTTAAAGGGCTTGTCTGCTCGGCGGATTAATTCGATCCGGATGAAAGTATAATTTGCTGCATCTACCCGCAAATTGTGTCCTATACTTCGTCAAGGCACAAGATATATTAGGTTAAAATATGTTTTGTATAAAATGCCCAAATACAAGTCTAAAATCAGGCGAAATTTCTACATTGGTTTTGCAAGAAAATTTCGCCAAAGGGCTTGTAAATGGGCATTTTATTATGTATAATATAAATTGCGCGCCGCCTGAAGGCGCGAGACTGCTACGATATGCGAAGATGTCTGAGGTTGCGGTTTTACCGGTAATTCAGACGGAGTATGTCCGACTATCGGGCGAAAGCCCCGTAAGCCTAAAGGATTTCTTCCCCGCGTGCGGGAAGGGTCGGCAACAGCCGATACCCCCTGTGGGAAAAATCCTGTTTTATACGCATAAGGGTGAAACACCCGGCATAGTGTACTTAACAACAAAGGCTGCGGGAGCAAAAGATCCCCCGAAAACTATTATGAAAGGGAGAAAGAAAATGGCAGTTAAAGAGAAAGTGAGAATCAAGATCAAGGGATACGACCACGCTGTTGTTGATGCGGCTGCTGCTAAGATAGTAGAGACCGCAAAGCGTACCGGTTCAAGAGTTGCAGGACCTATTCCGCTGCCCACCAGCAAGCAGGTCATCACTATCCTGAGAGCTGTCCACAAGTACAAGGACAGCCGCGAGCAGTTCGAGCTGCGCACTCACAAGCGTCTTATCGACGTGATCCGTCCCACCAACAAGACCGTTGACGCTCTGAAGAATCTCGAGCTTCCGGCAGGTGTGGAAATGTCTATGGAAGTATAAGGCTATACCTTATATAAAGACAAAGTTATGTTGATGGCACTATGGCGAGATAGGAACACTATCACGCAGCGTGACAGCGCGTGCGGCGCCAGCCGCCACCAACCACTAACCAACGGCATCGGATAACCCATCGGTGTCGGTGGTCATGTCGGGCAACCGACCAATAACCAGAAGGAGGAATTAAACCATGACAAAAGGTTTAATCGGAAAGAAGATCGGCATGACGCAGATCTTCGACGAGGCGGGAAAAGTAGTTCCCGTTACCGTTGTTGAGGCAGGTCCTTGCGTAGTTACTCAGCTCAAGACCGCTGAAAACGACGGCTATTCGGCTGTACAGCTCGGCTTCGGCGATGTTTCGCCCAAGCACGTAAACAAGCCGATGACAGGTCATTTCAAGAAGAACGACCTTCCCTTTAAGAGAACCCTTAAGGAGTTCAGACTGGACAACGCCGAGATCAAGGTAGGCGATATCCTGAAGGCTGACGTGTTCGCGGCAGGCGACATCGTTGACGTCAGCGGTACCAGCAAGGGTAAGGGCTTCCAGGGCGCTATCAAGCGTCACAACCAGCACAGACTTAAGATGACTCACGGTGCCGGCCCTGTACACAGAGAGGCAGGCTCTATGGGCGCGTGCTCGTCCCCTTCAAGAATATTCAAGGGCAAGGGCATGGCAGGTCACATGGGTGCTGAAAAGGTAACGGTACAAAATCTCGTTATCGTAAAGATCGACACAGAAAACAATCTTATCGCAATCAAGGGTGCTGTTCCCGGTCCTAAGGGCGGAGTGGTTACCATTACCGATGCGGTTAAGAAAGCGTAAGGAGGAATATCAATATGGCAAAAGTATCTGTTTATGATATGACAGGCGCTGTTGTATCCGACCTTGAGCTTAACGACGGCGTGTTCGGCATCGAGCCCAACACAGCAGTCATGCACGCCGCAGTGGTAAACTATCTTGCAAATCAGCGTCAGGGCACACAGTCCACGCTTACCAGATCTGAAGTAAGCGGCGGCGGAAAGAAGCCCTGGAGACAGAAGGGCACAGGCCACGCAAGACAGGGTTCTACCAGAGCTCCCCAGTGGACACACGGCGGTGTAGCTCTCGGACCGAAGCCCAGAAGCTACAGATATACCCTTAATAAAAAGGTAAAGAGACTTGCGCTCAAGTCCGCGCTTTCATCCAAGGTTATCGACAGCGACATCATAGTTGTTGACGAGATCAAGTCGGACGAGTACAAGACCAAGACCATCGTTGCAATGCTCAAGGCACTGGGCGCTGAAAAGGCCCTCATCGTGCTGAACGGCGTTGACGAGAAGGTTATAAAGAGCGCCGCTAACATTCCCGGCGTAAAGACTACACAGGTAAACACCCTGAACGTATACGACATCCTCAAGTACAACAAGTTCATTGTTGTTAAAGATGCCGTTGCTAAGATCGAGGAGGTGTACGCGTAATGGCAAAGCTTGCTTATGATATCATAATTAAGCCGATCATCACCGAGAAGAGCATGGAAATGCTGGCACAGCAGGGCAAGTACACCTTTGAGGTGGCAAAGAGCTCCAACAAGATAGAGATCGCCAAGGCGGTAGAGGCTCTGTTCCCCGGAGTTAAGGTTGCCAAGGTTAACACCATCAATGTGCGCGGCGTAAAGAAAAGAATGGGACGCAACGAGGGCTATACTCCGTCTTGGAAAAAGGCGATAGTTACTCTTGCTGAAGGCTCAAAGACAATAGAATTCTTTGACGGAATGATATAAAGGAGTGATATAAATGGCTATCAAGACTTATAAACCTGTCACCCCCGGCCGCAGAGGCATGACCGTCACCGATTACAGCGGATTGTCCAAGGTAGAGCCGGAAAAGAGCCTGCTGGAATCTCTTAAGAAGCATTCCGGACGCAACAGCTACGGCAGAATCACCGTAAGGCACAAGGGCGGTGCTCAGAGAAGAAAGTACCGTGTAATTGACTTCAAGAGAAACAAGCTCGGCATGAACGCCGAAGTTCTTACCCTTGAATACGACCCCAACCGTTCCGCGTTTATCGCGCTGGTACAGTATGAGGACGGCGAGAAGAGATACATCATCGCTCCCGACGGTCTCAAGGTAGGCGACAAGGTAAGAAACGGCCCGGATGCCGACATCAAGCCCGGCAACGCGCTGGCACTGACCAACATACCGGTAGGTACTATAGTTCACAACATCGAGCTTTACCCCGGCAAGGGCGGACAGCTGGTACGTTCCGCAGGCAATATGGCTCAGCTGATGGCTAAGGAGAACGGCTACGCGCTGTTAAGACTTCCCAGCGGCGAGCTGAGAAACGTATCCGACAAGTGCATGGCTACCATAGGCGTAGTTTCCAACCTCGACCACGAGAACGTAAACTACGGTAAGGCAGGCCGTATGCGCCATAAGGGTATCAGACCGACCGTAAGAGGTTCTGTAATGAACCCGAACGACCACCCGCACGGCGGCGGTGAGGGCAAGTCGCCCGTAGGCCGTCCCGGACCGGTTACCCCGTGGGGCAAGCCCGCACTGGGTTATAAGACCAGAAAGATCGGCAAGGCATCTGACAAGTTCATTGTTAAGAGAAGAAGCCGCTAAGAACAAGTGTTGTTAATAAGTGCGGCGTTTGCCTTGGCAAGCGTTGCTGTTGGCAGTAAAACGCCGCCGCACATTAACTTGCAATTTACTTGAAAGGAAAACAAGATATATGAGCAGAAGCATAAAGAAGGGCCCTTACGTGCAAGAAGCTCTCATGAAGAGAGTACTTGCGATGAATGAGGCCGGTGAGAAGAAGGTTCTCAAGACCTGGAGCCGCTCCAGCACGATATTCCCCGATTTTGTGGGACACACCTTCGCGGTACATGACGGAAGAAAGCACGTTCCGGTATATGTAACCGAGGATATGGTAGGTCACAAGCTCGGCGAGTTCGCTCCTACAAGAACCTATAAGGGTCATGCGGGCAGCAAGACCAGCAATAAGTAAGGAGGAGTAAGCAATGGAGGCAAAAGCACAACTTAACCAGATCCGCATATCTCCTCGCAAGGTCGGCATTGTTCTTGATCTTATCAGAAACAAGCCCTGTGATATAGCGATGGCGATACTGAAGAACACGCCTAAGGCTGCAAGCGAGCCGTTACAGAAGCTCCTCAAGTCGGCAATGGCAAACGCTGAAAACAACCACAACATGGATGTAGGCAAATGCTATGTGTCCGAGTGCTATGTAGGCGCGGGCATTACCATGAAGAGAATAAGACCCAAGGATCACGGCAGAGCACACCGTATTCTCAAGAGAACTTCCAATATCACATTGGTAGTAAAAGAATCGGAATAAGGAGGAGAGTAAATGGGACAGAAAGTTAATCCGCACGGACTCAGAGTCGGAATTATCAAGGACTGGGATTCCCGTTGGTTTGCCGGCAAATCCACATTCGGCGACACTCTCGTAGAAGACCAGAAGATCCGTGATTATCTTATCAACAAGAGAATGCTCAACAGAGCCAACGGAGAAAAGTCCGATCAGCAGCTTTCAAGAGCGGCAGGCATCTCCAAGGTAGAGATCGAGCGTACAGCTGCTGACAAGATCAAGATCCACATCCATACCGCTAAGCCCGGTATGCTGATAGGCGCAAAGGGCGCAGAGATCGAAAAGCTCCGCGCTGAGATCGAAAAGATCGCAGGCGGCAAGAGCGTAAACCTTAACATCGTAGAGATAAAGAACCCCGACATGGACGCAAAGCTGGTGGCTGAGAACATCGCAATGCAGCTTGAGCAGCGTGTATCGTTCAGAAGAGCGATGAAGGGCTGCATCGGCAGAACCATGAAGTCCGGCGCAAAGGGTATCAAGACCATGGTAAGCGGACGTCTCGGCGGCGCGGAGATCGCGCGCAGCGAAAGCTATCATGAGGGTACCATCCCGCTGCAGACACTGAGAGCTGACATCGACTACGGTGTAGCAAGAGCAAACACCACCTACGGCGTTATCGGCGTAAAGGTTTGGATCTACAAGGGCGAGGTGCTCAAGGGTGAGCTGCCTGCCAACAGAGAAGAAAAGCCCCGCCGTCGTCGTGACGACAACAGAAAGAGCAGACCCGCAAGGGAGAGATCGGACAGACCCAGAGGGGAAAGATCCGAGCGCAGACCCAGAGAGGCAAAAGAGGGAGGTAACGAATAATGCTGCTTCCGAAGAGAGTAAAGTACAGGAGAGTACAGCGCGGACGTTTGACCGGTAAAGCAACACGCGGCAACGTGGTATGCTACGGCGATTTCGGTCTTCAGGCACTTGAGCCCGCGTGGATAACCTCCAACCAGATAGAGGCTGCCCGTATCGCTATGACGCGTTACATCAAGCGTGGCGGTCAGGTATGGATAAAGATATTCCCCGATAAGCCCGTGACTGAAAAGCCGGCTGAGACCCGAATGGGTTCAGGTAAAGGTTCACCCGAGTACTGGGTGGCTGTAGTAAAGCCCGGCCGTATAATGTTTGAGATCGCGGGTGTAAGTGAGGAAGTTGCAAGAGAAGCTATGCGTCTTGCAATGCACAAGCTGCCTATCAAGTGCAAATTCGTCACAAAGAACACAGGAGGCGAGCAGTAATGAAGGCTAAAGAAATAAAAGAACTTAACGAGATCGAGCTTGAAAAGAAGCTGGCAGAGCTTAAGCAGGAATTATTCAACCTCCGTTTTCAGCTTGCCGTAAATCAGCTTGAGAACCCTATGAGAATTAAGGCAGTAAGAAAAGAGATCGCTGTTTGCAAGACTGTTCAGCGCGAGCGCGAGATCGCTGCTAATAAGTGAGAGAGGAGAATTGAGCTGTGAGTGAAAGAAATTTAAGAAAGACAAGAGTCGGCAAGGTAGTAAGCAACAAGATGGATAAGACCATCGTTGTAGCTATCGAGGACAATGTCCGCCACCCTCTCTACAAGAAGATAATCAAGCGTACGATTAAGTTTAAGGCGCACGACGAGAACAATTCCTGCGGAATCGGAGACAAGGTTGAGATTATGGAGACCAGACCCCTTTCCAAGGATAAGAGATGGCGTTTGATAAACATCATCGAGAAGGCTAAGTAACAGCTGATTTTATCGTAAAGGAGAAATATCCATGATTCAAATGCAGACACGCATGAAGGTTGCGGATAACACCGGTGC
This sequence comes from Eubacterium sp., assembly GCA_022511265.1. Taxonomy (GTDB): domain Bacteria; phylum Bacillota; class Clostridia; order Oscillospirales; family Ruminococcaceae; genus Ruminiclostridium_E. The sequence continues at coordinate 25,863 of JAFLRX010000015.1, read as the reverse complement.
CAAAGAGCTTATGTGTATAAGAGTTCTCGGCGGCACACGCAGAAAGTACGCGAACATCGGCGACGTGGTTGTAGCTTCCGTTAAGAAAGCTAACCCCGGCGGAACCGTTAAGAAGGGCGATGTTGTAAAGTGCGTAATCGTTCGCTCCACGACCGGACTGAGACGTGATGACGGCACATATATCCGTTTCGACGAGAATGCTGCCGTAATTATAAGAGAAGACAAGAACCCCAGAGGGACCCGTATTTTCGGACCTGTAGCCAGAGAGCTGAGAGAAAAGGAATACACCAAGATCCTTTCGCTTGCTCCCGAAGTATTATAATCCGGAGGTAGACATGAACACACTTCATATTAAAACCGGTGATACCGTTCAGGTTATGTCCGGCAAGGACAAAGGCAAGCAGGGCAAGGTGCTTGAGGTATCCCCCAAGGAAAAGAAGGTCATCATTGAAGGCAGAAACGTAGTTACCAAGCATGTTAAGCCCAGAAGACAGGGCGAGATGGGCGGCCGCGTAAACGCGGAGGCTCCGATATACGCGTGCAAGGTAATGCCTGTATGCCCCAAGTGCAACAAGCCTACAAGAGTAGGTCACGAGATCAAGGGTGACAAGAAGGTAAGAATTTGCAAGCACTGCGGCGCAGAGCTGTAAGACATTACGACGGCGGAGAGGTCGGATAAAGCAACTTCCGGCTGCCGTACGGTAAGGAGAAATAAACTATGACAAGAATGAAAGCTTATTACAGAGAGACGGTTGCTCCCGCTCTTTTTAAGAAGTTCGGCTACAAGAGCGTAATGCAGATCCCCAAGCTCGACAAGATAGTTATCAATGTCGGCTGCGGCGAGGCAAAGGAAAACGCTAAGGTAGTAGACGCGATAATGAACGATCTGTCGCTCATCACCGGTCAGAAGCCGGTAGTATGCCGCGCTAAGAAGTCTGTCGCAAACTTCAAGCTCAGAGAGGGCATGGTAATCGGCGTTAAGGTAACGCTCAGAGATGAGAAGATGTACGAGTTCCTCGACAGATTCTTCAATGTAGCGCTTCCGCGTGTACGTGACTTCAGAGGTATCAACCCCAACTCTTTTGACGGCAGAGGCAACTACTCTACCGGTATCAAGGAGCAGCTGATATTCCCTGAGATCGAGTACGACAAGATAGACAAGGTGCGCGGTATGGACATCAACTTCATCACCACCGCCCAGACTGACGAAGAAGCAAGAGAGCTGCTCACGCTTATGGGCGCTCCGTTCGCAAAGTAAGAAAGGAAAATAAACAGATATGGCAAAGAAATCAATGATTGCTAAGCAGCAGCGTCCTGCAAAGTTTTCCACACGTTCTTACAACAGATGCAAGATTTGCGGAAGACCGCACGCTTATATGCGTAAGTTCGGCATTTGCAGAATTTGCTTTAGAGAGCTTGCTTATAAAGGACAGATACCCGGCGTAAAGAAATCCAGCTGGTAAGGCAACAATTTTTAAGGAGGAAGTAAGTAATGCAGATCACCGATACTATCGCAGATATGCTGACAAGAATTCGTAATGCGAACTCGGCAAAGCATCCTACTGTAGACGTTCCCGCTTCAAACATGAAGAAGCAGATCGCTCAGATATTGCTTGACGAGGGCTACATTAAGAATTTCAAGGTAATAGATGACGACAAGCAGGGCGTTATCAGAATCACCTTGAAGTATACTGAGAACAAGTCGCAGGTCATTACAGGTTTACGCCGTGTAAGCAAACCGGGACTTAGAATTTATTCAAACAGCAAGGATATGCCCAAGGTAATGAAGGGCTTAGGAATTGCTATCGTGTCCACCTCCAAGGGCGTTATGACCGACAGAGAGGCACGCAAGAACAACGTTGGCGGCGAAGTGCTCGCTTTCGTTTGGTAATTAAGGAGGAACAGATATGTCAAGAATTGGTAAGATGCCGATAGCTGTTCCTGCCGGTGTCGATGTAAAGATCGACGGTTCAACAGTTACGGTAAAGGGCCCGAAGGGCACTCTCACCAGAGAGTTCAAGCCTTCGATGGCAATTAAGGCGGAGGGCGCAGTTATTACTGTAGAGCGTCCCGACGATTCAAAGGAAAACCGTTCTCTTCACGGACTGACGAGAACGCTTATCTCCAACATGATAAAGGGCGTTACTGACGGCTATACAAAAGAGCTTGAGGTAAACGGCGTAGGTTACCGTGTTCAGAAGCAGGGCAAGGATCTTGTAATGAACCTCGGCTACTCCCATCAGGTAATCGTATCGGATACGGATGATATCAAGATAGAGTCCCCCGCACCCAACAAGATAATCATTACCGGAATCGACAAGCAGAAGGTCGGACAGTTTGCGTCTGAGGTAAGAGGCAAGCGTCCTCCCGAGCCTTACAAGGGCAAGGGCATCAAGTATGCCGATGAAGTTATCCGCCGCAAGGAAGGAAAAGCCGGTAAGGGCAAGAAGTAATGCAAGGGGGTAAGAGAAAATGATAAAATCAATAGACAGCAAAAAGAGCAGAATCAAACGCCGCAAGCGCGTACGCGCAAAGATCAGCGGCACCGCCGCTCGTCCCCGTCTGAGCGTATTCCGCAGCGCAAAGCATATATATGCACAGCTGATAGATGATGTCGCAGGCGTTACTCTTTGCAGCGCATCCACTATGGAAAAGGGCTTTGAAGGCGCAGGCGGAAATGTTGAGGCCGCTAAGAAGGTCGGACTTGCACTTGCCGAAAAGGCTAAGAAGGCAGGTATCGAGACCGCGGTGTTCGACCGTTCGGGTTACATCTACCACGGTAGAGTAGCCGCTCTGGCAGACGGCGCCCGCGAAGGCGGACTCAGCTTTTAAGAAGGATATAGGAGGACAAAGATTTGGCACTTTTAGATGCAAGCAAATATGAGCTTTCCGAAAAGGTAGTTTCCATAAATCGCGTATCTAAGACCGTCAAGGGCGGACGCATCATGAAGTTTTCCGCGCTTGTAGTCGTAGGCGATCAGAACGGCATAGTCGGCTTCGGTATGGGTAAGTCGAGCGAAGTTCCCGACGCTATCCGCAAGGGTATAGAGGACGCTAAGAAGAACATCGTAAAGATTTCTCTTAAGGGTACAACGATACCTCACGAGGTAATAGGCAAGTTCGGTGCAGGCACCGTACTGCTCAAGCCCGCCCCTGAGGGTACCGGCGTTATCGCCGGCGGTCCGGTGCGTGCGGTAGTTGAGATGGCGGGTATCAAGAATATCCGTACCAAGTCCCTTCGTTCCAACAATCCCTGCAACGTGGTAAGAGCTACTATGGCAGGACTTACCTCGCTCAGAGACGCGGAAGAAGTCGCAGCTATCAGAGGAAAGACCGTAAAAGAGATTCTCGGCTGAGACTAATTTCAGAAAGGACGGAAACCGACATGGCTTTAAAGATCAAGCTGGTTAAATCCCTTGTAGGCCGTAAGGACAGCCACATCGCGACCGCTGAGTCGCTGGGACTGCGCAAGATCGGCGCTGAGACTGTTCAGCCCGACAATGCCGCTACAAGAGGCAAGATCAAAGAGATTTCATATTTAGTTGAGGTTACTGAGGAATAATTCCTTACACCTTAATGAAGCTTTATGCAGATCAATAAAACAGGAGGTGTAACCATTGAAGCTACACGAATTATCACCCGCAGCAGGCGCAACTAAAGAGGTTAAGCGTATAGGACGCGGTCACGGCTCCGGTCACGGCAAGACTGCCGGCAAGGGACACAAGGGCCAGTGGGCAAGATCCGGCGGCGGAGTAAGACCGGGATTTGAAGGCGGTCAGACTTCTCTTGCAAGACGTATGCCTAAGAGAGGCTTTAACAATATTTTTGCCACAGAGTATACGATAGTTAACGTATCCGATCTGGAGGCACGCTTTGAGAGCGGTGCCGTAATAGACACCGAGGCGCTGATAGAGGCAGGTCTTGTTACCAAGCTGCTGGACGGCGTTAAGGTACTCGGCAACGGAGAGCTTACCAAGAGCTTGACCGTCAAGGCGGCAAAGTTTTCCGAATCTGCTAAGACAAAGATCGAAAACGCAGGCGGAAAGATCGAGGTGCTGTAATGTTTCAGGTTTTCAGAAATGCGTGGGCTGATTACGCACTTCGTAAAAAACTGCTGTTCACACTGTTAATAGTCGTTATATTCCGTATCGGCGCACAGCTGTTCGTACCGTTCCTGGACCCCGATGCTATCAAGGGCATGATGGGCGAGGGTACGATACTGAACTATCTGGACGTTATGACGGGTGGCGCGATGAGCAACGGTACGCTGTTTGCGATGTCCATCACACCCTACATCAACGCGTCGATTATTATGCAGCTGCTGGCGGTAGCGATACCGGCACTCGAAAGACTGCACAAGGAAGGCGAAGAAGGACGTAAAAAGATGACGATGATAACCAAGCTGGTTGCTTTGGGTATCGCGCTGTTCCAGTCCGTCGCATTCTATATCAGTCTAAGAAACGCAAACGCAGTTCATTATACCAAGGGCTTTGACGGTTTTGTGGCAGCTATCACGATAATATCCTGCTTTGTAGCGGGTGCGTCGCTGATAATCTGGCTGGGCGATCAGATCAGCCGCAAGGGTATCGGCAACGGTATCTCGATGATACTGTACGCCGGAATTATTTCAAGAGTACCGAGCATGGTGATAACCCTCATCAATCAGATCTCGGTGCAGCCGCAGAACTGGGTATTCGTACCTATGATACTGGTTATCTACGTTCTGATGATAGCGTTCGTTATCCTCATGACCAACGCGGAGAGACGTATACCGGTACAGTACGCAAAGAGAGTTGTCGGCAGAAAGATGTACGGCGGACAGGGCACCCATATACCGATAAAGGTAGCTATGGCGGGCGTTATGCCTATCATCTTCGCGATGTCTATTATGTCGCTGCCTGCAACCATCGGCTGGTTCTTCGGTGTTACGGCGCAGAGCCAAGGCTTCTGGGGAGACGTAATGCGTTTCTTTAGCCAGAGCAGTATACCTTATAGTATAATTTACTTCTTCCTGATCATCGCGTTCAACTACTTCTATATTGCGATGCAGTATAATCCGGTACAGATCGCCAATGATCTTAAGAAGAACAACGGTGCTATCCCCGGCTACCGTCCGGGCAAGCCCACATCCGATTTCATTCATAACTCGCTTTCAAAGGTAACGCTGGTAGGTGCGATATTCCTGGGCATTATCGCGATATTCCCGATAATATTCTCGAATATCACTCATATTTCCGGGCTTTCGCTCGGCGGTACTACCATCCTCATTGTGGTAGGTGTTGCTCTTGAAACGGTTCGTGCACTCGAAAGCCAGATGATGATGCGTCATCACAAGGGCTTCCTTGAATAAGATAAACAGGAAAGGAATTTACTATGAATCTGATTTTCTTAGGCGCCCCCGGCGCAGGCAAGGGTACACAGGCTGAAATAGTGTGTGAGAAGCTGGGTATACCGGCTATCTCCACCGGCAACATGCTCAGAGAGGCAGTTAAGCTGGGAACACCCGCAGGACTGGCAGCTAAAGAGTACATGGACAGAGGCGACCTTGTTCCCGACGAGGCAGTAATCGGCATCTTAAAGGAAAGAATCGCACAGGACGACGCCAAGAACGGTTTTATCCTTGACGGCTTTCCGAGAACGGTGGCACAGGCTGAGGCTCTTGAAGAGCTGGGCGTGAACATCGACAGAGTTATCGAGATACATGTTCCCGACGAGAAGATAACCGCAAGAATGTCAGGCAGACGCGTATGCGGCGGCTGCGGTTCTTCCTACCACATCGAGTACAACCCTCCCGCTGAGGAAGGCAAGTGCGACAAGTGCGGCGGCGAGCTGGTACAGCGTATAGATGACAAGCCCGAGACGGTGCTCTCAAGACTTGAGACCTATCACGAAAAGACCGCTCCGCTGAAGGACTACTACCTCAAGAAGAAAAAGCTTGTTACGGTAGAGGGACAGGAAGAGGTTAAGGATACCGCGGCGCTCACATTGGCAGCGGTTACCGCAGAGACTATATAATGATATCGGTAAAATCGGCTAAAGAAATAGAAGTGATGAAAAGGGCGAATAAAATCGCCGCAGGCGCGCTTATCGCGGCGGGCGAGGCGTTAAAGCCCGGTATGAGCACCTGGGAGCTGGATAAGGTCATACATGACTACATCGTGGCTCAGGGTGCGAGACCTTCATCATTGGGGTACTGTGGTTTTCCCGCGAGTGCCTGTATATCGGTCAATTCCGAGCTGATCCACGGCATACCGTCCAAGAAAAAGATAATCAGAGAGGGCGATATAGTTTCCGTTGACGTGACCGCCGAGATAGACGGCTATAACGGGGACAATGCCTACACCTTCAAGGTGGGCAAGGTGTCCGACGAGGCTGAAAGGCTGTTAAAGACAACGGAAGAAGCTCTTTATAAGGGTATCAAGATGGCGGTCGCCGGAAACAGGATAGGCGATATTTCGAATGCCGTGCAGACTTACTGCGAGTCAAGAGGATATTTTGTAGTGAAAAGGTTTATCGGCCACGGTATCGGACACGAGATGCACGAGGCGCCGGATGTTCCTAATTTCGGCAAGGCGGGCAGAGGTCCGAGACTGGTACCGGGTATGACGATATGCATCGAGCCTATGATAAACCAAAGCTGCGAGGAGACCATAATTCTGCCGGATAAGTGGACGGTCGTCGAGGCGAACGGAAATTTATCGGCACATTTTGAGCATACCGTGGCTATCACCGACGGCGAGCCGCTGATACTTACCAAAAGCTCGCTGCATCATCCGAAAGAGGTCTGATATGAACCGTGAGGTTATGACAGTCGGCATGGTGGTAAAAAGCGCGGCGGGACGTGACAGCGGCAGCTGGTACGTCATCGTCAGGGTGGAGGACGGCTTTGCGTATATTGCCGACGGCAAGACGCACAAGCTGGATAAACCCAAGAAAAAGAATCCGCTTCATCTCCGTAAGACGCTTACGGTGCTGGATCTGACGGATATTACCGACAAAAAGTTAAGATTGGCTCTTATGAGCTTCGGTCTTAGAGCGAACACCGAGGAGAGTGATTAACTTGTCTAAAGAAGACGTAATCGAAGTAAACGGTAAGATACTTGAGGCACTGCCCAACGCGACGTTTCAGGTAGAGCTGGAAAACGGACATAAGATTTTGGCTCATGTCAGCGGCAAGCTGCGTATGAACTTCATCCGCATACTGCCCGGCGATAAGGTTACCGTTGAGATGTCACCTTACGATCTTACAAAGGGAAGAATTACCTGGAGAGCCAAGTAATTGTGATTTAAGCCGGAGAAACAGCAATGTTTCTCGCAAGAAGGGAAGGATTAAATATGAAAGTAAGACCTTCGGTAAAGCCTATGTGCGATAAGTGCAAGGTTATCAAGCGCAAGGGCAAGGTAATGGTTATTTGCCAGGAGCCCAAGCACAAGCAGAGACAGGGCTAAGCCCGCATAACAACAGGAGGAAAATGATATGGCAAGAATTGCCGGCATTGATCTGCCGAGAGAAAAGCGTATCGAGATCGGACTGACCTACGTTTACGGTATCGGCAGAAAAACATCAAACGATATTCTGGCTGCGGCAGGTGTAAACCCCGACACCAGAGTCAAGGATCTTACCGGTGAAGAAGAGAGCAAGATCCGTGACGCTATCGACAGACTCGGCGTTGTGGTAGAAGGTGACCTCAGAAGAGAAGTTGCGCTTAACATTAAGCGTCTCGTTGAGATCAACTGCTACAGAGGAACACGCCATCGTAAGGGTCTTCCGGTTCGCGGACAGCGCACCAAGACAAACGCAAGAACAAGAAAAGGTCCTAAGAAGACCATCGCTAATAAGAAGAAATAAACTTCGTGAAAGGTGGTAAATAAATGGCAAAGGCACAAGGTTCTAAGAAGCCGGTTATCCGCAGACGCCGCGAGCGCAAGAATATAGAAAACGGCGCAGCTCATATCCAGTCGAGCTTTAACAATACAATTGTTACTATCACGGATAATCACGGCAACACTTTATCGTGGGCATCGGCAGGCGAGCTCGGCTTCAGAGGCTCGAGAAAATCGACTCCTTTCGCTGCACAGAGTGCTGCTGAGACAGCTGCAAAGGCCGCTATGGAGCACGGACTGAAGACCGTTGAGGTTTTCGTAAAGGGACCCGGTATGGGTCGTGAAGCCGCTATCCGCGCTTTACAGGCAGCAGGGCTTGAGGTGAAGCTGATAAAGGATGTTACTCCTATCCCTCACAACGGATGCCGTCCGCCCAAGCGCAGACGTGTATAACCCGAGTACGTTAGCTCGGCGTCGGAGTATATGGATCGCTATAGCGAACCATAAAGAAACGATATTTATTTAATAAACGGAGGTACTGACAAATGGCAGTAAACAGAGAACCGGTCTTGAAAAGATGCAAGGCTTTAGGAATTTCTCCCATGGTATTGGGATATAGCAAAGAAACAAACCGTCACGCAAACGCAAACAACAGGAAAAAGGTTTCCGATTACGGTATGCAGCTCAAGGAAAAGCAGAAGCTGAAGTTCATTTACGGCGTGCTTGAAAAGCAGTTCTATCATTATTATGAAAAGGCTGTTAAGATGGACGGCAACTCCGGTGAAAACCTGCTTAAGATACTTGAGTCCAGACTTGACAACGTGGTATTCAGAATGGGTATGGCTATCACCAGACGTGAGTCCAGACAGCTGGTAACACACGGTCATTTCACCGTAAACGGTCAGAAGGTAGACGTTCCTTCCTACAGAATTAAGCCCGGCGATGTTATTGCAGTCAGCGAAAAGAGCAAGAAGAGCCCCAAGTTTGCACAGATCGTTGAACAGACGAACGGAAGATTGGTTCCGTTATGGCTGGACGTAAATAAAGAGGCAATGTCCGCAAAGGTAGTACGCGAGTCTCAGCGCGACGAGATCGACTATGAGATCGCAGAGCACCTGATCATCGAGTTGTACTCGAAATAATCGGCATTCTCTTTTCATACCGCAAGGGCGGTATGTATCAGTTATTTTTAATTTACGATTGCGCGCCGTTTACCGCGCGGGGACATCACATCAACTTATACCCGAAAGCGTAATTTAAAATTAACTGGGCGTTTTACGGAAAACGTATAACAGCCTGTTTAGGTCGGGAAATCCCGAGACAACAATCAACAAAAACTTGTGGGAGGGTAAACCAAATGCTTGAAAAAATTGAAAAGCCCGTAATAGAGACCGTTAAGCTCAAACCCGACGGAACCTACGGTATGTTCACGCTTGAGCCGCTGGAAGCCGGATACGGCAACACGCTGGGCAACAGCCTGCGCCGCGTACTGCTTTCCTCGCTCCCCGGAGTGGCGGTGACCTCTGTCAAGATAGACGGGGTACAGCATGAATTTTCCACTATCCCCGGTGTAAAAGAGGATGTTACGGAAATAGTCCTCAACATCAAGGGTCTCATTGCAAAAATGTATGGCGAATGCCCGAAAACAGTTTATATTGAAGCTGAAGGCGAGTGTGTTGTAACTGCCGGCGACATAAAGACCGACAGTGAGATAGAGATACTTGACCCCGGTATGCATATAGCTACCCTCGGCCCCGGAGCAAAGCTCTATATGGAGATAACTCTTGACAGAGGCAGAGGCTATGTGTCCGCGGAAAAGAACAAGCAGCAGCTTCAGCCGATTATCGGCATAATTGCTGTCGACAGCATTTACACACCTGTATTAAAGGTAAACTACACCGTGGAAAATACCCGTGTCGGTCAGCGCACCGACTACGACAAGCTTATTCTTGAGGTATGGACGGACGGCACTATCTCGGCCAAGGAGGCAGTATCCTTTGCGGCTAAGATGCTTACCGATCATTTACAGCTGTTTGTTGAGCTTTCGGACGAATCCATCCAGCCCGAGCTGATGGCGGACAAGAGCGAGACCGGCAAGGATAAGCTGCTTGAGATGACTATTGACGATCTGGACCTTTCGGTTCGTTCCTTCAACTGCCTCAAGCGCGCCAACATCAACACGGTGGACGACCTTATCAGCATGTCGCAGAGCGATATGATGAAGGTCAGAAACTTAGGCAAAAAGTCGTTTGAGGAAGTCAGAAGCAAGCTCCAGTCTCTGGGCTTTGATCTGGCAAGCGATGACGACAACAATTGACGATCAACGATAACATTTATTATATCCGAAAGGAGAGAATAACATGGCAGGTTCAAGAAAGCTGGGCAGAACCAGCGACCACAGAAAAGCTATGCTCAGAGGCATGGTCACCTTGCTGCTTGAAAAGGGCAAGATCACCACTACCGTGACCAGAGCCAAAGAGGTACGCAGCGCTGCCGAGAAGATGATAACCCTCGGCAAGGCAGGTACATTGCATACCAAGCGCCAGGTGCTGGCATATATAACCAAGGAAGAAGTAGCTAAGAAGGTATTTGACGAGATAGCTCCCAAATACGCTGACAAGAACGGCGGTTATACCCGCATTATAAAGATTGGTCCCAGAAGAGGCGACGCAGCCGAAATGGCGATAATCGAACTGGTGTAATTATTGCAAAAGCCGCGCGTATGCGCGGCTTTTTGGCATAACATTGCTTAACATTCGATTAATATTCGGGAAGTATAATTGATAAAATTTTACCGTATGATACGACCAAAGAATGGGAGGGCGTACTGTGAATTTAGCAAAGATAATGACACCGAAAATACTGACCGCGCATATTCATGAAAATGACAGTGTGCGTCAGGGGCTTGAAAAGCTGCGCAGCCACGGCTTTACCGCCGTGCCGGTGCTCGACACTAACGAGCGGTATCTCGGCGCGATAACCGAGGGCGACTTTCTGCGTCACATCATAAACATCGGCAGCACGGATATGCACAAGCTTGAAAGCACCCGCGTCGGAGAGCTGTTCCGCAGGGACTTTTGTCCGCCGCTGAAGATAAACTCCGAGCGTGAGCAGGTGCTGGAGGCGGTGCTGCAGCAGAACTTTGTCCCGATAGTGGACGACCGCGGCTGCCTGTGCGGGATAATAACAAGGCGGTCGGTGATAAAGGCTGTGACTGAAATGTTGGATAAAGCTGAGTAAAAGAATATGGCAAAAATATCAAATGTGTTAAATAAAATGAGACGTCTCAACACGTTTCAGATAATTATAATCGGCTATATTATGGTCATTCTGGTCGGCACGCTGCTGCTTATGCTGCCGATATCCACCCGCGGAGACGGCGGTGCGCCGGTGTTCACGGCACTGTTTACCTCCACATCGGCGGCGTGTGTCACAGGACTGGTGGTGCAGGACACAGCGACCTACTGGTCCGAGTTTGGCCAATTTATGATAATGCTGCTTGCCGAGGTCGGAGGACTGGGCAGCGTCACCGTTACTGCGTGGTTTGCTATCTTGTCCGGTCGTAAGATAGGACTGATGCAGCGCAGCACGATGCAGGAGGCTATCTCCGCGCCGAAGGTGGGCGGAGTGGTAAAGCTGGCAGGGTTTATACTAAAGGTCACTTTGGTAACAGAGCTTATCGGTGCGCTGATGATGATGCCGGTATTCTGCGCCGACTTCGGCGTGGGCAGAGGAATATGGTACTCGGTATTTCACTCGATATCCGCGTTTTGCAACGCTGGGTTTGACCTGATGGGGATAAATCAGCAATTCTCGTCCCTTACGGCGTACGAGGCAAATCCGCTGGTAAATCTGGCGGTTATGATGCTGATAACCATGGGCGGCATAGGCTTTCTTACATGGGATGATATGCGGGTCAACAAGTTCAACATCAGAAAATACCGAATGCAGACAAAGGTGATATTTGTTATCACTGCTATATTGATAGTACTGCCGTTTTTTTACTTTTTCTTATGTGAGTTCAGCGGTGTCCCGACGGTTGATAAGATATGGGATTCTATGTTTCTGACTGTCACATCAAGAACGGCAGGGTACAACTCGGTGGATCTGAATACTCTGAGTGAGACTGGTATCGCAATAGTGATAATACTTATGCTGATAGGCGGCGCACCCGGTTCGACGGCAGGCGGTATAAAGGTCACCACGGTTGCGGTGTTCTTCGCGGCTGCGATGTCGGTGTTCCGTAGGAGAGACTATGCAAAGTTCTTCGGGCGTAGGATATCGGATGACACGGTAAAGCAGGCGGCAACGGTAATACTGATGTACATAGTGTTGCTGCTGGCGGGCACGCTGATAATCTGCTCAGTAGAGGGGTTACCGCTGCTGACATGCTTGTTTGAGGCGGCATCGGCGATAGGCACGGTAGGGCTGACACTCGGTATAACGCCGCAGCTCGGCGCGATATCCAAGGTGATATTGATTATACTTATGTTTTTCGGACGTGCGGGAGGACTGACACTGATATTTGCGACGGTTTCCGGCACGCAGACAAATCTTTCAAAATTACCTCAGGAAAAAATAACCGTAGGTTAACAGCTTGAAGGATATAGTTTAGTACCTTTAGGGGAAAGGAATTGTTATAATTATGAAATCCATTTTGTTGATAGGACTGGGACGTTTCGGCAGGCATATCGCGATGACGTTAAACGAGCTTAAACAGCATGTTATGGCGATAGACCATGTTGAAGAGCGTGTTGACGCGATACTGCCGTATGTAACTAATGCGCAGATAGGCGACAGCACCAACGAGGAGTTTTTGAAGTCGCTGGGCGTAAAGAATTTTGACGTATGTATAGTGGCTATCGGCAACAACTTCCAAAGCTCGCTGGAGACTACCTCTCTGTTGAAAGAGCTGGGTGCAAAGCTCGTGGTATCCCGCGCGGCGCAGGAGATACAGGCAAAGTTCTTGCTGAGAAACGGCGCGGACGAGATAGTTTATCCCGAAAAGCAGCTGGCAAAGTGGACGGCTATCCGCTATAGCTCTGAGCATATATTCGATTACATAGAGCTTAGCGAGGGGTACGCGATATTCGAGATAGAGGTGCCCAAGGAATGGATAGGCAAGACCGTCGGTCAGATAGACATAAGAAAACGCTACAGCATAACCATAATGGCTATGAAGAAAAACGGAAAAATGGAGCTGAGAGTAACGCCGGACACAATGTTCGCCGAGGACCAAACGATGATGGTGTTCGGAGAATCTAAGGATATTCAGAAGAGATTTCATATTTTGTAAATATTACCGCTGTCCCTATGGGGCGGCGGCTTTTGCTTGACATTGCAGATTGTTTTTGTTACAATGTTTGTAGGTAAATTATAATCCGCGATTATGCGGAGAAAGGCAGGGTATTATGAGCTTGAAAAGAATTTTGGCAGTCTTGATAGGCGCATTGGCAGTCTGCGCGGTATGCGCGATTGGAGCATCGGCGGCGACATGGGGAGATTATCAGTATAACGTACTGGACGACGGAACGGTAGATATATATTACTACAAAGGCAGCGAAAAAAATCTTTCCATCCCGAAAACCATTAACGGCAAAACCGTGACAAGCATATCAAGCGGAACTTTTTACGGATGTACAGGTGTTAACACCATAACCATACCCGACAGCGTTACAAGGATAGAAATGGGCGCATTTTCTCAGTGCCCGGATCTTACGGAAATAAATGTGGCCTCGGGAAATAAAGCGTTCTCTTCCGAAAACGGTGTGCTTTTTACCAAGGCAAAAGATTATCTTATTTGCTGGCCCTGTGCAAAAAAGGGCAGTTATACGGTACCGAGCAGCGTTATATGTATAGTCGATGGGGCTTTTAGCTTTTGTGATAATATTACCTCGGTAACGATCCCGGACAGTGTCGAATACATAAACCCTGCTGCGTTTTACTATTGCAAAGGTCTTACATCAATCAAATTGCCCAATAAATTAATGTACATAGAGGTCTCTACTTTTTACGGATGCACAAAGCTTACCTCGATAACGATACCCAAAAGCGTAAAAAGGATAGACAGTTCAGCTTTTTACGAATGCAATGCCATTAAGGACGTCTATTATACCGGTACGCAAGCGCAATGGAATAATATAAACATAGGCTCATATAATTCTTGCCTTACGGATGCGACCAGACACTATAACGCCGTTGTTCCGGTATCCGGTCTCACACTAAAGGGCAGAGCCTCCGACGCGCTCCGTCTGGGATGGACAAAGAACACCTCTGCCGATGGATATATCGTAGAGCAGAAAGTCGGCTCTACGTGGAAGCGTATCGCAAAGATAACCAACAACTCCACTACTGAGTATCGCATAAGCGGACTTGCCGCAGGCACAGCCTACAGCTTTCGCGTTATGGCATATAAAATGGACGGCAGCAAGGCATACTACAGCGAATATTTCGGCGGCAGCTGGCGCACCTATCCGTCCAATATCAGCGGGCTGACGCTCAAAGGCAGAGCCGCAGACGCATTGCGCATAGGCTGGACAAAGAACGCTTCCGCCGACGGGTATATAGTAGAGCAGAAGGTTGGCTCGACATGGAAGCGTATTGCAAAGATAACCAACAACGCAACCGTCGAGTACCGCGTGAGCGGTCTTGCCGCAGGCACGGCATACAGCTTCCGTGTCCGTGCGTATAAGATGTCGGGCAGCACTGCTTTGTACAGCGGATATACCAGCGGCAGCTGGCGCACCAACCCCAGCGCGGCAAGTGGATTGACCGTAAAGGGAAAGGCAACCAACGCGATACGCATCGGCTGGAACAAGAACACCAGTGCCGCAGGCTATATCATTGAACAGCAGGTCAACGGCTCGTGGGTAAGGGTTGCCAAGATAACCAACAACTCTACCACCGAATATCGCATAACCGGACTTAAAACAAAGACCTCTTACAATTTCAGAGTAATAACATATAAGATGTCCGGCAGTACGGCATTGTACGGCGCAGCTAAGACAATAAACGCAAAGACAACTTAAAACAATAAGTGCAAAAACAACTTAAAATAATAAGCGCAAAGACAACTTAAAATAATAACTGCAAAAACAACTTAAAAAATCTTCCGACGTCCCATTCGGGGCGGCGGAATTTTTTTGCCGTAGATATTGATTACTACCGTGAAATATGTTACAATAAAAATATAACTTACAAAAGGGAGAAATACCATGACAAATTACGATACTTATGAAAGCCCGTTTTGCACCAGATATGCCAGCCCGGAAATGCAGTATGTTTTTTCCGCGCAGAAGAAGTTTTCCACCTTCCGCCGCCTGTGGGTGGCGCTTGCCCGTGCGGAGATGCAGCTGGGCCTTGACAGCATAACACCCGAAATGGTGGAAGAACTGGAGGCAAACGTAGACAACATAGATTTTGAATATGCCGAAAAGGAAGAAAAGCTGCTGCGCCACGACGTAATGGCGCACGTACACACCTACGGCGCGTGCTGCCCCAAGGCAAAGGGAATCATCCACCTCGGCGCGACCAGCTGCTATGTCGGCGACAACACCGACGTGATAGTTATGCGGGACGCAATGAAGATAGTACACAGAAAGCTGGTCAATGTTATCGCTAACCTTGCGCGCTTTGCGGAGAAATACAAGGACATGCCCTGCCTTGCGTATACGCATCTTCAGCCGGCACAGCCAACCACCGTCGGCAAGCGCGCGACGCTGTGGACCAACGAGCTGCTGATGGACCTTGAGGACCTTGAGTATCAGATGAACAATCTGAAGCTGCTGGGGCAAAAGGGTACGACAGGCACGCAGGCAAGCTTTATGGAGCTGTTTGACGGCGACCATGACAGGATAAAGCAGCTGGAAGGTATGATTGCCCGGGAAATGGGCTTTGAAAAGTGCGTGCCGGTCAGCGGTCAGACCTATTCAAGAAAGGTAGACAGCCGCGTGCTGAATGTGCTGGGCGGTATCGCGCAGAGCTGCTCGAAGTTCTCCAACGACCTGCGTCTGCTGGCGCATTTCAAGGAGATGGAAGAGCCGTTCGAGAAAAATCAGATAGGCTCGTCGGCGATGCCGTACAAGCGCAACCCGATGAGGGCAGAGCGTATAACCTCGCTGTCACGCTATGTGATGATAGACACCCTCAACCCCGCGTTTACGGCGGGAACTCAGTGGTTCGAGCGGACGCTGGACGACAGCGCGAACAAGAGAGTTGCGGTGGCGGAGGGCTTCCTCGCGATAGACGCGATACTCGACATCATGCTGAATGTCACCGACGGCATTGTAGTGTACCCGAAGGTCATCCGCGCGCGTCTGATGCGCGAGCTGCCGTTTATGGCTACCGAAAACATTATGATGAAGGCGGTAAAGAACGGCGGAGACCGTCAGGAGCTGCATGAAAAGATACGTCAGCACAGCGTTGCGGCGGGTGCGGTGATAAAAGAGCAGGGCGGCGAAAACGACCTTGTGGACAGAATAGCGGGCGACCCCGCCTTTATGATAACCAAGGAAGAGATAGAGGCAATGCTTATCCCCGAGAATTTCACGGGAAGAAGCGCGCAGCAGGTGGAGGATTTCCTCGCCGAGTGCGTAAAGCCCGTGCTGGACGCCAACAAAGACGTACTGGGCGAAAAGGCTGAATTATCAGTGTAATAAAAAATCCCCCTATGGGGGATTTTTTAGTGAATAAGTAATAGTGAATAGTGAATAAGTGCGCTGCTTATAAAAAACAGTAAATTTCATCGCTCAGACGATTGATTTTTTTATACGATTATGATATAATTGGCTGTATAGATATAGTTATTGTACAAATAACGAGATAAATCAATATTTGCAGGCAATAAAAACGTACGAAGCAGAATCGTTTTGATAAAAACAGATGGAAAATAAACAGGTGTGACACGCGCTGTTGGGGGCGATACGAATGATTAATATAACCGCACAATGCTGCAGTATCATACTGCTGTTGTGGATACTGTATGTGTATAAGCGCAGCCGAAAGCTTCCGCTGATTTCAAATAAGGCATTCCGTAACAGTATGTATACGACGCTGGCTTGCCTTGTGCTTGATCTGGCGTCCAGCCTGGGCATTGCGTACAGCGATAATTTGCCGACGGATGTCACGGAGTTTCTCTGCAAGGCGCATGTGGCTTCGGTATTGTTGGTTACCATGATGGCGGTAGCGTATGTTATCACCAGCGTAATATACCGTCAGCGTACGTATAATAAGAGCTTGGCGATTATTTCTGTCATCGGCACGATCGAGATCTGCTTGATTTTCATTTTGCCCATCGACATCTACCGTGACCCTGTCAATGATATTTCTTCGGTCAGCGGACCCAGTACTATCGTGGCTTATGTCGGCGCGGGTGCGTTCATCGTATTCAACCTGATACAGATCTTCTATTACAGGAAACATATTTATAATAGACAGCGCTCGATCGTTATAGTATGGATGTGCATGTGGCTTGCGGCGGCTCTGCTGCAATTCTTGTTCAGCGATCTGCTGGTGGTAGGCTTTGCTACCGCGCTTGGCATTGTAGTGGTGTTCATCCAATTCGAGAATCCTGAGCTGTATTTGGACCGTACCACCGGTCTGTTCAACACCTTTGCGTATAAACGCTATGTAGAGCACCTCTACAATAAGGGGAAAGCATTTTCCGCGGTAGGCATCAGCTTTGCCGAAACACCGTGGCTGGATGATCTTCAGCCGGCGCACAGTGTTGCGGAATCTCAGCAGCTTTATAACGCTTTCTTGAAAGTACCGGGCGCCTATGTGTTCAAGATACAGGACAACGAGATAATAATGGTTTTCCCGAAAACAGAGGAGGCAAAATACGCATGGAGCGTCGTGACCTCTCAGCAGCACATGCCGAGGATAGACGCGCTGCCCAGCCGCCCCGCGATATACTATGTGCCTGACCCGTACTGCGTCAATTCGCCCAGAGAGATTCTGGAGCTTTTCCGCTATGTCGGCATGCAGAAGGGCAACTCGCAGGACGAGCTGTTTACCGTCATCGACGGCACCATGATGGAGCAGATAGTCGCAGAACGCGCCACCGTGCAGATGATTCGGGACGCGTTGGCGGAAGACAGGGTGGTGGTATATTACCAGCCTATCTATTCTGTAGAGCAAAAGCGCTTTACAAGCGCTGAGGCATTGGTGCGCATAGTGGATCAAAACGGCAGCTTAGTGCCGCCGGGTACTTTCATACGGGTGGCAGAGGAAAACGGTCTTATCATTGACATCGGCAAACGGGTGTTGGAGAAAACCTGCCGGTTTTATCAGGACAACGACTTGCACCGTTACGGGTTAGAGTACATCGAGGTGAACCTGTCCGTGGCACAGTGCGCCGACGCAAAGCTGTCGGAGGATTATATCGGCATCATGGAAAACGCCAGCATCGAACCGTCTCATATCAATCTGGAAATTACAGAGTCCACCTCCGCGCGGGAGAAGAAAAAGCTTATCTCCCATATGGATAGGATGATCAGCCGCGGCGTCAATTTCTCTTTGGACGATTTCGGCTCGGGAGCGTCGAATCTGAATTACATCATGGATATGCCGGTAAAGTTCGTTAAATTTGATAAAGAGATGATCCAGGCGTATTTTTATAATGAAAAGGCTAAATACGTTATGGAGGCTGCTATGCATATGATCCACGGTATGGGACTGAAGATTGTGGCAGAGGGCGTGGAAACAGAAGAGCAGTACAGCAAGATGGAGGAGATAAGGATCAACTATATCCAAGGCTTCTATTTCTCCAAGCCGTTGCCGGAGCAGGAATTTTTGGCGTTTCTTGAACGGGCGAACGCCGAGGAAGTCAAATGAAATTAAAAGCTGTCGCTTTGCGACAGCTTTTTTAGTGAATAGCGAATAAGTGTGGTGTGCTGCCCTTTGGGCAGCACGGAATTTTGAAAATATATAATTCATAATGCATAATTGCGCTTGCGGCTGCGCCGCAAAATATAAATAAAATTCTAATTTAGGAAATTCCTTTCTGACGGGTTGACAGCGGTTTGAAATTGTGCTATAATACTATAATGTATGAAAATATATCATCTAATGCGCAGGGCGCAGAAACGGAGTGAATTAATTGAAACGAGTTGCAAAGCCCGTGTTCTTCATTGTATTGATAGTTATATTGACGTTCGCGGGGCTGGTATTTGCAGGAATACACACTCAGTACGGTGACTTCACCTATCCTGTTGTAAGAGGTGTCGGAGATATTCGTTGGGGTATAGATATAAGGGGCGGCGTTGACGTTACCTTTACATCACCTGATGATTATGACGCGACTGACGAGGAGATGGACGCCGCGCGTTCTATTATAGAGACGCGTATGGTGGCGAAAAACATCACCGACTATGAGCTGTTCCTGGATTACAATAATGATAAGATAATAGTACGTTTTCCGTGGCAGGCAGAGGACGATTCCTTTGACCCTGAAGAGGCGGTAAAAGAGCTTGGCGAGACCGCGCTGCTGACCTTCCGTGAGGGCACTGTAGAAAACGGACAGAGCTATAAGGATCTTCCGCTGATAATCTCAGGCAGCGACGTAGAAAGCGCGCAGGCGGCTTATCGTCCCGACAGCAACGGCAACTATGTATATATTGTCAGCCTTACCCTAAAGGAAAGCGGCAAGACAAAGTTCGCTGACGCTACCGGCAGACTTAACGGCAAGGGATATATTTCCACCTACATGGATGACGAGTGCATCTCCACCGCAAAGGTAAGTGCGCACATCACCGAAGGCAAGGCGGAGATAAGCGGCAACTTTGACGCAGAGTCCGCGACCAAGCTGGCAAATCAGATAAACGGCGGTGCGCTGCCGTTCCAGCTGAAGACCTCCAGCTTTAGGACAATATCCCCGACGCTGGGTGCAGGCGCGCGTGACGCTATGGCTATTGCGGGACTTATCGCTTTTGCGCTTATCGCGATATTTATGATATGCTTCTACAGACTGCCCGGCGTAGTTGCGGTTATCGCGCTTATCGGACAGGCTGCGGGTACATTCTGTGCAATAACCGGATTTTTCCCGTTCTCCAACAGCTTTACGTTGACAATCCCCGGTATCGCGGGTATCATACTGGCAATAGGTATGGGCGTTGACGCCAACGTTATTACCGGCGAGAGAATAAAAGAAGAAATAAACAGCGGCAAGACCATAGATATGGCGATAGTCACCGGATACAAGCGTGCGTTCAGCGCGGTGTTTGACGGTAATATCACCATGGTCATCGTTGCTATTATACTGATGGGCGCGTTCGGTACGCCGGACAGCCTTGCGTCTACCATACTTACCCCGATATTCTTTATGTTCGGCGCATCTACCGAGGGTACTATCTACTCGTTCGGCTATACGCTGATGGTCGGCGTAATACTGAACTTCCTGTTCGGTATACTGGCGGCAAGACTGATGACAATGTCTGTATCGCGGTTCAAGGTATTCAGAAACCCCGCTCTTTACGGCGGCAAGAAGGCTAAGAAAGGCGGTGCGGTAAATGGATAATCAGAAAGTGATAAAATTTATCGAGAACAGAAAGATACTGTTCGCTATACCGATCGCGATAGTTGTTATTACGGTAATAGTTAATATCATTCTCGGGCTTGAGGTTGCGATAGAATTTAAGGGCGGTACTATGCTGACCTACAGCTATACCGGCGAGATAGACACTAACGCGGTACAGGCGACCGTCGAGGCGGAAAACCACGGCGCGGTAAAGGTGACCACAGGTTCGGCGCTCAACAGCTCGCTGGAGACGGTGCAGATATCCTTTGCGTCCAGCGAGGGACTTACCGCTGAAATTCAGACCGACCTTACCAACAAGCTGCAAAAAGAGTTCAAGGAAAACAGTCTCGTACTGGTGGACAGCCAGGACGTAAACCCCACCTCCGGCTTTGAGTTCTTCCTCAAATGTATGGTGGCGGTGCTGTTCTCGTTTGTGCTGCTGGTAATTTATATCGCGTTCCGCTTTAAGAAGATAGGCGGTCTTTCCGCAGGCGTATTCGCGCTGGTTGCGCTGATGCATGATATATTCATCGTGTACGCGGTGTTCGTGTACCTGCGTTTCCCGATTGACGCTAACTTTATGGCGGTGGTGCTTACCACGCTGGGTAACTCGATAAACAATACGATAGTTGTATATGACCGCGTGCGTGAAAACCGCACACTGTACGGCACGACAATGCCGCTGAGAGACCTTGTAAACCTGAGCATCACTCAGTCTGTAAAGCGTTCTATCAACACCACGCTGACCACAGGTATTGCGGTGCTGTCCATCTGCGTTGTATGCGCGATATGCGGCGTTACCTCGATAATGTCGTTTGCTATACCGATGGTTGTCGGTCTGGTATTCGGCACATATTCGTCGCTGTGCATTTCCGGTCCGTTGTGGGTGCTCTGGCAGGAGAAGTTCGGCAAGAGCTATACCGACAAGGACGACCGCAAAAAGTCAAACAACGGCGGCAAGAAAGCTTCTACCGTCCGCGACACCAAAAAGCTTATGGTGTAAAAATATAACTGATTGCCGCCTTTTGGCGGCAATTATAGTTTTTTCCGCTTAAATCGGCAAACATATTAATAAAGCTTTTTACTCCTTAGGAGGGAGCGTCTTGGCAACAATGGATAAAATCAAACCGGCAGTTTCTAAAAGACAGCGTTATTTGAATTTATTTCTTACTATATTTATACCGCCTGCGGCGGTAGCCGTGATACTGCTTGCGGTGTTCGCGGCAAACGGGCTGTACCCGTTCGGCGAAAAGTCGCTTGCGTGGTGCGATATGCGCCAGCAGGTGGTGCCGCTGATACTGGATTTTAAGGACATCTTGGCGGGAAAGGGCGACTTTTTCCTCAATATGCAAAATGCCTCGGGCATGAATTTTTACGGGGTGTTTCTGTTCTTTATCTCCAGCCCGTTTACTTTGCTTGCCTGCCTTGTGGATAAGGCGGACATGATGGCGTTTATGAACATCCTGACCGTGCTGAAGGCGGCGGTATGCGCACTGACGGCGGCGGTATATTTCAGGGTGTGCCATAAAAAGCTTAACAGCTTTTTTACCGTGATACTCAGCGTAATGTACGCTATGAGCGGCTATCTTATGCTGTTTTATCAGAATACGGTGTGGCTGGATGTGATGTATTTCTTCCCGCTGCTGATGATATCCTTCCGCTCGCTCACCCACCGTAAGAACAACATCGGGCTTATCCTTTGCCTTGTGGGTATGCTGGCGCTGAATTATTATCTCAGCTATATGGTGGTGCTGTTTACCATACTGTATTTCGGCATTTATCTGTTTTTGAAGCGGAAGAGCGACAGCACACGCGGGGTGGCGGTACGGTTCGTTATCGGATGTTTTATCGCCGCGCTTATCTCGGCGGTGGTGTGGCTGCCGTCGTTTGCGCAGTATCTCGGCTCGGCGCGCGGGGCGGATATAATACAGGGCTTGGCGAACAGTGATATATTCACCGAGATATATACCGCGCTGCCGCTGGTGTTTTGCACCATGTTCGGCTTTGCGGTGCTGATACTGTTCTTTGCGCGCAGGGTGACCTTTGACAGTAAATTTTACACCGCGCTGCTGATATTGACGCTTATCCCGGTGGTGTTCGAGCCGATAAACAAGATGTGGCATACCGGAGACTATATGTCTTTCCCGGTAAGATACGGGTATATCACCGTATTGCTTATGCTGGCGGTGTGCGCGTCAAAGCTGAAGCTGATAAAGTGCGAGGACTTTGCGCCCGGCTCTTCAATGTTTCATATAATGATATGCTTTATACTGTGCGGCGCGGTGGGCGCGGGCAGTCTGATATATTATTATTATCTGAGAGAAAGCCTTGATGCCTATTCCACGACGCTGCACGGAGATATGGACTCGTTCCTGCTGCTGGCTGGCGCAAGCTGCGTATTTTTGTTTATGTTTGTGTATATCCTGTATGCGGGTATTACGGGCAAGTTGTCCTACAAGCCGTTTTGCGCGGCTTTAGCGATTATGACGGTAATAACAAGCGTGTTCAATGCTAACGTATATATATCGGCGGCGTCCTATAAGCCTGCGACATACGACCAGGCGATAGTGCTGGAAAACAAGATACCGCAGGATGATGACTTTTATCGTGTGAAAAACAAGCAGTCCATGAGCAAGTATTTTGACGCAAATCTGCTTGGCGGACTGGGCTATAACACCATAGCGCATTATACCTCGCTGACCTCTGAGGATTATATGTTCGCTATGAAGAGGATGGGATATTCCTCCTACTGGATGGAGGTGACCGGCAGCGGCGGCACATTGCTGACCGACGCACTGATGTCGATAAAATACAGGATAGAGAAGTATTCTTTCGACAAGCCGTACGTATATAGCGATAACGTATATACGATACGGGAGAATGAATTTTACCTGCCGCTCGGCATAATCACCGACAGCGACCTGTCTCAGCATACCGAGCTGCCTGATGTGACAAGAACAGAGATACAGGAGTATCTGGCCGAGACGCTGCTGGGCAGCAGCGAAAAGCTGTTTACCGAATACGAATACAGCAACAAACAGAACCTGTCGGTTTATTATCAGGATGGCAGCCATATCCTTATCAAGGATGATGAGCAAAAGGGCGCATATCTGAACTATAATATAGATGTTAAGGGCAGGCAGACGTTGTATTTCGACTGCTTTGATCTGGTATCGAGACGTCTGGTAGAGCATATCAACGACAGCTTTTCCGTATACGTCAACGGTCAGTATACAGACCTGAATTACCCGTCCAAGGACAGCAACGGTATGCTGGAGCTGGGCACATTTGAAGATGAGAAGGTCAGCATAACCGTTTCGGTAAACCGTTCCGTCAACTGCAAGAGCTTTGGAGTTTTCGGCTTGTCGCACGAGGCATTGGGCAAGGCTATAGATAACGCCGATCCCGCCACACTTAAAGTAGACGGCAGAGAGATAACCGGGCATATAGCCGACGCGAAAGAGGGACAGTACCTTTATGTATCGGTGCCGTATGACGGTGGGTTCAAGGCGTACATCAACGGGCAGCAGACCGAGCTGTACCGTGCTATGACAGGCTTTATGGCGATAAAATTAAACGAGGGCGACAACGACGTGCGGCTGTATTTTACCCCGCAGGGCTTTAACGTTGGATTAATAGTCACCCTGTCGGGAATAGTGCTGTGCGCGGTGTGGCTGATATTGCGCAGACGGCTGGACAAGGCACTGGAAAAGCTGGACAGCATCTGCCGCGTCGGGGTATATGTGCTGACCTGCGGTGTGCTGTTAGCGGTATATGTTGCCCCGACGGTGCTGAATATTTTGGGTATGTTAAATATTATATAATATAGTAAGGAGTGAGAAGAATGGATGTCGGAGTATCTACCGCCTGCCTTTACCCGCTGGAGACGGAAAAGGCACTGGCAGAGCTGGCGGTGCGCGGAATAAAAAACGTTGAGATATTTATGAACGCGGTAACCGAGCTTGAGGGGGAGATACTGGCGGATATGCAGAAAACCCTGACCGAGTACGACATTTCGGTCAAGTCGGTGCATCCGTTTTCTTCTCCGATGGAGACGCTGTTTTTATTCGGCAATTACGCGCGGCGCACCGAATACCTTATAGATATGTATAAGCGGTACTTTGAGACGATGAACAAGCTGGGCGCGAAGATATTCGTGCTGCACGGCGCGATACTCAGCTCTAAGGTGCCGGATGATGTGTATTTGGAAAGGTATCTGCGGCTGTTCCGCGTCGGCAAAGAATACGGTATAACCGTGGTGCAGGAAAACGTCAGCTATTGCAAATCCAGCAGTGTAGAGCTGCTGGAAAAGATGTCAAATCAGCTGGGGGACGAGGTAAGGTTTGTTGTGGATGTAAAACAGGCGCGCCGCAGCAACGTTGACCCGTTTGTGCTGTTGGATAGGTTAGGGGAGAAGATAGTGCATCTGCACCTCAGTGACGGAAATGAAGCGTCCGACTGTATGCCTATCGGTAAGGGTGAGTTTGACTTTAATCGGCTGTTTAACAAGCTTGACGAGCTGAGATACAGCGGCACGATGATAGTAGAGCTGTATCGTGAAAATTACAGATCCTATGACGAGCTGACCGACTGTGCCAAGACGTTGGAGAAATTGCTTGCGGCTCACCGCGGCGCGGTGTGAAATTCTCCTTGAATTTATTAGAAAAATATGGTATACTAAATATATGAACTTAAAGGAGTGATTTTATGCAGTGCCCCGAATGCGGATATGAGGACAGCAAGGTAATAGATTCACGTCCGGCGGACAACAGGATACGCCGCAGACGCGAGTGCCTAAAGTGCAAGTGCCGTTTTACCACCTACGAGATAGTGGAAAATATTCCGCTGATGATAATTAAAAAGGACAAATCGCTGGAGCCGTTTGACAGGGATAAGCTGATAAACAGGCTTTGCCGCGCCACCGTAAAGCGCCCCGTGAAAATCGAGACGCTGGAGGATATGGTGGAGGACATTGTCAGCGAGCTGAAAAATCAGTTCCGCAGAGAGGTCTCTTCAGATGAAATAGGCGAGCTGGTGCTGCGCAGACTGAAGAACATCGACAAGGTGGCGTATATACGCTTTGCGTCGGTGTACCGTGATTTCAGCGATATAGACAGCTTTGTCAAGATAATCTCCGAGCTTTCGGAGGAAGAGAAGTAAGATACAAGATAAGTACACCGGCAAACCTGCCTACGGCGGGTTTGCCGGTGTTTCAGTCCGGAGAAAATACGACCGTAGGGAGTTTTTCGACAAGCTATACCGACCGAGTAATCGGTCGGTATTTACTTTTGTTGTAAAATTGCCCAAAAAGCCAAAAAAATACCGATTTCTTTTATACGGATTTATTGTTGACAAAGCAAATAAAGAGTGATATAATAGACAAGCACTCTCAAAAAGACCTGCAAAAATCTATATAAAACAGTTTATAGAGCGGGTTCGCAAGCATTTGAAAAATTTTTAAAAAAAATTAAAAAAAGTGCTTGACAAATGAAGAGAAGTGTGATAAAATAAAAAAGCTGTCACTC
>JAFLRX010000014.1:10492-63531 GCA_022511265.1 Eubacterium sp. | reverse complement strand
AATTGCTAATATGAAAATAGCAAACGAACTAAGTGCTACATAGAATGACAAATTCTGATTTATGCGATAGTGTGCTACTGATCCACAAACTAACCACACGAACAAATTACGAAACGAGATCGCCGCCCGGCGTTAGGGCAAATTCTGATTTATATTAGCAAAGTTACGGAGCACCGTCAAGCAAAGCTTTCCACATTCGCAAATTACATAAAGGCGCAAATGGGTGCAGCGTCACGCTGCAAATTTCAATTTACCCAACCAAACATAAACCAATCCCGAAAGCAATAACCGCTTTCGGGATTGATATTTTTTATTATTCATGCAAACAGCCCATATTTTGCCGTCACCCTGTCCAGCCTTTTTACCAGCTCCCCTGACAACAGCAGTATAAACACCGCGGTGGCGGTCGCGTGGATAATATCAAACGGCAGCCCCGCCGCAAGATATGCCAGCAGCGCGTCTGCGGTAAATTCCGACTGCATCGTCAGAAATCCGGTTATGTTCATTATCCCGCCGTAGATTATCAATGTAGCGGCAAAGCCGTAAATACACATCGCCGTTTTTGATCTGCGCCGTGAAAACAGCAGCCCCGCGAAAAACGCGGTCAGCCCCATTGCCAGCATCTGCCACACCGTCCATGTCCCTTGACCGAACAGCATATTTGACACCAGCATTGTCGCCGTCCCGATGATAAAGCCCGGCTGTGCGCCGAAGACCGCCGCGGCGATAATGACTATCGCCGCTGTCGGCTTGAACTGCGGCAGCATGAAAAACAGCTCTCGCCCCGCGACTGCCGCCGCGCACATCACCGCCATGGCGGCGATATCCTTGGCGGCGGGCTTTTTGTTTTCAAGAAAGATTATGAACGGGATAAAGCACTCTACCAAGATAAGCAGTGCGACCAGCAGATACAGCCGCCCGCCGCCCAGCGGCAGGGTGAGCATCACCGTGACGGTCACCGCCGCCGCGGTAGCAAGCAGCGTTATCAGCTCGGCAGGGCGGCGCTTTTTATGCGGCACGTGCGGGCTGATAATATCGTTTTTCGGCGCGATACCGACGATAAGCAGCACCACCGGCACTATCAGCGGCAGATACGGCAGGAAAAACGGCTCGCTCGGTATAGCAAAGGGGAATATCCCGCTGTTGAATACCATCACCGCCAGCGCGGTCACCGCACCCAGCACCGTGCATGTTTTGCGGAACAGCGGCTTTTTCGGCGGTTGCTGTTTCGGCTTTATATCAATATTGTTATAGAAGAAATCATCGGGTATATCCTCGGTGGGTGTCTCTTCCTTGCCGCCCACCGACTCTATCAGCCGGCGCGCGGTAAATATCCCGTCGGCGACGTCCTGCGATACCTTTGCCGCGTCGGTGGTGTAAAATATGTTCTCGGTGTAAAACTCCCTCGGTTCGGCGCAGCAGGTTATCTGCCCGCCGAACAGCACCGCGCAGCGGTTTGCGTTTTCCGCGCAAAAGTCATTGTCATGGCTTACCAGCACGGCGGTGCCGCCGTTTTGGCAAAACTTTACCAATATATCCGACAGGGTAGATTTATATTCCGCGTCCAGTCCCTTGGTCGGCTCGTCAAGCAGTAAAAGGTCACAGCCTACAGCGAACAGCTTTGCCAGTGCGGCACGCTGCCGTTCGCCCCCGGACAAGTCCAGCGGGTGGCTGTCAAGCAGCCCGCCGAGACGGCAGAGCCGTATCGCGCTTTCTATCCGTTCTTTCGGCGCAAAAGTGCTTTCCAGCTCTTCCCGTACCGTTTCCGCCGAGAACAGCAGCGCGGGGTTTTGCGGCAAAAAGCCGAAACGCGGCTTGCCGTCAAAGCGTATACTGCCGCTTGCGGGCTTCAGGCTGCCGCAGACCAGTGACAGCAGGGTGGACTTGCCCGCCGCATTGCCGCCGCTGACCGCCAGCAGTTCGCCCCTGTATATATCCAATGACAGCCCGCGCAGCACATCGTTCTTGCCATAGCTGAAATATATGTCCTTTATACTGCACAGCTTTTCGGCGTGCTTCGGTGGCGCACTGTCGGGCGGCAAAACCAGTGTATGGTCGGCGGCATATAGCCTGTACCATGCCTTGCCATCCTTTACCGACAGCGGGTATTCGTCTGCCTTTGCGGCGGCAGCCGCCCGCGTCTGGCAGGGCAGGGCGTACAGCATAGGGTGCTTCAGCCTGTCGAGGACAGCGGGGATATTCTGTGGCTTGTCCTCGGCGATTATTTTTCCGCCGTCCATTACTATCATTTTATCGGCTAATTCCATAAGGCGGGACAGCCTGTGCTCGGCAATCACCACCGCTATGCCAAGCTCTCGGTTTATCCGTCCCAGCAGTCCGGTCAGCTCTTCCGCCGCTATAGGGTCCAGCTGCGACAGCGGCTCGTCTAATATAAGTACACGCGGGCGCAGGACAAGCAATGACGCGAGATTGATTATCTGCTTTTGCCCGCCTGACAACTCGTCGGTCTTGCGGTACAGCAGCTTTTCTATACCGAAAAACAGCGACACCTCCGCAATGCGCGCGCGTATCTCGGATTGCTTCATCCCGATATTCTCCGCGCCGAAGGCCAGCTCGTGCCATACGGTGTCGGTTACTGTCTGCTCGTCAGGCAGCTGCGCCGCATAGCCTATCTCCTGCGCGGTGCGGGGATATTCACGCAGGTCAGCGCCGCAAAAGCGTATGTTACCGTTCTGCGTGCCTCTGCTTTGCAGATTTTTCATGCAGGACAGCAGGGTGGATTTGCCGCAGCCTGACTTTCCGCATATCAGCACAAATTCGCCCTCGTCAACGGCAAGCCCAATATCGCTTACCGCGGGCGATGCGCGGTTGTAATAGGTGTAGGAAAAGCCGCTTAGCTCATATAGTGTCAAGCCGTCTCACCCCGCTTTCGTATATGTTTATCACCAGCGGCAGCGCGCACAGCACCGCCCACGCGATAAGTGTTATCAGTGTAAAACCGTCCGCCCTCGTCGCAAAGTCGGGGTAGAAATGATATTCCGTCCAGCCCGCGCACGCCCCCGCGATTATCAATGCGGACGCGGCAAGCACAACGGCGACTGCCGCCGCCTCTTTGGCGGCAAAGCCGTATACGGTATATGATGTGCGGCGCACGCCTTTCAGCCCATAGCCGCGCCCTTTCATCGAGGCAGCGGTCTGCGCAGCGCCCTCTGCCGAGGCGGCGATAGCTACAGACAGCACCCGCAGGGCGTTTTTCACCCGCTGTAATACACTTTCGCCGTATATGTCGCAGCCGACAAATTTCTGTGCCTGCGCCGTCTCCTTTATTCGTCGTACCAGCAGCGGCACAAACCGCAGTATCATCGAGATGAGCAGCCCCAGCCGCGGCGCGATACTGCCGAACAGATACACTATCTTGTCCGAGGTCATTATTTCGGTAACACAGGCAAACCACATCACCAGCGAGATGAGCATACCGCCCGCGTTGACGCTGTATATCAGCGTCTCCAAAGTTGCGGCGTTGCCTGTCGGTAGATAGAACAGCACCGTCACCCCCGCGTTGTTGAACAGCAGATTGATACCGCAGGAGATGATAAAAAACGGTAAGGTTATCAGCAGCAGCTTGATCACTTTCTTCCCGCTGACATTTAAGGCGGTAAGCACCGAGAAAATCAGCGACACCGCGACAAAATACGGACTTTGTATAAAGGCGGTTATCAGCATCACCGCAAGGAAAAACGCCGTGCCCGCCAGCGGGTGATATTTTTTTATGCCGCGCATACTGACACCGCCTTTCTTAATTAAGATTTATATACCTGCGCCTACGTCAAAGCCTAACTCACAGGTGTAGACAAACTCTATTTTATCGCCGTTTTTCGGCTTGTATGAGGACGCGCCTGTTCCGTAGGTCTCGCCGTTTACTTTATATATCCAGCCTGACGTACTGCCGCAGTCAAACTCGTAAAGGTTGTTTATCCCCTCGATATACGAGCTGCCGAACGCTGGGGTATAGGACGCCTCCAGATGAATGCCGTTTTCATTGCAGACCCGCCGAAGTATCTCGAACGCGTTCTCCCCGTTGTCAAAGCCCACCGCCGAGCTGAATATCATCCCGTCGGACGGAACAAGAGAATGCTTGTTTTTGTCCAGCCTGTCCATGTTGTCCAGCAGGGTACGGCAGTCTATCGTTAAGGTGCATAGGCTGTTGTATTCCTTTTGCGGGGTAGACGTTGTTACTGTTGTTACAGGCTTTGGTGTAGTGGATGTGACGGGTGCTTTTGTGGTTTCCGCCGTGCTTTCGGTAACCGACGGGGCGGGTGTTGTTTGCGGCGGGGAGGTGGTTTCGGTTGCGGTAGCCTGCGTAGCCGGGGCGGTTACGTCAACGTGTTCAGTGCTTTCGGGATTTTCATTGGAGCTATCAGCAGGATTTTCGGTGGAACTTTCGCCGGTGCTTTCAATAGAGCTTTCCGGCTTGCTTTCGGGTGCGGGTGTGCTTGCGGGTACACTTTCGCTAAGGCTGTCTGACGCTACGTCCGATACTTCTGAGGACACGCCGCCCGAAACATTTTCACCGCTGTCCTCGCCGCCCGTACCGAGAATTATTATCAGCACTATCAGCGCGGCAGCGGCAACCGCCGCCAAAGCTATGTACTTGTATTTTTTTATAAACTCCATAAACACACCGCCCGAAATTTTTGTTACTTCTTTTTTCTTGTAATTGCTATTGCCGCGCAAGCCGCCGCAATAACTGCCGCCGTGCAGTCAAGCGCGCCGCCGGTGGCGGGGTTTTCACTCGGCTTATTCGCATCTGCTTCGGGGTCATCGGCATTTCCGCTGCTGTTTCCCGGTACTGCGTCGTCAGCACGCTGTATCTCGATATCATACAGCGACGGCTGTCCGTCAAGATATCTGCTGTATGCCACCAGCGCGAGGAACGCCTGCTCGGTCGCCATCTGATTATATTCCCCGTCAGGGACATGGACAAAGCCCTTGCCCTCAAATGCCGCCGCAAGCACATCAATAAGCTTCGCAGGGTCGATATCCAGCGCGGTCAGCGCGATTATCGCCTGGGCAACGCTCTCGGTGGTTTTATAGGCGCAGCCTTGCAGTATCTGTACGCCCTCATCAACAGCCGCTTTTACCTTTTCGTCATCGTAATACGGAGCAAGCGCCTGCAATGCCATTGCGGTTACGTCTGGGTCGGGCGTTTCCCCGACCAAAGCCCAGCCGCCGTTTACCTGTGCGTCCAGTATATATGCGATAAGCGCGTCGCATGCGTCGGCCTCATAATCCGCCGCGTCCAGCGCGATAAGCGCGTATATCGCGCCGTTTATGCCCTGACGGGTGACAAAGTCGATATCGGTCAGCGGCTTTAACAGGTCATAGCCCGCAATGTCGGCGGGGTCTGCGCCGACAGCAGCCAGCGCGATAGCCACCCTTGCGTTGTCGGTCGCCTTGCGGCTGACAGTGTCCGAGCCGATAAGCTTTACCGTCTCGGTAACATCAGCTATATATTTATCCCCAGCCGTATCGGAGAGCAGCCCCGCACGGACAAGCCCGACTATTATCCAGTCGCCGCCCGCCTCAGACAATGCGGTTATATCAATATCCGAGAGAGTTTCGGCGGTTGTCTTGTAAATATCCTGCCACGGGGTTTTGCTGCCTGTTGGTTCTTCATTCGCGGGACTGTCATCCGTAGGCGGCTCGTCAGACGGAGTGCCGTTAACCGTGACGGTGTATGTGTTGGTGCCGTCCACCGTTATAACAATCACGCTGCCGTCATTTACCGACACCGGGCGCGAGCGCTTTACGCTCTTACCGTCAACCTTGACCTCGACCCTAAAGTTCTTGTTTACCGCCTCGGGACGGATATATATTTCATCTATGCCTTCATCCAGCGTAAGCGTATAGCTTTTCATATCCGCTGAAAAAGCAGGGGAGAGCGTACCCTCATCTATGCCTATGCTTTTCAGTGAGGTGTCGGTGCCCGACCAGTCACTGCCGATATCCAGTCCCCAGTCAAGCGAATACATCATGCATATCTCGTCACCGTCCGACAGCTTGCCGTTGGCAACGGTATAGGCGGTGAAGGTCTCATCGGTGAACCAGTCGTTCAGTGTGCCCATCCAGCCGCTCATATAGCCGCAATCTCCTGCGGAAAGCCCGCCTATCTCGGTTATATAGCCGTATTCGCCGCCTGTCTGGGATATTCCGTTTTCCTCCAGTGCTTTCAGCAGCACCGACAGCGCGTTGCTGTCAGCGGACAGCTCGGTCCATTCGTCCAGCAGTACGCCTGTCCACGCGGGGCTGCCGTCTTTCTCGGTAAAGGTGTCGTTTCTGACTATCACCCTTACGCTGCCGAGAGTGTCGGCTTTGGGCAATGATACCGTGACAGTATAAGTATTCTCTCCGTCAACGGTTACCGTAATTATACTGCTGTCCTTTAACCCGACAGGGCGCGAGCGTTTTACGCTCTTACCGTCAACCTTGACCTCAACCTTAAAGTTCTTGTTGAGTGCCTCGGGACGGATATATATTTCATCTATGCCTTCCGTCAGCGTAAGCGTGTAGCTTTTCGTATCCGCTGAAAAAGCAGGGGAAAGCGTACCGTCCTCTATACCTATGCTTTTCAGCGAGGTGTCGGTGCTGCCTGTCCAGTCATAGCCTATATCCTGACCTAAGTCAAGGGTGTACATCAGGCATATCTCGTCGCCGTCGGTCAGCCCGCCGTTTTCAACGGTGTATGCGTTAAACAGATCATCGGTAAACCAGTCATTCAGCGTACCCATCCAGCCGCTCAGCCAACCGCAGTCCTCTGCGGCAAGCCCGCCTATCTCGCTTATATAGCCGTATTCGCCGCCTGTCTGGGAGATGCCGTTTTCCTCCAGTGCCTGCAATACAGCCGACAGCATACTGCTGTCCGCGGACAGCTCTACCCATTCATCCAGCAGTACACCCGACCATGCGGGGGTGACGTACTCTTCCTCGTACTCGTCGTAGGTTTCCCCAACGAAGGTGTCATTTCTGACAATGACCCTTACGCTGCCGAGCTCCTCTGCCGCCAAAGCATAGTCAAGCTTCGGCATGATGCTCAGTGCCAGTGCCGCCGCTGTTATTACTGCCAGCGGCTT
The DNA here is from genome assembly GCA_022511265.1 of Eubacterium sp. Classification (GTDB taxonomy): domain Bacteria; phylum Bacillota; class Clostridia; order Oscillospirales; family Ruminococcaceae; genus Ruminiclostridium_E. Next base: position 56,440 of record JAFLRX010000014.1, on the reverse strand, counting down.
TCGTGCGATACTTCTTTCGCTCATGTTGATACTTCCTCTCAAATAAATTTGTTAATTTATATGCCTGTTTTCCCGCTACAACAAAAAAGGTGCGCACCAAAATGGCCGCACCTGCATGTCCCAAGCTGTACCGGAAAATACGGAAGTATTCTGACTTATGCGCGGAAAAAGCTATGCCGCGCTGACGGCATACCGCACCTTTCCCGCTCAAATACAGTAATGACAGTTGTTCCGGACTCGAACCGGATATACAATTACCTACTCAGCTAACAAACCTTTCAAACCGTACTTACAGCATATTAAATTATCTATATTTTAACATACTTATCATAAAAATGCAAGAGAAATTTTTACAGCGAGTCTACCGCTGTTCTCTCAACATTGAGAGTTTTCTTATACCGCTCCATAAAGCTGTCAAAGCCGTCTCTGTCCTCTTTGACGGGGGAGACCATACTGCTCTCCGCATCGCAGAACACATGCCCGTCCAGCCAGTCGGCAAGGCTTTCGCCGTCTTTTTTTTGCGTCATATACGCGGCAAGCAGCGCAATGCCCCACGCGCCGCCCTCTACGGCGGTCTTCATAACTGAGACAGGTGCGTTTGCGGCTGCGGCAAGAATACGCTGTCCGACGTTTTCCGTCTTGAAAAATCCGCCGTGCCCGGTGATACGGTCAACGCCGACCTTTTCCTCTTTCAGCAGTATATCCAGTCCTATTTTCAGCGTGGCGAGAGAAGAGAACAGCTGCGCCCGCATAAAGTTAGCTAGCGTAAAGCTACTGTCAGGCGTGCGTACAAACATCGGTCTGCCCTCGTCAAAGCCGGTAATATGCTCGCCGGACAGATAATTGCAGGCGGTCAGCCCGCCGCAGTCCGCGTCGCCTATCAGCGATATCTCAAACAATTCTTTATACAAATCGCCTGTGTCTACCTCATATCCCAGCCTGTCAACCAGTTCTCTGAATATGCCGACCCACGCGTTCAGCTCGGAGGTGCAGTTGTTGCAATGCACCATCGCGGTCAGGTCGCCGGACGGGGTGGTGACAAGGTCTATCTCTTTATGCAGCTTTTCCAGTTCTTTGTCCAGCACCACCATGGCAAACACCGACGTACCCGCGGACACGTTGCCTGTGCGGGGACGTACGCTGTTGGTGGCGGTCATGCCCGTGCCTGCGTCGCCTTCCGGCGGACAGAGCGGTATACCCGCCTCGAGATGCCCGGACGGATCCAGCAGCCTTGCGCCCTCTTCGGTCAGCTGTCCCGCGTGCTCCCCGGCGCACAGCACCTGCGGCAGCAGACCCTCCAGCGGCTTGTCAAAGCCGTGTTCTTTCGCCGCCGCGTCAAAGGCGGATATCATTTCCTTGTTATAATCACGGGTCGCAATGTCTATCGGGAACATACCCGAAGCGTCGCCAATGCCGATAACGTGCTGCGAGGTCAGCATAAAATGCACATAACCCGCCAGCGTGGTGATGTATGACAGTTTGTCGAGGTGCTGCTCGTTGTTCAGTATCGAGTGGTAAAGATGCGCTATGTTCCATCGCTGGGGGATAGGGTACTGCAACAGCGCGGTCAGCTCGTCCGCCGCCTTTTCGGTGATGGTGTTGCGCCATGTGCGAAACGGCACCAGCAGCCTGTCCTCACTGTCAAACGCCATATAGCCGTGCATCATTGCGCTGATGCCTATCGAGCCGTAGGTTTTGGGGATAATGCTGTATTTCATACGGAGGTTTTTGATAAGGTCGCTGTACGCAGCCTGAAGTCCGTTTTGTATATCCTCCAGCGTATATGTCCAGATGCCGTTGATATAGCGGTTTTCCCATGTGTACGAGCCGCTGCCTGCCGGCTTGCCGTCGTCGGTGACCAGCACCGCCTTGATACGCGTCGAGCCGAATTCTATCCCGAGCGCGGTCTCACCGCGTTTTATTTTCCCTTCGATACCCATAAAGATCCCCTTTCATATGAAAAAAGTATATATATTTATATTAACATAAATTTCATCGGCTTTCAATAGATGAGAAAAATAAATAAAGAAAAATTTTTTGCAAAAAGGGGTTGATTTTTTTGTGAGAATGTGTTATAATCTTAAAGTGCTGTGAAACAACAGCATAAATATGCAGGTATGGCGGAATTGGCAGACGCGCTAGCTTCAGGTGCTAGTCCTCGCAAGGGGGTATGGGTTCAAGTCCCTTTACCTGCACCAAAACCTCTTATCTTTTGATAAGAGGTTTTATTTATAACGGAAGGAGAATTATGTACGTTGATTGATTTCATCATGATCGGAACAAACAGAATCCGCAAACAGGGAGACATTTCGTAGGGACAGACTGAACAGGATTTGTTCTGTGTTGTCCCTGTATCAACATTTTCATGTAAAAGGAGACTGCACATATGAACATATCGGATAATATTCTTAAAGAACAACTGAAAAACGTTTACTTCCTCAGCGGCGGCGCATATGGCGGAAAGACCACGATGGCTAAGCTGATTGAGAAGAAATACGGTTTCGCGCGCTATCGTCAGGGCGATCATTACGATGAGTACGCCGCCATTGCAAATCGCGAATTTCAACCGGCCATGTGTATTGACCGAAGCGATTTGCACGAATTTTTCGCACGATCCCCAAAGCAATACAGTCAATGGATGAGTGATGACTTGACGGAACAATCTGAATTTGCAATTATGGATTTGATCAAGCTCTCGCAAAATCAAAAGGTAATTGCGGATGTCGGAATATCGCCGGATGTGCTTCGCAAAATTTCGGACCATTCCCGTGTCATTTTGCTGTTTGCGCCGGAAGAAATGACAAGAAAACACTACTTCGATCGAGAGGACAAACAAGAAGTTTATCAATTTATTCTGTCGTTTCCGGATGGCGATAAACTGTTCAAAAATGTTGTGGAGGCATTGCATTTTAATTCGGCGGAAGTGAGACGATCGTATTATGACAGCGGCTTTTACTGCATTGAGCGCAGAGAAGATGATACTATAGAAAAAACATTGGAGAAGATCGAGAAACATTTCAATCTTGCATAAAGATGTTTTTATCTTTTTTTCCGATAAAAGAGTACGCATCTTTTCACAGCCGCGTTTGTGATGTATGCAACTTTATACGAGGGTTCGAGCTCATATCCTGAGAGATATATTTCGTGCCCCATTTCAAAGATCGACAATTCTCAACAGAGGATTGTCGATTTTATTTATTACTTCTTCACTTTTCACTAAAAAGTCAACAGTTGTTTTTTGGAAAGTAATAAGTTATAGTGAAGCAGTGATATGTCCGCTGCGCGGACGATTTTAATAATGGGTTATGGGGGTTATACTACTCACTAAACATCCGCCACGATAAAAACCGAACCTTATCCTTGTCGGAAATAGGTTCGTTTTTTATAAAATTTTTCAAAAAGCAAGCAAAAAAACACTGTTTTTTTGCTCTAAGTGTTACTTGTGTATAATAAGATATGTTGTTTTTAAGCTGAAAAAAATAGCTTTTGATACCGATTACAATAGGAAATATTACTGTACTATTATAATTATGGTTTTCTCGTTTTGTTACAAAATTAATAAACAAAGTTTTATGAAATTTTTTGTAAATAAATGTCAATGACAGGCGCTCGTGAATTTTGTTATAATAAACGTAACAAAGCGTGGCGAGGTTACAGTAATATGGAAATATTAAATTTCGGCGGTTTTGATTATTATGTTGTTTATCGTATATATGTCACTGAGCCATGCTTGCTGCGACCCGATGCGGAGATAGTGCCGGGCTGCACACGATACAGGTCGACTTGTGCCGAGCCGATAGACGACTGTGAGACATACAATACGCTGGAGGAAGGGCTGACCGCACTTGGCAGGCACAAATCTACCGTGCAGCGCAATGTTAGGCGCTCACTGGGGTGTTGTCACAGCATAGTGAAAGAATACTATTTACAGTATCTTATCGTTGACGATAAAGGTAAGTTGGTGCACGTCGAAACAGACAAGCGGATTTATGCGGAGATTGAGGAAAAATAGGCGGCCCGTAAATTCGCAAGCGAAAAATTCTTTCAATCCAAATAAATATGACATACAGCTGTCATATTTATTATGCTAAAATTATACAAAACAACATACCGTGCTATCAAGGAGAAAGCATAATGGAAGAATTAAAAGCAATAATGGAAAAATTCGCAGAGTCCGGGTGGGACTTGATATCCGTCCCTGCACAGCAGTGGCTTGACGGAAGTGCGGATAAAGCCGCTTTGACAGCGGCAATAAAACAGGCAGACGAGGAATGCGGCAGCTGCGGGTGCGGGCTTGACCCGTTGTACAAGCGGGCACTTGAGCTGCTCTGACAATCAGGAGAGAGCTATGAACAATACTTTTACCGAGATGCTGTTATTTCAGGTGAAGCCTGAGAAAACCGCGGATTTTGAGGCGTTGGTCGAGACCTTTAAGGAGGAGCAGGCAAGGCAGGAGGGATGTGTCGGAATAAGATATTTCCGGCGATTTTACACCTTTGACGGAGTGGATATCGACAACGGCGACCCGCCGAGAGAGCTTACCAAGATAGTCAAGTGCGTTAAGTATTATGCGTACTGGGAGTTTAACACAATAGAAAACTGCGGGAAAGCAAACGGCTGGATGTTCAGAAATTATTATAAGGATATCGTCCGGCTGCTTATTATGCCGTTTGATATAAACAGCGGCTATTCGCTTTGACTAAAAAAAGCTGTTGCATTGCAACAGCTCTTTTTTTTTAGTTCTGAAAGCTTCCCAAAAAGTCGTTAAGTCTCGCGTTATCTGACTGCGCGAATATCTGCTCGGGGCTGCCCTCGGCACAGATAACGCCGCCGTCCATAAAGATGATCTTATCGGACACCTCCTGCGCAAAGCGCATTTCGTGGGTCACTATGATCATGGTAATGTTTAACTCGGTCAGTCCCTTGATGACAGCCAGCACCTCGTTTGTCAGCTCGGGGTCAAGGGCGGAGGTCGGCTCGTCAAAGCATAATATCCTCGGTCTCATCGCCAGCGCGCGGGCAATGGCCACACGCTGCTGCTGTCCGCCGGACAGCTCGCAGGGGTAGTTGTTCAGCTTTTCCGACAGACCGACGTCGGCGATTATCCGTCGTGCCTCTTTGTCTATCTTATCCAGTATATCCGTCTTGTTCTCCTTGAACTGCGGCAGCTCTTTTGCCTGTAGCTTCATAGCCAGTGTGACGTTTTCCAGCACATTATACTGCGGGAAGAGGTTAAAGGACTGAAACACCAGCCCGAAATTAAGCTGGCGCGCGCGTTTTTCGGCTTTGGTAAGGGTGATGGTGTCCTCTGCGTCAAACGCCGTTTTCCCGTCCACCGTTATCAAGCCCTTTTCGGCTTGCTCGAGATGGGTGATGCACCGCAGCAGCGTTGTCTTACCGCTGCCGGAGGAGCCGATTATCGCCAGCACCTTTCCCTCGTCAAGAGAAAAATCTATACCTTTAAGTATCTCGTTTTTCCCAAAGCTTTTGTGGATGTTATGTACTTCTAAGAACGGCATAATTTTTCCCTCCTATCAATGGAAATAGTCCAGCTTTTTCTCGATGCGCCCCAGCACCAGCGTCAGTATGCCGTTAAGCGCGAGATAGAACACCGCGGTGTAAAACAGCGGCCATATCATACCCTTTTTGATAAAAGACTCGCCCATCCATATTATCTCGTATACGGCAATTACACGCACCAGCGCGGTGTCCTTTACCAGCGTGATAAGCTCGTTGCCCATCGGGGGTACGACACGTTTTACCAGCTGCAACAGTATTACCTTGAAGAATACCTGCGGGCGGGTCATGCCCAGAACCTGTCCCGCCTCGTACTGGCCTTTGGGTATCGACTGTATGCCGCCGCGGTATATCTCGGAAAAATAGCAGGCGTAGTTTATCACAAAGGTGACCAGCGCCGCAGTAAATCTCGGCAGCAGCGGCCAGTTAAACATCAGCCCGGGTCCGTAGTATACGATAAGTATCTGTAACATCAGCGGCGAGCCGCGCACTATCCATACGATTGTCTTTACCACCCAGCGGATAGGGCTTATCTTGCTCATCGAGCCCAGACATATGATAAGTCCCAGCGGCAGGGCGAAAAGCAGCGTCAGAAAGAACAGCTCCGCCGTAGTTATCAGACCCTCTAAAAGGGTCAAGTTTACTTCCCAAAATGACATTTTTATCTCCGTTCAAAACCGACACAAGGCAGGGGCGACGCCTCTGCCTTGTACGGTCAAAATATCAACTTATTACTTAGCGATCATATTCTTAGCTATGCCGTACTTTTCGGCGGTGGTCATTACCGTGCCGTCACTGTACGCCTTAGCCCAGAAAGTGTTGAAGGTATCAACAAGGTCGCTGTCCTTACGGAAGCCTACGCCGTATACCTCATCGGAAAGGCTTACCTCGGTCATATTCAGATTGTCATAGCTGGTGCCTTCACCTATCATCGCGCCTGCCATCAGCAGGTCGATAACGCACGCGTCCACGCTGCCGGAGGCAACCTCCATCAGTGCCTTTGCCTGCGTGTCAACGGCGGTGTATGTAACATCTATCTCGTCCAGTGCCTCTGCGCCTGCGGAACCGTCCTCTACCGCAAAGGAAAGCGACTTGATGTCGTCAACCGACTTGTAATTGCCTGCAACGTCAGCCTTGGTAACTACTACCTGCGCGTTCTTGCAGTAGGGCTCGCTGGTGGCCATAAGCTCTTTTACATCGTCAGTGAGGGTCATACCGTTCCATACAATGTCGATAGACTTGTTGTCCAGCTCCATGTGCTTGTTGCCCCAGGTTATCTCGATAAACTCTACCTCTACGCCGAGGTCAGCGGCAAATGCTTTTGCCATATCCGCGTCAAAGCCTACCCATTCGTTGCCGTCCCTGTAGTCCATCGGCGCAAAGTCGGTCATGCCGACTATCAGTGTTCCTTTGTTCTTTACATACTCTGTATCAGAATCAGAAGCACTGCCGGAGCATGCGGTAAAGCTCAGCGCAGCCATAACCGCAGCAAGTATCATTGCTAATTTCTTCATAAGTTTTCTCCTTTTAGTCTTTTTACTTTTCTCACTTTAGCAAGCTAATAAAGTATAGTATTAACAAGCTAATTGATTATAGCATATTTTCATTGTGCTTGTCAATTGTAAAAGCAAATAAAAACTCTGCCACTTTTGATGGCAGAGTTATAGGTTATTACTCTAATTCAAACGCACCTGTGTACAGCTGGTAATATTGACCCTGCTGCGCGATAAGCTCGTCATGGTTGCCGCGCTCGATTATACGTCCGTGGTCAAGCACAATGATAACATCCGAGTTCTTGACGGTGGATAGCCTGTGCGCGATAACGAATACCGTCCTGCCGTACATCAGCGCGTCCATGCCCGCCTGTACTATCGCCTCGGTCCTTGTGTCTATTGACGAGGTCGCCTCGTCCAATATCATTACCGGCGGGTCAGCCACCGCGGCACGCGCGATGGACAGCAGCTGACGCTGACCCTGCGACAGGTTTGCACCGTTGCCGGACAGCATGGTCTGGTATCCCTCCGGCAGACGGGTGATAAAGTCGTCCGCACCCGCCAGCCGCGCGGCTGCGATGCATTCTTCATCCGTCGCGTACAGGTTGCCGTAACGGATATTTTCCATTACCGTACCGGTAAACAGATTGACATCCTGAAGCACGATACCCAGCGCACGGCGCAGGTCGTCTTTCTTTATCTTGTTTATGTTGATGCCGTCATAGCGTATCTTGCCGTCGGCGATGTCGTAAAAGCGGTTGAGCAGGTTGGTTATGGTGGTCTTGCCCGCGCCGGTCGCACCGACGAACGCCGCCTTTTGTCCCGGCTTTGCGTACAGTGAGACGTTATGCAGCACCGGCTTGCCCTCAACGTAGGCAAAATCCACATCGTACAGCCGCACGTCGCCGTTCAGCTTGACATAAGTAGTTGTGCCGTCCTTGTGCGGGTGCTTCCATGCCCATGTGCCGGTCCATTCCTCGCACTCGGTCAGCTCGCCGTCCTTTTCGGTGGCGTTTACCAGTGTTACATATCCCTCGTCCGATTCGGGCTGCTGGTCCATAAGGTCAAAGATACGCTCTGCGCCCGCAAGACCCATTACCACAGAGTTCACCTGGAATGACACCTGACTGATGTTGCCGGCAAACTGCCTTGTCATATTAAGGAAAGGTACAACAATGCTGATGCCTATTGCCATGCCGGAGACGCTGACATTCGGCACATTCGCCAGCAGCAGTACGCCGCCCACGATAGCGACTATCGCGTACAGCACATTGCCGATGTTGTTCAGCACCGGGCCGAGTGCGTTGGCGTATCTGTTCGCCTGGCGTGATTCGGTATACAGCGCGTCATTGAGACGGTCAAAATCCGCTATGCTTTCCGCCTCGTGGCAGAACACCTTTACTACCTTCTGACCGTTCATTATCTCTTCGATAAAGCCTTCTTCCTTACCCAGCGCCTGCTGCTGACGGAAAAAGTGCTTTGCCGAGCCGCCGCCCAGCTTTTTGGTGAAGACAAGCATGACGGCCACGCCGACCAGCACCACCAGCGTCAGCCACAGACAGTAGTACACCATTATACAGAATACGGTCGCCACGCTGATAGCCGAGATAAGCAGCTGCGGAAAGCTTTGAGATATCATCTGGCGCAGCGTGTCTATGTCGTTGGTGTAGTGGCTCATTATATCGCCGTGGTTGTTGGTGTCAAAGTACTTTATCGGCAGCTTTTGCATACCGCCGAACATCTTTTGGCGCAGCTTTTTCAGCGTGCCCTGTGTGATTATCGCCATCAGCTGGTTAAACAGCGTGCCCGCCGCCAGCGAGACTACATAGAAGAATATCAGAATGAAGATAAAGCTGAATATCTGCGCGCTTACGCCCTCCCAGTCGCCGGTCTCGATGTTCTGCTCGATAAGCGCGATTATGTTCTGCATAAATATCGACGGCACCGAGCTGATTATCGCGTTGAAGACAATGCAGAATATCGCGAACGGGAACATAAACGGGTAAAATTCCCGCATGGTTTTCAGCACACGCTTGATAGTGCCTTTTTTCGCCTTGGGTCTGCCCGCGGGTTTATTACTCATTATCCTCACCGCCTTCCTTATCCGCCTTGTTCTGCGAAATATAGATCTCGCGGTATATTTCGTTGCCTGCCATCAGCTCGTCATGTGTGCCGACGGCGTTTATCATGCCGCCCTCCATAACGATTATGCGGTCTGCGTCCTCTACCGAGGCGGTACGCTGCGCAATGATGAACTTGGTTGTCTCGGGTATGTATTCCTTCATCGCCTTGCGTATCTTGGCATCGGTCTTGGTGTCTACCGCGCTGGTGGAGTCGTCTAAAATAAGTATCTTAGGCTTTTTCAGCAGCGCACGCGCGATACACAGTCTCTGTTTCTGTCCGCCGGAGACGTTCGCGCCGCCCTGCTCGATATATGTATCATATCCGTCGGGGAAGGTGGATATAAACTCATCCGCGCATGCCATTTCGCACGCCTGCTTTATCTCCTCGTCGGTGGCGTTTTTGTCGCCCCAGCGCAGGTTTTCCTTTATCGTGCCGGAGAACAGTATGTTCTTCTGCAATACCACCGATACCTGATTTCTAAGTGTCTCGATGTCGTATTGTTTTACATCAATTCCGCCGACCTTTACAGTACCCTCCGTCGCGTCATACAGACGTGAGATAAGCTGTATCAGCGAGGACTTAGACGAGCCTGTACCGCCGATAATTCCTATCGTCTCGCCGGACTTTATCTCAAGATTTATGTCCTTCAGCGCCATTTTTTCCGCCGTCGCGGAATACTTAAAGCTTACGTTCTCGAATGTTACCGAGCCGTCCTTTACCTCATATATCGGGTTTTCGGGGTTGTCGAGGGTGCTTTTTTCCTGCAATATCTCAACTATTCTCTTGCCGGACTCGCCCGCCATGGTTATCATGACCAGCACCATTGAGAACATCATCAGGCTGCTCAGCATCATAAAGCTGTAGGTCAGCAGTGAAGAAAACTGTCCGATGTCCAGCTCCAGCCCGTGGCTGGTGATTATGGTGTACGAGCCGAAGGACAGCACGAATACCATTACCGCGTAAATGCAAAACTGCATAAGCGGGTTGTTCAGCGCGAGTATGCGCTCTGCCTTGGTAAAGTCGCGGCATACCTCTTCCGCCGCGGTGTTGAATTTATCCTGCTCGTAATCCTCTCTTACAAAGGACTTTACCACGCGGATGCCCTTTACGTTCTCTTGAATTGACGCGTTAAGGTTATCGTATTTTTTGAACACCTTGCGGAACAGGGGATGTACCTTTCTTATTACCAGCAGCAGCCCCACGCCCAGCAGCGGCAGCACGACAAGGAATATCCACGCCATCTTTCCGCCCATGACAAACGCCATGACAAACGCGAATATCAGCATCAGCGGCGCGCGGATGGCGGTGCGTATTATCATCATATACGCCATCTGTACATTTGTGACGTCGGTGGTCATTCTTGTTACCAAAGACGAGGTAAGGAACTTGTCAATGTTTTCAAATGAATATTTCTGTATGCTTTCAAACATATCCTTACGCAGATTTTTCGCCAGTCCGCAGGACGCTGTGGCGCAGGTGTTGCCCGCAACGGTGCCGAATATCAGCGACAGAACCGCCATCACCACCAATATCAGCCCATAGCCCAGCAGCACGCTCATATCGCAGCCCGCCTTGACCTCGTTTACCAAAATCGCGATAACAAACGGGATAACACACTCTAAAACCACTTCAAAGGATACAAGTATCGGGGTGACTATTGACGAGGCCTTATATTCCCGTATGCTTTTCGCAAGCTCTCTAAACATATGTATTTCTCCTTTCTGTTCTATCTGCACAGCTTACCGCGTAAAAAAAGACACGCGGTTATGCTATACAGCATAGCATTTTCCGCACGTCGGATAACACGGCGTTGTGCGCTTTTTATTTCTTATATAGTACTACTATAACTTTAACCGAATATTAATTTTTTGTCAATAGGGTAGGGGGAGAAATTTCAATTTTTCACAAAAAAAGTATTGACTTTGCAGTAAAAATTGACTATAATTTAATTGTATTCAATTGATTTTTGGAGGGCGTACCTTGACAGATAAATTTGATTTGGAAAAATACCTTTCGGTCGGTGCGGAGAACGTGGTAAAGGGACTATTGACGGTGTCATCGTTCAGCCTGAAGGAGAGCCGTTTTCTGACGCAGTATTCCCGTGCCGCGAAAAAGGCAGAACGGCTGCGTGCCGAGGCAGAAAGCCATGGCGAGCATATACCTGTTTTCCTGATAGCAAGTATAACCTCGGTCTGTAATCTGCACTGTGCGGGCTGCTATGCGAGAAAGCTTGGCAGCTGCGCAGACTGCGAGCCGGTGGAGCAGCTGTCCGCCGACGAGTGGGGCAACGTATTTGAACAGGCGCGCGGGCTGGGGATAGGCTTTGTGCTGCTTGTGGGCGGCGAACCGCTGGTGCGCACCGACGTGCTGGAAAGGGCGGCGGGATTTCCTGAGATAATTTTCCCGATATTTACAAACGGCACCATGCTGGAGCAAAATATCGAGTTGTTTGACGACAACCGCAACCTTGTCCCGATACTCAGTATCGAGGGCGGGCAAGAGGTCACCGACGCCCGCCGCGGCAAGGGTGTGTACGAGCAGGTAAACGGCATAATGCGCCTGCTGAAAGACCGCCGCATACTGTTCGGCGCGTCGGTCACCGTCACAAAGGAAAACCTTGACGAGGTCATCTCGGATGAATTTATATCCGGCTTGAAAGCCGACGGCTGTAAGCTGCTGCTGTATGTGGAGTTTGTTCCGACGGATGAGAGTATGAGTTACCTTGCACCTGATGAGCAAACGCGCGAAAAACTGTCCGCACGGATAGACGGGCTGCGGGAAAGCGACAGCGATATGCTGTATATCTCATTTCCGGGTGACGAAAAAGAGTCCGGTGGCTGTCTTGCGGCGGGCAGAGGGTTTTTCCACATCAACTCGCAGGGCGGCGCAGAGCCGTGCCCGTTCTCGCCCTACTCGGATATCAACGTGCGAGAGCATACGCTGAAAGAGGTTATGCAGTCGGCATTGTTCAGGAACTTGCGCGAGCAGGGGATAATGTCGGGCGAGCATGACGGCGGCTGTGTGCTGTATACAAGACGGCAGGAGGTAGAGGCCCTGCTGAACGGCAAATAGGGGGAAATATGGAAGAAAAATATGAAATGCTCAAGATAAGCAATCAGATATGCTTTCCGCTGTATGCATGCTCGCGGGAGATAATCAAGCAGTATACGCCGTTTTTGGACAAGCTTGACCTCACCTATACGCAGTATATCGCGATGATGGTATTGTGGGAGAAAAAGTCGCTGACGGTAAAAGAACTGGGCGAGTGCCTGTATCTTGACTCCGGCACGCTGACCCCGCTGTTAAAGAAGATGGAGAGTAAGGGGCTGCTTAGCCGCAGACGCTCTGCCGAGGACGAGAGAAATCTCATTGTCACGATAACCGAGCAGGGCGAGCGGCTGAAAGAGCGCGCGGCGGAGGTGCCGGGCAAGATGGCGCAATGCTCTAACCTTGAGCCGGACGAAGCGGCAGAGCTGTACCGTCTGCTGTACAAGCTGCTGAATAACACGAAAAAAGCATAAATGCTATATAAAAAACAAGGAGGTAACTGCAATGCAGGAGGTTTTTGATTTTTTAAAGAAGTGCGGTACTTATTATCTGGCTACCGTGGAGGGAGATCAGCCGAGGGTGCGCCCGTTCGGCACGGTCGATATTTTCGAGGGCAGGCTGTATATACAGACCGGCAAGATAAAGGATGTGTCAAAGCAGCTGCAGCAAAACCCAAAAGCTGAACTGTGCGCGTTTGACGGCGAGCAGTGGCTGCGCGTATGCGGAAAACTGATACGCGACGACAGGCGAGAGCCGAAGGCGCATATGCTGGACAACTACCCGTCCTTGAAGGCTATGTATTCACCGGGCGACGACAACACCGAGGTGCTGTATTTTGAGGACGCTACGGCGACATTCTCATCCTTTACCGCCGCGCCGAAAACCATAAAACTGTAAACAAGTAAAAAAGAGCGGACATCCGCTCTTTTTTATTTTATCTATTGAATTTTACCGAAAAAACCTATATAATTAACATAACACCAAACTCTTTCGGAGGGGAATATGAAACAAACACTTAACGGAACATGGCGGCTTGTTACTGCCGACAACAAATACGATATTAATGCGGCAGTGCCCGGCTCGTTGTATGCCGCGCTGCTGAGCGAAAAGCTTATCGACGACCCGTACTACCGCGACAACGAGTACAAGTCAACCTATATCAGCGACACCGACTGTGTGTTTTCACGCGGGTTTGACGCAGACGCGGAGATGCTTGCGGCAAAAAAACAGCTGTTGAAATTTTACGGTATAGACACAATATCCGAAATAACGCTGAACGGCGTTGCTCTCGGCAGCACCGACAACATGCACCGTGAGTATGTTTTTGACGTAAGCGATATATTAAAGCCGACCGACAACCTGCTGACGGTGAAAATTTTCTCTCCGATAAAGTACATCGCAGACAAGAACAAAACCGCACCGCTGTGGGGCGTTGCGTCCACTATGGAGGGCTATCCCCATATCCGCAAGGCGCATTATATGTACGGCTGGGACTGGGGTCCGATGCTGCCCGATATGGGAATATGGAGAGATGTAGAGCTGATAGGCGTAAACGGCGGACTGCTGGACGGAGTATATGTAATGCAGAACCACGACCGTACCGCCGACGGCATTGTCGGCATTGAAACGGATATTGATGTTGCCCATATCAATGCCGATGACCTGACGGTAAAGCTGACTGTCGCAGCGCCGAACGGCGAGACGATAACTGCCGATACAGCCTTAAACGGCAAAACCTCACTTACAATACCCGTTGAAATAACCGACGCCGAGCTGTGGTATCCCCGCGGCTACGGAAAACAGCCGCTCTATAAACTGACGGTAGGACTGTACAGCGGCGAAACCCTTTGCGATACTTATGAAACCAACATAGGGCTGCGTACCGTGACCGTCAGCCGTGACGACTTGGGCGGGGAAGAGGACGGAGAAGAATTTGCCTTTACGGTAAACGGCATAAAACTATTCGCCATGGGCGCAAATTATATCCCCGAGGATCAGATAATCCCGCATTGCTCTTATGAAAAGACCAAACGCCTGCTGGAGATGTGCTGTAAGGCAAACTACAACATGATAAGAGTATGGGGCGGCGGATATTATCCCGAGAATTATTTCTATGACGAGTGCGACAGGCTGGGTCTGCTTGTATGGCAGGACTTTATGTTCGCCTGCTCGGTATATAAGGCGGACGACGCGTTTATTGATACCGTCTGCGCGGAGGTAGCCGACAATGTAAAGCGGCTGCGCAATCACCCCAGCCTTGCCATGTGGTGCGGCAACAACGAGATAGAATCAATGTGGCAGTATTGGGGAATACGAGAGGATCAGCAGCAATACAAAGACGATTATCTTGTGCTGTTTGAGGACGTTATCCCCACCGAGCTGGAAAAATATGACCCCGTGACCTTTTACTGGCCGTCCTCGCCGTCGTCGGGCGGCGGATTTGACGGCAGCAGCGACGAGATACGCGGCGACAGCCACTATTGGTCGGTGTGGCACGGACTAAAGCCCTTTACCGATTATTATAATTATCACTACCGCTTTTGCTCGGAGTTTGGCTTTGAATCCGTCCCCTGTATGAAAACCGTGGACAGCTTTGCCGAGCCGCGCGACCTTAACCTTTGCTGTCCCGTTATGGAGGCGCACCAAAAGTGCGAGGCAGGCACCGAAAAAATAATGTATTACCTTGCGCAGATGGTGCATTATCCCTACAGCTTTCCGTCGCTGGTGTACGCGACACAGATTGTTCAGGCGGATGCTGTGAGGATAAACGCCGAGCATATGCGACGCGCACGCGGCACCTGCATGGGCTGCCTGTATTGGCAGGTGAATGATTCCAACCCCGTTATATCCTGGTCGTCGATAGACTGCTACGGACGGCTGAAGGCACTGCACTATCACGCGGCGAAATTCTACGCCCCCGTTCTTATTACCGCCGAGACAAACCAAGGCGGCAATATTGTGCTGAACGTATCCAGCGAGCGTCAGCAGCCGTTTTCCGCAAAGGTGGTATGGAATACCCGCCTTAACACCGGCGAGATAATCGCATACGGCGAAAAGGAAATCACCGTACAACCGCTGCACGCGGAAGATGTGCTGGAGCTTTCCTGTACCGACACCAAAATCCCCCCGGAAATAAAAAACTGCGCCTATGTGGAGTTTTCCCTTATTGAAAAGGAAACCACGATAAGCGCGGGTATATCTGTTGCGGTACAGCCAAAGGCTTTCCGCTTTATCGACCCTAAGCTAAAGACAGAGGTGCGTGACGCGGGTGACAGGCTCGAAATATCCGTGACGGCATCATCCTATGCCAAAGACGTATATCTTGAGACAAACGGCTTTGACTGCGTGTTCTCTGACAACTGGTTTGACATACACGCCGACACGGTGACGGTGTATGTCGATAAGTCAGAGCTGCCGCAGAATATCACTGCCGAAGAATTTGAAAAAGCACTGACGGTAATGTCTTACTACGAGGCGATGGGACTTTCACGGATGGAGTGAACTACAGCAGGGTATTCAGCAGCGCCTCGCATCCTGCGTATATCTCGTTGAACGCCGTCTCGAAATCCCCGCTGTACCACGGGTCGGAGACGTCTCCGCCGACGGTATAGTCCTTCAGCTTATGTATCTTGCTGTCGGGGTCGCCGCCGAGTATGCGGTGCATATTGCGGATATTCATTCCGTCCATGCCGATAAACAGGTCGTATTTATCATAATCGCTTTTTACAAGCTGCACTGCGCGTTTTCCCTCACAGGAGATGCCGTGCAGCTTTAATTGTTCCTTTGCGGGAGGGTAGACGGGGTTGCCGTGACCGCCGTATATTTCCTCTGTACTGGTGGCGCAGGACGCTATCGCGAACATATCCTCGACCCCGCGCTCTTTAACCAGCTTTTTCATTATAAATTCCGCCATCGGCGAGCGGCAGATGTTGCCGTGGCAGACGAACATTATTTTTGTCAATTTATACTCCTTTGTATTTCAAAAACAGCTCTCGCCGTTCCTCCGCTGCTCATCCATCCAGTCCACTATCCTAAAATAATCATCTATCTCTTTCTGCGCCTGCTCTTCGGTCAAGTCAAAATGCACTGTCAGCAGACGGCGGACTGTCTCTATCGAGCATTCCTGCGAGAACTTATCGCGTATCAGGTCTATCGGCTCATATTCCAAAACATAATCCTGTTCATTTGCCATAGCATAATCCTCCGTTTCGGTGTGTTTCTGATAATATTATACAGCATATTCACTTATTTTTCAATAGGAAAATGCGTATGTGATTTTACAAAAAAGCACTCAGACCGTTTAGCCTGAGTGCCGTTTTTTATATTACAATAACTTTATTCTTTCCGGTTTTCTTTGCCTTATAGAGAGCCGTATCCACCCTGGTACAAAGCGTATCGAAGGTATCCTTTACCGTTGCCTGAGTAACGCCTACGCTGATAGTCTGAGAGGGGATAGTGGAAAAGTTGGTGTTTTCAAAGCACTGGCGGATAAGGTCAGCGATAAGTGTAGCGGTGGAAATATCGGTATTTGCCAGCACCAGCATAAATTCCTCGCCGCCCCATCTGCCCGCGGATATCTTGCCGGAGATGCGCTTTTGCTCTTTCAGCAGGATGCCCGCCAACGCGGTAAGTACCCTGTCGCCCTCTTGATGTCCGTATTCATCATTGACAAGCTTGAAGTTGTCGATATCCAGCATGACGAGAGACAGGGGAGTAGTATCAACCTTTTCAAGATTACGCTCTATGCGTCTTTGTGTCTCAGAACGGTTGTACAGTCCTGTCAGACCGTCGGTGATAGCGGCAATCGCCAGCTTGTTGTTTATCTCTTCCAGCTCCACGGAGGTCGCGCTGATGAATGTCGCCAGACGGGACACCAGCGTTCTTTTAGACGATGCGGGGTTATCCTCAGAAACATCCTGCATTTCGTTTTGCTCTGCCGCCCCTTCACGCATTGCCGCAACGACTAAAGTCACGTTATGCAGGCTAAGACAGCCGTCACCACGCAAAAATTCACCCAGCGTAAAAAATCCGGAAGACGAAGCTATCTCTTTAAACGGCTTCAGCTCGTAAGTAGGCTCGCCGGAGGACCAGAATGACCGACGTGCCACGCAGGAAAAGAAGTGTAGCACATCCGGGCGGAATTTTCCGACCTTCTGGCTGTCTTCGGCAACGCTTTCTATAATCGTCTGAGGGTCGCCGTAGGTCATCCTGACAGTCGAGCCGACCTCAATATCCGCTGATACCGAAATGGAATGATCGGGATTGCTTGCCATAGGGGTACGCAGTATGGTTACCCCGTTAAGCTCATATAGCAGCGGAAACTCAAGCGTGTTATAGAAAAAGTTTTCATCATTTTCAATGTTAAGGTATTTGTTGTATATATCGTATGCGGGTATGCCGTCCAGTTCTTGCAGCACGCTGCCGTCTGATTTGGTGACGCTGAACTTTTTGCCGAGCGGCTTCCAGCCAGTTATTTTTATGGAATCTACATAAAAATCGTCACCGCCGTAAAATACGGCAAGGATAGCATGGTCGGAATAACCGCCCGCCTTTGAGAAAACGTAAGACGTACTGCTGGTTGAGTCGTCATTGCCCGCAACGCCGCCGAATATATGTATATGCGGGGCAATATCCTGCACACCCTCGCAAAATCTTGAGGTTGACTCTTCGGGGAAGGTGTAGTACAGCTCGATAGCCTTGACCCACGGATTTTTTTCCGTTTCGTCGGTGATCTTCTGTGTTATCCATCCCATTGACTTTTCATGTGTGTCATACTGGAATACCATGAACTGAGAAGACTCTTTTTCAAAAACTATCGCCACAACGGATATGCCCGGTACCAGCTGGCAATCTACCAAACTGCCGCCTGTAGAACAGCCGAACCACGGAACATCGGGAAATACCTGTTCTATAACGTGTCCGGCATTCATTATTGCGTCTTCTTCCAGAATATCCGATAAGATCTGAAAAGCCATTTTAGGCACAGTGTCCCACTGCTGCCTGAATTCTTCCAGCTCTTTGAGGAAAGCCTTTTCCTCGGTGACTACAAACTGATACTGTTTCATAGTTACTCCTTTACATATCCTGAGTAATTTTGTGTTCAGATCCTATCTGCAAAACGATAATTTAAACTATTATACCATATTTTTTTTCAAATTTCAACCTTATTATGTAAATTTGAATAAAAAATCTAATATACGTTTTCTGATATATTTTGCTTTACAAGAGATAAATGCAACTAAACAACTTTCAGCCGCGCAATGAAATCATCATTTCGCGATAATCGTATATGTCGCGCCCCACCTTTTCATCACCGAAACATTTGTAAATCCCGCGTCTTTCAGTACGTCAACCTCATGCTCCGCCGTCAGGGGAGTATCGTAGTGATAAAAACCGTTATCAGTAATGTTCTGTTCTTTTTTGAGTATTTCGAGATTGCGAAAATATTCCTTTTCCAGCTCTTCCGACTCAGCAAAATAATCGGTCAGCACGAAATATCCGCCGGGCTTTAATGCGCGTATCAGCTTTTGATAAAGCGACAGCTTGCGCTTTGAGGTAAAATGGTGCAAAGACTCTACCGAAACGGCCGCATCATACTGCCCGACACCCAAATCCGCGTCAAAATATGACTCGCATATCAAATCAAGCTTTTTATCCGGAAACTTTGCCGCCAGTGTTTCCAGCATACCCTTTGACAGGTCGATGCCGGTGATATGAGCGCCGGGGTTTAGCAAAAAATATTTCTCCAGCTCCAGCCCCGTGCCGCAGCCCAAGTCCAGCACTCTCGCGTCGCTCTCCATAGGCAGCCGCGCGGCGGTGTATTTATAAAAATCATCCGCGCCTTCAATGGTTGTCAGCATATGTTCGTCGTAATCCGATAGTCTATTCTCGAAGAAAACATCCATTTTTTCCAGCATACATCCACCTGCTTTGCTATTCACAGCTTTTTCTGATGATTTTTATAAGTATAGCATAAGATCCACCGAAAGTAAAGAAATCGAACTGACAATTTCCTCTTTATTTTTCACCGCAGATATTGACATTTTAATTGTTAAATGTTATACTTAACTAAGCTGCGTATATTTTTCGTTAAATTTTGCATAAACGAAATTTTCTAACGGAAAAATAAGCGTTAAGAGCGGTTATCAAGCCAAATTCACATATTTGCATATTTCAAGGTCACAGGCAAAGGAGAGGCTGTATGGATGTTGTTAAAATCTGTAATGAAAAAGCATCGAAAATACGGCTTTGCCGTACTGAGCGGACTGCGGGTGAGATTTGGTGAGCACAAAGCTTTTTGATTTCGCACTGAATGCCCGAGCAGGGGCGGAAAAATTGTATTTTCGCACTGAGGGGTTTACTGCCGATGACGGGATTTTGTATGCCAAAGCTTCAGGCGCAAAGGTCTCATTTGACACATATTTCAATCTTGTTCCTGTAAGGAAGTTTAAGAAGTACTGTAACCTTTCATCAATAACATTTGAGATATCCGCCGACGGCGAATATCTGGCAGAAGCGGTGACCTATGACGGCGGGAATGAAGAAGTGTTAGCGAGCGGGACAGGCTCGCCTATTGTGCATATGTCAGATGTGCCGGATAGCGCTTTATATTTGTATTTAAGAATTACAGTTCTGTCGGAGAGATTGACGATAAACAATATATCGGCATATGCCGATAGTGCCGATACGAGGGAAATTAACCCCGCGATAGTTATCTGCACTTACCAACGTGAGGAGTACGCGATCAAAAACGCGGTGTTTCTTGCCGAGAGTATGAACGCTGATAATGCCAACGGACAGATAATCGTAGTAGATAACGGCAGAACGCTGAAAGATTTTGATAACACCCGTATAACGCTGTTACCCAACGATAACACGGGCGGCAGCGGCGGCTTTAAGCGCGGGATGGAATATGCGGCGCAAGGCGATTTTACTCACGTTATTCTGATGGATGATGACGTCAGCTTTGAATATGTGTCATTCCAAAAGCTGTTTGGGTTTCTGAGGCTGGTACGGGATGAAACGATTAGTATAAGCGGCACGATGCTGTATCTGGATAAGCCTACGGTCCAGTTTGAAGCCGGCGGGCATTTCAGCCAAAGCGGAGAACAAATCGGTTTCGGACATTTTCTTGACCTATCCGAGACTGAAAATTTGATTGAAAACGAGCAGGATAAAGATATAAATTATGGCGGTTGGTGGTTTATGTGTATGCCGTCTAAATATATTTATGAGGGGAATTTCCCATTACCGTTCTTTTTGAAGTACGATGATGTGGAATACGCGCTTAGGTGCAAATTGAAAATAATCACCTTGAACGGCGTCGGGGTCTGGCATAAAAAGTTTGAGGACAAATACAACTCTTACTGCGAATATTACAGCACCCGAAACTATCTGTTGTTATGCAAGCTGCACTGCAACGAATTCAGCGAAAAGCAAGCGCGAAAATTTGTGAAGACCCGCATCAAAGCCAAGAACAAGCGACAGCAGTATCAAATGGCGGAAGCAATAAAAAAGGGTTATTCCGATTATTTGAAAGGGGTCGAATATCTTAACGGCATAAATGCGCAGGAAAATCATAACGAGATATGCAAGCTTAATTATAAATATATGACTTATGATGAGATCGAGCAAAAATACGGGGTAAAACCGCTACGCGATCACTTCTACGCTCCGCCCGGAAGACGCGGGCTGCTCCAAGCCTTGATCCCGAAAAGGTACGTCTTCACCGACTGCTTTTATGATAAGCCGATACAGTATCTGGCGGCAAGGGCTGCATTTCACTGTGACGGCGAGCGCAACTGCGCTTATGTCACAACAAGAGATCCGCATAATAAATTTCAGGAGAGAAAAAGATAAATTTGACAGCCACAGTTATATCGCTTTCATATAACAGCAAAGATCTGTTAAGATCTATAAATTCTGTTATACATCAATCATATCCGGATATTGAATACATCATTATCGATGACGGCTCGGCTGAATTTGATATGAAGGGTATATCCGATTATGTGATCAAAAATAAATCTGCTTCTATCAAGAAATTTACCGTATTGGTCAATGAAAAAAATATGGGCACGGTATATACTGTCAATCGCGCTATTAAGGCTTCCTGCGGTGAGTATATATTCAATCTCGGCGGAGACGACCGTTTTTGCGATAACGAGGTCATTGCCGATTGGGTGAAATTTTTCACCGACACAGGCGCGCTTGTTTCCACCGCGAAAATGGCGGTTTGCCAAAACGGCGAGTATATGTGGGAACAGCCGTCGCAGCAGCAGATAGAAGAGATAAAGACCTTTACGCCCGAGCAATTGTTCAATTCCATAGCGGTATGTAATTATATATTCGGCTGCTGTACCGCGCGTTCAAGGGCATGTATCGAAAAGTACGGCTTGTTCGATGAACGCTACAGGTACATTGAAGACCATTCGATGAATTTGCGCCTCTTGCGCAACGGTGTGAAGTTTCACTTTTTCGATCGTGCGGTCGTTGATTATTCCATAGGAGGGATAAGCTCGCCTACGGTGCATAACGAGCTTTTTGAAAAGGACGTCAATGAGGTGTTCCGCAACGAGGCGTTGCCTTATGTGCAGTCTCCCGAAAAAGCCCTGCGCGATTTTAAACGTTTTAATAAGGAAAAGCGCAGCGCCTATGATCAGTATAGATATTTCGAGCGCCTGAAAAAATGCGGCGACAGTTCCGTAAAAAAAGCGTTGGTAAAGCTTGCCCATTATTTGGCGCATCCTGTCGAATTGTTAAAGAGATTGGCGAAAAAAGATAAATAAATAATAAAATTCCGGAGCGAACGGGGGAGATAAAATGGATGTACGAATGATAGATTTTCAGTCGCATGACGATGAAAGGGGCTGCCTTGTTGTGGCGGAAACAACAAAGGAAATTCCGTTTGATATCAAACGTCTGTATTACATCTATGACGCGGACAGCAAAACAACAAGGGGCTTTCATTCTCACAAAAGGCTGCAGCAGGTGTATATAGGCATACACGGCAGTATGAAGGTCACGCTGTTTGACGGCGTTGAAAAAAGGGAGGTCATCCTTGACAACCCAAAGCAGGGCCTGTATATTGGTCACGATGTATGGAGGACTATCAGCGATTTTTCGCCGGGCGCGGTGCTGCTGGTAGCGGCGTCCGAGCTTTACAGCGAGGATGATTATATCAGAAATTACGATGAGTTCTTGGCCTCGCTTGACGAGCGGTAAATAATAAGATACAAGGAGGGCACGGCGTTTATACCGTGCGGAAGAAAATGAATATTCCATTCGTTTCATTAAAGCAAACACACGATGAAATAAAAAACGAGCTTAACGCGGGTTTTGCTTCGGTACTGGGAAAAAACAATTATATTATGGGCGATGAGCTGAAAGCGTTTGAAGAAAGCTTTGCGGCTTATTGCGGGACAAAATATGCCATCGGTGTCGGCAACGGACTTGACGCGTTATATCTTATCCTCCGCGCTTTTGACATAGGCGACGGGGACGAGGTCATAGTTCCGTCAAATACCTATATCGCTACCGCGCTGGCTGTTTCGTACACAGGCGCGACGCCTGTATTTGTCGAGCCGGATGCCCGCGCCTTTAATATCGACACGGCACGCATCGAAGAAAAAATAACCCCGCGCACAAAGGCGATAATTGCAGTCCACCTTTACGGAAGGACGGCGGATATGGACGCCGTTGTTGAGATAGCCCATAAGCACGGTATTAAAGTGATAGAGGATTCCGCGCAGGCGCACGGAGCATTGTATAAAGGGAAAAAGACAGGCTCGCTGGGCGATGCCGCAGGCTTTAGCTTTTACCCGGGCAAAAATCTCGGAGCGTTGGGCGACGGCGGCGCAGTCACGACAAACGATGCCGATATAGCGGAAAAGGTAAGTATGCTGAGAAATTACGGCTCAAAGATAAAATACCGTCACGAGCTGATGGGAAACAACTCGCGCCTTGACGAGCTGCAAGCCGCATTTTTGAACGTAAAGCTGCCGCATCTTGATAAGTGGAACGAGTATCGCAACAAGATCGCGTCACGTTATCTTAACGAAATAAAAAATCCGCTGATAACACTTCCTCTGCCTTGTGACGAAGAGCATTACAACGTATGGCATATATTCGCGGTGATGACCGAACACAGGGACGCACTGGAAAAGTATCTCGCGGAAAAAGGAATAGGCACCAACAAGCATTATCCTACCGCAATACACCTTCAGGGCGCGTATAAGCAGCTGGGATACGGCGTGGGAGATTTCCCCATCGCCGAAAAGATAGCCTCTGACGAGCTCAGCCTGCCTATGTATTACGGTATGACAGACGAGGAGACGGATTATATTATCGACGCGTTAAACTCGTGGACTGTATAAAATTGTTAAAAAGGGATGTTTTGAAATGATACACGCTTTATCCGATGTTCAAAGCGCGAATATAGGAGAAAACACGAATATATGGCAATTTGTCGTTGTGCTCGGCGGGGCTGTAATAGGGGACAACTGCAATATTTGCGCCAATTGCTTTATAGAAAATGACGTGGTCGTGGGCGACCGCGTCACTGTTAAGTGCGGGGTGCAGCTTTGGGATGGGATAACCGTGGAGGACGATGTCTTTATCGGACCCAACGCTACCTTTTGCAATGATAAATATCCCCGTTCGGGCAACAAGAACTTTGAGCTGCTCAGAACTACCGTAAAAAAGGGCGCGGCAATAGGCGCGAATGCTACTATACTTCCGGGCGTCACAATAGGCGAAAACGCCATGATCGCCGCGGGGGCAATAGTAACCAAGGATGTCCCCGCAGGGATCACCGTCAAGGGGGTGTATTGATGAAAAAGATAGTATTCTTTTTACAGACTAAAAAACCGATTGGCGGCAGCCAAATATTATTTTTGGATCTCGCGGCATATATTGCACAGCATTACAGTGACTATGAAACTTATTATATAAATTATCAAAACGACATAGTTGAGGAAATGTATAAAGATACCGGAATACATTTTCTTGATGTGGAAGAATGTGATTACAGTCAGTTTGAGGATGCGACTTTTTTTATTGCCGTAAATTACGCGCTGTATCTTTCAGCAAAAATCAAGGATTTAAAGAATGCTACTATATGTGCGTATTTTTATCATCCGCATGTATTTAGTTGGCTGCAAAATCAGATATACTATCGTAAACAAAATAATTTGGATTTGTTAGAGTTGCTTTCTAAGACAGACGCTTATTGCTTTATGGATGACAGTAACTATCTTCCGATTTGCAAATTATGTGATTTGAATTTTAATAGATATTATTTACCGGTTACGGTGCATAGTAAAGACATACAAAGACTTGAAAGTTATGATTTTGTTAAAAAGGATACAATAAGCTTTGGATGGCTCGGACGACTGGACAGAGACAAAATATATTCAATAATAAACCTTGCCGACAATCTTATGGATATACAGACTGATAAAAAGATTGAATTTCACATACTCGGTGACGGCAATTCGCGAAGCTTTATTAAAATCGCAAAATACAGTCCTAAAATACAGTTTATTTTCACTTCATATATGTATGGCAGTGAACGAGACAAATATATGAAGGAACATATAGATATAGTTATGGCGATGGGAATATCTGCGATAGATGCGGCAGTTTTGGGTATTCCTACCATAGTACCGATAGTATCGCCGACTGCGTTCAATGATGATAAGTTCGTATATATTTATGATATACAAGGATATTCTTTGGGTTGGGATCCTAACGATCTTAAAGAATTAGGATACAAATATCACCGCCTGAAGGATGTTATATCAGATGTATATGACAACGGCAAAAAAGAGGAAATAGGAAAAAAGTGCGCTGAGTTCACCGAAGAAACATTCTCGTTAAAGCGAGGGGCTGAGTTGCTTATCGAAAATGTGGAAAGAACAAAGCTTACAATGTCTGAGCTTAAAAAGAATAAAACCATAAAAAGCACTCTGCGTTTTTATGGATTATATAAAAAGATAAGAAAACACCGCGATTTTCCAATGTATCATTTATTCATTGCAAGGCTTAATCGCATACGAAGTCAAAAGGGTCTTAGAAAGATTTCATATCTTTTTAAGGAAGCAAAAAATACAAGAAAATATGATAAAGCAAAGGATGAATTGATATGAGAAAAAAGATAGTTTATTTTATAGAGACGGGAAAGGAAATCAGCGGCGTTCAGACGATTATTCCCGATATTTTGAGAAAGATGCCGGAAGAATGCGATGCCGAAACATATTATATCAACCTATCGGAAGAAGCAAGGGCGGCTATGGAAGCCGAGAAGATCGCCGAGGAGATGCCTGTATCTGCCGAGGATGATACTATACCATCCGATGAGAATACTGCCGATATGACCGATGAGGACGATGCCGGCACATCCGATGAGCAAGATGTTATTTCAGTCGAGGGAGAAACCGATGCTTCGGCGGAAGATGAAACTGTTTCAGAGGAAGAAAACGACGAAGAAAACCTTGCTGATAATGAGACCGAAAACGAAAATGATACTCTGTTTGATCACCTTGACGACAATGCGGAAGACCAAAATGAAGAAACCTCCGAGACTGACAATAAAACAGTAGAAGAGCTGCTCGAGGATGAAGCCGAGGAAGAAACATCCAATGATGAGAGTGAAGAAGATACGCTGAAATTTGTACCGCTTGAAAGCTGTGATTTTTCTGAATTTGAGGATGCGACTTTTATAGTACCTATAAACTATCTGTTTTTCCTTTTACCATATATCGCAGAATTAAAAGGCGCTAAGATTTGTCCTTATGTTTATGATGCGAGATGCGTTACTTCATTTTTCAGACAAATGCAAAGACCGAAGTACAGAGAGATCGCCGAGCTGCTCAACAGCACAGGCAGCTGTATGTTTGTCAATAAAGACAATGCCACAGGCTGGGATTACGGCCTGGATCAGTACGGTGAATGTGTGATCCCCGTAAGCACTGATTTATGTACCGCCATGGATAAGAAAAAGGCTGAATTTTCGCCTGAAGTCATTAACATAGGTTGGGTAGGTGCTATTAGCAAAACTGCGCTTGACTGCATCAACCGGATTTGTGATGATCTTTATACGATGTACGGAGAAGATGAGGAAGGCAACAAGCGCGATGTGCATATGTTTGATTTTCATATCATGGGCATCGGCGCGATCATGGGGCAGATCAATTTCAGAAAGTACAGCCCGCTTATAAGATTTATTATTCCCGGAGACCTCAAGGATAATGACTTTGACGAATACGTATGCTCTAATATAGATATTGCGTTCGGCTATAATATGAACGCGGTTTTAGCCGCCCTGTGCGGAATACCTACGCTCATCCCCGCCATAGACGACACCCCCGCGTTAGCAAAGAGGACGTATGTGTATTTCGGCGACGCGACCAACTATACTCTTTGCTGGAAAAAGAACGAGCTGCGCAATATCCCCTATCAGGATTATACAATGGAAGAGGTCATCGCGCGCCTGAATGACCCGCAGACCAGAGAGTATGATACCGCACGCTGCTATGAATATGCGGTCTCTCACTATTCGTACGAGGGCAACGCAAAGCGTATCGCCGAATATACCGAACAGTCCGCGCTGACGGTAGAGCGGATATTGGAAAACGAGTCCATCGCCGGCGTGCTGCAGCTGCTGGATGATTACCGTGCTTCTGCTGAAGAGAATGCCAATGCAACATATTATGATTATTTCAACAGAAATAAGAAATCTTGATTGCAGGTTAAAATCTTTTTAATAAAGCAGAAATGAGGAAACGTACTTGAAAATAGTATACTTTATTGAAACTGTTTCGCAGATAAGCGGTGTTCAGGCTATCGTCCCGGAGATACTTGCGAATATACCGGAAGGCTTGGACATTGAAGCATATTATATCAATTTTGCGTCCGGATGCGAGTATGAGAAGAACAGCACCTCGCTGCGTTTTATCGCTATTGATGAATGCGATTTTTCGCAGTTTGAAGATGCGGTCTTTATGGTACCCGCCAACTACTTGATGTTTTTACTGCCGTATATAGCAGATCTGAAAAACGCGCGGATATGCCTGTATGTATATGACTCGCTTTGCTATAAGCGTATGCTCGGCAGACTGATAAACCCCGACGTTAAAGCCGTTACACGGCTTTTTGACGACAACGGCGGACTGTTCTTTTTGAATAAGAGCAAGATGAATGTGTGGGATTACGGCGTCCATGTGACAGAAGACCGCATCATACCGCAAAGCACGCATAGCTGTAATTCGACTGTAAAGAAAAAGAACGATTTTGACCCGAATGAGATAAATATAGGCTGGATCGGACCTATAAGCACCACCGCGTTAGATTGCATTACGAGAATATCCGATGATCTGTACGAGCGGTATTATCCCGAAAAAACAGAAGAGGACGAAGAGCCGGAATTCCCCGTAAAGATAAATTTCCATATTATCGGTCTTGGCAGCGTTATGTGGAATATGGATTTTCCGAAGTATTCTCCGCTCATTCGTTATGTGTATACGGGCAATCTTGACGACGAGCATATCGAGGATTATATCCGCGAAAATCTTGATTTGGCGGTGGGGTATAACCTCAATGCTGTAAGGGGCGCAATGTGCGGCGTGCCTACCGTAATACCTGCAATAGATGACGAGCCGAAATTGCCACTCCGTAAATATGTGTATTTTCACGACGCGCGTAATTATATCCTTTGCTGGAATAAAAAAGAGCTGCGCGAGCTGAACAACGCATCATATACGCTTCCTCATATAATCGAGCAGCTTTCCGACGAAAGGCTGCGCAGAGAGATAGCTGAAAAGTGCGAGAAAACCGCATATGAAAACTATTCCTATGTCTCAAATGTCGATAGGCTGAGAAAGATAGCCGAGAATTCTGATTTAACTGTAGAAAAGTGCATTGAAGAGCCCTCGGTGCGCAATGTCCTGGACAAGCTGTGGGAATACAGAGAAAGCATAAACGACCCCAACGCTTCATATTCCGATTATTACAATTCTCTTCATCCCAAGACGGTAACACAGGAAGAGCTTGACGCGCAGGAGAGAGAAGAAAAACGGCTGAAAAAGGAAAAATTCAAGCAGTCGATAAAAGGACTTATTCCGAATAGCCTCAAATATCCAAGATTTTATAAAGTGCAAAGGGGATATAAAAGAAAAGAAAGGGCTATCCGCAAGAAGTATAAGAAGAACGGCAAGATCAAAGTCGGATTTATTGTTGTATTCAACAGCGTATTCCCCGAGCGCCCAGTGTTTGAGAAGATGCTTGAGGACAATATTCTTGATCCGTATATCATCATCGCGCCGAACGTGTCAAGAACTTATCAGTATCTGCTAGACACATATTATGAGGCGTATGACAATCTTTCCGCCGAATACCCCGGTAGAGTTGTAGGCGGATATGACGAAAAGAACGACGAATATCTCGAGCTGAAGGATGAATACAGCGTTATTTTCTTTGCTAATCCGTATAAGCATCTTGTTCATCCGTTCCACGAGATAGAATATTTTGTTGACAAGAATGTCCTGACATTGTACGCCAATTACGGATTGGCTGTTGTGAGATTTTGGGAAGAGGTAATCGCGACCGATTTCTATAATCTTCTGTGGCGTGTTTGTATAGAAACTCCGGGTAATTTGGAATTTCTTAAATCGAAACAGAAAATCAAAGGAAAGAACGGTATTGTCACAGGCTGTCTTAAAATGGACAAGCTGGATTTCTTTATGAAACGCAGAGCCGATAAGACACGCAAAATGATAATGATATGCCCCCATCACACCGTATGGGGCTGGAAGTCGCTGAATATATCTAATTTTCTGGATTATTACAGGCTGTTTATCGAGCTGCCGAAGATGTATCCCGATATAGACTTTGTTTTCAGACCTCATCCGCTTTTGTTCCCTAATCTCATAGCGCATAAAATATGGACACAAGAGCAGATAGATGAGTATCTGGAGGAAATGCTTCAGAGCGACAATATCATATATGATACGACCGGTGACTATCATGAGGTGTTTGCTGCCAGCGACGCCATGATACACGATTGCGGTTCATTTACCGGCGAATATCTTTACACAGAGAAACCGTGTTGTTATATGCTTAAAAAGGGCGTAGAGCTTTCAGACACATATATACCGTTAGGTGAGAAGTGCCTTGAAAACTATTACCACGCATATTCCCGTGAGGATATTCTCAGCTTTATAGAAGATGTGGTAATAAACGGAAACGATCCTCTTAAAGAGCAGCGTACGGCATTTTCGCGTAATGAACTCCAAGTGAATTATCCTCACACTTCGGAATTTATTATAGAGCTTATCAAGAAAAAGCTTACTTGAAACTACGATTGAAGAAAGGGCATAGCTATGAAAGGAATTATTTTGGCAGGCGGCAAAGGAACACGCCTTTATCCCAACACCTTGGTGGTAAGCAAGCAGTTGCTCCCTGTATATGACAAACCGCTGATATATTATCCCTTATCAACCTTGTTGCTGGCGGATATAAAAGACATACTTATAATTTCCACGCCTTACGATACACCTAATTTTCAAAGGCTGCTCGGTGACGGCTCGAAGCTGGGTGTGTCGATACAGTATGCTGTTCAGGATACCCCGAGAGGACTGGCAGACGCGTTTATTTTAGGAAAAGATTTTATAGGTAATGACGATGTGTGTCTGATCCTCGGCGACAACATCTTTTACGGAAGGCATTTCGGACAGACACTCAGAGAGGCGCGGCTGAAGGTCGAGGACGGTTCGGCTAATATTTTCGCGTATTGTGTAAAGCATCCGAATGAGTTTGGAGTAGTCGAGTTTGATGATAATTTTAAGGCGGTATCAATAGAAGAAAAACCCAAAAAGCCTAAATCAAACTATGCTGTGCCCGGATTATATTTTTACAATAACAGCGTCGTTGATGTTGCCGCGAACGTCAAGCCTTCCGCCCGTGGAGAGATAGAGATAACATCCATCAATAACTATTACCTGGAGAAGGAAATGCTAAAGGTCAGCGTACTTGGCAGAGGTATGGCATGGCTGGATACAGGTTCTCCTAAAGGAATGTTCAAAGCGGGCAATTATGTGAAAAACATTCAGGAAATGCAGGGCTTTTACATTGCTTGTATAGAGGAAATAGCGTGGAGAAGAGGTTTCATTGACGACAATCAGTTGGAAAAGCTGGGCAATGAAATGATCTCTACGGAATACGGCAAATATATAATCTCATTACTGGAGGATAAAAACATATGACAGTATTTGTAACAGGCGGAGCAGGGTTTATAGGAAGTAATTTCATATTCTATATGTTTGACCAACACCCCGATTATCGTATCGTATGTATAGACAGCCTCACATACGCCGGCAATCTGTCTACTCTTGCGTCGGTTATGGACAACCCCAATTTCCGCTTTGCAAAGATATCTATAACCGATAAGGATATGGTGGACAAAATATTTGCCGAAGAGCATCCCGATATGGTGATAAATTTTGCCGCGGAGAGCCACGTTGACCGTTCGATAGAAAATCCTTCTATTTTCCTTGAAACGAATATAATCGGTACCCAGATTTTGATGGATGCGTGCAGAAAATACGGAGTAAAGCGTTTTCATCAGGTGTCCACTGACGAGGTGTACGGAGATCTGCCGCTGGACAGACCTGATATGTTCTTTACCGAGACCACACCGCTGCACACCTCCAGCCCGTATTCGTCTTCAAAGGCGGGTGCGGATCTTTTGGTGCTGGCTTATTACAGGACATATAATCTCCCTGTTTCGATATCAAGATGCTCGAATAACTACGGACCGTATCAATTCCCCGAAAAGCTTATCCCGCTTATGGTCATCAACACACTTGAGGACAAGTCGCTGCCCGTTTACGGCACAGGTGAGAATGTCAGAGACTGGCTTTATGTCGAGGATCATTGCAAGGCTATCGACCTGATAATCCATAACGGAAAAATAGGCGAGGTCTATAATATCGGCGGACATAATGAGATGCGTAATATAGACATTGTCAAAATGATCATCAAAGCTATCGGAAAAGACGAGAGCCTTATAAAGTATGTAGAGGACAGAAAAGGTCATGATCAGCG
The DNA here is from genome assembly GCA_022511265.1 of Eubacterium sp. GTDB lineage: Bacteria > Bacillota > Clostridia > Oscillospirales > Ruminococcaceae > Ruminiclostridium_E. Next base: position 25,157 of record JAFLRX010000014.1, on the reverse strand, counting down.
TTACGCTATCGACCCCGCTAAAATTTACAACGAATTAGGCTGGATCCCCGAAACAAAATTCAAAGACGGCATACAAAAGACCATACAGTGGTATCTCGATAATCGCAGCTGGTGGGGAGAGATAATTTCCGGAGAATACCGCGATTATTACGATAAAATGTATAGCGGACGCCTTTCTTGATATATTAACAAGGATAGCTTCAGATGGAAATTGATATAAATAAGCACAGTGAATTTATTTTCGGTGCCATCCCGGACGGAAACCCCGAACACGCGCTTACCAGAATGGGCGTGGAGAACTTTTGGGGCAACTCCAACAGCACCGGGGTGAGAGTAAGATTTTCGACAAATTCACAAACCGTCGGCATAAAATTAGGCATCGGTTATTCCGAGGTAGAAGCCTATTTTGGCAGTATGATGGTAAACGGCGTTTCTTATATTGTAAAAAACCGTCAAAGTGTGCTTAAAATGGAGTGCGCTTCGGGACGCAATAAAGATGTTCAAATTCTTTATAAACAAAACGGAAACGATTATTTGGATTATGAAATACACTGCCCCGTGAAAAGCGCATCCCCATATATATATATATATATAGATGATAACTCAGAGATAAGACCCTCTGATAAATTAGGCGAGCCGATTTTGTTTTTGGGCGGTCCTACAACATTCGGAAGGGGCTGCACCTTTTCGCATGGAATGTACTCAAGCATAGTTGCAAGGAAATTCTTGCGTGATTATTATAATCTCGCAATATATAACGGCAAATATCTTGAGGAACAATATGTTGCCAAAGCCGCAAAAGCGGTATCCGACCCTTGCTTTGTAGTATCGGAGATCTGTTCGATACCTGTCCCAACCGAATATATCGAGGAAAAGCTGGAGCAATATCTGGAAAAATTGGCGCAAAGCTATTGCGCATGTCCGATATTACTTTTATCCCAGCCTTACTACGGGAAAAAGCGGGACAACTACATCGCGTGCCGTAAAATAGTAGGGGAGGTTTCTAAGAAACATCCCGAAAGAAATATTATGTATCTTGACGGCGGCAATGTATTAGACGGCATTTCGCCGGATATGGCAACGCTTTCATCCTACCTTACCAACGATTACGGCAATATGGTATTGGCGGACAGAATAATCAAAATCGCCGATGCGTTTATCAATTAACGCCTGTAAGGATAAAGGGAATATCAGATGGAGTTTTTAACAGAATTTGACCAGCCGCTGAAAATCACAGACGAAATCGAATATGTTTTCTATGATATAAATTCGTTTAAAGAATATATATTCGGCTGTCCCATAATTGAGGACGGCATCATAAAAAAGGTCGCCGATCTTCAGCCGATCATTGATGAAGACAACGACCGGCTTACCGATGACTTTCTTGCGGACAGCAATACCCAGCCCTCCGGGGCTAGGCTGAGGTTTTATACCGACTCGCCGTATATAATACTCAAAGCAGAGCTTAAACGTAAATACGCGCACGGAAAAATGCTGCTTTACTGTTCTTCCGGGTTTGATGTATACTATGGAGACCGCATTTCCGGTCAGCTTACACATCAGACTGTTGTCGCACCTAATGAGCCTAACAATATTTTTGCTGAAAAAATATATGTTGTGCAGGGGAAATTTACAGAAATATATTTTCCGAATTACAATTGTGTTAAAAGATTGGCGATTGGTATAGAAAATGGGTGCAGCCTGTCTGCCGCGCCTTTGTACAAGCATGAAAAAACAGTCCTGTTTTATGGAAATTCCATGACGCAGGGCGCCAGCGCGAGCAGAAGCGGAAACGCATTTCCGAATATAGTTTCCCGACAGTTCAATTGCAATATTGTCAATTACTCTTTTTCGGGAGCTTGCCGCGGAGAGCTTTCTATGGCGGACGCGATAGGAAAAGACGAGAACTCCGTCGGCGCGGTAGTTATTGATTACAGCAGAAACGCGACCAGCCTTGATGAGTTTAAAAACAGGTTTGAACCGTTTTGCTCAAGACTGCGAAAATATTATCCGCATCAGCCGTTCATACTGATCGGGGCTTATAAGGCGTATGGCTTTACCGCCCATATAAAAGAAGTTTATAAGCGGCTGAAACAAGAAAACGAAAGTGTATTCTTTATTGATCCCGATAAGCTTTTCTCCGATTTGGATCAAATAGCGCTCAGTATTGACAATATTCACTACACCGATATAGGTATGTTCAGGATAGCGGATGAGATCTGCAAAATTTTGGACTGTTCGATGTAATGGATAGCGTCATTTTATAAAAGGGCAATTCTAATCTGTTTTGCCTTTAAGTCACCCAATTGCAGAAAGGAAGATCATATGAACATAGGTATGATAATTGCAGGCGGCAGCGGTCACCGTATGCGCCAGGAAATACCGAAACAGTTTATCAACGTAAATGATAAACCCGTTATCATCTATACGCTGGAGGCTTTTGAAAGCCATCCTGATATTGATGAAATAGGCGTGGTATGTATTGACGAGTGGCAGAATGTGCTGAAGGCATATGCCAAGCAGTATCATATAACTAAACTGAAATGGATAGTAGGAGGAGGAGAAAACGGACAGGATTCTATAAGAAACGGAGTTATGGAGGCGGAACGCCGTTATTCTCCGGATGATATCCTGCTTATACATGACGCTATCCGCCCGATGGTATCCTCTGAGATAATTTCCGACTGTATTATCCAGTGCACAAAGTACGGCTCTGCTATCTCCGTAGTACCGTGCAACACTGCCGTTTTGCATAAGGACGGCAAAGAATGGTCGGAGGAAGTGATAAGACGTGACGAGCTTGCTCTTACACAAACGCCGCAGGCATTTAATATCAAGCTGATCGCCGATGCCCACAGAGAGGCGCTTGAAAAGGGGATCACTAATTCCGTAGCAAGCTGTACGCTTATGATCGAGCTTGGGAAAAAGGTTTATTTTTCGATCGGCTCAGAGACCAATATTAAACTTACAACACCCGATGATTTGCTTATTTTCAAGGCTTTGCTTTCGTTAAGAAACAAGGAGAAATAAAATGACCCTTTTGAAAAGCAACACATATAATTCATTACTGCAAAGCTTTTGGACAGACTATAATGACTTGTTGGACGCGTTAAAAGAAAAGACCGTAATGATAACCGGCGCATCAGGTATGATAGGCAGTTTCATTGTGGATGCTCTTATGTGCGCGAATATCAAAAATTCGTTAAATTGCCGCGTTATAGTTATGGGAAGAAATGCCGACAGTTTAAGCAGGCGTTTTTCGGAATATATAAATAACACGAATTTTGTGATACTGGCACATGACGTCACTAAAGAGCTTGCCGTAAGCGAGCAGGTTGACTTCATTATCCACGCGGCAAGCAATGCCGATCCCGCCAGCTTTTCAAAGTATCCGGTAGATACGCTGCTTGCCAATGTTATCGGCACATATAATCTTTTGGAATTCAGCCGCAGATTTGGCGTACAGAGATTTATGTTTATATCCTCCGGCGAATTTTACGGCTCGTCAGAGAATATCGAAAACGGATTTACCGAGAACGATTTGGGCAAGCTGGACTTTTCGTCATCGCGTATTTGTTATCCTGAGGGCAAGCGTTCCGCAGAGGCACTGTGCAAATGCTATGAAGCGCAGTACGGTATTGATACGGTGACGGTAAGGCCCTGCCATATATTCGGACCGACTATGACCGATACTGACAGCAGGGCGGTTTCTCAGTTTTTCAGAAACGCTCTCGGCTCAGAGGACATCTTATTAAACAGTCCGGGAAATATCCAGCGTTCTCATTGCTATGTATCGGATGCGGCGGCAGGAATACTCGTTGCGTTGATCCGCGGACAAAAAGGCGAAGCCTATAATATCTCTGATGAGAAATTAAAAATGACCATACGCCAGTTCGCGCAGCAGGTAGCAAATGCAGGCGGTACAAAGCTGATATTTAACAATCCGTCTGACAGCGAGGTCGTAGATGTTATCCCAAACAAAAGACAAGTCCTTGACAATTCAAAGCTCACAGCCCTCGGCTGGAGCTTGCGTGATACCGATAAGATACAAGAAACCTTGACGATATTGAAAGAAGCTCAGTAAAAAGGCGATATAAAGCTAACCTCTGATTTGAAAGATCGGAGGTTAGCTTTTTAGTAAGCACAAAAATACGCGCATAGCAAGGTAACAGATTTATCAGAAAAGTCTTTGTGGATTTCAGCTATTCCCCCTTCCTTGACATCTCCTCGTATTTTTGCTATACTATCATAGAAAAACATAGTAAAACAAACAAGGACTGAGCTTTTTGTTACAAAAATATCAGGCGTCGGAGTCGTTTCGTGTCGGTGTGCTGCTGGCGGTGACCGGCGGGTTTCTTGACGCTTACAGTTATCTGGCGCGCGGCGGGGTGTTCGCCAATGCCGCCACCGGAAATATCGTGCTGCTTGCGCTGAATCTGGCGCAGGGTGATTTCGGCAGGGTGTTGCATTATCTTATCCCGATAGCTGCGTATGCGGCGGGTATAATCGCGGCGGAGCTTATCCGCAGGCGGTTCGGCGGCAGGGACGACCATATGCTGCATTGGCGGCAGCTGTCTATCGCAGCGGAGATAATCATTGTCTGCGCGGTGGCGTTTTTTCCGCAGGGGACGGCGGATTTGGCGGCGGTCAGCGCGATATCCTTCGTCTGCTCAATGCAGGTGGAGAGCTTTCGCAAGGTGCAGGGCAACCCGTACGCCACCACCATGTGTACCGGCAATCTCCGCAGCGCGAGCGAGCATCTATACCGCCGTATATTCGGCAAGGATAAACAATCCGGCAGGACGGCACTGCTGTACTTCGGGATAATCGGCGCGTTTATGCTGGGCGCGATAGCAGGCGGCGCGGCGGTGATATATTTGCAGGAAAAGGCGTGCCTTGTCTGCGGTGTGTTCCTGCTGGCGGCGATTTTGTTTATGCTGAAAAAGAAAGAAGAAGCCTGATTATTGAGAGAGACCCTTTTGTAAAAGGGTCTCTCTCAAACTCTCTCCCCAAAACTTTTTAATATTTTCTTCTCAAGGGTGCCAAAGCTCCCTTGGGAAGAAAATAATAAAAGTCTTTGGAAGGGGGGACGGGGAGACCTTTATACAGAAAGGTCTCCCCGATAAATTAAGTATATCCTTCTATATGGCTATTCATTTAATAGCAGGGCTTATTTTACGCTTGACGAAAGCGACGGAAAGTGTTATAATTTTACATTAGTAAAATCGAAAAGAGATGACTTTTATGAAGCAAATTGATATGCTTCACGGACCGCTGCCGAAGAAGATGCTGCTGTTCGCGCTGCCGATAGCGGCAAGCAGTATATTGCAGCAGCTTTTTAATTCCGCCGATATCGCGGTGGTAGGGCAGTTCGCCGGGAGTGACGCGCAGGCGGCAGTCGGCGGCAACAGCTCGGTGGTCAGCCTGCTGATAAACCTGTTTGCAGGATTATCGGTAGGCGCAAATGTTGTAATTTCCAACTACATAGGACAGGACAGAAAAAAAGAGGTGCGCGAGGCGGTGCATACCGTTATCGTGGTTGCGCTGATAAGCGGCTTTGCCATACTTGCGCTGGGACAGCTTGTCGCGCCGCCGCTGCTGCGGCTGATGGACACACCTGAAAACGTGATAGATCAGGCGGTGCTGTATCTGCGTATCTACTTTGCGGGTATGCCGTTTATCATGTTCTACAACTTCGGGTCGGCAATACTGCGCAGCGTCGGAGACACTAAAAAACCGTTGTACTGCCTTATGGTGTCCGGCGTATTGAATATCGGGCTTAATCTGCTGCTGGTTATTGTTTTTCAGATGAGTGTCGCGGGCGTCGGCATTGCGACGCTGGTATCTAACGCTGTCAGCGCGGCAATGATGTTTGTTTTCCTGCGGCGCGCGGATAAGCTAATACGGCTTGACCTGCGCAGACTGGGCATAAAGAAGAACCACCTGCTGCGTGTTATAAAGATAGGTGTCCCCGCGGGTATACAGGGTATGGTGTTCTCTCTGTCAAACGTATGTATTCAGACGCAGATAAATGGCTTTGGCTCGGACGCCGTGGCAGGCAGCGCAGATGCTGTGAATTTTGAGTTTTTCACTTACTTTATTACAAATGCGTTCAGCCAGACGGTGGTCACCTTCACCGGGCAGAACTTTGGCGCGAATCGGCATGACCGCTGCAAAAAGATACTGGCTCTCGGTATGATGTTCGGACTGATAGGCACCGGGATAATGTCGGGTACATTCGTGCTGCTGAGAGAATATGTGATACAGCCCTTTACCACCGACCCGGCGGTTATATATTACGCGATGATACGGATGCTGCATGTCGAGCTGCTCACCTTCATGCCGGTGATATACGAGGTCTCTGCGGCGGCGATGCGAGGAATGGGATATTCCATGCTGCCGGCGGTCATCACTATAGTAGGAACCTGCGCGCTGCGCTTTGCGTGGGTGTATACCGTATATCCTATCTTCAATACCTTTGAAATGCTGATGAATGTTTACCCCGCGACATGGGTGGTAACAGGCACGGCGATGATGGTAACATACTTTATAGTAAGGAAAAGGGCGTTCGCAAAATATACAGCCCCAATGTATGCAACTGAATAACTCCCACAAAAGGTCACTTCATGAGGTGACCTTTTTATATTTCGGCAGGGAATTATTAACATGACTTTTTGCACTATTTTTAGTTTTTCTTTTTATACAAATTACCGAAAAAATATTATAATATCAAAATTTGCTTTCTTTGCAAGTGAAATAATATTGACTTTTCTGCTTACTTATGATAAAATATTTAACACTAGAATAGCATCAGTGTTCTATCTCACATATATAACTCATATGTATTCATAAAAACACTGGTCAGGAGGAATTTGTTTTATGAAGAAACGTTTTATCGCACTATTCACAGCGTTTGTACTCGCGGTACAATGCGTATTGCCGAGCGATGTCAGTCTGTTCGGACTGCTGGGCATCACGGCAAAGGCAGAGTACACGGGTATTAACTCAAACTGTGTCACCGACATAGGTGTCAATGTCAGCCCCGGAGAGGGTGAAAACGTCAAGGTTGACCTCAGTGTAAAGGTCACCGTTGACAATGACAAGATAAACTCTACGGTCGTAGGCAATGACACTGACGGTAATCCGTTAACCGTGTCGGATTTCCGCGGCTTGGTACAGGCAAGGTTTAAGCAGCTGTACGACCGCGACTTTCCCAACAGCGCGTTGGCTTTGCAGCCGGGCGACTTTGAGAATATGAGAGACATTGTTAAGAATATATTGTCGGAAAATCCCGGCTGGGAGCTTCCTACCGTCTCCGCAAGCTTTAGGATAAACAAGAACATAGATGTATATGAGGGCAATCAGCGTGCTGAAGAGCAGGCTCAGATCAACATACCCGATCAGCTGAAGAACGGTAACATTCTCTTTACTGACGGTCCCGATGATCATGATATCGCTACCGGTAGCTACAGAATAACCGAAGACGACGACAGCTATCTGATAGACGTTGACTTCTTTGAAGAGTTCTTGTTCTGGGGACAGGATCCTTTCTGGTTTGAGATACACGCGCAGTCCAATGCGTCCAGCGATGAGGACTCCAGTTGGGAATCCAAGATGCCTAACGGTGAGGCGGACGGCAGTGTTATTATCGAACAGCACAAGCCCGAACCTGAAAAGCAGATAGACTATAAGGTCACCAAGAGCGGCTCGCAAAACGGCGCTTTCGGCTTGACCTTTGACGCGGTAGTTCAGGCGGATAATGAAGCTGTCCTCGACGGCGGCGCGTTTTCTGATGACGTATACCTTTATCTTGACGGCGCTCAGGCGTTAGAGCTGTACTCTGTTACACTGTCCGACGGCACTGTAATAAAGGGCGATGATTTACAGAAATACATTAAAGACGGCAAGTTCGTTTATGATTTCCCCGATGGCAAAGACAAGACCTCCGAGACCTTTAAGCTGGAATATGCGTTTACCGACGAATATCTGAAAAGCCAGCTCGACAGCACCTCGCAGAGCGGCGGCACGATACAGTACAAATCGGCATACAACACCGCATATTATGACCCCACTCCCGATGACACTAATAATAATGACAGTGTCAACGGTTCGGCAAGCCAAAGCGTAAAAAATACTCAGATCGTAGATAAGCAAGGCTGGGTAAACGACTGGAACGAAAAGCCGATGCAGGTTTTATGGACAGTTACCATAGACGTTACTGATTTTGATATAGAAAATCCGTATCTGGTTGACTGGTTTGACAACCAGGATATCATTGACGGCTCGCTCAGCATACTCGGCGGCAGTATGGCGGATCTCGGCGCATCCTCCTATGATCTCGCCACTCTTACCCCCGAGCAGGCTCAGGCGCTGCTGAACGGCAATTCCGCAGGTTATGTTACCGACGGAGAGGGCAACAAGATAGGCTTTATAGTTGACCTTAACAGCCTGCTTTCCTCCGGAAATACCATAACGATCACCTACAAGACCACAGCCGAAGAGTATGACTCTGACGGCAAGGCAAAGGTTGTCAACGATGCCAAACTGATAACCGATGAGATGAAAGCGACCACCCCCGACGGCAAAGAGCACGATTTAGGCGATATCGGCAAAAAGGGCGTGCATAAAAAAGCCAACGAGGTCGAGCTTACCGAGAAGAAGGTACAGTCTGTATACAAGACTTCAAGCGGCTATGACGCCGCTAACGGCGAGTTTATATGGAACATTGAGTTCAATAAGGATGACAAGCAGGCATACGACCATGTAGTTATCTCCGATTACATACAGGAAGGTCAGACTGTGCCTGCATGGTACTATACCAATAACAACGGTCAGGGCGTATGGATAAACGGTCTCGGCAGGGCGCTGTCCTATAAGGGTACCGTTATGCCCGAAAAGCCCGAAGTTGGCGATGAGGGCTATTACATCATCGAGGACGCTGACGGACAGCTGCATATTGATTTCCTGATGTTCAACATCACCGAGGAAATGAGCATCCAGTTCCAGGTACGCACAAAATTCGATGATTATGATTCGCTGGCTCAGGATTATGACAGCGATGAGCATTACACCGTAGACAGCGAGGGACGCAAGCAGTTCCCCGATTGGAATGAGAAGACCACCCAAAAGTACAACAACATTGCGTACGCCGACGGCTTTAGCTCTGAGGCGGAGACAGAGATGTCCAACTCTCTGCTGTATAAGGGTGTATACAAGGCCAACAGCTGGGCAACCGGCGACGGCGGATACGGCAACGGCGGATACGTAAGCAGCATGTCTGTTGAGGACGGCACCAACGAGTTCAGATTCCGTATCGTAGTTAACCCCAACGCATATACCATTACCGATCCTCTGCTGCTTGAGCAGCTGCCGATAGGCACATCGCTTGTCGGTATAAACGGCATATCCGTTTACGACAACGGCTATAACGAATACAGCGATTATATAGGTACATTCTATACCGATCCCGCAGCTGCAGGAATAACAATGAGAATTATAGAGGGTACCGCGTCCTACAACGGCAGCAAGCAGAAATACAACAAGGATACTATTGAATTTACTTTCGGTGACAGCATCAGCGAGTGCTATGTTATTACGCTGACATTAAAGATAGACGAAGATTTTGCCGAGGCATTCCTCGGGGATTCTGACTATGACTGGACAGAATTCAAGAACGACGCTGTATTTACCGGCAACATTTACGGCAACGACTTTAACGTAAAGAAATCCGCGGCGGTATATTCCAAGTACGAAAATACCGAGAAGATAGGCTACAGTGCGGATAACAGCGACGGCGCAAGCAATCACAGCTCTGAGGCCAACGCACTCAAATGGGTGGTTGAGTTCAACAAGGGCGGTCTTGATATGGGCGGTATGACCATCGTCGATGATCTTACCGACACCGGTATGAGAATGGTCATCTCCGACAGCGAGCTGTTAAACGAGGCAAGCCGTCCGTTCTTCAAAATTGAAGAGATAAAGACATTCTACGACGAGCTGGAATACAACGCAAGCGGTAAGGATTATATCAATCCTACCCAAACCACTAAGGACGTGACCGCGGACTTTGATCTGCAGGTGTCTTATTCCGGCTTCACTATCAACATACCCGAGGCGTATGCTAATTCCTACCTGCGTATAACCTTCTATACGATGCTGACTAAAGAAGCGGCTGACGCGATAGAGCAGGCAAGGGCAGAGGCCGAGTCACGTTATGACTACAGCTATAAGCCTTATTTCACCAATAAGATACACCTTGAGATAAACGGTGTAGAGCAGAAGGACTCTGAGAGAGAAAGCAACTCGGTAAGCGGCGACGGCCTTTCCTATAAGTCCGGTTCTTCCGGCTCAGTATCTGTCAGCCTGGTAACCCGTAAGTTTGACGAAAACGGCGAACGTCTCAACGGCGCCAAGTTCATGGTAAGATATGAGACCGGCGACGGCTGGGTAGAAAGAGAATATACCACCCAGAATATGGAAGGTATCGACGGTATATTCAACGAGACAAACCTGCCGTACGATACTCTTATCGAGGTATACGAGACCGAGGCTCCCGAGGGCTATGCGCTTGACAGAAATCATTATTACGCGGTATTCCTGAAAGACCTTGACGAAGAGTATTTTGAGACATATTATTCCGCGATATTCGATGATATCATATTCACCGACGGCGCGCGTAATTTCCGCGTAGAAATAGACTCCTACAATATACCTGAGTCCGATCCTGTAGTTATCTATAAGGATTGGGAAGAGCTTGACCTGAGTGAATACGCACAGGACGAAGAGTTCTTTGCGGAAACGATATTTGTTATCAAGGACGCCGACGGTAACACAAGACGTGTAACCCCTGTCTGGGACGAAACCACCGGCAAGGGCAAGCTGGTATTCGACGACCTTGAGAAAGGCACTGCGGCTGCCGACGCGCACTATGTAATCACCGAGGCGCGCACGGCGGACGGATATGTGGTGTTTGACGGTCAGATAGACGTATATATCACCGCTGACGGTGACATCACCATCGTTGTGACCGATGAAAACGGTCAGCAGACCACTGTCGAAAACGGCGCGTTCACGCTGACAAACTACCTTGAATCCTTCGGCTCGGTAAGAGTTACCAAGAGATTTGAGGGGCTGACCTCGCCCTCTGCCGAAAAGATAGCAGAGCTGTGCGCAGCCACCAAGTTCGCGCTGTATGAAGATCCCGCATGCGAGACTATGATAGGCGAGCCTGTATCCGTAAAATATTCCGGCGGCTCGTTCTATGCGGAGTTTGACGGACTGGAGTACGGCGAGACCTATTATCTGAAAGAATATTCCGCTCATTCCGACTATATCAAGGATGATACGGTTTATGTATGCTATGTGGACAACAGCGGCGTGACCCATTATTCTGAATACGTTGACGAAACCGCGATGGGACCCGGCTCGACCTCGCTTACCGTGGTAAATGAGCTGAGCGTTGTAGATGTTGACGACATTTCCTTCAACAAGACCTACAACGGCGTTAATGTTACCACACTGCATGCTGCTACCAAGTTTGATCTGTACATCAAGGGCGACACCGCTAATTCTATACAGACCGTGACACCCGACGCCGACGGCAAGGTGACCTTTACCGGCCTTACCGCAGGCACCGATTACGTTATCAAGGAGACCGCACCTGCCGGATATGAGGCTGCACAGGATATCGAGGTATCCGTTGCAGCGGACGGTACAATAACCGTTACTCCCGACGTACGCGTAACCGGCGTGGACAATAAGAAGATAGTCGGCTCGGTAAAGGCAACCAAGACCTTTGACGGCGCCCTGACAGAAGCACAAATAAAGGCATTGCTCGGCGATACAACATTTGCGCTGTTTGCAGACGCGGCACTCAGCGACAAGCTTACCGACGATGTAGAGCTTTCATACGACAACGGCGCGTATGTGCTGTTTGAAGATCTCGAGCCGGGCGTATATTACCTCGCGGAGACCGGCTCACCCGATAATTACAGCATCAGCAGCAAGGTATACAGATGCGAGATAAACGCCGACGGAGAGACCGCATATTATCTTGATGAAGAATCTGTTGACGGCTCTGCCGTAGCATTTAACAACGCGCTGATAGAGCTGGTAATTTCCAAGACCTACGAGGACGCGGCAGATGCCGATATCGCAGGACTGGCAGCGGGTACCAAGTTCTGTCTTAAACTGGGTGATACCGTGCTTGCCGAAATATCTCCCACCGTTGTGGACGGCAAGAAGATAACCTTTGTATTCAAGGGCGGCGTGACCGTCGGCGTAAACGGCGAAACAATCGTTCTTGAAAAGGGCAAGACCTATACCATAGTAGAGAGCCAGGCTCCCGAAAATTACGACAGCAAGGTAAATGCGGCAGGCTACAGCTTTACCATTGCCGAGGACGGCAGCGTAAGCTATACCACGCCTACCGCGCCTAACGCTCAGGGCAATGAGATGCCTTTCGTAAACGAGCTGATATATGTTCCTTACATCGAATTTGTTAAGGAATTTGCGGGAAAAGACTTTACCGCTGATTTTGCTGATGCACAGGGCGAAATTGATGAAGACGCGCTGAACGAATGGCTGAAGAACACCGTATTCGTTATCACCGAGGGTAGCACCGTGCTGGCTACCGCTTCTCCCGTATGGAAGGACGGAAAGGCTGTTGTTATCTTCGACGGCGCGGATATCGAGGGTCTGTTGCCCGGACATAAATATCTGATATCCGAGCTTGCGGATGACGAGCAAAAGTCCGGCTATGAGAACTCGGACAACGTTCAGATACTTGTTGAGTTTGATCGCCACGGCACAGCAACCTATTACAAGGTATATGACAATAAGACCGCTGATGCCGAGAAATTTACCGGCAATCCGTCTATCACAAATACCGAGATAGTAACGGTTGACGGCACTATCGAGATATTCAAGACCTTTACCGAGACACAGCTCAGCGCGCTTACAGCTGAAGAGCTGGCAGAGCTTATCGCAAGCGTTGATTTCAGCCTGTATCAGGGCGATAAAGAAATAGTTAAGGGCATAGCAGAGGCAAATCTTGCCAATAACCGCCTTGTAATTACATTTACAATACCCGACGGCAACCAGCCGGGCGATTATCAGATCAAGGAGAACGCTGCTCCGTCCTATACTAACGCTGACGATAAAGAGGTTAAGTATCAGCAGAGCGCTGATGTTGTAGATGTACGCATCAACGACGACGGCACGATAGTATTCAAGAAGGGCGCAAGCGACGCCTTCTCGGCGGCAGTAAGAACCGTTATCAACCAAAAGGTTGCCGAGCCCGTGTTCTATGACTTTACCTTTAATAAGGTATACAAGGACAGCTTGGGTGCACAGATAGATTCAACCACGCTGGACAGCGCGGTATTTAACGGTACTGTATTCTATCTGGTTAAGAGCGGTGAGACCTTACCGCTTGATCACCAGTCACCCAAATTGGTCAACGGCGTTGCAACCGTTTCCTTCCTCTCGCTCGGCGTGGGCGAATACAGGCTGTATGAGGGACCTGTTGCCGCAGACTTTGACTATGCTCAGAGTACCGAAGTATATATCATAACCGTAGACAAGAACGGCGTACATTGGCGTCCGTCCACCGCGTCTGCCGATTATGACGATAAGGGCGCAACACTGGTATACTATAACGAGCGTAAAAAGCTGGAGATCGAGATAACCAAGAGCTTTGACGATATCAACGACCTCAGCAAGCTGACCACCGATGCCCTCAACAAGCTGAAGGCAGATACGGTATTCACGCTGTACGACGCAGAGGGCGAAGAAGTAGCCGTTACCGACGGACTTATCTACGAGAACGGCAAGTTATACGTACGCTTTGACGAGACCGACGGCCTCAAGTGCAACAGCTTCTACAGCCTGAAGGAGACCTCATCGGCTGACGGCTATACCAAGAGCAACGAGACTGTATACATCTATATTGATGAAAACGGCGTTGCTAAGTATCTCAGAACCTACAGCGATAACCCCGCTGATTATCTGAAGACCGACATCAATGTAATCAATAAGAAGAATCCTGTTGACATAATGCTGGATAAGGTATATTATGCCGACGGCGAGGCTGTGACCGACCCGACACGTCTTGCAGAGCTTGCGGCACAGACGACATTTGGTCTGTACGCAGACTACAGCGCCGAAGACGGTCCTAAGGATAAGATAGGCGCAGACGTTAAGGTAGTGCTTGAAGGTACCGCGCCTAACATCAGAGCGGTCGTAAGATTTGACGTAGAGACCTACGGACTTGAAAACGGCAAGACCTACTATGTTGTAGAGACCGGCGCAGCCGATGGATACGTAAAGGATACCAAGGTATATGTATTCTGGATAGAAAAGGGCAAGGTAGGCTATAAGCTGTACGGCGATGACAGCTATGCAGATCAGGTTCCTGTAGTTGAAAACAAGGAAGAGGAAAAGACGCCCGAGACATCATCCACACCTGAGTCGTCCTCCACACCGGAATCATCCTCCACTCCTGAGTCTTCATCCACACCTGAGTCGTCGTCCACTCCCGATACTACTGTACCCGAGACCGACGCTCCCGATACTACTGTACCTGAGACAGACGCTCCCGATACGACCGTACCCGAGACCGACGCTCCCGATACGACCGTGCCCGAGACCGACGCTCCCGATACGA
>JAFLRX010000014.1:0-10392 GCA_022511265.1 Eubacterium sp. | reverse complement strand
AGACCGACGCTCCCGATACGACCGTGCCCGAGACCGACGCTCCCGATACGACCGTACCCGAGACCGATGCTCCCGATACGACCGTACCCGAGACCGATGCTCCCGAGACTACAGTTGCGGAAGAGACAACTACAGCTCCCGAGACGACACCCGCACCGGAAACTACCACTACTACAACTGTGACCGAGGCACCTGAGACTACAACAGGTGATTCCGTTACCGCAGGCGATGGCAACGACAATCAGCAAGACAACCCGATAACCGGCGTAATGCTCGGCGGCGGAACGCTTGCTTTGGGTGCGTTGCTTGCGATGATAGCTTCGCCCGCACTTAAGAAGAAAAAGAAATAAAACAGCATCGCAGCCGCGCCATCAGGCGCGGCTGTTTTTACTATACACATAAGTGTTATTGTAAATAGTTAGAACTCTAATTTTTTTCAGCTTTACAAAAATCTATTTTGGTTTTATCATATTTTTTTCACATTTGACTGTTAAACTGTAATCACGATAGAGATAACGGGGGTGAAAATATGTCCCACCAAAACACGTTTAAGCGTAAAGAGCTTAAATTCGTGTTGGACGAGGAAAAGTATGCCCGGCTTATGGAAAGGCTGGACGGACTGATGCTGGAAGACGAGTACGGCAACGAGATCGTAAGCAATATATACTTTGACAATGATTCGGACGAGATGATACGCACATCGCTGTCAAAGCCGATATATAAGGAAAAGCTGCGGCTGCGCTGTTACGGCGTGCCGAACGATGATACCATAGCGTTTGCCGAGATAAAGAAAAAGTATAAGGGCATCGTTTATAAAAGAAGAGAGCGTATGACATACGCCGAGGCGTTTGATTGGCTGGTAAAAGGAAACCCTCCCGCACACCCGACACAGATTACCGACGAAATAGACTTCATCATCAAAAAATACGGGCTGCGTCCCAAGATAATAATCTGTTATGACCGTCTGGCGTATTACGCAAAGGACGATGAAGAGTTCAGGATAACCTTTGACAGCAACATACGCAGCCGCACCGATGAGCTTGACCTGCGGTTGGGCTGCTATGGCGAAACTCTTGAAAATCAGCCCTACCGCATTATGGAGCTTAAAACCGCGGAGGCGATACCGCTTTGGATGACAGAGATACTGTCCGATCTGCAAATATACATCGGTTCATTTTCCAAATACGGCAGTATATATGAACAAAGCATACGATGCGGAATAAACGGTACCGCGTCAGAAAATACTAGAGGAAACGAGAGGAAAAAAACATGTTTTCAAGTGTCATAAACCCCACCGAGGGACTTACTTTAGAATCCAGCCTTATATGCATAATTACGGCTATTGCGCTGGGACTGCTGGCGGCGGTAATATACCGCCTGAACAACAGACAAGCGTCAAAAAACATGCTGGTATCGCTGATGGTGCTGCCGGTGCTGGTGCAGGCGGTAATAATGCTGGTCAACGGCTCGGTCGGCGCGGGCATCGCGGTAATGGGCGCGTTTAATCTGGTGAGATTTCGTTCTGCCCCCGGCAACTCCCGCGATATATGCTACATATTCTACGCAATGGGACTGGGACTTGCGACAGGTATGGGCTATATAGGCTTTTCGATAATGCTGGCGGTTGCGGTGGGCATCGTGCTTACCGTGGTAGGGTTTATACCCGGGCTGTCGCAGGACAGAATCTCCGCAAAGCTGCTGAGAGTATCTATACCCGAAAACCTCGACTATTGCGGCTGCTTTGACGATATTTTTGAGGAATATTGCAGCAAGGCAAACCTTATCCAGGCAAAGACATCAGGCATGGGTACAATGTACGACCTGAAATATGAGATAGTAGAAAAGGACATAAAGAAGGAAAAAGAAATGATAGACAAGCTGCGCGCCCGCAACGGCAACCTGCCTATAATGTGCGGAATAATGCCTTCTAATTCTGAAGAGCTTTAACAGCGCGTAAAGGAGATATGATGAAAAAGAAAAGATTTATCGCGGTAATATGCGCCGCCGCGCTGCTTTGCGGCTGCGTATACGATACCCCGACATCTGATACAGGCGACAGCCGACAGGAGAGCAGTGCCGTGGTTGAAAATTCTACCAACGGCGAAAGCGGCGGGGGAGAAGCATCATCGGATAATTCGTCAGATTCGAACGACGCCCGGCCGACGCAGGGCACAGCGGTTACCGCCGACTGCACCATAACCTTTAACGGTGATTCGGCACAGTCCGGCGGTAACGTTGACATCAACGGCAGCACAGTGACCATTACCGAGCCCGGCGTATATGAGCTGAGCGGCAGCTCTGACAACGGACAGGTGATAGTTGACGCAAAGGGCAGCAAGGTAACGCTTATCCTCAACGGTCTTTCACTGACCTGTACTGATAATGCGCCTATCTTCTGTAAAAAGGCAAAGCTGTTTACCCTTACGCTGGCGGACGGCTCGCAGAATGTTATCACCGACGGTGAAAGCTATAATTTTGCCGATGGCGAGGACGAGCCGGACGCGGCAATATTCAGCAAGAGCGATATGATAATAAACGGCAGCGGCAGCCTTACCGTCAACGCAAGCTACAATGACGCAATAAAGAGCAAGGACACGCTGGAGATAAACGGCGGTAATCTTAACCTTAACTCCGCCGACGACGGCATAATCGGCAAGGATTATCTTAAGATATCAGGCGGCAGTCTTGTATTGGACTGCGGCGGCGACGGACTGAAATCCACCAAGTCCGATAACGCTGCATTGGGCTATATTCTGATTGACGGCGGCGCGTTTGACATTACCGCGGGCAGCGACGCAGTGCAGGCAGAGACCGACCTCACCGTAAACGGCGGTGAATTTAAGGTCGTTACAAGCGGCGGCAGCGCGGGCGTGGTGCATACCGACAACGGCGGCTTCGGCGGCGGACGGTTTGACGGATTTTCAATGGGCGGAGATGACCCGTTTGATTTTGACAGCATGACCGACAGCAGCGGAAATACCGCGAACAGCACCAAGGCCTTTAAGGCGGGCGGCAAGATAACAGTAAACGGCGGCACATTCAACATCGACTCTGCCGATGACGCGTTCCACTCGGTAAATGTGACCGTAAAAGGCGGCACGTTTGAGGTGGCTACCGGCGACGACGCGTTCCACGCCGATGAAAAGATGGTTATTTCAGGCGGCGATATCAATATAACCTCCAGCTATGAGGGTATCGAGGGCATGTCGATAGAGATCAGCGGCGGCAACATCAGCCTTGTCGCAAGCGACGACGGACTTAACGCCGCGGGCGGCGATAATGCGGGCGCATGGGGGTACAATCCCGGCGGCTCTGACGAATATTATATCAATATCAGCGGGGGCAATATTGTTGTTAATGCGCAGGGCGACGGCATAGATTCTAACGGATCGGTCACTATGAGCGGCGGGACGGTGATAGTCTACGGACCGACTAATGGCGGCAACGGCGCGCTGGATTATGACCGAAGCTTTGATCTAACCGGCGGCACGCTGATAGCATTGGGTGCGGTAGGTATGGCAGAGGCACCGTCAAGCTCTACCCAGCCTTGCCACAGCTTTACCGCCGACGTATCCGCAAACACCGAGATAACCGTAAAAGACAGCAGCGGCAACACGGTGCTCAGCACCGTTACACCGAAAAACTGCCGGTCGATAATAATATCCTCTCCCGACCTTGTCGCGGGCAGCGAGTATACGGTATACGGAGGCGACAGCGTATTGACGACCTTTACAGCCGAAAACGGCGTGACAGGCAGCACAGGCGGCATGGGCGGATTCGGCGGACCGGGAGGCGGTATGCCGGGCGGCGACTTTGGCGGCCCCGGCGGTGGCGGCTTTGGCGGCAGACCCGGCCGGTGATATTATAAATAAATATTAAGCCCTCCCCGACAGGTTTTCCTGTCGGGGAATTGATATTTAGTGAATAATAACAGTTTTGTAACATTGCACAAAAAGGATTAGTTAAAACTAACCGTTTCGCTGAATTTGCCGATTTTGCGAAAATGTGAGAAAAACCTGTTGACTTTTCGCCGATTTAGTTATATAATATATTTGGTTAGCAGATGCTAACCAAAATTTAAGGCTATGAGTTAGCGTAGGCTAATCAAACATATAAAGGAGCGTTTGTATTGATGCCGCTTATATTTGCAACGATAGGTGAGGAAAATATAATAAAGAAAATCGGCGGAAAGCCGGAGGTAAAAAAGCACCTTGAAGACCTCGGCTTTGTGGTCGGCGGTACTGTCACCGTAATAAATGCCTTAGGGCAGAATGTTATAGTCAACGTGAAAGAGGCACGCATTGCCATCAGCAGCGAAATGGCACAAAAGATAATGGTCTAGTCCGATAGGACAAGGCATAGTATATATCAGGAGGGAATAATATGAAAACACTCAAAGAAGTAAAAGTCGGCGAGACCGCCAAGGTCGTAAAGCTGCACGGTGAGGGTGCGGTAAAACGTCGTATCATGGATATGGGGATAACCAAGGGCGTTGAAATATCTATCCGCAAGGTTGCGCCGCTGGGCGACCCTATCGAGATAACCGTGCGCGGATATGAGTTGTCGCTGAGAAAAGCGGACGCCGAGACTATCGAGGTAGAATAACAAGCTGTTATTCTATTGGATGAAAGTTAGTTTATACTAACAGTGTAAAAAAGAAAAACGGACAGGAAAGGAAATATATTATAATGGAACTGAAGATCGCCCTTGCGGGCAACCCTAACTGCGGTAAAACAACATTGTTCAACGCGCTGACAGGCTCTAACCAGTTTGTGGGAAACTGGCCCGGCGTCACCGTAGAGAAAAAAGAAGGCAAGCTGAAAAAGCATGACGGCGTGACCGTCACCGACCTGCCGGGTATATATTCGCTCTCGCCGTATACGCTTGAAGAGGTGGTGGCGAGAAACTATCTGATAAACGAGCGACCCGACGCGATACTTAACATAGTGGACGGCACAAACCTTGAGAGAAACCTGTACCTTACTACCCAGTTGACCGAGCTTGGCATACCGACGGTCATTGCAATCAATATGATGGATGTCGTGAGAAAGAACGGCGACAAAATAGACACCGACCAGCTATCAAAACAGCTGGGCTGTAAGATAGTAGAGATTTCCGCCCTTAAGGGCACAGGCATAGCCGAGGCTGCTGAGGCGGCTATCGAAGCCGCACAGGGCAAAAAGGCAGTGCCGATGCATACATTTTCCGGCGCGGTAGAGCACGCCCTCGCCCATATTGAAGAGGCAGCAGTACACGGCATGCCGGAAGAGCAGCAGCGTTGGTATGCGATAAAGATATTCGAGCGTGACGAAAAGGCGCTGTCTCAGCTGAATATTTCTGACGAAAAGCTGGCACATATTGAGGAAGATATACAAGCAGCCGAGGCAGAGCTGGACGATGACTCCGAAAGCATTATCACCAACGAAAGATACGTTTACATAGCGCAGCTGATGAAGGGCTGCTATAAGAAAAAAAGTGCGGGCAAGCTGTCTACCTCCGACAAGATAGACAAGGTGCTGACCAATCGCTTTGCGGCACTGCCGATATTTGCTGTAATAATGTTCCTTGTTTATTATATCTCTATAACTACGGTCGGCACATGGGTGACGGATTGGACGAATGACGGACTGTTTGGCGACGGCTGGCATTTGTTTAACATCGGCGCATCAGAGTATGAAGAGGCGGTAGGGGATTACGCGATAGAAAACATCTTCACCGATGAGGTGACCGCTACTGTACAAAGTGCGGCGGATGCGGGCGTTGTCGGTGCGGACGAGGTACTCGGCGCGATAGAGGACGAGGACTTCGGTGGCTTTGACGAGGCGTACGGCTCTTACGGCGAGGCGCTTGCCGAGGCAGGGTATGACATCTCCGAGACGGTTGACGCGGCACTTGAAGAGGCGCCCGGTCCTGAGGAATACGGCGTATGGATACCCGGTATCCCGGTGCTGGTTGAGGACGGACTTACCGCGATAAACTGCGCTGACTGGCTGCAAAGCCTTATACTTGACGGTATCGTGGCAGGTGTCGGAGCGGTGCTGGGCTTTGTACCGCAGATGCTGGTGCTGTTTATCTTCCTCGCCTTCCTCGAGGCGTGCGGATATATGGCGCGTATCGCGTTTGTTATGGACAGGATTTTCCGCAAGTTCGGACTATCAGGAAAATCCTTTATCCCGATGCTGATAGGCACCGGCTGCGGTGTACCGGGTATCATGGCGTCCAGAACCATCGAGAACGAGCGCGACCGCAGAATGACGATAATGACTACTACCTTTATACCCTGCGGCGCAAAGCTGCCGATAATTGCAATGATAACCGCGGCGCTGTTCGGCGGCGCATGGTGGGTAGCGCCCAGCGCGTATTTTGTCGGCGCGGCAGCAATCATCATATCCGGTATTATACTGAAGAAAACCAAAATGTTCGCAGGCGACCCCGCCCCGTTTGTTATGGAGCTGCCCGCATACCACTGGCCTACCGTAAGCAATATCTTGCGCAGCATGTGGGAGCGCGGCTGGTCGTTTATCAAAAAGGCGGGTACTATCATACTGCTTGCCTCGATACTTGTCTGGGCAGGCTCGGTATTCGGTATGGTTGACGGCTCGTTCGTATTCGACCCAGAAATGGATATAGAAAACAGCATACTCGGTATGATAGGCAGCGCTATCTGCTGGATATTCGCGCCGCTGGGCTTTGGCACTATCAAGGCGGCAATAGCGACCATTATGGGACTTGTCGCAAAGGAAGAGGTCGTTGGCGTATTCGGCGTGCTGGACTTCGAGGGTATGACCGCGCTCGCGGGCTATTCGTTCCTGCTGTTTAACTTGCTTTGCGCGCCCTGCTTTGCGGCTATCGGCGCGATAAGACGCGAGATGAACAGCGCAAAGTGGACGTGGTTTGCTATAGGATATCAGTGCCTGTTTGCGTATGTGGTGTCGCTGATAGTGTTCCAGATTGGCTCGGTATTTACAGGAAATATAAATGTTGTAGGGCTGATAGTCGCGCTTATCGTTATGGCGGGTGTCATATACCTTATGGCAAGACCCTACAAGCAGGCAAAGACACTGAAAATATAAGCAGGAGATGATAATATGCCTGAAATAATAACCCAAAATATATCCACGATAATAGTTGCCCTGATAGTCGCGGCAATAGCGGCGGCAATAATTATCAGCATGGTGAGAAACAAAAAGAAAGGCAGGTCTTCCTGTGGCTGCGGCTGCTCAGGCTGCCCAATGAGCGGCGAGTGTCACAAAGGGCAGAAAACTTGAAAAAAATAATAGGGGCTGGTATAGCCCCTATTATTTTTTCAAGGGCTGTTGCCCTTGAACGCTTAGAGAAACTTTTTGTAAAAAGTTTCTCTAAGAACTCTTCAAAAACTTTTATGATTACAATATAACTATCTGCAGCCCTGCCGCCGACCTCTCCCAGTCCTCCGGCACTGTCATAGTCTTTCCTTTATACAGACCGTAATAGATCAGCATATTCTTCGGGTCGAACATATCCCACATCTCCCAGTTGAAGAACATCGGCAGCAGATCCTCGCGGACGTGGGGCAGCAGCAGCTTTTCCACTTTTTCGCCGACAAGCTCGCCGTATTCCAGCGCAAGGTCCTTTACCGCCTCGCCAATCAGGCGGTTTGTCTCGGTCTTTACTTCCTGCGTGTATATCGGCAGCTCTACGTGCCAGTCGCCCTCTTTGCCGGTGATAAGCCCGCACTTCGCGAAAAATGCTGCCATTTCCTGCTCTCGCTCGTTAAGCTGCTTTGCGGGGTTTTCCGCAAGGTCGACCAGCAGGTCGATGTTGTTGCCGTCAACCCATGCCGTCCTGCCGTCGCTGCCCACGCTGTTGTTGGGGAACGGCTCGACATCGTAAAAGTTTATATATTGCACATTACGCCTTGTCGTCATAAAGTGCTGATGCCAGTCGGAATAGTTGTGCACCTCTCTGTCATATACCGAATAATCAATGTTATCGTCGGGATACTCAAACAGCATGGTGAAATTGTAATCCCTTTTATCTTCCGTAAATTTTTCCTTGTACTTAGACAGATGCTTTTCCGATGCCATGCTTGCGATGTACCAGCCCGCGCATACATAGAAATAATACATAAGCTGACCATAGTCAAAGTCGTTTCCGTAAAAGTCCAGCGCCCTTATCTTATCCTCAAGATCCAGCAGCCGCTCGGTAATACGCTCGTTGAATTTTCCGTCCATGTATACTTTATAAGCTTCGTAACTTGCTTGTTTCTTTACCTGCTTGTGAAATACAAGGTAATTGGTAAGATACTTGTCCTTGCCGGATGCTTTCAGCAGCTGCACCTCCAGCATACGCCCGATTATTTCCTCAAGATATACAGGAGCAACGCCTATTTCCTCGGAAATTTCGTTTATGCTTTTGGGCTCGGCGCGGCATATTACCGCTATCTGTGCGGGTATCTTTGTGCTGTAAAAGACCTTTTGAGGTTTTGCTACCTCTCCGTTCCATGACATATCGTCGATGATGTACGGCGCGTACGCCGCTGTTCCTGTTTTCGGCATATTATCAAACTCCTTTTTCAGTTTATCCCGTGCGTCGGACAGCCGCCATTTTACCGTGCCCTCAGGCACGCCCATTTCGGCCGCTATCTGCGCTACGGTCTGCTTTTTCAGATAGAAGCGGATAACCGTTTCACGGTATATTGCCGCCAGCCGCGACAGGGAATAGTTCAGCTCGGATATTTCCTCGTCGCTTACTACCCGTTCTTCCGGCAGCATATCCTCCGAACGCATACCCTCAAAGCTCTCCAGCGGCAGCGCGGAGTTTTGCTTTATCCTTACCCAGTCGGCGTATTTATTGCGCGCCATACGCCAGTACCAAGAATGAAAGCTGTCAAACCTTCCGCCCTTGCGTATTGCGGTCACCGCCGCCAGCAAAATATCCTGCGACAGATCCTTTGCCTGCTCGATATCCGAGATACGCTTGCGGCAGAAGAGGAATGTAGCGTTTATCAGCTCATCGGTAATATATGCGTCCAAGCTATTCGCCTCCTTACGGTTCAAATCGATTTGTACTGAATAAGTCGTAGATATTCAGAAATGGTTGGGAATAATAAGAAATTTTTTTATATCACTTACGATCCAATATATTTTATGATTGACAACGGTGGAATAATATGGTATAATAACCGTAATTATAACCCCGTTCGCAATGAGATTAAACGCACGGAAGGACAGAACATGACATTTGATTTGAGTAAAATACGTATTGCCGGCTCTGTAAAATATCGTGCGATATTTTTTTCCGGAGGCGTAATACACGCGTTTTTCCTGGTTTTCTTTATATTTATAGGGCAGCAGTTGATGACGGGCTTCAATGTCATCAGTGTTACGCTGTATATTCTCGGCAGCTTGCTGAGTGTGCCAAAGGGTACGGACAAGATAAAATACGGCTGGATAGTAGCGTTTTACATAGAAATAATGCTGCACGCCGTTACCTGTACGGTACTGATGGGGTGGAATGTAGGCTTTCACCTTTACGCAATAGCGGTTCTGCCTATCGCGGCATACCTGCTGTTTCTCACAACGCCTATAAAAAGGTTTATAATAACCATGGCGATAATGATAGTTGCAAACGCTGTCATTATGCCCGCAGTTATGATATATTCCGATGGTCACGGAAGTATAGAGCATGTCCCCGCCGACTCAGAGCGGATGATTGCTTTTGTAAATACCGGATTTACCGGAATTATAATATTGGTGTTCACTTTTCTGTTTGTGTTGGAGATAAGCTCGATGTTTGACAAGCTGAACGACGTAAATCGTCAGCTTGAGTTTATCGCCACCCACGACGCGCTGACCGGGCTGTATAACCGTCACAGCCTTAAGCCTCTGTTCGAGCAGCTTGAGCGCGGCAACACGCCCTACTGCATAGTGATGGGCGATATAGACGACTTTAAGAAGGTCAACGACACCTACGGCCACGACTGCGGTGACATCGTGTTAAAGTCCGTGTCGGATATAATATCCGATAATATAGGCGAGCAAGATACCGCCTGCCGCTGGGGCGGCGAGGAAATACTGATAGTTATGCACGGCGAGCGCGACAGCTGCTTTGACGTAATATCAGCTATCAGAGAAAAGATAAACGCGCTGGAGATAGTCGCCGAGGACAAGTCAGTCGGCGTATCCATGACCTTTGGCTTTGTGTACTGTAAAGAAAGCACCGCAGGCATAGAGGCGCTTATCTCAGTCGCTGACAGCCGCCTGTATCAGGGCAAGGCAGGCGGAAAGAACGTCATAATTGCCTGACAGCCGATAAATCCCGCAGACATAGCTTGTTTATAAAAAAGTATATATTTTTATCGGGGAAAACCTTTCTGTAGAAAGGTTTTCCCCGTACCCCTTTCCAAAGACT
>JAFLRX010000013.1:35581-66925 GCA_022511265.1 Eubacterium sp. | reverse complement strand
CCTCGGCGGTCTTGGCAAAGCCCTCGTACATATCGGTCCACTCGTAGTTCTCGCCTTCTGCTGCTGCCGCAAGGTTCTCGGTGGTATTGCCGATGCCCTTCAGCTCCTTAAACCACATCTTAGCATGCTCTTTTTCGTTGTCAGCGGTCTTTAAGAACAGTGCGGCTATCTGCTCATAGCCCTCTTTCTTTGCTACCGACGCAAAGTAAGTATACTTATTTCTTGCCTGAGATTCGCCTGCGAATGCAGCCTCAAGATTTTTTTCGGTCTGTGTGCCGGCGTAGATGTTTTTCTTGTCGCTCATGGTTAATTCTCCTTTTTATTGGTTTTGTATGTTATCATGCTTTACAGCATGAACGGTACTAATACAAGTTTATTATATTTTAGTGCGGTTGTCAATACTATATTATATAAAGCTTCGTACCTATGTCTTTAGGACAATATCTTTAT
Source organism: Eubacterium sp. (assembly GCA_022511265.1). Classification (GTDB taxonomy): domain Bacteria; phylum Bacillota; class Clostridia; order Oscillospirales; family Ruminococcaceae; genus Ruminiclostridium_E. Next base: position 66,475 of record JAFLRX010000013.1, on the reverse strand, counting down.
AACAGAGAATTTAAGAAACATTGTTAGTATGTTGCGAAAATCTGTACAGACGTCCGCTCGCTAAAAATATCTTTCTTATTTTGTTTCAGCATAATAAGAATTGACTTTTTGTGAATAGTTTGATATTATATACAGTATAACAGGCACTCGACTTGCTCATGTAAATTCAGAAATTCCGTTTAAAAAATATCTTTTTAATTGTGAGAGGAGCATTTTAATGATTTATGAAAAGGAAATTTGCAATTCTATTTTAAATATTTCGTCCGAAAACGGGATTGTTATAGTCGGCATAGACGGATTAGGCGGTGCAGGAAAAAGTACGATTTCGGAAAAAATTTGCTGTGAAATCCAGAACAACAATACTCATACTATTCTACTGCATATTGATGATTTTATCAATGTGAGAAAAGTTAGATATAATTCAGCATATCCTGAATGGCAATGCTATTATGATTTGCAATGGAGATATGGGTATTTTGCCGAGATTATCAATCAAATTAAAAACAAAACGAATGACAGCATTGAAATTGAACTGTATGACAAAGACAGTGACTGCTATTTTACTCAAAGCTATGATATAAAAGAAAAAACTGTAGTTATTGTAGAGGGTATATTTCTTCAAAGGAAAGATTTGAATGGAATTTTCGATTATATGGTCTATATTGATATTCCTGAAAATATAAGAATGACAAGGGTGTTAAAACGTGATACATACATTGGCAATGAACAGCAGATTATTGATAAATATGAAAATAGATATTTCCCTGCTGAGCGAAAGTATTATAACGAGTATCACCCCGAACGATTAGCGGATTTCGTTATTGGTGGATAATATGCAGTTTGAATGGGTATTATTTGATTTAGGAAACACCTTATATGACGAATCATATTCTGACTATGATAGGGTTATTTCTCTAATTGAAAAAAGCAAATGTAACATCTCTCCTGATGATTTTCTGAAACAAATGAAACGTGGAGCAGCCTCATACGCCTCCTCTCCTTTCACTTATGCAAGAGAATACTTTGGAATTATAACAAATCACCCCTATTCGACTGAAAAGGAAGTACTATTCGACGGTGTATATGATGTACTTAATATTCTTTCGAGAAAATACAAACTCGGCATTTTAGCAAATCAGCCGTCAAGTACACTTGAAAGATTAAAGCGTGATGAAATATATAACTTTTTTGATATATGCTTATTATCGGAAACAGAAAATATGTTTAAGCCCGATATAGCTTTTTTTGAACACGCAATAAAGAAAGTTAATTGCAGTCCGTCTAAAATCGTTATGGTTGGCGACAGGCTCGATAATGATATAATGCCTGCAAAAAAATCAGGAATGAAAACTATAAGGATTAAACAAGGATTAAATTCTATTCAAAAACCTTTAAGTGATGAATACGCTCCCGATTGGGAAGTAACTTCTGTTCAGCAGTTATGTGACTTTCTAAAATAAACAGTCATTTTAGCATTTGATTCATGCTAATAATCGACAAATGAATACTTGAAAGCAAGCTCTCATTATCTTTATGAGGGCTTGCTTTTTTTGATATTTTAGAAAAATCAATAGTATTTATGGTTTTTTATCCCAGTGTCTTTTCACACCAGTCTATCATTTTCTGAATATTCTTTCCGCGCTCGTTTATAAACTCTCTTATGCAGGCAGAGCTTGCGTAACCGCCGTTCAGCGCGTCGTTCGCGCTGCCGGTGTTGGGATAACGCTTGAAGAACTGTCCGTACAGCGGAGAATAGATATCCTCAAACTCCTTCAGCCGCGCCAGCGCCGCATCTTTCTCAAAATATCCGTCAGTCAGACCAGTCAGCCTGTCGTAAAACTCACCGCGCCAGCCATCGTTAGTCATAAGATACGCAAAGCACAGCACCGCCGGATTATTCGTATCCATATCCAGCAGTCCCTTAGGCTTGTAGTTGTCGTCCTTTATCGTGTTGGCGTATGCGTCGCCGCGTCCGCTGACCCCGCCGAACTCCACATCATAGAACATAAAACGCCATCTGCCGTCCGCGTACGGGTTGCTGTCGTCGGTCTGTATTGTTTTCCACATAGACCAGTTTTTACCCGGCCAGTCCCACTTGTTGTTTATCCATATCTCCGCCGCAAAATAATCCATAACCGAGTCGGTATCCACCAGCTGCGCAAACTCATCATAATCGCTCTGTGCTTTAAGGTCGCTGTGGCTGCGCCAAAAATCCTTTAATTCTTTAAAATAATAGTCCTCCTTCTCCCCCTCGGGCAGCTCGCCCTCGTCCAGCTTATAGCCAAGCGCATAGGTCTCGGCGTCGCCCTTGTATACCACGACGTCGTCCTTGTTTACGCCGTGCAGATCCTCAAAATAATCGTCGGAATAATCCTCCTCCAGCACATACAGGCCCCAATATTCGCCGTTTAGGTACACCACACACGGACGGGATTCTTTCGTCTCCACGGCTGTCTCTTTCAGCAGCGACTGCCAGTAGGTATCGTTAAATTTTGCGGTAAACGCGCAGTTACCGCCCGCGCGCAGCACCAGCGTCTTGAATTTATCCATCACATCTCCGCTGTCGTTCAGATATTCTTCACCGAACACCGCATAGCGGAAATTGTTGTCGCCGTATTCATTTCGCGCGTACAGCCGCAGCCCCTTTTGCAGGTCGGAACGGGAATAGTTGCCCTGTATCCTTATCCCGCATGTCTGATTAAGTACCTCTACCGCGCCGTTTTCATTAAACTCGAACATCGTCATAGAGGCGGTTCGTTCCCACTCTCTGCCGCGCTGCTTGTAGTTAGCGTCCAGCGAGCGGGCTGTCTCGCCGTCGCGCACCCTGCCCTCTGCCGCCAGCGCAGCGTCAAAAATATCACCCTTGACGTATATACCCTTTTCGCCGCCGAAAAGGTCGTCATAGTTCATCGAAATGCTTATCACCGCAAGGTCATTGCCTGCCGCCGCGCAGCTTTTGGCAAGGCCCTGTATATGCTGCTCCGGCGTGCCTATAAAATAGGTCGCCGCTGTCTCCGTACCAAAGCTGCCGTCCGCGTTTTTTACCGCGGCGCGCACAACAGTGCATTTGTCCACGTTGTTGTCAGACGGTGCGGATATGGTGCAAATAAAGCCGTCGCGGCTGCTGTTAGGCTCGTTAAAGCTGCCCGCGATAAGCACCGGGTCTACCGCCGACACCACGTTTTTGTCGCCCTTGCGGTCGGTTATGCTAAGCGGTGCGGAATATTGCACAGCCGTGTCGCTGACGGCAGGGTCGCTGCCGTCCAAGGTATAGTATATCTCGCCGCCGTCGGGTGCGGTCAGGGCAAGCTGGAATTCTTCCGCGTATACCCCGCCGGAATGTGACAATTCTACAACCGCGTCGGAAGAGACATCGTCGTCGGGCTTGCTCTCTTCTCCGCTGTCGGACGAATTATCCTGACTGCTGTCTGATATACTGTCAGACGTGCTGTCAGTCACGCTGCTTTGCGCAGAGCTGTCGGCAACGTCGGATATGTTATTTTCACCGCTGCATGCGGACAGCAGCATTACAGCCGCAAGCAAGGCGGCAGCGTTTATTTTATTTTTCATAGTATTCTCCTTATAAGTCATCGGTTCACTTTAACTTAGTATATATCGTTATTTATATTTTGTCAATATAGTTTTCTTCACTTTTCACAATTGTCGGAAAAGTTTGCTAAAAATTTTGTGAAAAATGTTGCATTTTTTCGGTGTTCGTGATACAATAAATGACAGAGGCAGAAATACTGCCAAACGAAAGGAACTGAAAAAAATGGCAAATCGTTTTATTCTCAATGAGACCTCGTATTTCGGCGCGGGCGCAAGGGAAAATCTCGTACCCGAGCTGAACGGCAGAGGTCTGAAAAAAGTACTGTTCGTCACCGACAAGACGCTGATTGACTGCGGCGTTGCCGGACAGGTAAGCGCAGAGCTGGACAAGGCCGGCATAGCGTATGAGACATATTCCGATATCAAGGCTAACCCCACCGTGGCTAATGTGCAGGCGGGCGTGGCAAAGTTTAAAGAGTGCGGCGCGGACTCGCTGGTGGCTGTCGGCGGCGGCTCGGTAATGGATACCGCCAAGGCGATAGGCATCATCATCGAAAACCCCGAATTTGCGGATGTTGTTTCGCTTGAGGGCGTTGCCGATACCAAGAAAAAGAGCGTACCGCTCATCGCATTGCCCACCACCTCAGGCACCGCGGCAGAGGTCACCATAAACTACGTTATCACCGACGAGGCAAACAAGAAAAAAATGGTATGCGTTGACCCGCACGACATCCCCGTTGTTGCTATCGTTGACAGCGACCTGATGATGGGCATGCCCAAGGGGCTTTGCGCGGCTACAGGTATGGACGCGCTTACTCACGCTATCGAGGGTTATATCACCAAGGGCGCGTGGGAGCTGTCCGACATGGTAGAGCTGCGCGCGATAGAGCTTATCGCTTCCTCCCTCTACGACAGCGTACAGGGCGACCCCAAGGCAAGAGAGACTATGGCGCTGGCGCAGTATGTCGCAGGCATGGGCTTTTCCAATGTGGGACTGGGTATAGTACACTCTATGGCGCACCCGCTCGGCGCGTTCTATGATACACCTCACGGTGTGGCTAATGCTCTGCTGCTGCCGTTTGTAATGGAATACAACGCAGAAAGCCCCGCAAAGCCCAAGTACAAAGCTATAGCAAAGGCTATGGGCGTACAGGGCACCGAGTGCATGACCGATGACGAGGGCGTAAAGGCCGCGATTGAGGCAGTACGCAAGCTGTCTGTATCCATCGACATCCCGCAAAAGCTCAGCGAGATAGGCGTAAAGCAGGAAGACCTTGAGGCGCTGTCGGTTGCGGCATTCAACGACGTATGCACCGGCGGTAACCCCAGAGAGACCAGCTCCGCCGAAATACTCGAGATATACAAGAAGGCTTATTGATGTCAGCTTAAATAACAAAAGGGACACTTCGTAAAGAAGTGTCCTTTATTTATTTCATTTTTTCAGATAAATGTCGCAGTAGATGTCTTTCCTCCTGTCGTTGATGGCACGGCGTATCTTTTGCTGTATCTCCTCCACATGCAGCAGCTCGGTGATATATCCGCTGTAGCGGGTATCCTTCGCACTGTCAAACTCTTCCATTACCTGCTCTAACGTCTTGCCAAAGCCGTACGGTCTGCCTATATTGTCGGTGGCGGCGTCAATGCAGTCGGCGATAGTAAGTATGTTGACAAACGGCTTGTTGACGGTATGGGTCTTACGCGGATAACCGCCCGTCTCGTCATACCACAGGTGGTGCAACTCGGCACAGTCGCGTATGCATTGCATATGCGGGCTCATACCGCCCTTATATATTTTCGAAAAATTAGTGGGATGCTCTTTGATTATCTCAAACTCGTCATCGGTAAGACTGCGTGAAGAATTGTTGACAATATCAAGACAAAAATACTTGCCGATGTCATGCAGCAGCGCGCAGTTCTCCATCAACTCCGTCAGTTCCTGCTTATGGTCGCGGCAATATTCCCAGTCATACCCTGCCACGCCGTCCAGGTACTGCGGATCATGCTCTAAGATATATTCCAGTATCGCAAGGGTTATCTCCCTTACCATCATAGTATGGACGTACAGCTCTTTGTTGGTGTACACCGTGACATACAGCACCGTACGCTTGAAAAAGTCAAAATCCAAAAATCCCGAAGCGGTACTGAGCATATCCAGCACAGTGCGGTTGGTCATGCTTGTGACGGAGAACTGCGATTCTTCACTCAGCTCTTTGACAGCCTCCTCCGTGCTTTCCATAACATGCTTGATTATCTTGATGCTCTCATTTTGGACATATCGGCTGTCATAATCACTGAATACGCACAAATAGTCCAGATAGTAGAGCGAGCAGGTGAGCAACGCCGAGCTTTGCTCATAGGCGGAATATTCCTCAAGAGGGACAGAGTATTCCTTTATCTTTTCAAACAGCTCGTCCAAGGTTATCTTTCCTAAATGGAAATCGGTCTGGGCAAGATACAGCTTGACGCTGACCCTGTCATAAATCAGGCTCTGCACCTGCTCGGATAACAGTATCTCTTCCAACTCCTGCCTGAACTTATCCATCAGCGGCGCGTATTTTTCAAGGTCAATGAGCGGCTCGCTGAGGGTGATGCCGCGCCTTTTGTACTCCTCTGTCTTAAAGCAGGCGCTAAGCGCGTAACCAAGCGCGTTCATCTTCAGCAGGGTATGATAATAACGCAGCGTAAAGTCATCCATACCTACCTTTCGGCGGATGCTCAACAGAGTGTCCTCGAACATGCCGTACATTCTCAGACCAAAGGTCAGGTCCTTCTTGTTATACCCGCCGATAGTCATGCAGTGCATCAGCGTGCGTATCGCTTCGTCGGAAATGGTTTCGTAATCGGCAAGATACCTATCCGCCATACCTGCGTACTGCGTGCTTTCATAATCGTACTGATGCTCTTTGAGGATAAGGTCATAGATAGCGCACTGCCGGAGTATCTGAATTATCTGTTCCGGGTCTCCTGTAGACTGATAATGCGGCAGCAGCAGTCTTGCGATGCGCAGCGAGACAGAGGGGTCCACCGGGTCCATACCCCCCTCGCCGCCTTTCGGCGACCTGAGCAGCAGCAAGAAATCATCCAGCATAGCTATTGCTTCTTTGTCCAACAGCCCGGGCTCTTTTTCATATTTAGTGATACATTCCTTTATGATGGCGTTTGTTTCAACCAATATCTGCTTTTTCTCTCGGGAAACGTCCACCAGTTTTTCTATAAGGCTTTCTCTTGTATCCTGTTTGTCGATGGAAAGTGTTCCTAATTCTTTATAACGCTCCATCAATGTCAGGTAGCGTCTGTAATCCATTGTTTCTCCTTCCGCCGTTTCGGGCGCGGATCTTATGTTATTACTTCTTCTTTATAACTGTTCCCTGCCGTGTTTCTTCAACAACATAACCGAGTGCGGTTATCTTATCTCTCAGCTCGTCGGCAAGCGCGAAATTCTTTTCCTTTCTTGCCTGCTGTCTTTGCTCGGCGAGTGCCGTTATCTCGTCCGGCAGAGGTTCTTCCTTGTTTTCTTCCTCCAGCTGTTTTTCCGCATGCTTTATAAGGTCCAGCGACAATACTCTGTCAACGCTGTCTATCGCCGCCAGCTTGTCAGAGGCGGTCGCGTCCGCCTTTAATATATCATATACCGCCGTAACAGCCTGCGCGGTGTTAAGGTCGGCGTCCATCGCCTTTCTAAAGCTCTCGGTGAGCTTATTTAACTTTTCATCGTCTACGGCGGTCTTTTCCTGCTTTAACAGTGCCGCAATGCGCGCGGTCAGCTTTTCGTATGCCGCCGCCGCGTTATCAAGATTTTCATAACTGAACACCAGCGACTTTCTGTAATGCGACTGTAGGCAGAAAAATCTGTACACCAGCGGGTCATAGCCCTTTTCCTCCAGCAAAGACACGGTAAGAAACTCACCCTTGGACTTGCTCATTTTGCCGTCGTTGGTGTTGAGGTGGTGAACGTGGAACCAATACTTGCACCAGTCATGACCGAGATACGCCTCGCTCTGGGCGATCTCGTTGGTGTGGTGAGGGAATGCATTGTCAATACCGCCACAGTGTATATCGAGATATTCGCCGTTGTGCTTCATGCTGATGCAGCTGCACTCAATATGCCAGCCGGGGTAACCGACGCCCCACGGGCTGTCCCATTTCAGCTCTTGATCCTCGAATTTGGATTTAGTGAACCACAGCGCGAAATCCGCGCTGTTTCTCTTGTTGTCGTCAGAATCAACGCCCTCGCGCACGCCTACCTCTAAATCCTCAGGGCGGAAATCGTTGAACACATAGTATTTCTCCGGCTTAGAGGTGTCAAAGTATACGTTACCGCCCGAAATATAGGCATAGCCCTTATCCAGCAGCTCTTGTATTACTTTGATGAACTCGTCTATCATACTTGTCGCGGGGATGACGGTCTCCGGCTTTTTTATGTTCAGCTTGTCGCAGTCCGCAAAAAACGCGTCGGTGTAGAATTTCGCTATCTCCATGACCGACTTATGCTCGCGCTTTGCGCCCGCCAGCATCTTGTCGTCGCCGTCGTCGCTGTCACCTGTAAGGTGCCCCACGTCGGTGATGTTCATTACGCGGTTTACGTCGTTGCCGATATAGGCAAGATACTTTTCCAGCACATCCTCCATGATATAGCTGCGCAGGTTGCCGATATGGGCGTAATGATACACCGTCGGTCCGCAGGTGTACATGTTTATCTTGCCTGCCTCATATGGCACAAACTGTTCTTTTTTTCTGCTGAGTGTATTGTATATATACATATTTACTGCTCCTCTTTTTCTTTGTTCTCAATATTTCCTTCAAGCTCGGCAAGCCTTTTTTCCAGCCGGTCGATATGCGCGGAAATGCCGCACAGCTCTTGTGACACGGGGTCGGGAAAATGTATCTGGTCAAGGTCAAAGCGCGGTACGCGCACCCCGTCACGCTTTACTATTCTCGCGGGCACGCCCACCGCCGTACAGTTGGGCGGCACTTCGTTAAGTACCACGGCGTTTGCGGCTATCTTGGAATTGTCCCCTATCTTTATCGGACCTAACACCCTCGCGCCCGCGCCAACCATGACGTTGTCGCCCAGCGTCGGGTGACGCTTGCCCACGTCCTTACCTGTACCGCCGAGGGTAACGCCCTGATATATCGTGCAGTTGTCGCCTATCTCGGTGGTCTCACCGATAACCACTCCGCTGCCGTGGTCGATGAACAAGCCCTTGCCTATCACCGCGCCGGGGTGTATCTCTATCCCCGTCTTTCGCAGCGAGCGTTGGGATATCCACCGCGCGATGAAATAATGCTTTTTCACATACCATTTATGCGCGCGGCGATAGGCTCTTACCGCCTTAAAGCTGGGATAGAGGAAAAACACCTCCATACTGCTCTTTACCGCGGGGTCGCGCTCTTTAACGGACTGAATATCCGCCTTTATCTTATCGAACATATATCTATAACTCCCCTTATAATAAACTCCTATTATTAATAAAACGAACAAAAAACGCCCTCGTCCCTGATAGGGCGAAGGCGAAAGTATCGCGGTTCCACTTCGTTTTCCGGCAATGCCGGCTCGATATCTTTAACGCAGACTTACGCGCAGAGATACTGGTTTCCCTCTGCGGACTTGGGATCATAATTCCCGCACAGCCGCACTTCTCCGAAAATAGTCTGCCGCCTTTCACCATACGGCGGCTCTCTGTCAAGCGTTCTTTTCGGTTACTCTTGCCGTGCTTAGTCTTTATTATATAGTATTATCAGTTTACCATATAGCGAAAGATATGTCAAGCGTAAAAATGACATATTTTTTACCCTATATTATGCGGTTTTGAACAAAAGAGTTATTCTCTTAATTATTCTCTGCAAAGCTCCGCGCTGCCGATAAGCTGTATGCCGTTTTCGGTCAGTACCTTTATCGCGGCGTCATTGTCCTCTACGCGGATAATTATGTCCGCCCTGCCGGCGGTCTTGCCCATTGCCGAATAAAGATAATCCACGTTTATCCCGTTGTCGCCCAGCAGCTCTACCACCTTATACAACGCGCCTGATACATCGGGTATCGTGAACGCTATCACCTTTGTCACCGCCGCGGTACAGCCGTCCGCCCTCAGCGCGTTTATAGCCTTTTCGGTGTCGTCAACGATGATACGCATGATACCGTAATCGGTGGTATCGCCTATGGTCATCGCGCGGATATCCGCACCGCTCTTGTCCAGCACGTTCATCACATCCGCAAGACGTCCCTGTTTATTTTCAATGAATACCGATATCTGTTCTATAAGCATAACATATCCCGTCCTTTCGGCTGGTTATTTACTGATTTTAGCTTACCATATTTTCAACAAAAAGTCAACCGAATATATGAAAATTATTGTTTTTTTCGGTAATTAACAAATGTAACTAAATTTAGCTAATAAACCTAAAAAATATCTAAAAATTAAGTAAAAATATTTTCAAAAACCTATTGCATTTTTTTGATTTATATGCTATACTGTTAAACAAGAGAGGATGAGGACCACCTCACTCTGAATACGGAAATTTATTTTTTAAGGAGAGCAAAAAATGAGCGTAAAGATCATTAACGGCACCTCACTGCCGAACATCCCGTGGCAGGATCGCCCCGAGGGATGCAAGGACGTAATCTGGAGAGCGGACAACAACCCGATAATCCCCCGTGATATGCTGCCCACCAGCAATTCTATCTTCAACAGCGCTGTAGTACCCTTTAACGGCAAGTTCGCGGGCGTGTTCCGTGTAGACGACAAGGAAAGAAACATGGCTATCCACGCAGGTTTTTCCGATGACGGTATCCACTGGAACATCGACGAGAAAAAGGTTGAATGGATCAACGACGACCCCGAGACCGCAGAGGCTAACCCCTGGCAGTACGGCTATGACCCCCGCTGCGTATGGATCGAGGACAGATATTGGATCACCTGGTGCAACGCATACGGCTGGAAGCCTACCATCGGCGTGGGCTGGACAAAGGACTTTAAAGAATTCCACCAGTGCGAAAACGCGTTCCTGCCCTTTAACAGAAACGGCGTTATGTTCCCCCGCAAGATAAACGGCAAGTACGTAATGTTCAGCCGTCCTTCCGACTCCGGACATACTCCTTTCGGCGATATGTATCTTTCCCAGTCCCCCGATATGAAGTACTGGGGAGAGCACAGACACGTAATGGGCCCGCTCAAGGGTTGGGAGGCTAAGAAGATCGGCGCGGGTCCTATCCCGATCGAGACCGACGAGGGCTGGCTGATATTCTACCACGGCGTACTGGAAAGCTGCAACGGCTTTGTATACAGCTTTGGTGCCGCTATCCTTGACATCGACAAGCCTTGGAAGGTTAAGTACAGATGCAGCGAATATCTGCTGAACCCCAGAGAGCTTTATGAGTGTGTAGGCGACGTACAGAACGTTGCATTCCCCTGCGCGGCTCTCTGCGACGCTGACACCGGACGTATCGCTATCTACTACGGCTGCGCCGACACCTGCGTAAGCATGGCGTTCTGCACCGTTGACGAGGTTGTTGAGTACGTTAAAAATCACAGCAGCGTGTGATAAATAAAAATATTCAGCCGCACTTTCGTGCGGCTGATTTTTTATTAAAGGAAAAAGTAAAAGTGAATAGTGAAAAAGTATGGTGGCGGGCTATGCCCGCATATTAAAAAGCATCAAAAAATATATGCCGCGCAGCGGCATACCACAACTATTCACTATTCATTATTCATTATTCACTAAAAAAATCCGCCCCTTACGGGGCGGATTTTTTACCACGGTTTTACCTGTCCTACTATATCCGAAATTTTTTCTATCTTATTTTCGATGAGATACTGTTCCATTCCCTCAACCACCTTTACAGGCGTGTACGGGTCGGTGAATATCGCCGTGCCTATCTGCACCGCTGACGCGCCGGCCAGCATCATCTCTATCGCGTCGGCTGCGGTGGCTATGCCGCCCATGCCGACGATCGGTATCTTAACCGCATTGGACACCTGCCATACCATTCTTACCGCCACCGGGAACACCGCCGGACCTGACAGTCCGCCGACGTTGTTGTGCAGTATCGGACGGCGGGTGCGGATATCTATCCGCATACCGAGCAAGGTGTTTATCAGCGACACCGCGTCCGCGCCCTCTGCCTCAACAGCTTTGGCTATCTCGGTTATGTCGGTTACGTTGGGGGTGAGCTTTACCATTATCGGCTTTTTGGTCGCCGCGCGCACCGCCTTGGTCACCGAGGACGCGCCCGCGCAGGTCACGCCCCAGGTCGCGCCGCCCTGCTTGACATTAGGGCAGGATATATTCAGCTCTATCATATCGACATCGGTGCCGTCCAGCTTTGCCGCTACCTCGGCGTAGTCCTCTACGCTTGCGCCGGCTATGTTGGCTATCACCGTTATGTTCTGTGTTTTCAGCCATGGGAGATAGTGGTCTATAAAGTAATCTATACCGGGGTTTTGCAGCCCTACGGAATTAAGTATACCGCTGGGGGTCTCTGCTATCCTCGGCGGGATATTGCCGTCCTTTTGGTTTAATGTCGTACCCTTGCAGGAGATACCGCCCAGCTTTTCCAGCGGGTAAAGGTCGGTGTATTCCTCACCAAAGCCGTATGTGCCGGACGCGGCGATAACCGGATTCTTAAAATCCACGCCGCAGATATTTACTGAAATATCGGGTTTTATCATCTATATCTCCCCCTTAAAATACAACTTCATCGCCCTTAAATACAGGACCGTCCTTGCAGACACGCAGCACCTGTTCTTTGCCGTCACGCTTTATCGTGCAGGCACACACCACGCACGCGCCGACGCCGCAGCCCATACGCTGCTCCAGCGACACTTCGCAGGGGACGTTCGCGTCCTTTGCCGCCTCTACCACAGCCTTTAGCATCGGGGTAGGTCCGCAGGCGTATATCATGGATACGCCGCCCGCCGCCAGCTCTGCCTTCAGCGGGTCGGCAACAGTACCCTTTACCCCTGCCGAGCCGTCGTCGGTGCATATCACCGTCTTTGCGCCCGCAGCCGCGTAATCCTTATCCAATATTATCCTGTCAAACGAGCGAAAGCCCAGTATCGCGGTACAGCTGTCGCCGTACTTTTTCGCTATGTCCAGCATGGGCGGTACGCCTATACCGCCGCCGACAACTATCACCTTGCCCTCAGGCTTTTCGGGTACGGTAAAGCCGTGTCCCAGCGGCGCGATTACGTCCATCAGCTCGCCCTCGTGCAGCTCGGATATTTTATCCGTGCCGCCGCCGCGCACCTCAAACATAAGGCGCAGCGTGCCTCTCTCCTTATCGGTCTGACAAATGGATATCGGGCGGCGAAGCGTGTAACCCTCTGCCTTTATCTGTACGAACTGCCCTATCTGCGCCTCTTTCGCTACCTCAGGGCAATGCAGCGTGTAAGAGTATATCTGCCCCGCCAGCGATTGTTTTTTCACAATAGGATAGCTGCCGCAAAAATAACTCATATAATATTTCCTTTCTTATGCCTTGTCGTCCGGCTTGTCAGCGTCTTTCAGCGGGGCGAAAGCGATTATCCTGCTGCGGATATACAGCACCGCGATGACCCCGACAATAACGTCGCCTATCGCCTGTATGCTGAGCAACGATATATCGGTATACAACAGACGTATCTGTATTATGTAAGAATAATCCCACAGTGCCAGCAGCACCAATACACGCAGTATGCTGTTGGCGTACATCAGGTGGTCGTAATACTGCTGGGCGTTTTCGGCGTTGACCGAAAACCGCTTTGGCAGCTTTTTGCTCTTGAATACATACACCACCGACAGCACGGTATAAGCGTACGCTATCGCGGGTAAAATCAACCCTGGCAGCCATCTGTCAAACGGCACTCCGTCAGGATAGATAGCCAAAAGCGCCCTGTCGGGAAAGACGTTCAGCCCGATGTACGAGCGCACAAGGTCGGTCATAACAATGACCATCAGCACGCCGAGTACATCCAGCACGCCCTTTAATATACCGTAATTAAGCTCTACCTTATATTCGCCTATCTTCATATCTTGGTTATATCCACCATTTCAAGGTCGTCTACCGTCTTATCCATCGCAATGCATTTTACCAGCGCGTTGGCGGTGTCCACTGACGTCAGGCAGGCGATAGAACGCTCTACCGACTTACGGCGTATCTTTACGCTGTCCAGCGCGGGCTTTCTGCCCGTCTCAGAGGTGGAGACAACATAGTTTATCTTGCCGCTTTCCAGCAGGCTGATTACGTTAGGCTCCATGCCCTCATGCACACGGTAGGTAAAGTTGGTGGCTATCATATTGCGGTTGAGCATCGATGCCGTGCCGCTGGTCGCATACAGCTCAAAGCCCAGCTGCTCGAACTTTGCGGCAAGGTCGATTATCTCCGGCTTGTCGGAGTTTCTCACCGAGAACATTACGCCGCCCTGCTTGAACATCTTAAAGCCTGCCGCCATAAGTCCCTTGTAAAGCGCCTCTTCAAAGGTCTTGGCGATACCCAGCGCCTCGCCTGTAGACTTCATCTCAGGTCCTAACTGGGTGTCAACATCGTGCAGCTTTTCAAAGCTGAATACAGGCACCTTTACCGCAACATAATCTCCTACGGGATAAAGACCGGACGTAAAGCCCTGCTCTTTCAGCGACTGACCCAGCATTATCTTGGTGGCGATATCCACCATCTGCACGCCTGTTACCTTGCTGATATACGGCACAGTACGGGAAGAACGGGGGTTTACCTCTATTACATATACTTCATTATCGTAAACAACGTACTGGATATTTACCAGTCCTATTACGTTCAGCGCCTTTGCAAGACGCTCGGTATACAGGATAATGGTGTCCTTTATTTTATCCGACAGCGTCTGTGCGGGATATACCGAGATACTGTCGCCTGAGTGTACGCCCGCGCGCTCGATATGCTCCATGATACCGGGTATAAGGAAATCGGTGCCGTCGCATATCGCGTCTACCTCTACCTCTGTACCCATAAGATACTTGTCTATCAGAACGGGGTTTTCAAGCTCGGTAGCGGTGATTATCGCCATATATTCGGTGACGTCGCTGTCGCCGTGCGCGATTATCATATTCTGTCCGCCCAGCACGTACGAGGGGCGCAGCAGCACGGGATAACCTAACTCGTTAGCGACCGCAAGCGCCTCTTCGGTGGTGAATACCGTATGTCCTGCCGGACGCGGGATACCGCACTGCTCTAACAGCTCGTCAAACTTTTCTCTGTCCTCTGCCGCGTCAATGCTCTCGGCGGAGGTACCGAGTATACGCACGCCTGTCTCCTGTAAGTGCTTGGTCAGCTTTATCGCGGTCTGTCCGCCGAACTGTACCACCGCGCCGTACGGCTTTTCGGTGGCTATCAGCGAATCCACGTCCTCGTTGGTCAGCGGATCAAAGTACAGTCTGTCACCTGTATCAAAGTCGGTGGAGACTGTTTCGGGATTGTTATTGCACAGTACCGCCTCGCAGCCCATTTCTTTCAGTGCCCATACACAGTGTACCGAGCAATAGTCAAACTCGATACCCTGTCCTATTCTTATCGGACCCGAACCGAAAACTATTACCTTCTTCTTGTCGGTGGGGTGCTGCTCGATAAACTCCTCCGCCTCGTTCTCCTCGTCAAAGGTGCTGTAGAAGTAAGGGGTATCCGCCGAGAACTCCGCCGCGCAGGTATCAACCATCTTGTATACCGCGTGTCGGGTCTTTATGCCCTTTGCTTTCAGGCTCTGACCGCTGAGATTTTCGATAGTCTTGTCAAGATAGCTGTACTTCTTGGCGGTGTCATATTTCTCCTGAGTAAGCTCGCCGTCCTCCAGCCACAGCTCCAGCTCGGCAAGGTTTCTCAGCTTTTCGATAAACCACTTGTCAACGGTGGTGATGTTTACTATCTCCTCGGTGGAAAAGCCGCGGCGCAGCGCCTCGAATATGCAGAACGAACGGTCAACGTCCACGTCCTTCAGCTTTTCTCTTACCTCGTCGTCGGTAAGCTCGATAAAGGTCTTTTTGCGCATGGTGTCCATGCCCAGCTCGATAGAGCGCACCGCCTTCATCATAGCCTCTTCAAAGCTGGTGCCTATCGCCATTATCTCGCCGGTCGCCTTCATCTGGGTGCCCAGCGTCTTTTTGGCGTAGACGAATTTATCAAACGGCCACTTCGGGAATTTTACCACTATGTAGTCCAGTGCCGGCTCAAAGCAGGCGTATGTCTTACCCGTAACCTGATTGATTATCTCGTCCAGCGAATAGCCTATCGCTATTCTGGTCGCAACCTTTGCGATAGGATAGCCTGTCGCCTTGGACGCCAGCGCCGACGAACGAGAAACTCTCGGATTTACCTCTATTACCGAATATTCAAAGCTGTCGGGCTTCAGCGCGAACTGACAGTTGCAGCCGCCCTCAACCTTCAGCGCCTGAATGATGTTCAGCGCGGCGGTACGCAGCATTTGATATTCTTTATCCGCGAGGGTGACCGCAGGTGCGACAACTATACTGTCGCCGGTATGTACGCCGACCGGGTCAAAGTTTTCCATCGAGCAGACGGTGATAACATTGCCCTTTGCGTCACGGATAACCTCAAACTCTATTTCTTTCCAGCCCGCAATACACTTTTCGATAAGCACCTGATTTATCGGGGACAATCTCAGTCCGTTGGTGGCTATCTCATGCAGCTCGTCGGGGTCGTTGGCGATACCGCCGCCCGTTCCGCCTAAGGTGAACGCGGGGCGCACGATAACGGGATAGCCGATAACCTCGGCAAACTCCATCGCGCCCTCTACCGTCTCAACCACCTGTGACGGCACGCAGGGCTCGCCGATGGCTTCCATAGTATCCTTGAACGCCTGTCTGTCCTCAGCCTTGTGTATCGTCTCGGGGTTTGCGCCCAGCAGCTTTACATTGTTCTCGGCTAAAAAGCCCTCTTCCGCCAGCTGCATAGACAGGGTAAGTCCCGTCTGTCCGCCGAGGGTGGACAGTATGCTGTCCGGCTTTTCTATCTTGATTATCTTCTTTACTACGTCCAGCGTCAGCGGCTCGATATATATCTTGTCCGCCATGTGCTTGTCGGTCATTATGGTCGCGGGGTTGGAGTTTATCAAGACTACCTCAAGCCCCTCCTGCTTTAACGCACGGCAGGCCTGTGTACCCGCATAGTCAAATTCGGCAGCCTGTCCGATAACTATCGGACCTGAACCGATAACAAGCACCTTTTTTATATCACTTCTTAACGGCATTATTTACCCTCCCCCATCAAAGCTATAAACTTATCGAACAGATACGCGGTGTCATGCGGACCTCCGCATGCCTCGGGGTGGAACTGCACCGTAAATGCCGGGGCGTTGGTGTACCGTACACCCTCGCAGGTCTTGTCGTTGCCGTTTATGTGGCTGACTACCCCCGCGCTTTCGGGTACGCTCTCGCTTACCACCGCATAGCCGTGGTTCTGCGAGGTGATGAATGTCCTGTCCGCGTCAAGGTCGGTCACAGGCTGGTTGCCGCCGCGGTGTCCGTATTTCAGCTTTACGGTGGTCGCGCCGTTTGCTATCGCCAGCAGCTGATGTCCGAGACATATGCCGAAGGTCGGTATCTGCGCGCCGATAAGCTCTCTCAGCGTGTTTATCGAGGTCTGATTATCCTGCGGGTCGCCCGGTCCGTTGGACAGCATTATGCCGTCGGGGGCAAAGTCCTTTATCTGCTGTGCGGTCACGTCATGCGGGAACACAGTCACGTCACAGCCGCGCTGTACCAGCTCGCGCCGGATATTATGCTTATAGCCGTAGTCTATCAACGCCACCTTGTATTTGCCGTTTTCGGCGGGGTACTGCTCGGGCTGCTTTACGCTTACCTTAGGTACGGGCGCATCCACACGGTATGCGTGTATTTTCTCAAGCGCCGCAGCCTTGAACTGCTCGTCCGGCTCATGGGTGGTTATCATTCCGTTCATTACGCCGGTCTCACGGATTATCCTCGTCAAGCGTCGGGTGTCTATGTCATACAGTCCGATTATCCCGTGCTTTTTCAGAAAGCCGTCTATATCCCCCTCACAGCGGAAATTTGACGGAACCTGGCAATGCTCGCGCACTATATACCCGCTGACTACGCTGCCGCCGGACTCTCTGTCCTCCTCGTTCACGCCGTAGTTTCCGATAAGCGGGAAGGTCTGGGTCACTATCTGCCCGCAATAGCTGGGGTCGGTCAGTGTCTCCTCATAGCCTGTCATCGCGGTGGTGAATACTATCTCACCTACTACCTCGCCCTCACAGCCAAAGCTCTTGCCCTTGAACACCGTCCCGTCGGCAAGGATAAGGTAGGCGGTCTTCGCCGTAACCGAACTTAAATTCATCTTATACGTCCCTCCGTGTATATTAACCTAACTTTATTTCTCCCACAAAGCTCATTATCTCTTTTTTCATTCTTGCCGCTTCTCTGAATGCCGCGCCCGCATAATCATGCTCGTCGCAGCCCTCTTTCTTGTACGCGCACATAATACCGCGCGAGCTGTTTACTATGCCGCCGAGTCCGTTTTTGTCAAACGCCGCGGCGATATCCTTTGCCGACGCGCCCTGCGCGCCGTAGCCGGGGATAAGGAAGAAGGTGTGCGGCAGCTTTGCGCGCAGCTCGGCTATCTGCTCGGGATATGTAGCGCCGACCACTGCGCCTACTCCGCTGTAGCCGTATTTGCCGGGCAGCTGTTCACCCCACTTTTCGCACATATTTCCCATAACTTCGTATATAGGCATACCGTCGATAAGCTTGTCCTGTAATTCGCCGCTGGACGGATTAGAGGTCTTTGCCAGCACGAATATTGCCTTGTCATACTGCTTGCATACCTTTATCAGCGGGTCTATGCCGTCGCTGCCGAGATAGCCGTTGACGGTCAGCGCGTCAGCGTCAAACGGGGCGAAGGTCTCGCTTCCTACCTGCACCGTGCCGAGGTGTCCCGCCGCATACGCTTCCATTGTCGAGCCTATGTCGTTGCGCTTGCCGTCGGTAATGACGTACATACCTCTGCTCTTTGCGTACTCCTGCGTCTTGTACAGGGTCTTTACGCCGTGATAACCGTACATCTCATAATATGCCGCCTGCGGCTTTACCGCGGGTACTATCTCGTACAGGGCGTCTATCAATCCCTTGTTATATTCCAACAATGCCTTTGCCGCGCCCTTCAGCGTCTCTCCGTACTTATTGAACGCCTTTTCCTTAATGTACTCCGGTACATACTCCAGCTTGGGGTCCAGTCCCGCCACAGTGGGGTTTTGTTTTGCGCAGATAGCCTCTGCAAGTCTGTCAAATGACATTTTGTTGTTCCTCTCTTTCTCTTAATCTTTATATACTGATTTTCCGTCAAGAAATGTATACTTTACTTTTCCCTTAAAGGTCATACCCTTAAAGCAGCTGTTATGGGATTTTGAATGCAGCTTTACGGGGTCTACCGTCCATTGCTCGTTTATATCCGCTATCGCTATGTCGGCAGGCTCGCCTACTCTCAGGCTGCCGCCCGGTATACCTAATATCTTTCGCGGATTTACACACATCAGCTTTACTATATCTTTCAGCGTAAGCACATTTTTATGATACAGCTCGGTCAGCGTCGCCGCCAGCGAGGTCTCCAGTCCCACAACGCCGTTGGGCGCTTTTTCAAAGTCCGCCTTGTCCTCTGCCGAGTGGGGGGCATGGTCGGTGATTATGCAGTCTATCGTACCGTCAACCAGTGCGTTTATTATCGCCTGTCTGTCCGCCTCGGTACGCAGCGGCGGGTTCATTCTGTAATCCGCGTCGCGGCTCAGCAGCTTTTCATCAGTCAGCGTAAAGTAGTGCGGTCCTGTCTCGCAGGTGCATTTTATCCCCACCGACTTTGCCGCCCGTATCAGGTCGGCGCTGCCCTCGGTCGAGACATGCGCGATATGTATCGGCACACCGCATACGCGGGATATAGCCAGCTCGCGCGCGGTGACGGTGTCCTCGCTAAGTCTGCTCATACCCTTTACGCCGAGCTGCCTTGATACCTCTCCGTCATTTATTATGCCGCCGTTTATTACCTTTAAGTCCTCGCAGTGAGAAATTACCGCCAGTCCTGCCGCGTCCGCGCCTTTCATTCCGCTTTCCATCATCGCGGCAGCTTCCACCGGTCTGCCGTCGTCAGACACCGCTACACAGCCCGCGGCCTTCAGCGCGTTATAATCGCACAGCTCTTCACCCTTTAGTCCTTTGGTGATGCAGCCCACGGGATAAACCTTTGCCGACGCAGATTTCGCCTTGTCAAGGATGTACTCTATCACCTCGGGCGTGTCCGCCGCCGGGACGGTATTCGGCATACATACCACCGCAGTTACGCCGCCTGCGGCAGCAGCCGCGCAGCCGGTGATAACGTCCTCTTTATAGGTCTGCCCCGGGTCGCGCAGGTGTACATGCATATCGCACAGCCCCGGCAGCACGGTCAGCCCCTCG
Source organism: Eubacterium sp. (assembly GCA_022511265.1). GTDB lineage: Bacteria > Bacillota > Clostridia > Oscillospirales > Ruminococcaceae > Ruminiclostridium_E. The sequence continues at coordinate 46,501 of JAFLRX010000013.1, read as the reverse complement.
CAGTCTATCACCTCGGCACCTTCGGCGGAAAGGTTCTCGCCCTTTGCCGCGATAATGCCGTCCTCTATCAATATATCGGTCTTTCCCTCAAAATCATCGGCATAATCCACCGCATAACCGTTTTTCAATAAAAACTTCATCTAAAATCCCCTAATCGACAAATCTCACAACAAAAAGTGATACATTTTTAGACATTTGGGCTTAAAAATTTTTTTGAGTTTTTGCAAACTCAATCGCGGATTGTCCGCAAAAAAAGCCATAATTTTTTCGGTGACATGGAAAAAATCATGGCGCAGCCAAACATGTTCAAAGGGTCAAACACTGACACAAAGCGGTTTTACCGCCAAAGTACATCTTTGAACAATTACGGCAGATTTCCGTAGTCATTTCATTATATCATAAATAAGCACCGCTGTCAAGCTATGATATTTTGAAAATACGGCTGTTGAAATTTATAAAAATTATGTAATTTTCCCTCTTGACACATCAGGACTAATGTGTTAAAATAATATGGTCGGATTTTAAAGAAAGAGGGCACGGTTATGACATACAAAGAAAGCTTCATTAAATTTATGGTTGACAGCGGCGTGCTCACTTTCGGAGAATTCACGCTGAAGAGCGGGCGCAAGGCCCCCTACTTCATCAATGCCGGCAACTACAAGACCGGCGCGCAGCTGGCAAAGCTCGGCGAGTTTTACGCTGACTGCATCACCGACAACGGCATCGAGGCTGATGTGCTTTTCGGTCCGGCATACAAGGGTATCCCCCTTTCGGTAAGCGCGTGTGTTGCTTTACACAACAAGACCGGCTGGGACGGTAGCTATTGCTTTGACCGCAAAGAGGTTAAGGACCACGGCGAGGGCGGAATGTTCGTCGGCAAGCAGCTTGAGGACGGCGACAAGGTGGTTATAATCGAGGACGTTATGACCTCCGGCAAGGCATTGCGCGAGGTACTGCCAAAGCTGAACGGCGCGGCTGACGTAAACATCACCGGCATGGTCATCACCGTTGACCGTATGGAAAAGGCACTGGACAGCGACCTGTCCGCGGTACAGTCCGCATACGAGGACTTCGGCGTTAAGGTCTACTCGATAGTAAATATGGAAGACATCATTGCCGCGATAGAAAGCGGTATCATCGAGGGTAAAGAGTATCTCCCCGCAATGAAAGAATACCGCGCACAGTACGGCGCAAAGTATTGATAAAATGCAAATTTAATATGAATTGCTTTGGCAATTCAACATCGAGGTGTGGCTCAGTTTGGTAGAGCGCTGCGTTCGGGACGCAGAGGCCGTGGGTTCGAATCCCGTCACCTCGACCAGAAAAAGCACTTGCATTCGCAAGTGCTTTTTTCAATTAAATCCATCCTGCATGGGGGATGAAATCACCGCTTTGCGGGGAGATCGGACGGATTTAATTTCATCTGCTCCAGCAGATTTCATCCGAACTTGTTCGGATTTCATCGCACAATGCGCGATTTCATTTTTCAAGGTTCAAATCCATTCGTTGAAAAATACGGAGTTTATCTTTTCTATCACTCTCGCACAACATTAAACCGCTTAAACAAAAGGTTTAAGCGGTTTTTTCTTTTTGCCGTATACCTGTTAAAATCAGGTGAAATCGGTTAAGAAATGCTGATTATGCGGGTCAAAATGCGAGGCAAATTTCTTTTCTTACGTTTCTGCCTAAAATAAAAAAGTATACATAATAATTTTGTTGCAAAAATATCACGATATAATTACTGTATTTTTTGAGATATTTTTGTAAAAAAACATAGTATAGAAATAAAGGTGCACAAAAATCTCTAAATTGTTACAAATATAACGTATCAGGCAATTTTTAAATTATATTTAAGCCGGATGGCAGTCTTTGCCTGCCGTCTGATATTACAGGGAGGATATTGTTATGAAAAAAGCAGTGTTTTTATTTGCTCTGACAGCCGCCATGCTGTTCACCTCATGTTCCGGATAAGATCAGTATATTGATGTATCCGACATCGAGCAAGACGTCGGCAACCTAACTACTAATCTTTCGGATACTACCCCTGACGGGGTTATGAGGGCGTCGTATGACGGAAAATATATTTATACTTCTATTGGGAAAATAGACACCGAAGAAAATAAGATAATAGATCCTTGCGAAACGCCCGGCTGTAAGCATGAATCCTTCGACTGTAACAGGATATTGTTTGGTAACAGCAGTTTTAAGGCTTATGACGGCGGGTTTTATTATAATTATAAGAATGAATTGTATTACCGCAAAGACGGTCAATCTACCAAGTTGTTTGAAAACACCTTTACCAGCGATTTTGAAGTAAATGAAATTTCAGGTGAGCCCGGACTGTTTTATATTATGTCTGTCGACCATGAGGGGCTGATGTGCGCCGGAGCAAATTATCTCTTCAAAGTAGATTTTGACGGCAATCTGATATATGAACCTGTGATATTCAGTGAAGACGGATATTACGACACCTATCAGATGGATGATCATAAAGTAATAGTTATTTCCTGCAGCGATGTAATGTCGATAATTGATCTTCAGGAACAGACTGTTGATATCCTGAAAGAAAAAGTCGGAAGAGCTGCCTATTATGAAGGCAATATATATTATAACACGTATTATGTAAAAGATGATAAATTTTACAACAAGCTGATGCGATGCGATGAAAACGGGCAAAACGAAGAAGAACTTTTGCAGGATTGCATTCGGTTTTGCTTTACTGGCGAAGATGTGTTTTATGTGAAGCAGTATGGTAACTTCACTCTGTACAAATATAATATATCGACCGGGAAAGATGAAAGCGTGCTTTACCTTCCCGATTTAACAGATGAATATCAGAAAGAGCACTCAGATGATGACCTTACCGGGACATGGATATTAGACACTAAATGCATTACTTATGCGGATGATATGATAGTTGTTCAGACATTTGAGCCTGAATATTCAGGAGCAAACGGGTATGTCCTTTTGGACAAAAACGGTGCAAACCCTGTTTATTGTAAAGGTATAATGTACGGCATCGTTCCCGATTAATTAATAAAAGGTGTTGAATTACAGTGATATTATACGAGCTCAAAAAACTTATAACCGGCAAGCTGTTTATCGTCAGCACACTGATAGTCGCGGTACTGTATGCTTACATACTTATCCCCGACACAGAATATGACGCGCAGAGTGCCGCGGAATTTTCGGTGTATATAAGCACTCAGGTGCCGCAGCCGATAACGCAGGAATGGATAGACGAGACCCGCGCCGACTATGAGTTAAAGTCGGAGGAATATTTTGCTCATATGGGTCTGGACGACGGATATCAGCCGCCAAAATATTTCTGGACTCAAGGTGAGGTTCTGAGCCAGCTTGACTACGCGCAGCAGTTCCGCGAGGATATGATAAAGACTGTGACCAACGCCGTACAGCTGAAAGCCAATGCCGACGCGGCAAGCAACGGATATGAGAGCGCCTACAACTCTACAGCCGCATCGACCTATAACAGTGTGGTGCAAATATCACTGATAAATAATAATGATACAGAAAGCTTTTTTAACCGTATGCACAGCACGTCCGGCTTACAGGGTGTGATGTACGGTCCGGTATTTATAATGTGGGCAATTCTGCTGACAGTATATCTGTTATGCTGCGAACGAGGAAGCAAGACAGACTATATCGCGCACACCTCTGCCGGCGGCAGAGGCTCAATGTTCCTGCACAAGCTTGCCGCGGTAACCATTGTCGTATTCGCGATGACATTACTCACTCTTATCACCGAGATAATTTACGGTGCGGCGGTGTACAGACTAAACTTCTTCGCCTCGATACAGTCGGTGCATATGTTTGAGTACTGCATATACAAGCTGAACATACTCGGCATGATAATATTGCTGCGGTTGATGATGTTCTGCGCGGGGATGTTAGGTGTGTTCTGCGCCGCGCTGTTTTCGATAAAAGCGGCAACGCCGATACGCGGCATGGTGCTGGGCTTTATTTTGGCGTTCGGCTCTTACCGATTGCTGGTGATACTGCGCAGTCTACGCACGGCGGAAGGCATAGCACAGTCGGATTTCGTACGGATGCTGTTTCCGCCGTACATGATATACCCTGAGAATTATTTCCGCTCCTTTGATTACGGAAACCTGTTCGGTATACCGATGCCGAGACTGGCAGTCGCGGTCGGTATTACGGTGCTGCTGGGAATAATATCTACCATAGTATGCGCAAAGCTCTACGGAAGGAGTGCTGATATAAGATGGAAAGCAAAGCTCTTGTCTTTGATAAAGTCACCAAAACATACGGAAGCCTGAACGCGCTGGACGGCTTTTCAGCTAAGCTTACCCACGGGATATACGGACTGCTGGGACCCAACGGCAGCGGTAAATCTACGCTGATGAAATGTATCGCCGACGTTATCCGCCCCACCTCCGGCAGCATAACCTACGGAGGGGAAAACATCTACACCATAGGCAAGGGCGGTGCGGGCTTTCGCAAACTGCTTGGCTTTATGCCGCAGGATATTGACTTTTACCCCACCTTCAGCGGAATAGATATTATCAAGTATTTCGCACTGTTAAAAGGCTGTAAGTACGACACCGCCGCGGCGGTAAAAGCACTTGACGACGTAAACTCCGCGACGCGGCCAAAAAGCATGTAGGCGGCTATTCCGGCGGTATGAAGCGCAGATTAGGTATAGCGGTCACCCTTATAGGCGAGCCGGAGATAGTTATATTTGACGAGCCTACCGCCGGGCTTGACCCGGAGGAGCGGATGCGGTTTAAAAACCTTATCCGAGAAATGGGAAAGAGCAAGACCGTGATACTTGCCACCCACATAATCTCGGATATCGAGGCGGTGGCTGACTATACCCTGCTTATTAAAAAAGGTCAGCTGATAAACACCGTCAAAAACGACAAAGCCGCCCAAAGCGAGACCGGCGAACTGGAGCAGCTGTACATGGACAGCTTTGGTCACAAATCGGAAGAATGAATATGAGCATATATTTATACGAGCTGAAAAAGCTGTGCGGCATAAGGATAATATTTATCTTCCTGTGCTTTATGGCGGTAAAGCTGGCTACCACCTACTTCTATTACCCGCCGGAGTACGAATTTTCAAAGGATTTTTACCGCGAATATACAGATACTCTTTTCGGTGAACATACTGCCGAAAAAGAGCAATACATACTTGGCGAGCAGGCACGGCTGGAGGATATTTTATCCCGCAAGGAAGAAACGGAGAGCGCGTATATCCGTGACGAGATAACGCTGGAGGAGTACATAGACTTCAACACCGAGTACATACGCGCAGAAAATCAGCTGTCGGCGTTCAACAAAATATATGAAAAGTATGAGTATTTCCTGACCGTTGAGGATAAAGGTCCGCAATATTTTTACGACCTTGACGTTATCGAATATCTCGGCGAGTACGGTGCGGATGTGTTGCTGCTGTTGTTTCTGATAATATTCGGGCTGCGGTTTTGGGATTATGACAGGCTGTGCGGGATGTCGCTGTCTGTGATTTCAACCCCGCTGGGACGAATAAAGCGCGACAACATCAAATGTGCGGCATTGATAACCATGACAGTTATCAGCAGCTTGCTCTCCTTTATTCCCGATATAATATCGTTCTGCATGCGCTGCGGCGGGGAGATGCTGAATATGCCGCTGTGCAGCATGGCTGAGTTCGGCTGCTGCGGGTATCAGCTGAGTGTGCTTGGATATATGCTGCTTGTTCTGCTAGTCCGCACGGTGTGGGCAGTGTCTATGTGCGTGCTGTTGTGCCTTATCTATAAGCTGATAATAAATATGTATGCCGGTGTCGCTTTATCAGCGGCTGTAATATTGCTTCCGGTGATGGCAGGGTACGGCCTTCCGCCGGAGCTGCGTACGGTACTGATCGGTTCACAGCTCACAGGCTTTTCCGTGTTGGAGACGTCTATTCCGTGTAGTATGCTCACCGCTGTCATAATCACAGCAGCAATGTACGGGATAATAATTTTGGCAGCGAAAAAGAAACGAATATGATTTATATAAAAAATGCCGCAAGCTATAGCTTTTACGCTATAACTTGCGGCATTTTCTCTTTTTCTGCAATAAAGCGGAAAGCAAATGCAGCTATTCTGCTAAAAAAGCATTTGCTCTTAAACAGTACATTCGTTGCTTATCTTTTCGATGATCTCCGATTTGCTGCCGCTGTAAACCGTGAATACAGTGCGTACCCGGTATATACCGCTGCCCGGTCCGCTCTTGCTTTTGTTCCGCTGATAGATAAGGCGTTTGTAACATCTAATGTGTAATTGTACAATTTAGGCTCGTAACTGCTGTATTTTCTTGACTTTTTCTATGCGCTGTGATACAATGAAGTAAAATTAAATCAGCGGGTGGTTACGGTGACAAAGTCACCTGCGGCCCGCTGTTTGATTTATTAACGTTACAAAAAAACGAGAAAGCGTTACATAGATATTTACTGATAAACGGGGAAAAAACAGATGGGGAAATTCAAAGAGAAATACATAGGCAACAGTGTCTTTTACAAAACCGTACTGCTAATGGTGGTGCCTATGATACTGCAAAGCCTTGTGACAAACTTTGTCAGTCTGATAGACAATATAATGGTCGGACAGATCGGAACAGAACAGATGAGCGGAGTTTCAATCGTCAACCAGTTTATTTTCGTGTTCAACATCACGATATTCGGTTCGGTATCGGGGCCCAGCATCTTCGGGGCACAGTTCTTCGGCAAAGGCGACAGCGAGGGGCAGAAGTACACTTTCCGTTTCCGCCTGCTCGTGTGCGGAGGTATCATAGTGCTCGGCATTCTGGTTTTCGGTCTGCTTGACGACACGCTCATCACGCTGTTCCTTAGCGAGAACGACTCACCCGAGGTGCGTGCGGCAACGCTCGGCTTTGGCAAAAGCTATATGCGTATCATGCTGATAGGACTGATACCGTTCGGCATCGGACAAGCATATTCAAGCGCTGTGCGTGAATGCGGTGAGACGAAGATACCGATGATAGCATCCTGCTCGGCAGTGGGACTGAATATCTTGCTCGATTATGCGCTTATCTTCGGCAAACTCGGTATGCCGAGGCTCGGTGTTGAGGGTGCGGCGATCGCCACGGTAATATCAAAGATAATTGAAGCCATTGTAGTGATCGTATGGGTACATACCCACCACAAGCGCAACCGTTATATCGTCGGTGCTTACCGCAGCTTTAGGATACCGCTCGGTCTTACTGCCGACATGGCGAAAAAGGGGCTGCCGCTGCTGTTCAACGAATTTCTTTGGGCTGCCGGGATGTCAATAATCGCACAGTGTTACTCGGTACGTGGTCTTGATGTTGTGGCGGCACGCAACATCTCAAGTACTATGACAAATCTGTTCAGTTCGATATATATTCAGCTCGGTGCTTGTATTGCAATACTGGTCGGCAATAAGCTCGGTGCAGGACGGCTTCGCGAGGCTATATCTCTTGATGATAAGCTGCGGTTTTTCAGCGTTGCGGTGACTGTGGTGACCGCTATAGCAGTTCTACCGTTTGCGGCTATCTTCCCTGACATTTACAACACCGCTCCGCAGGTGCGTTCGCTCGCCTCGTACATGATAATCATTCAAGCCTGTGCAATGCCGCTCTGGGCATACACCAATGCCTGCTATTTCACAATACGCAGCGGCGGCAGGACCGGGCTGACCTTTCTGTTTGATTTTGGCTTCACATGGATCGTGCAGATACCGTTTGCGCTTGTACTTTCATATCTGACAGCTATGGATGTCCGTCTGATCTTCGCACTCGTGACGTTTTCTGAACTTATAAAATCAGTTATAGGTTTCTTTATGGTGAAGAGCGGTATATGGGTGAATAACATTGTCGGAACGAATGTTCCCGATAAAAGTAAACTAACATAATCAAACCGCCGCATAAGAAGAAATATCCGGTGGAGAGCTATACATAGACGGAGTAAAGGTAAACGATATCGTCCCGAGAGACATCTATTTTTACCCCATCCAAAATACACTTTTTGACAATGATACGGAGGAATGTTTGGTATGAAAAATGCCGTGCATCTGAAATCGCCGCAAGGCTGGATAAACGACCCGAACGGGTTTATTTACTACAAAGGCGAATATCATCTTTTTTATCAGCATTTTCCCTATGCGCCCGTGTGGGGCAGAATGCATTGGGGGCATGCCGTAAGCAACGACCTGCTGCATTGGGAGCATAAAAGCATTGCGCTGTTCCCTTCCAAAAAAGACGACCGCAGCGGTTGCTTTTCAGGCAGCGCCGTAGAGCATGACGGCAAGCTTTACCTCTTCTACACCGGCGTGAATTATACTGAGGAAGACCCGGAAAACATAAATCTATACCTTAACAATGATTTTACCGCGGCACAGCTTATGATAACCTCCGATGACGGCGTACGCTTTGACAATATCAACGACAAGCGCACGGTCATCCCGCCGCTGACAGATAAAAACATCGGCTGCGGTATCAACACCCGCGACCCTAAGGTATGGCGCGGCAATGACGCGTGGTATATGGTGCTGGGCAGTACCTCAGATAATAAAGGCAGAGTTTTGCTGTATAAAAGCACTGACCTGACCCGATGGGAATATATGAGCTTTGCCGAAAAAGACGGTTTCGGCTGGGGTTGGGAATGTCCCGACTATTTCAAGGTCGACGAAAGCGGCGTGCTTATCATCTCACCCATGGGGTTTATCAATGGCGGGAAAAAGTATAACGAGATAACGGTTTGCGTACTCGCGGATTTTTCGGAAAAAGACTGCACTATGCGGTTATCGGATAATTATCAGCTGCTGGACTGCGGGCAGGACCTATACGCACCGCAGTCCACTACTGATGAGGACGGCAGACGAATACTGGTCGCCTGGGCGAGAATGCCCGAGCCGATGGACGGATTTCGTATCGGGATGTTTTGTATGCCGAGAATAGTCGAGGTCAAAAACAAGCATATTTATTTCCGACCTCACCCGAATGTGGAAGGACGGTTTACAAAGAAAATATCCGACACGTCCGAGGCTGACGAAAACGGATATAAGATCGTTCTGGAACTGAAAAACGGCGACAGCATAGACATCGGCGGCTATGTTTTAGAAAGACGCGATAACAAAATATACGCTGACCGATCGGCGGTATTTGCCGGACACGATGAGATAAAATGCCGTTTTAAGACCCCCGAAATATGCGACGGAGAACGGCTTGACATTTATGTGGATAAAAATCTTATCGAGGTGTATATAAATAACGGCGAATATGTTTTGACAAATGTCGTTTACGGACTGTCAGGAGATATCCGCGCAAAAGATTACGAATTGTACACCATAGCATATTAAGCGGAGAAAAGATATGAAAAATATTATGATGCTGAAAAAAGAAGAGCTCAAAGAAGAGCTGATAAAACAATCCCGCATCTTTCATTAAGGAACTGACAAAGGCGGTTCTTGCCGATAATATCGTAGGTTGATAAACCTTACAATCATATCGCATGGGTTCATATCCATTCGGCACAAATCGCTGGTGTATCTTTTCTTTCCTTCTCGCACAAAAAACCTGATTTTGATACAATGCGTATCAAGATTAGGGTTTTTATTTTATTACTCAAAAACCTTTATAACTTATCGTATTTTTCACTATTAATCTGAACACCTTATTCCTCCTCACTGCTCTGCCTACAACGCCAAAAAGAAAAAAGCTGCGTAACGTTATGCTACGCAGCCTTTACTTTAAATATTAATTTTTGCTACAATGTACGGTGCTTAACTTAAATCTTATAAGCATCCTGCGACATATTATTTGTTGTTCGCCTTTTTGCGCTTTTTGGCAGATACAACAACCAATGCCGAAGCGGTCAGCAGGAACACGGACATCGCGTCAGTTTTATAACCTGTCTCGGGATTGTTGTCTACGTTGTCACTGCTGTCTGTGTTATCGTTGTTAGGCTCATCCTCACCGTTGTCTTTATCGCTGTCGTTGACGTTGGTGTTGTTATCGGGCGTCTCGGGCTCGCTTTCGGATATCTTGGTGTCGTTTACTATAAGAACACCGTCCTCAACGCTTCCGTCCTTACCGCTTACAACTGTTACCTCTCCGTTTTCATCAACTGTGAATGTGATTTCGGTCGCGGTCTCATAGCCGTCAGGAGTTACTGTTTCCCTCAAGATATACTCTTCGCCGGGTTTCAGACCTTCGATAGTATGGGTTTTGCCCTTTTCGGATATCCACTCGTCGATCTTGTTGTTGTCCTTGTCGAACATCTCCAGTTTTGCGCCTTCGATTTCTTCGTCGTTGGCGATATCTTTCTTGTTGATGGTTACTGACACAATCTTTTCGTAGCTGTCCTTCAGCGCGATCTCGACAGTCTCGTTAGATTTCACTTCCGCACTGCCGTTTGTCGTGCTTTCCTCGCTTACGAATTTATAGCCGTCTATCTCTGTATTGGTCTCGGTGACGGTATATTCGCCGACAACAATATCAGTAAACACCAGCTCATAGGTGCCGTCGTCCTTCTGAGTGAACTTATCCAGTGTTATCTCAACAATTTCATCATGCAGAGTACCGTCTATGTCAAGATACTTGCCGTCCTTGTTCCGTACGGTGAATTTAAGTCCGCCTGCCTTTTCCTCATCGGTGACGTTAAGACCGTCAATAGACTTGGTTATCTTCAGGTTTCCGATAGCCTCGTAGCTGTCCTTCAGATTGATGACTGTTGTCTCGCCCTTTGTTACCTCGGCTGTGTCGCCGGTAACGCTGGCGTCGGTAACCAGTCTGTAGCCGTCTATCTCGGTATTTGTCTCGGTAACGATGTACTCACCGGCAGCAATATCCGTGAACACCAGCTCATAAGTGCCGTCAGGCTTCTGAGTGAACTTATCCAGTGTTATCTCGATAATTTCATCATGCAGAGTACCGT
>JAFLRX010000013.1:0-35481 GCA_022511265.1 Eubacterium sp. | reverse complement strand
TGTCGCCGGTAACGCTGGCGTCGGTAACCAGTCTGTAGCCGTCTATCTCGGTATTGGTTTCGGTGACAGTGTATTCACCGGCGGCAATATCCGTGAATATCAGCTCATAAGTGCCGTCGTCCTTCTGAGTAAACTTATCAAGTGTTATCTCAACAATTTCATCATGCAGAGTGCCGTCTATGTCAAGGTACTTGCCGTCCTTGTTCTTTACGGTAAATTTAAGTCCGCCTGCCTTTTCCTCATCGGTGACGTTAAGACCGTCTATCGACTTGGTTATCTTCAGGTTACCTATAGCCTCGTAGCTGTCGCTCAGTGCTATCTCGGCAGTTTCTTTCTGCTTTACCTCCGCACTGTCGGAGGTGACGCTTTCCTCTCTGAGGAACCTGTAGCCGTCTATCTCTGTGTTGGTCTCGGTGACGGTGTATTCGCCGACAGCAATATCCGTAAATATCAGCTCATAGGTGCCGTCAGCTTTCTGAGTGAACTTATCCAGTGTTATCTCAACGATTTCATCATGCAGACTGCCGTCTACGTCAAGATACTTGCCGTCCTTGTTCCGTACGGTAAATTTCAGCCCGCCTGCCTTTTCCTCATCGGTGACATTCAGTCCGTCAATAGACTTGGTTATCTTCAGGTTACCTACTTCTTCATAGCTGTCGCTCAGCCCGATCTCAGCGGTTTGTTTATGCTTTACTTCCGCACTGTCTGAGGTGGCGCTTTCCTCGCTGATGAACTTGTAGCCTTCTATCTCGGTGTTGGTCTCGGTAACTGTATATTCACCGACAGGGATATCCGTAAATTCCAGCACATAGATGCCGTCACGCTGCGTAAACTTATCCAGCGTTATCTCGACAATTTCATCATGCAGAGTGCCGTCTATGTCAAGGTACTTGCCGTCCTTGTTCCGTACCGTGAATTTAAGTCCGCCTGCTTTTTCCTCATCGGTGACGTTAAGACCGTCAATAGACTTGGTTATCGTCAGATTGCCTACTTCTTCATAGCTGTCTCTCAGAGAGATTTCTGATATATCTCCGGTTACTACCTCGACTGTGCCTTCAGTGACGCTGGCGTCGGTTATCAGCTTATAGCCGTCTATCTCGGTGTTGGTCTCGGTGACGGTATATGTGCCCGCGGGCAGCTGTGTGAACGTCAGTACAAACGAGCCGTCGCTCTGCTTCTTAAAGCTTCTGAAAGGAATTTCGACCGGTTCGTCGTGCAGCTTGCCTTCTTCGTCAACGTACTTGCCGTCCTCTTTCTGCACAGTGAATGTCAGCGCATTTCTCAGCTCTGCGTCGGTTATGTTCTCGTTATCTACCGTCTTGAATATCTTCAGACCGCCAAAGTCAGGATCGTTGTTGAAGTAGAGTACTTCCAAATTGTCAAATACCACTACTCCCGGAGGAACGACTGTGCCGGGGTCTACCGGGAACATGAAATAAATCACTTGATCCGAAAGTTTAAATCCGTCGGGAACCTCTGTCTCTTTAAGTCTGTAAACAGCGTCGGGCACCAGACCTGTTATGGTGGTCAGGTTTGTTCCCTCAATAGGGGTGACCACAATATTTTCGCCCTGCATATTGTCGGTAGCCAGCTCAAACTCTTCGGTCAGTTCGTTGTAGTATACTCTTACTACCTCAAAATTTGCGCCCTCGGGGAAGAGCTTGGTGCCGTTTATTTCGCTTACCTTGGATACTGTGATAGAATATCCTTCCGATATGAGAGTACCGGACGACTTGAATATGTTGCCGCTCGCATCTGTATTGGATGCGAAAGATGCACCGTCCTTGACATACAGCTCTATCGTATTGCCTGCCGCAAATCCTACGTCAGGCTCGCCGATGACAGGAGCGTCACCCGCTATCTCAGCCATATATGTAAGCAGCAGGCTTCTGCCGTTAGGAACGGTAAAATATATCTCGTTCTTATCTTCATCAAAATCAATGAAGTAATCATCGCCGTTTTTAAGCACCTTTCCTGTCACGGCGTCTGTGATTACGGTGCTGGCGGGTATCATTACCAGCCCTTCGCTCATCTTGTCGGTCAGATAAATAACATCTTCGTTGCCGAGCATGAGAGAGTTCGGGTTTATCTTTACTTCAAATCTGGCATTCAGCTTTCCGTTGCTTACGCCGAAATCGAATTTATCGTTATCAATGGAATAAATAAACCGCTTAGAAACGTTGTCGTTTTTGCTGAAGTGTCTTGTTGCTATTGTCTGCTCTCCGGGGTTGCCGTTAAAGGTTCCGTCCGCGGTGTTGGTGTACTCTGTGTCCCAATCCCACTCGTCGGGGTTGGTTATTCTCGTGCAATAGCCTATCGAGAAATATACGTCTGACGCAGGCACCCAGCTTTCTAACGCGCCGTATACCGCATCATACAGCCCCTGTGTGATCGTAAATGTGAAGGTGTAGGTGCCGTTTTTGTTATCCCTAAAGGTCAAAAAGCTGTCAATGTCATCGTATATTTCCGATATTTCGGTAGTAGTCCAGCCGTTGAGATGCACGTACGGAATTATCGTATCCTCGATAATTTCCATATTTTCGGGTGTGTCTATTATCTTAAACACATCGCCGACCTCAAGCTCGTCGAGCCTGACCTCAAGGTCTATCAGCCAGTCGCTGTTAAGCGACGACCACTCTAAGCCCTGCTTGCTGAAATACTTTTTCGCCTCTATTATCTGAATATATTCGTCACTGTCAGTGGCGGTTACCTTATCGCCGCTGTCGGTTATCGTATATTCGAGATCGGAGGTATTTGTGAAGGTGTAAGAGCCGTCAAGGTCCGCATCATTATCAGGCTCTGTCATATAGGTGATAACTATATCGGCAAGATAAACATTACCCTGATAGCCGTCGATGGTGTGCGCGCGCCTGTTGTTAGCCTGTAATTCAGCAAGATAATCATCTGAGAAGGCGACAACAAGCTGTCTGCCGCTGACTGTGACAGTCACCTTGCCTGCCTTTTCAAGCTCGGCGATGGGCGTGCCGTCTATCACCATCGTATCTTTTATTATCTTGTGGCCGTTTTTGCTGCCCGCGGTAGAATCGGTAAATACCAGACCCTCAATACCCTCAACGGGGATGGTCAGCGTACTCTTCCATGCAAATCTGCCGTCCGCGTCAGGCCCTGTCGCAGTCGCTTCTTTGTCAAGAATGCCTATGCCGTCTCTGGTGACGTCAGCCTCGCCGCTGAAGGTAAAGTCGTCGTTTCCTGCCAGTACATCGTTATGCACCGTTACGGTTTTCGACAGGTCCTTCAGCTGCGAGATGACTTCGTCGGTCAGCTCTGTAGTATAGGTAAAGGTATATGTACCGTCGCCGTTATTTGTATATGACGGCAAAATTATCTTTTCGCCCTCATCGGCAAGACCGTCACCGGGGATATCTGTCACTGTGATGCCGAAATCAGCAATGAAATCATCGCAAGTCTCAAAAATACCCGCGTCGACTATGATAGTCCATACGACCTCGTCGCCGTTGACGGTGTACTCTCCGCCCTTGGTTACGCCGGGTCTCTCGACGTTAGGATATACCCAACCGTCGGGCGTCGGGTCATGGTCATTTCCGTTCTGGTCCACATAATCGCTGCCAAACTGATTAAGGCTTCTGTTATCATAATCCTCAAACGAGAAATATTTCTTATCAATAGCAAGGGTATATTCTATCTCTATCGTTTCGCCCTTGCGTATTTCCGGTATATATACGTAAAATTCGGAATCGCTTTCCTGCTCCGCATATTCATAGGATTCTTTCGGACCGTCGTACTTTCCGTATATATCGTAGGTGATCTTTACATCGTCAACAGGACCGCTGAGCCACTCGCCCATATAGTCATAGATATATGCCTCGGACACATTTCCGTTGACAGCGGTCTGCCTGATAATGTATGTCTGATACACCATATCGGTATCAGGGTCATACCAAGCCTCGCCCACTGCCGTCTTTTCGCCGTTAAGATAACTGTCGGGGAATTGGACCGTAACATCTATCTCCTGCTCGCCGACCTTTACAGTCGTATCTTTCTCAGAGCCGTCCTCTGTTTCCTCGGCGTCAACAGCCGCGCTGAACTCAAGGCTGAAATTTCTGTTGCCCTGGTTGATAAAGCTGTTGCCTCCGGCATTGTCATCTATGGTTATATGAACCGTTCCGTCGGCATCGACCGTAAATGATCCGGCACGCGTGCCGTTATAGTTGATCGTACCCGATCCGGAAAGCTTTACTTCGCTTGTTTCAAGGTCGATAGTAAATTCCAAAGGCAAAACGGTATCTGTATAATCCGCGCTTATGGAGCCCTCCAGCCTGACCTCAAACGATGTACCGTTCTTTACTACACCGTCATCATCAGGGGTAAGTCCGAAGTAAGTTATCTCATAGCTTATAAAGTCATGAATGTCCGCCGCATAGGCTTTCAGCCCATTCGGAAGCAGCGTGAACAACATTGCGATCGCCAAAAGAAATGAGATAATTCGTACTGATGGTTTTCTTTGTGTCATTAACGTCACCCTTTCATTTAGTTTTTGATTATATAAAATCAAAATATATTATATATTGTACTGTATTTTTTTGTTTCTGTCAAGGATGACTGTTACATTTGAATAATATTTGTGCATTTTGACAATAGCTGATTACTGTGCCGGAACACAAAAAAATACCGTAAAACAAAGCTCATTACAAAGACCGCTTCTTAACATATTTTTTTAGAGCGTTGACAAAAAGCAAATTATATGTTACAATGCAGCTTACAAAACGAATTACATTGGCTTAAATCCATAAGCCACAGCATATCAAGAGGTGAACGTATGTATAAATACGAGACACATTTACACACAAGCCCTGTCAGCAGCTGCGCCAGCGCAACGGTCAGAGAGTCTCTGCAATTTTACAAGGACATGGGATATGACGGTGTTTTTATAACCAATCACTTTATAGACGGAAATATAAACGTCGACAGATCAAAGCCGTATGAAGAAAAAATAGAATACTATTTTTCCGATTATGAAGAGGGCGTAAAAATAGGAAAAGAAATAGGGATAAAGGTGTTTTGCGGAGTAGAGCAGTCATACGGCGGGACGGATTTTTTGATATACGGTCTTGACAAAAAGCGGTTTTTGGAAAACCCGCAGATAGAGCATATGCGCAAAAGCGAAGAGCTTTCCTTTTATATGGAATGCGGCGCGCTGGTAATACAAGCCCACCCTTTTCGCGAAGCCTCTTACATAGATCATATCCGTTTGTTTCCGAGAAATATTCACGGCGTAGAGATAATTAACGCGCAAAGAACCGAGTTTGAAAATAAAATGGCAAAAATATACGCCGAAAGCTACGGGCTGTTGGAATTTGCCGGCAGCGATAACCACTCAGCCTCTAAACAGACCAAACTGGCGGGAATGTGTTCCGCCGAGCCGATCATAGACGAGCAGGATTTTGTCCGCCGTGTGAAAAGCGGTGATATGAATATTTTCGAGTTAAACCGTGATTGATGTTTTCCGGTATGATATGACGCAAAAAGCAACAAGGCTGACTGTATATCGCAGTCAGCCTTTTTATTATTCAACACCTGTATCTGATTTCAGCAAACCGACATAAAAATATCTTGACAAAGCAATATCCGTTATCAGTGCGAGCAGCTGCGGCAGAGGGTTTGTTGCTCCGTAGATCACTATCGGCAGCAGCAGAAAAACCAACTTCAGCACCTCGCCGACTGTATCGGCGATATGAAAAGCGATAAGCCGCGCTTTCCCCCGCTCGGGAAATAACGCATAAGTCACCATCCTGCAATACAGCGTTATTATTGCGCAGGCACACAGATCACCCGTGAATACCACTACAAACCTTAACCATGGCGAAAGCCCTGCCCTGTCCGCGAACCACAGCGCGGCAAGCAAAAATAACAATCCCGCGATAACCGCCGTTGTTTTCTTACAGCTTGCGTCAAATTCCATATTATTCAGTCTGTTCATTTTATACCTCCAATCAGGCATACGGGAGTCGAACCCAAGTCGGTTTTTACGGGCATATTTTCACCGATACGTCGTCAAATCCCTTGCCAATACGCAAGTATTGCCTGCGGTATTTTTCTAGTCTCGGTAAAAATCTGCTCCGTAAAAACTGCAAGGCACCTCACAGCGAATCATTTTGAGGTGATTTTTGTCATTTCTGATGACGGCGGGCTGGCGCCCTCCTAAGAAGAAAGGGCAAAAAGCGCCCAAAAGGGTCGCTGTGAGGCGGCTTGGGTTCGATTCCAATATGCCTACACGTATTGTACCTTTTTCAAGAAAAAAACGCAAGGAAAACCGTGTTGACAAAGGTCGAAATTTAATGTATAATGTAGATAAAGTATAATATTTTTTACGAACGGAGAATGTCTATGCCCGAAATTATAACAGTCATGATCATTTTGCTGTTCGCGTTTAATATTGCGGTTTTCTATTTCAATCTGAAAATGATAAAAAAGCTTGAAGGCATCGTACGTCCGAAAACCGACCGAAGAATAGGTATCGAGGCAAAGCTGAAGCTTTCCGATGAGGAAAGCCGCGAGCTGTTGGATTGTGCCGGCAAAGCCTCCGGGGTTTACGCGCTTTTTACGAACATCACGGCGGTGTTCCCGTTGCTCGGAATACTGGGCACGGTGGCGTCGCTTATGCGGCTTTCGGGGACGGATGATTTGTCCGCGAATTTTTCATCGGCCTTGATAACCACCTTTGCGGGACTTGTCGCGGCGATAATCTTCAAAATCATGGACTCATTTATCACCGCGCGCCTTGACTCGGCTCTTGACGAGGCTGACTACCTCATACATGAGTACGACGAAGAAAAGAGGGAGCAATAATGCGGCGCAGACGAAGACGCGATATCATTATCGAGCTCACCTCACTGCTTGACGTAATTATGATAATCATTTTCATGGTGATGGCGGAAAACAGCAAGCTTATCACCGAAAAGCAGACGGCGCTGGAAGCGGCGCAGACCGAAAATCTCGAAAAAGAAAACGAGATAGACGATCTGACCGAGCAGCTTAACGAGGCGCTGGCAAAGCTCAGCGAGGGAAGTCTTGAAGAGCTTATCGAGCGGCTGGACGAGGCGGAAAAACGGCTCGAAAGCTATGAATATATGGACGACGTCGTTTTTGTGATAAACGTCGGGCTTGAGAACAAATACGACAACGCCGTGCGTTATCTGTCCTTCGGCAGTAACAGCGATTTCGGCGAGGGTATGTATGAGATACGAGACGACGCTGACCTCAACACCGCGATAAACCGACTGAAAATATTCATAAATGAGTACATAACGAAAATTACGACCGACGAATCAAACTCGACGATAGTGTACGTCGTGTTCTCCTACGATACACACAACGTATATCAAGACGATTACGCGGCGATAGACGAGGTGCTTAAAAGCGCCGAAATAAGAGCAAACAGCGGAAATTTCAGATACCACTGTAATCCGCTTTAGTGAATATGAAATTTGAAAGGATAAGCTATGAAACACGAAAAACACCCGAATCACGAACAGCCCGATTTTAACGAGCCTAAGCGCAAGGAAAAGAAAAAGCGTAAAAAACGCGGCAAAGGGATATTTATTTTTCTTTTGCTGCTGATTATCGCGGCGCTTGTGTTTATGTTCTTCAACCCGTTTGGCTGGGGAGGCGGCGGAGCATTCGGACTGGGCAGTCAGAATGACAGCAGCTCGTCAAGCGACAGCTCGGCGGCCGCCGACAGCAGCGAGCCCGAGACCGACAAAGTGATAATCAAGATCGAAGACGAGGATATTTATTTTGACGGTGAGCTTTGCACAGAGGCCGAGCTCAAGGAGAAAATAATCGCGCTCGGCACGGAAAAGAGCTATGAGCTTGAACATCCCCGCGCGATAAAGTCCGTCTATGACAGCGTAAAGTCTGTTTTGGCAGAGCTTGAGGACTCACTCGGTATCACAGTAAATTATAACGAATAAAAATACCCATTGAGGTATGAACATAAAACCGCTTAAACTCTGTTTAAGCGGTTTTTCTTTTTTATCGCGGCGCAGTTTTTGAGCGCGCTTATGCCGTCCGCCCTAAAACAAAAAGCGCACAAAATTAAATATAAACCGCAACCAAAAAACGTATGAAAATTTTTCTGAATTTTTTGTAATATTTTCGTAAAAAAACGTAGTATACAAACAAAGATATATTTTTTATATCTAACACTTACACAGCGATGCATATTTCATTGTCATTACACCAATAACACCAAACTATAATGCGGCATTTTTACTGCACCGACGGTGATTTGAAAGGACTATATTATGAAAAAATATCTCATTATATGTTTTGCTTTAGCCGCGGTAATATTACTGTCATCCTGTTCTACCGGCAGACTTTATATATCCGACATTAACGGTATCAGCAGTAACGATAATATGTTATCAGGCTCTGCCAACGATATGAGACCCGGCATTTACTCATACACCGCAGACGGCAGATATATTTATAATGAATATTACAGAATTGACATTCTTGAAAATAGAATATCAGTCAACTGCGACAAGCCGCTCTGCAATCATGATACTACTGAATGTGACGGCGAATTTTTCCAGGAACATGTTATTGTTCGAGCCTATGAAGGCGGATTTTATTATACAGACGGCAATATTTTGTATTACAAAAAAGGAGACGATATTGAAAAGATATACGAAAACAACTTTGTCTCCGATTTTGAAAAAGATTATGAATGGACAGACACACTCGGACATTTTGGAGCTATACCGACCGACGACGGGATCATCTGCGTCGGTTTAAACTATTTTTTTAAAATCAGTTATGACGGAGAGCTGTTGCGCGACCCTGTTGTGGCGGCGGAGGATGAACGCTGTTCGTTTTTCGCGATAGATAAAGATACATTATTAGGAGACGCGTATACCTTTGATCATGTTGATTACATGTTTGTTGCCGATCTTAATGACGGAACCGTAACAAAAATAAAAGACGGTGCCGATCCGAATTGGTATGCTGACAATAAAATATATTACACGACCGGCAACTTTTTGTCGTCGGATATATTCACCTGCGATATGGACGGAGAGAATGAAAAAATGATTTTGAGCGGTGTAAGCCTCCGCACTATGATAGAAAAAACGATTTATTTTTGCACCGCATCCGACAGAAGCGTAATATATAAATATGATACGGAAACCGGCGAGACCGCAGAGGTATTAAACCTGCCGGAGCTGGCGAGAGAACAGCAGAACAGCGGTCAGCCGATAGATACTATAACTGATCTGTTCGGCAGCACTGTCAGCAATATAACATATTTTCCCAATATCGAAAAAATATTGATAGGAACATATAACGCAGATCAGCGGATAAATTTCTTTATCTCAGATAAAAGCGGAGAGGAATTTGTACAAATATCAAAACCTGATAAAGGAAAAATCACAGTAGTGTAGTATAGAACAGGAAGAAAACGGTATGAGAAAATTATTTTTTATAATATTTGCTGCTATGCTTTTGCTGACAGGGTGCAGAGGGACCAACGGTCCGGTGATATACCCGTATGATGAAAGCACATACAGCGATATGCACAGCACATCAGAAAACACAGACACCTCTAAGCCTGCGTCAAGCAACGCATACTTCAGCTATGGATTATCTTTGCTTTTGCTTGGAAAATCCGAGGACGGATATGATACTCCGGTCAATCTTCTCGCCCCTGTCGAGGGAGAAATAAATCTTTCCGCCCGAATAACCGCATCACCTGACATCTCGCTAAGGCTGGAGCAAAGCGACTTGGATATTTATGTGTTTTGCGACGGTGTGCTTATCCCACACAGCATAGACGGCGGTGAGCTTTCCGAAAAAAGCCGTGTTACCGTTAATAATTACAATTCTTCTATCTTATCCATTTCAATACCTGAGATAAAAACCGAAAGCGGCGGAATGAAAAAGGTTTCCGTAATATGCAGAGGTATGCCTGATTTTATGCCGCAGGAAGGACGTCAGGAATTGCAGATGACGGTAGCCTCTTCTTTCAGAGCAATGACAGTTAAGGACGGCAAAGCCGATAATTCTTATGTTGCTGCGGCTGATGATTACATTGACGGTCTGCTGGATAAAGAGGGATATGAACAGTATTCATATATAACAGACATCGGCTATTCGATCGAACGAGCGGAAGAACTCGGCAAAGACGGAAATCATTATTATACACCCGTGAAAATAGGCGGAGATACAGACAGGCTTACAGTCACAGCGCAATTAAGCGAGACTTATGATTGCTATGCATGCGTATTTATTGATAATGAATTAGTAAACGCGTTTGACGGCAGGCAGTTTATGCGTTTTGACAGTGAAGACAACAAAATGCTCTGCTGCGGCATACCACGCTCTGTGTTACCAAAGGCGGGAGAGCACAGCATGGAGCTGGTGATCCTCCCGTCCACGCAGGCTATCCCTTACGAACAACCTGCCGCGGATGTATTCGCAAGCGCGCTTATCACGCCCAGATACCGCCTGACATTGGAATAAAACAGCGGCGAAAGGAATCAATATGAAAATCACTTTATTCGAGCTTAAAAAGCTGGTTACCAGCAAGCTCTTTATCGCAAGCACTGCCCTTCTTTTGCTCGCATATCTTGTTACGATTATACCGAACATCGACAGCGACGCAAAGCACGCTAAACAAACAGCGGACTATATAAACACGCGCGTTCCTGACGTGATCACGCAGGAATATACAAATGAATTGATTGCCAAAAATGAAAAAGCTTTGGCTGACGCCTTGGGTGCTCTTGGCGAAAATGCGGCTGACGGTCAGACGTTAGATCTCGGCGAGTTTTATTATGAAGAGGTAGATATCCAAGCTCAGCTTGAATATGCTTCTGTTTTCCATAGGCACAGGCTGGAGGCGCTCACGCTAGCGATAAAATCAAAGACCGACACAGAGGCCGGCGGAGATATTTACAAACAGCGTTACAACGAACAAATAATCAACTCCTACAATCAAGTGATAGACATAACCCTTATCGGCAGGTATGCAAACAATGATTATTTTGAAAGATTTTACGGCAGCCTGTGGGTGCAGAGAAAGCTCTTCCCCATAATATTCGTATTATGGGCGATGCTGCAAACGGCATATCTTCTGTGCTGCGAGCGCGCGAGCAGATCTGACATGGTGACCGCAGCGTCAAAGGGCGGCAGGAGCGCGATGTTCCTGCACAAGCTGGGCGCGGTGACCGTAACGGTATTTACCGCGACATTGCTGATGTATATCGTACAGATGATAATCGCCTATGCCGTCTATAGGCTGGATATGTATGCGTCCATACAGTCGATGAGCAGATTTGAGTATTGCCCGTATCTTTTTAATATTATCGGCACCTACACGGTCATGCAGCTTATGCTGTTTGGGGCGGCAATGACAGGGGTGTTTGTTGCCGCGCTTTTCTCGATACGCGCGGCATATCCCGTGCGCGGAATATTGCTAAGCTTTGTGGTGATGTTCGCGGTGTACAGAATATTCTTGCTTTTTATCGGCAACGGCGTACCGAAGGAGATAGCCGATATGTTCGGCACTGTGCGGATGTATGTGCCGCTGTATATGATATATCCGGAGTTTTATTTCACCGATTTCGATTACGGGGCGCTGTTTGATTTCCCTGTATCGCGGTTGGCGGTCGTTGCGGTGATAACGGTGATATTCGGTATAATATCCACATTTATATGCGCAAAGCTTTACGGAAAGGGGATAGATTTTTCATGGAAAGCAAAGCTCTCGTCTTTGACAAAGTCACAAAAACATACGGCAGCCTGAACGCGCTGGACGGGCTTTCTGCCGAGCTGACCCACGGTATATACGGTCTGCTCGGACCTAACGGCAGCGGCAAGTCTACGCTGATGAAGTGTATAGCGGATATTATCCGCCCCACAAGCGGCAGTATAACATACGGCGGCGAAAGCATCTACAGCCTCGGTGCGGATTTCAGAAAGGTGCTGGGCTTTATGCCGCAGGATATAGACTTCTACCCTTCCTTTACAGGCGCGGATATCATAAAATATTATTCACTGCTCAAGGACGCGGAATACGATAAAGCATCAGTAGAAAAGGCGCTGAATGACGTCAATCTCTCACAAGCCATAAACAAGCGGGTGGGCGGATATTCCGGCGGAATGAAGCGCCGCCTTGGCATAGCGGTGACGCTTATCGGCAACCCGGAGGTGGTGATATTTGACGAGCCCACCGCCGGACTTGACCCGGAAGAACGTCTGCGATTCAAAAATCTTATACGTGAAATGGGAGAAAGTAAGATCGTCATACTTGCCACACATATAATCTCAGATATCGAGGCGGTGGCGGATATGACGCTGATGATAAAAAACGGAGTTATAATAAACACCGTCAAAAACGATAAAGCCGCCCACAGCGAGAGCGGCGAGCTGGAGCAGCTGTATATGGCAAACTTCGGTCACAAATCGGAAGAATAACTATATGAAAAAACTGTATTTATACGAGCTGAAAAAGCTGTGCGATGTCATTGCTATACTTACCTTTATCGCCCTGATGGGGGTAAAGCTGTTGGACATAATACATTATACCCCGGAGTACGATTTTTCCGTCGAGTATTACCGCGAGTACATTGATATAGTCTACGGCGAGGCGAACGACGAAAAGGGCGAATATATAGAAAACGAGCGTCAATACATAGAGGATACCATATCACGCAAGGACGAAATGGAGCAGGCCTTTTCCTCCGGCAAGATAACGCTGGATGAATTTAACGAATACTACAAGGAATACAACTATGCCTTGAGCCACTTTGGCGCGATGATGCATCTCTATGAAAAATACCAGTACTTTGAGACGATGAAGGGCACGGAAAGAACGCCTGTGTATTTCTACGATCTTGATGCCATCGAATATCTTAAAGAATTCGGCGCAGATGCCCTGTTTTTGATATTTATCATAGTTTTCGGGCTGCGCGCATGGAACCTTGACAGGCAGCACGGTATGCTGCTTTCCGTATCAGCGACGAAATTCGGCAGACTTCGAAAAGAGAATATGCAGCTCGCCGCACTTTCCTCCGTGGCTGTGGTGGGCAGCGTCATCTCTTTTTCGCTGGATATAATAATTTTCTGCGCGAGATGCGGCAGCGAGCAGCTTTCTATGCCGCTGTACAGTATGCAGGAATTCGGCGGCTGTCAATATAATGTCAGCATACTGGACTATATGCTGCTGGTGCTGCTGATAAGGCTGATATGGAGCGTCGCCCTGTCATTTATAATAGCGGCGGTCTACAAGCTCATCGGCAACATGTATGCCTGCATAGCGGTATCGGCAGGCGTGATATTTATCCCGCTTGCGACGGGAGAGGTGCTGCCGCAGTGGCTGCGCACAGCGCTGGCAGGCTCACAGCTGACCGGCTTTTCCGTGTTAGAGTCGTCTGTTCCGCTCAGCATACCGACTGCTGCGGCAACAGCCGCGGCAATGTACGGGATAATTATTTTGATCACGAAAAAGAAGCGAGTATGAAGATAACATAGAGGAATTCTATATACAAAAAAGAGAGGACATGTCCTCTCTTTTTATTTGTTCTGCTTACATTTACCTTGAATGGACAAATTTCATTTTGACGCTCCTTGTTTTTATCAACGCAGGTTTGCCGCCCGTTTGTATCAGATAATACTGTTATATCAAATTGTATGTACAACAGAAAGAATAGATCAGCAAAAACTGCGTATTTTCCTGTTTTATTTAATTATATAGTATTTTATATTTTTTGTCAAAATTTCTTTGCTTTGACGCTTATATGTCAAACAGTTTAGCTTATTGGTATTTCCGATGTATGGCTATGCATAGCTTAATCGTATAAAATTTCCTTTTCAAATACTGCTGAAATCCGCTATTTTATTATAACAAAGCACAAAAGCGGCTGTTAGATACAACCGTCCGTTTGTTATATATTACAAAATTCACCCAAAAAGCTGTAAATTATACCAAATACTTGACTTTATCAAAGAATAAAAGTATAATAGAATATACTCAGATAATTATGTCTTCAACCCTATTTACTGCTTTTATAGGAGGTATATTATATGAACAAAATTTTAAGGAAACTGCTGGCGATCACTGCGGCTGCGGCTATCCTGACCTTGAGCGTCGGAGAGCTTTATTACGTGTATGAATCGCAGATGATGCTGGCTAACGGCGCTGTAGCTGCCGATATAACAGATATAGAAGGAAGCTGCGATGACATTGACGCCGAAGAGACGACCGAGATTTCGGCTGTCGATGAAGGCTCTGACGATGCAGATAGCAAGGCTGATGATACAGAGACCAGAACCGTACCAAACGACATGTTCGCTCTGAACTTCTTAGCCCCTGTAACAGACGGAGACGGTAACACTGTCACCGCCGAGGAATATTATGTCGAGGCCAACGGTTATTCCGGCTTTGAATTAGACTTTGAGCTGCCTAAGGACTGGGAGCTTACCATCCCTCAGGATGAGAACGCCGCGCGCTATTTTTATTGCAGCGCGTCGGACGCCTCGCTCTTCCCTACGTTTGACGAGTATATCTATGTATGGTCAAAGGGTGTTGACGGCAACGGCTATAAGAGAATTCGTTATCAGTATAAAAATATTACCGTTGACGGCGTTGCGGTTACATACATCGGCGCTATTGAGTTCAACGGCGAGTTATACTATTATTACTCCACCGCAGGACAGGGCAACAGTGCCACCGTCGGCGTAACGGTAATGAAAGAGGATGACGGCGAGACCGATAAGAAATTTGTCCTCAACTACGAGCAGGCACCGTATGAAGTGTCATACAGCGTCAAGATAGAGGAAAACGGCGTAATAAGAGATGTCACCGAGGACGACGTCAGTGCGTCCGAACTGACGCTGGACGCTGTTTTCGGCGAAAACCGCGTGCAAAATCTCCCGCATGACAGCTATTATGCTTTCAGCGTTGACGTACCTGTAGAATATACCGCAGAGGTATACAGATACAGCAGATATGAAAGCCCCGACTCTGAATTTCCCGATGCGGCGCAGGTTAAACGTACCGACGATTATCCTATCGGTACCGAGCCGATATACAAGATGGTAGACGGCAAGATCATTGCGTTGGAGAAAGACGCTAACGATGATCCTTTACCCGCTGCCCTCTCTCTGAGCAGGACCTTCCCCACCTCTGACGTTATTGAGGACCGACATATCGAGGTCATCCTGACCAAGCGCGATACCGTGCCGCAATTCAGCGTAAAGGATTGGCTGACAACAAATAATGCGAGCAACCGTGCAACTACAGGCGCCGATGATGCTCTTGATAGGAACGGGAACTACCCCAACATTAACAGCGGCGATAAATGGGGTTGGCAAAATGACGAAAGTGTATTAAAAGACCAAGCTGTTGAAATGGCTGAAGAAAAAGATGAGATAACCAAGAAACCTACAGGCGCATATACCTACACATGGATCTTCCAGACTAATGCCAATGAAGGCGGTTATACTCTGGATACGATGGAGTTAAACGGCGTCAGCATTGCTATCCCGTTCTCGCCTCAGGAGGATTACGGAGAGGTAGAGGTCTGGAACACTAACCATATGCCGAAGACGGTCAAAGAACCGGAGCTGGGACTAAACTATACGCTGACAACTCTGCCTGACGGCGCAGTGGCACGTCTGGATTATCTGCGCTTATTCGCAGGCCGTCCGAACAACTATGTCCCTCAGCGCGTGTATAAGCTGACCATCACCGGTGCGCACACCGGCGTCACCGTAACCAACGCCAACCTTATGATCGGAGCCGGTTCTAACGAAATATCCGTTTACTCGCTTACAGGCACATACTGCTCGGATAAAAATGTGACTGCCGTTCAACAATACAGTGCAAGCGGTTGGTCGAATGAATGGAAGCAGGGTTCCGTTATGGTAGACTTCCCGTACGAAAATATCTACAGCGGCAGCGACGGCAGCGGCAACCTCCGCTTTAAGCTGCTGGAGTCGTACGAGGATGTATCTTACGAACTGAAGGGTACAGACGGCAACGTATTGGTAGATAAAGAAGGAAATAAGATAAAAGGACAGCTGGATAACAAGGCGGCGGGCGAATGGTATTATATCACCCTTAACAGACCTGCCGACGAGCAGAAAATCTCTTTGCTCTACATCTACGCAACGCCTGTAAAATACATCATCAGATACAACCCCGACGGTGAGTACAGCGATGACATCGTTACGCTTACCGAGGAGGACGAACTGCTCATCGGACAAAACATCAACTGGGATAAGAGCGTAATGCCCAGTATATGGGAGTATCCTGAAGAGCCGGGTAAATACTACGACTCTAACGACGTCAACGGCAATGTGAAATTCTACGATATGACCGAACACAACATGGTCACCATTCTGTATAATACTCCTGTTGACCTTAACGGCAAGATGAAGTTTGTCGGCTGGGAAATAGAGAAAGACAGCGACGATAAACGAGACGGAAATTATGAATACGCCAACAGTAAACAGTACATAAATTCCGGAGAGGGCATTTCGCTTGCCGATATTGCAAAGTACTGGTACGGAGAGATAAGATACTTTGACGAGGACGGTACCAAGCGTTACGTTATCAACCTGAAAGCCGTTTGGGAGGCAATACCGCCTGAAAGGACCGAGGACATTGAATATGAGGTTGTCGGCCGAATAGTAGATGAGGAAGGTCTGCCGATAGAGGGCCGCGAGCTTATCGACATCTCTCTTGATGAATTTGCGGTAGTTTATCCCGGAACGACCCAGACCACCGTCTTTATCGACGTATATGCCGGCCAGATATTGAAGTGGCTCAAAAAGAATCCTACCTACAGCATCCGCAGCGAAGGCAGAGACCTTGTCCAAATTGTAAAGATGCCGAGCCAAAACGAGGCAGAGGCAGGCATCTCCGCGACAGCCGGCATCTCCCACACGCGGGTCAACCAAGATAATTACAAGACTCAGGTTATCCTCGACTTTTACGAAAACCGCGGACCGCTGACCTTCAATATTGAAAAAGGCGACAAGTACGACGAGTGCGAAAACACCTTTGACATCACCATCGAGGCGGATGAAAAGTCTATACCTATAACCGGCCTGTTCTTTGAGTATTCCGATACAGATGGCATGCTGGTTGAGAACATCAACCCCGACACAGTCAAAGAGCTGATGTTTGACAAAAACAACACGCTGACGATTAAAGATCTGCCCTTCGGTCAAGAGATAACTATATATGTCATTAAGGGCAAGTACACCGTCACCGAGAAGAGAAGCGCCGACAATGAAGAGAATTATGATGTTTATGTTGATGAAGTAGAGACAGGCGGCGACGCAAACACCGACAGCTCTACACCGGGCGATAATGAGAATGAGATAGACGCCACCATCGAAGCAGGCTTTAATAACGCGAACAGCTCCGGCACGCTTGTCTCCTCCAACATCCATTATGTGTTTACAAACAACCTAAAGCCTGCCGAGTTGACCGTCATCAAGACGCAGAAGAAGTCCGACAGCAATGACGAGGCTTCTACAGATACGCTATACGTCACACCCGGCGATACTGTCGAGTACACCGTAACCGTCAAAAACGATGATGACTATACAGCCCACGACAAATTCACGATAACCGATACCCTCCCCGCAGGAGTGAGGTTTGTTGATGACGTCAACCCCTTTGAGGGACGTGAGGATGTAACGGTAACAGAGACCGACGGCATAATCACCATAACATGGACCATTGACGAAAAACCGGAGCCGGAGGATCATTATTCCCTCTCCTACAGCGTCACTGTGCCTTTTGTAAGCGCGGATGAAACCACCCTTACAAGCACCTCAGAGGTCAGCGAGACGGATTATGACGGCGACAGCATATACTACGCCAACGCGCCTGCGGACTATGACGGCAGTCCGTCCACCGTTGAGCTTATCGTCAACACCTGCTCGCTGAGTGTATCCGTAGAAATCGAGAACACCAAGGGCGGCAAGGTTGACGAAAACAAGGAATTTGTATATGTGATAAGCGGTCTGCCCGATAACGAGTACCCGATGTCCGACGGCAGTACGCTGACAGTCGCGGACGGTACGGCGGAAATAACCGTAAAGCACGGCGAGACCCTGACGATAAACGGCATACCCGACGGCACCTCTTATACCGTTAAGGAGAAATCCGCGCAGAATGCGCCGTACAGCCTGAAGTCATCTGATAATACCGCAGGTACATTCGATTATGATGATGAAGCTGTTATTACAGCCGAATTCATCTATGAGTATACACCCGATGACGCTGAATGGGCTCCTCTCCCTGTTAACAAAACACTTATCGGCAGAGAAGAATGGGCAGAGGGCGACAGCTTTACCTTCAGCATAGCGACAACAGGTGCCAACAGCGGAAATGTGACCTGCCCGTCTGATGTTACTATAGATCACACAATGGCAGACAAGACCGCATCTTTCGGCGATGTAGTCTTCAGCGCGGCGGGTACATATACCCTCACCGTCACCGAGACCAAGGGCAGCATCGTCGGAATAAAATATGATGAGACCGCTTATACCGTAACAGTCAAGGTTACCGATGATTTCACCAATGGTACGCTCGTTGCGTCAGTTGATGAAAGTGTTACTGCGATAACCTCATTTGATTTCACCAACTACTACAGAGACTATGCCTTCACACTTGACGGCACGGCAAATGTAACAGGTCCGTTAGACAAGCGCACAGGCTATACAGGTGAAACCTTCACCTACACCGTCACCGGAAAGGATTATACCAATACCGTTGAGTTTAAGTACGACCCCGAAACATCGGAAGTGCCCTTTGACCTCATCGCTCTCATTGACGAGGTATACTATACCGAGGGAATTTATGAATATACGATAAGCCAGAGCAGCTCGGCATACACAAGCGGTATGACATACAATGAAACCGTCTACGTTGTCACCGTTACTGTCACCGAGACCGGCAACAAATTCTCAATAACTTATACCATCGAAGATGAAGACGGCAACAAATACGACAGCATTGATTTTGTCAACACCTATGCGGTAAAGCCCACGACTGCAAAGATACAAGGTATCAAGACCATAGACGGACGCAGCTGGACGACTGACGACAACGGCAGATTTAAGTTCGTACTCGTCCCCGACAATGCTGCATATCCTGTACCTGCAAATACGACAGTCAGCGCGGTAAACGGCGTGTTCACATTCGGTGATATCGAATACACCGCGGCGGGTATCTATACCTATACTGTTTCCGAAGATAAGACCGACGACGGCAAAAACGGTCTTATATTCGACAAAAACACCTACACCGTCACCGTCACCGTGACCGACAAGGACGGTCAGCTGTCCGCGGATATTTCCTACAGTGCGGCAGGCAAAACAGGCGACGAGATGACCTTTACCAACAAATACGTGTCTAACAGCGCAGAACTGAACATTGGCGTTACAACCACGCTGAACGGCAGAGACTGGATAAGCGGCGACTTGTTCCGGTTTATCCTTACTCTGACAGATATAGACGCTGAGACAGCTCCCGCATCTGTTGCAGTCGGCAGCACATGGACAACGGCAGTTGACAACGGCAAGGACGAGGGAACGGCATATCCCGGCACATTCGGTGCCATACTGCTTGACGCAAAGGGTACTTATACCTTTACGCTGATTGAAGAACCGATAGACGCAGCCGGACTGAAATCCGACCCCGTTACCTATACGATAGTTGTAACCGTAAAGGACGACAAGAACGGTACTCTTTATATAGACGATACCGAGATAACAAGTGACATGGCCGCAGGGACATTCTCCAAAGACGCTTTGCCCTTTGTCAACACCTACAAGGCAGCATCCGCAAAGCTTTCCGACATCATCACCATAACCAAGGTGCTGGAAGGCAGAGACTGGAGAGAGTCCGACAAGTTTGATTTTATTATCAAGATCGCCGATGAATACGGCGACAAGGTAACGATAACAGATAATACATTAACCGTATACGGCTCTGATGACGCAGACGGCCCGATAAGCGTAAATGGAGGCGCTGTCACCTTTAACGAGGCGGGCGACTATAAGTTTACCGTCAGTGAGAAGCCGCACAGCATCATAGGCATTGCGCCTAACAATACTGTCATGACCTTTACTGTACGCGTAACCGACGACAATAACGGACAGCTTTCGGCGGAAGTGATAGACGGCGGCGAGTTCACCTTCACCAATATCTACAGCTCGGAGGGCGTATGGCCGCCCGAGGTCACAAAGCAGCTGACCGGCAGAGCGTGGAGAACGGAAGATAAGTTTGCATTTACACTCGAACTTATCGGCACACCCGACGGTGTGACTGCGGATGACATTACAATGCCTGCTGACATCACCGTCACCGGTACCGTCGGCACAAGGACAGAGGCACACAAATCATTTGACAATGTAATATTCTCAAAGCCCGGCATCTACACCTTTAAGCTCAGCGAAAAACCCGCCGACAGCGAGACCGACCTTATCTACGACAGCGGCTATTATGTGCTGACGGCAGATGTGGAGGATGACGGCTACGGCAGCCTTATCCCGCAGCTTATCGACAGAACACGTTTTGAAGCAGCCGACAACAACGGTACTGCATATAACAATAACGATTATATCTTTACCAACACCTATCCCGCAAAGGACGAGGTACAGCTGTCAGTCACCAAGGTGATAAACGGCAGAGATGTAATTGCAGGCGACGAGTTTAGCTTTACGCTGACCGCTGCCGAGGATTACGGCAACGCGATGGAATTTATCGGCGATACCGAGATAACACTGACTATAGCTGACATCCGCAATGACGGCACATTATTCAAGGCCTTTGACAATATAGCGTTCTATAAAGCGGGCAGCTATGATTTCATCATCAAAGAGACCGCAGGTCTTGACAACATAGGCATGAGCTATGACACCGCTGACCATATCGTAACGGTAAATGTTGTTGAGACCAACGACGGTCTGACAGCCCAAGTTGAGGGCAACGCAAACGTAACCGTCACCAACACCTACAGCGCAGGCAAAACTTATCTGATCCCGATAGCGAAAATACTGAACGGTAAGCCGTGGGAGGATGAAGAATTTGAGTTCACCATCGCGCCTGCCGACAGCAAGGGCGATACCGCACAGGCAATAGAGGACGGATATATCACAATAGCGAAAGACTCCGTCGTTCTTGACGCAGATAACGCAAGCGGCGCGTTTGAGCTTGCCGTTAAATCCAACGGCTCAGCTGTTAACAGCTATATCTTCAGGATAACCGAGACCGACACAGGAATAGAAAATATGACTTATGCTAATCCTTATATCCTGCTTGTTACAGTCGTTGACGACATGCAGGGCAATCTGACGGTAACCGCATGCTATGACGATGAAGACGGTACGGTAATAATAGACGAAGATACAGACAGTCTGGTGTTTGTCAACACCTATGAGGCACCTGTACCTCCGACGACAGAGCCGCCCGAGACCGAACCTCCGGTGACCGACGCTCCCGCAACCGAGCCACCGACGACCGACGCTCCCGCGACCGAGCCGCCTATGACCGACGCCCCCGCGACCGAGCCCCCGGCGACTGACGCTCCTGCAACCGAGCCTTCGGCAACCGATGCTCCTGCAACCGACGCACCTACTACCGAAGCGCCTGCCGACGCAGACAACCCCTCAACCGGTATACAAGTGAACGGCTTGTTCGCAGTGCCGATGGCTATGCTGGCAGCAATTACCACCACAGCGGTAAAACGCCGCAGAAAATAATACTAACCGAAAGCGCATGCCCGATATAGGGTATGCGCTTTTTACATCGAGCGGTAAGCGGGACGAAAAAGCAGTCATACGATAGTCGCTTATCATCACTTTTTACATAAACACAAAAAGAGAGGAACATATCCTCTCTTTTTAGTCTATTAAATTTGTACATAATGCCATCATGCCAATCGGCATGCGATAACGCCGTTACTTCAGATATCCCCGCAACAACGCTATCGGCAATATAATCATTCAAACAACTCTTTCGGCAGCTCATCAAGGGTGATGACCAGCTCGCTGTTATAAACCATAGAAAGATTTGTTTTGTTCTGATTTGCTATATAATCGGTGTGCCATACCATGAACCACGACCAGACAGCTCCGTCCGTTTCAAACCTGTCAACACGCGGAAGATTTCCGCACTCGTGGAATGCCATAGGCTTGCCTGTGTTCATTGCCGCCAGCTTATCATATCCCGCTTTATGCGTAGAATTATCGTATGTGTCAGAGCCGATGATATCGCAATAATCATCGCCGGGATACCAACCGTTTTTCACTTCTCCAGAATAGCCCAGCACCCAAATAAGGTTGGTCAGCCCGAATTCGTTGGTATAACGGTCATACATCATCTGCCAAAGCTTGATAAAATTTGTGCCGCCTTTTTTGCCCCACCAGAACCAGCCGCCGTCAAACTCATGAAACGGTCTCCACAGCACGGGTATGCCCGCGTCACGCAGCTCGGCAAGCGCTTCTGCCGCCTTGTCCCAGTTCGCTATCATGGCATTATATTCGTTAGTCCCGGGGGTTAGCAGCTTGTCAAAATCAGGCATGTCGTTAAGAGATTCGTTATATCCCTTTCCGTTTATGCCGGTATGCCAGCATATAGTTACCAGCCCGCCTTTTTCATGCCACTGCTTTGAGCGCTTGACAACTCCGGCAAAATCGCCGTTCATAAAATCAAGTCCGCGCATCGCGGGCAGCTTGCCGGTCGCCTCTTCTATTATATCCATCTCATAATCGGGGCTGGACATCCATGTAGATTCCTGCTGGCAGGACAGCATATATGTGCCGAAATTATCGCAGAGATAATCGTATACCTTTTGAGCGTGTACGTCCGCATTCGGATTGGACAAAGGATATTTCGCCGTGTAATCGGTTGTTTCCGGTTCATCTACGGATGATGTCTCAAGCTCAGATGTCTCCGGTGCTGAGGTCTCGGGCGCAGATGTCTCCGGCACTGATGTTTCAACCGCTGATGTCTCAGGTGCGGAAGTCTCGGGCGCTGATGTTTCAGGTGCGGAAGTTTCAGGCGCAGATGTCTCAGGTGCTGAACTCTCCGTTGCAGAAGTCTCTGTTGCGGATGTCTCCATTGCAGAACTATCACCTGTCGCGGCTGTTTCACAGCCGGACATTATAGACGCAAGTATTGCCGCTGTTAATATTAAAGCTAAACCTTTTTTCATGATCATTCTCCGTTCTCCGTAAATAACGATTAGCTGTCAAAGTTAGGCAGTTGGTCTCTTGTGATGATAACATCGCTGTTATACACCTTTTCCATCATATCAAAAGATGTGTATTTATCCGACAGGTATGTTGTTCCGCTCATAACGATATAGTCCCAATTCCATACCGCAAACCACAGCCAGTACGCGTTATCCCTTACTATCAGGTCGGGGTCGGGCATGGTGGCACATTCGCTCATAGTTACCAGCTTGCCGTTATTTGCCCAGCCGGATACCTCGGCAAGAGTAGAGGGACTGGGACCGTAATCGTATGCCTGATTATATATATCTATCGCGCAGATATCGCAGTACTCGTCGCCGGGATACCAGTCGGCTGCCTGTGCGTTCCATACCCAGATAAGATTGTCAAGCTCGTAGTAGTCGGTCATACGCTCGTACATCAGCTTCCACAGCCATTTATAGCTGTCAACGCCCGCAGAGCCCCACCAGAACCAGCCGCCGCTCGCTTCGTGCAGGGGTCGCCACATTACCGTGACATTTTCGTCCTCCATGCGCTGCATAAGAGCAGATATGTTATCAATGTCATTGATTATAGCGAGTGCCTCTTCGCTTATCTTTCCGTCGTCGTAAAGCTTTTGCACGTCGTCGGGCGAAAGATGCGCTATATCCTCATCGGTGACGGCGTTACTGAGATCGAACGTGGTCTTGTCGGAATAAAACTCGCACTCGTTCATCGGCGCGTACCAATGCCAGTCGAACACGACCAGTCCGCCGTCCTTGCTCCACTGTATCGCAAGGTCTACGTCTTTTGCCTGCGGCTCGCCCTTGCAAAAGCTGGGAGAATCGTAAATAAAGTCAAAGGTCCTTACTGCGGGATATTTCTCATAGCCTTTGTAGATAGCGTCGGTCTCGGTATTTTTGCCGTAGTCGGTGCACTGACCTGACAGCGTGCGGTTGCCGTATACCGCCCTGAGATACTGATAAATATTCTGCGTCTTCAGGTTGGCGTAAGGATTGCAGAGCGTTGCGGAGGTGTTTCCGTATATATCATCACTCAGCGGCTCTCCGTTTTCTATCCGGATACAATCCAGCGAAAACCAGCTCCACCCCTCTCCGAGGGTTATCGTATTCTCCCCTTTTTCAAGGAAAACGCCGTCAACGACAGTCACCTGCCAGTCCTCGTTTTCGGAATAGATGTCCATTGCCTTCAGCCCGTTGAACAGCAGCGGGTTTTCCTTATGGCTGCCCGCGCGGTGGGTCACCGTCAGCTTGTAATACTGGCCGGCGGGTATATCGACAGTCAGCTTGAAGTGCGGGTTGTCGGATATATCCACATATCCGTCGCCGGAATAACCCTCGACATCGGTTTTTATCGCTACGCCGGAGTTTTCCTCGGCGGTCTCCGCCTCGATAAGTATATCTACGTCAGCTTTTTCTATACCGTCAAAGCTGAGCTTTTCAAAGGTATAGCTGTCGGCATAGGTTATCTCCGACGGGTCGACCTTTACTCTTTCCGCATGGGTGCCGTTTGTCGGCTCGCTGCTTTCCTGCGATGAGACATCCGACGGAACATCAGATAAATTATCAGACGACGTATTCTGTGTGCCTGTGGCATCCGAGCAAGCCGTAAGCATCATAACAAGAACCATAGCCATTGCGGTCGCTTTGCTGTATTTCCTTGACATAATTACACCTCCTTGAATATCATCCTCATAAAGTTATACAGGTGAGGTGTCACACTGCTCGCGTCATGACCTGTGCTTGACATTGTGTGCCATAAATGCTCTGTGCCGTTTGCGTTTAGCAGTGTATGATATGTCATGGGGTTATTTCCGACTACGCCGTCATTGTCAGCTGCGCTGAGCATCAGCAGATAGGGCGTTGTATCGGTAAAGCAAAATTCATCCTTCTCCAGCTGATAAGGATATCCCGTGCCGTTTATAAGACCCGGTGCTGCACAGACACCGCCGATATAGCCGAATGTCTCGGGGTGAGAAAAGCCGATGAACAGCGACTCGCGCGCCCCCATTGAAAAGCCGGTTATCGCGGTGTTTTCGCGTCCTGCCTTTATCGGGAAATTCTCCTCTATATAAGGCATAAGGTCGGTCATCATATCATTTATAAAGTTGTCGTAATTAAGGGTGTTCTGCGTGTCCATGCCTGTGCAGTACGGCATATCCTTGCTGCAATAAATATACGGCAGTACCACTATCATCTCTTCCGCCGCGCCGTCCGCGATAAGGTTGGTCAGCATTGTGTCCAGATGTACCGCATCCCTTTTCATCCAGTCCTCATTGTCATAATATCCGTGAAGAATGTAAAGCACCGGGTACTCTTTATCTTCTGAAAAATCCGCCGGCAGCAAAACATTGACGGGCGTGTCACGCTCGGCAGTGGTGGAATAGTAATGATATTTTTCAAACGTGGGATAGGTCACGCCCTCACGCTCTATCAATATATCTTTCGGCGCCATTTCTTCTATCATATCTTTGAATTTTTCCATGTATGATACCTCCGTAATATCTCCCGATCCTGAATCGGTGCTGCTGTCTTGGTTTTCGGTGCTGCTTTCCTCGTCTGAAGTAACGCTTTCTTCGCTTGATGTGTCGCTTTCCACGTCTGAAGGACTGCTTTCATCGGCTGAAGTGCTGCTTTCCGTTTGAGATACAACGCTGCTGTCAGTATCGGTCGTATTCTCACCGACACAGCCGGAAAGAACAAACGCGCTTATAAGTAACAGGGCAAGAATTTTTGCAGAACGTTTCATTATAAATTCCTCCATAATGCTATTCTATATTTATTCTATCACAGCCCGCGGCATTTTTCAATGTAAAATTCTGAATAAAACAACCATTGAAAATGTTAAAAATTCAAAAGTCAATCCTGCAATTTATGATAAAAAAGCTGTCTGTAAAAAATTTATAATTAAAATCGCTAAAGTATTGACAGTGTATTACACAAAGGGTATAATATTAAAAAAGTCCAAACGAGGAGCGAAAATGAAACTGGAAAAAAGCATTTATCCCTATAATCCCGAGGCAAGGGTGCTGCCGTTTTTTCTATTCGGCATCGGCGGGAGTGAATATCAGGCTCGCATCGACAGACCCGACGGTTATCACTGCGCCCAGATACTTTTCTGCGCGGCGGGCAGCGGGACGCTTGAATATGATAAAAAAGCACAAAAAATCACTGCGGGAGATTATTTCTTCCTGCCGAAAAACGCACCTCATTCTTACTATCCCGATGAAGTAAAGTGGGATGTGAGATGGATAGCGTTTGAGGGGCAGACCTGCGATGAGCTGCTGTCAAAATTAGGGATGACCGTGCCTGTTGTTGTTACACCTGCGGACGGAACGGCATTGGAAAGAACCTTTGACAAAATGGTAATATCACAGGAAAACGACATACTTTACTGTGATTATACCTGCTCAGGGCTGGTGTACGATTATATAATCGAGTTTCATAGGTGGACGGATTCTAACGCCGACAGCGCAAGGAGCAGACAGATGTCAATGCTGCTGCCTGTACTGAAATATATGCACGACAATTTTCGCACCGATATCTCCATGACCCAGCTGAGCGAGATAATAGGCGTCACCCCGCAGCATTTCTGCCGCATTTTCAAAAATACAATGAACGCCCGACCCAACGAATATCTTACAAAAATAAGGCTGGATAAAGCCAAGCAGCTGCTGACCGAAAGAAATGTTTCGGTATCTGAGGCGGCGGCAGGCTCGGGCTTTAGAGACGCGGGATATTTCAGCACGGTGTTCAGAAAATATGAGGGGATGTCCCCCGCCCAATATAAAAAGAAAATGAAATAAGCAGACCGCAGGCAACTTTGTCTGCGGTCTTATATTCGCACTTATTATTTATCATTATCGGAAAACCGATTTTGCGTCTTGTTCGCAATCTTGCAAAGGAACAGCATAACAGGAACCTCGGTCAATACACCGACCGTCGTTGCCAGAGCAGCAGGAGAAGTCGTGCCGAATAAGGCTACAGCAACAGCCACCGCAAGCTCAAAGAAGTTGGACGCGCCTATCATCCCCGCGGGTGCGGCTATTTTATACGGCAGCTTTACTATCCTGCAAGCTATATATGCAATCGCAAATATGATAAACGTCTGCAAAACCAGCGGCACGGCGATAAGGACGATGTGCAGCGGGTTTTCAAGGATAATGCCGCCTTGAAACGAGAAGATAAGAATTAACGTCAACAGCAGTCCTATGGTGGTAATGCCGTCAAACTTTTTGACAAAGGTGTTTTCAAAATAATCCTTGCCTTTTTTCTTTGTCACAAAATACCGTGTCAGCAGACCGCCCGCAAGCGGGATTACAACAAACAGCGCCACCGACAAAAACAATGTATCCCACGGCACAGCCACATTGGAAACACCCAGCAGGAACTTTACAATCGGCACAAACGCTACAAGGATGATCAGGTCATTGGTTGCCACCTGCACCACCGTATAGGCTGGGTCGCCCTTTGTTAAAGTGCTCCACACAAACACCATTGCCGTGCAGGGCGCGGCACCCAGCAGGACCGCTCCCGCAAGGTATTCGGTGGCCAGCTCGGGTGTGATAAACGCCTTAAATATCACAAAGAAAAACAGGCAGGCGATACCGTACATCGAGAACGGCTTTATCAGCCAGTTTGTTATCCATGTAACGAAAAGCCCTTTCGGGTTTTTGCCGACGTTTTTTATACTTTTGAAATCCACCTTCATCATCATCGGATAGATCATCAGCCAAATAAGAATTGCCATGGGTATTGATACCTTAGCGTATTCAAACCGATTCAGGAAATCGGGTATCTGCGGCAAAAACTGCCCGATAAGCACCCCGATAACCATACAGATAATGACCCATACAGTCAGATATTTCTGAAAAATACTGATACCGCTTTTTTCGTTGCTCATTGCTTCAATTCCTCTCATAGTTATATTCAAATATATCAATGTATTCCTATTTTAATAAGCCGTGCGGAAAAATTAACAGCACGACTTGTTATTATCCGTAAATGTTACCTTGGTAAGCTCTTGCAGGCATTTTATCGCCGCTGCCGCGCCTTCTTCGGAAATGGAATAATGCGTCCACTTTCCGTCCCTGCGCCCCACGACGATATCCGAGTCGCAAAGAATTTTCATATGGTGCGATAGCGTAGGCTGGGTAATCCGCAAATCGTCCAGCAGCACGCAGGCGCATTTTTCTCCGCTTTGCAGCAGCTTTAATATCCGTATGCGGTTTTCATCGCCCAGCGCCTTGAAAACCAGAGCCATTCTCTTTTCGTCCGACTGCATGCCTTCACCTCCCATAGATGAATGTCTATCTATCATTATACACGACACATTGATGTTTGTCAATAGGTCGTGTTTTTTATAAAACAAGACCCCGCAGACTTTGTAAGCTGCGGGGTCGCCATCAATAAATCAATAACGTCCATAGCGTCAGACCACCTGAAAGCCCAACACCCCGACAACGCAGATAACGCTGCCAAGCATGTTCAACTTTGAATACCGTTCTCTGCGTATCAGTCCGACGATAAATAGCGAAACTAATATCAACGGCTGGATAAACGAATAGCTGGCAAGACTTATCGCAATCACCATATTTTCGATTATCATTCCGACAGTGTTGGGTATACGCGCAATGATTACCGACAACGCGCCCTTGGTGTTTTTCTTAAAAAGCTGTATAGGCTTTGCCTTCGGCAGCACAATGAGAGTGACTATCACCAATGCGGAAAAAAGCTGAACAGAGGATGAAGCATACGGTGTAAAGGCTTTGATAATAAGACCGTAGCCGTATTTTACGGAAAGGTAAAGGATAAGCGGCAGGATGATTTTTTTATATTCTATCTTTCTGTCGCCGCCCGACCTTGCTATCATAACAAGACCGACTGCCGCGGCTGTAATGAATATCAGCTTTACCGCGCAAAATTCCGCACCGAAGAAAACATCGGTGAAATAGGAGACAAACAGCGTTATTCCCAGCCATGCCTTCAGCTCGAATGCCGAAAGCTGCGTCAGCACCATTGTGCAGGTTTGAAACTCTATCAGCTTGCAGGCGGCGACCAGAATGACCGCCGCAAAAGACTGCCATACCGGCACGAAGTACAGCTCCTGAAACGGCAGAGTGAACGCCATGAAAACCGACATTGCCCCGCACATAAGGAAGGTAAATTCGCTGCCGTTAAACTTTGCTTTTGATGCGGCATATTTATCATTAAGTGAGGTTATTGTATAGCATCCGGTTACTACTAACATTAAAACGACTGCATCCATATTATAAAGTTACCATCTTACCTTCCATCTTTCACTCAGCGTTTCAGGTGTGTCTGCGCTTTGTGAAACATTTTTTGCCGTTTTCTCTTTATCGCACAGCTCTTGCAGGAACTTTTCAAAAAGCTCTTCATCGGTGGGTATCTGCGCCCAGTTGTCTGTCCATGTGGAAATATACGCGGCGTTGGAAATAGAAAGAGAGTTTAACCCCTCGCGTCCGTCGGCGATAAGCTCTTCACCGTCAATAATAGCTTTCGCGAAATTTTCCAGCAGGATAGGATGACCGTCCGGCTCTTCCGCGGTAAATTCCTCATAAGTAGTGTCAGGGGTGCAAAATCCCTCTTTAGAGGTAAAGCAAAACTCACGCTCCGGCACGGACAACTTCCACCATTTCAGCTTGCCGTCTTCTAACACCAGCTTGCCTTTATCGCCCGATATTTCAAGACGGTTTGTGCCGGGTGCCTCTCCAGTGGTAGAGATAAACACCGCCGTCGCG
Organism: Eubacterium sp.; assembly: GCA_022511265.1. Lineage (GTDB taxonomy): Bacteria > Bacillota > Clostridia > Oscillospirales > Ruminococcaceae > Ruminiclostridium_E. The sequence goes on along the minus strand of JAFLRX010000013.1, from coordinate 5,480 downwards.
CCGTTGTCGTATTCTCCGTAGATGGTGACATCGTCCTCAACATCAATATTATGATATTTGCCGACGCTGCAAAATGCTCGTATTTTTTTCGGCATACCGAATATCCACTGCCACAGGTCAAGGTTATGCGGCGCCTGATTCAACAGCACTCCGCCGCCCTCGCCGTTCCAGGTCGCGCGCCAGCTGCCGGAGTTGTAATACGCCTGTGTGCGGTACCAGTTAGTTACTATCCATACCAGTCTTTTCGGCTGACCCAGCGCACCGCTTTGGACTATCTCCCGCGCCTTTGCATATATAGGATTTGTACGCTGATTGAACATGATAGCAAACCTTACACCCGCTTTGTCCGCCGCCTCGTTCATCTCACGGACCTGTCTTGCATATACGCCCGCGGGCTTTTCGGTCATTACATGGATACCGCGGTCAAAGCATTCTATCGCGTATTTCGGATGGTCATAGTGAGGTACGGCGATAAGCACCGCGTCTATCATACCGCAGTCCAGCATATCTTCAGCGTCAGTGTACACCGCAATCGACGGCAGTATCTTTTTGGCATAGTCCAGCCTTTCGGGGTTTATGTCAGCTACCGCGGTCACCTCAACGCTTGGACATTCTCCGTTAACGACGCTGCGTAAATGTCCGCTGCCCATATTTCCCACACCGATTATTCCGACCCTTAACTTTTTCATAATAATTCACCCTATTACAGTAATTCTTTAAGTGCGCTGACTGCCGCGTCAAATGCCGTCCTTGATGACGGATAAACATACTTTTCCATTGGGGTTTTGTTCTCACCCTCCAGCTTGTCAAATCCGCTGAACACCGACAGGTGAGGCTCTAACGTGAGCACCTCGTCCTTGTATTGTGAAAGAAGAAACGGTATGTTTCCTTCACCGCAACCGGCAGGTACTACCGAACCGTCAGCCCTCGCGTCCTTGATGTGCATATACTCCACATAGGGGCTTAACAGCTCCCACGCTGCTTTGGTGTCCTGTCCGCATTGAATAAAGTTTGCCGGGTCGAACACCGCCTTTATCGTCGGAAACTCTCTGTGTATCTGCTCACAACGCACCGCGTTGTCACCGTATATCCCCTTTTCGTTTTCATGGCAGAGGATAACGCCGCTGTCCTTTGCGGCGGAGCAGAATTTATCAAGACGGGACATTACCTCGTCCTTATATTTGTCCGCCTCACCCTGCGGAATGTAAAAGCTGAAAAGGCGTATATGCTTTGTGCCGAGAATATCGGCAAGCTCCAGCCCGCGCTTAAAGCTGTCGAGATGCGGCTCAAACGGCTCGGTTATCCCCTGCTTGCCGTAGGGCGAGCCCAGCGACCATACCGACAGCCCGTTATCCTCCAGCCGACGGCGCACCCGCTTTGCTTTTTCAGGCGTCAGTTCCGAGATATTCTCACCATCCACCCCGCGTATTTCAAGATAAGCAATATCATTTTCTTTCATAGCGGCGATCTGCTCTGTCAGGCTGCTGCCTGCCTCGTCGGCAAACGCCGATAGCTTAAACCCCATTTTTATAACCTCCGTTATTTGGTTTATTGCAATTATATCATAATCGTATTTGCATTACCATTGTCAATTTTTCCATATAGCATTGCAAATTGACGCATAGTATGATATACTTAAACCGATAGGAGGCAGATAAAATAATAGGAGAAAGTTATGGACTTTTTACTTGAACATATATCAGACGAGTTATATATACGTCATGCCGTGGATGATTGCCCGGATGACAGAGATTTTACAATGCACGTGCATGAAAGGTATGAGATATTCTGTTTTATATCCGGAAAGGCAGAGTATCTCGTAGAAGGCGCAAGATATCCCCTACAGCCGGGCAGTATTCTGATCATGCGCCCTGCCGAATCCCATAAGGTAAAAATACTCGACGGCAGACGGTACGAGCGTGCCGCAATAAATTTTACGCCTGCGGTCATAGATTTCATCGACCCGACGCACAAGCTTACCGAGCCGTTTGACGACAGACCTTTAGGACGCGGCAATCTATATCAGCCATCGGAATTTTCGGGTATGCGGATTGATGATGTTGTCGGGGAGATATGCTCGGTCGCAAAGAACGGACACGACAGCCGCGCCAAGGGGCTTACATATCTGTTTGTGCTGTTAGATATGATAAATTCGGCATACAAAAGACGTGGGTTTTCGGAATACGCACCTCCGCAAAGCCTGCCGGAACAGATAATGCTGTACGTCAACACGCACTTATTTGACGAGCTGTCGGTGCCGCAGCTGGCAAAACAGTTTTATATAAGCACCTCTCAGTTTAACAGGGTGTTCAAGCAAGCTGCCGGAGCGTCACCGTGGGAATACATCACCATAAAAAGACTTACAGCGGCAAGAGAGAAAATAAGAAACGGTATACCTGCGCAAGCTGCCTGCTACAGCTGCGGCTTTCGCGATTATTCAGCCTTTTATCGCGCATACATCAAGCACTTTGGCTGCGCTCCTAAAAATGACAGCTAAAACAAAACCCGCATACGCCTGTAGGCTTATGCGGGTTTGTTTATTGCTCGTGCATCTTTTTATATTCCTGCTTATTGATGAACATCTTTTCATCGGCGGATGACATGGCGTTTTCTATATTGTCAAAGTTACGGGCAGGGGCATATTCGTATCCGAGACTTATGCTTATCTCGTACGGCTTGCCGCTTTTGTTATTAAACGCTCTTATATGCGACTCTACCTTTTGCAGCTTAGACTTTATTTCGTCATCGGTATAGTCGCCCGTCCCGATAAGCACAAACTCGTCGCCGCCTATGCGAAAGCACTTTTCGTCTTTTTCGCAGGCGTTTTTCATCGCCAAGGCTACCTCTTTAATGCCAGCGTCACCCTCGATATGACCGTATGTGTCATTTATCGTCTTTAGGTTGTTCATATCCCCCACAAGCACGAAAACATTTTTATCTTCCTGCTTTGCGCTGTCGAACGTTTCGACCGCCATGCTGTAGTATCCGTTGCGGTTATATATCCCAGTGAGAGAATCGGTGACCGAAAAGGCTTTCAGCCGCTCTTGCTGCTCATAAAGGGCTTTCAGCTCCATGCGGCGGCGCATAGCCTCAAATGCGTTATCCGCAGTCCTCATCCAGCTGGCATAGTTGTTATCGAAAACAATCGGCTTGTTTATGTATTGCAGCACGGTATAACCAAAGCATCTGTCATTAAAATGCCACGGGGTGAAATAATATACCGAGGGCTTGTCCTGCTGCACGTAAAGTCTGGGCAGCATCAGTTTTCTGTCTATCATCTTTTCGGTATCCACCGACGGCACGCCGTCCTCATAGGTGTATACCTGCACCATTTTATCGGAATAGCCTACCGTGCGATAACCGGTTTCGCTCTCGTCTCTTATCGTCTGCCAATCGTCGCAGGCGCAGATATACATACCGTCAATGTCATTTATAAAGCGTTTATACCAGTCGATATTCCAGAAAAACTCTTCATAGCTGTCGATCGCTATAAGATCCTCCATCATAAACGTATAGCCGGAATAAAAGCTGTCCAGCAGCTCGTAAATGCTTTCATTTTCCACGCTGTGATTATTAAATATTCTTTTATGTGAGATACCGCAGCCGCAGCTGTCCGATGTTATGACCTCGCTGTTATCGTATTCTGTTATTCCCTCCGGCTCTTTCCCGTATATCTCACGGTATATACATCTTATAGCTTCAGATCCCGCATAGCCTGAGTTTCTTATCATCGTTGTGATCTCACCGACGCGGTCAGGCGATGCGGCGGGAGTATCATATCCGGTTATCAGAAAATCCTCAGGCACCCTGCAGCCCCTTGACTTAAGCACCTCTATCAGCGACTCAGCCGAGTTTTCACCGACACAGGCTATCGCCTGCGGCAGCGGCCTGCCGCTGTTAAGGATAGCGTCGGCGACCTCCTCGCTTTTCCCTATTCCGAAATCGCCGTAGTGTATCCTTTCCGGCTCGAACGGTATGCCATGCTTTTCCAGCGACCTGATATAGCCCGCCTCTCGGTTAATGGAATGAGGATGATCCTTATATCCACTGAAAAAATCAATGACGCGGCAGCCGTGTACATCAATAAGATGATCTACCAGCTTTTCGATATCGCCGATGTCGCTGTTCCATACACAAGGGAGATCGTCTATCTGATAATCCGCAGTCACTATCGGTACATTATATTTTTTGAAATCCGAAATAATTTTTTCGGTGATACCCGTAAACTTTATGGTGTCGGGGACAATTATCGCTCCGTCAAACTTTTCGGGATTGATAAGATTATATATGTTTGATTCTCCCGTTTGATACTCGTCGGGAGTTCCTTCTTTTATAAAGGCGGTAAACACGCATACGTCAAAATCATATCTGAAAGCCTCGCCGAGCAGCCCCGTCAAAAGCTTTCTCTGATATGAAGAATCCGCCTGAGATAAAACGACTGCCAAACGTTTTCTCTGCATAAGTAACACTCCCCCGTGTAAATTCGATATAAATCAAGTATACCATATTTTTCCGCAAAATTCAATATTATCGGAAAATATTCATTATGTTTGTTTATTTTTGCGGCATTTTTACAGCAAAAAACGTGAGAATAGTATTGATTTTCAGATAATCTTGTGATATAATTATACACGTATGAAAAAATGAGCCACAGAATATATTTGTTTTCTGTAAAAGCTCTTCGAGATTTCAGATGTCGGAGAGCTTGAGTATTGTAAAAAATAATAATTTATGTGGCCTATTTGTTAATAGGCCAAAAACATTTTCACAAATTTTTATTTGGGGAGGTCTCATTATGAGAATGAGAACAAGGATTTTAGGTGGTGTGCTGGCGCTGTCGGTTTTCTTTTCCGGTATTCCGACCGTGGCGGCATATCCGAACAACACCGGGATATCAGGTTATACCGAGGGCGACAGTTCCGCTGTCATAAATGAAGCTGTGTCGCCATACCTTCAAGGACTTAGCGGACGCGGGACGCAGGAAGACCCGTATCTAATTTCCGATAGAGAAGATTTAGAGTCCCTTGCGGACGCCGTCAACAATAACAACGATTTGAAAGGCCTGTATTTTGAGCAGACCGGGGACATTGATTTGGAGGGTGACCCGTGGCCGGTGATCGGTCATGTCATCGGCAACACGCCCCATCCCTTCAACGGCGTTTATGACGGCGGCAACTATAATATTTACGGCCTGTATGTGTACTCAAGGAATGAGGACGCCGGTCTCTTTGGCCATGTGGGCGAGGACGGCATAATCCGAAAGGTCCACGTGGTGGATTGCGATCTCTATAACAGCGCCCTTTATGTGGGCGGTATCGCGGGTCGTAATGAAGGTTTGGTGGAATACTGCTCTTCCGTCGCCTCCTCCCCCGAAGACTCCACCGGCGTAATTAGAGGCGGTTGGCAGTATGCAGGCGGTGTCGTAGGCTATAACTTCGGCAAGATCAGCTATTGCTATAGCAACTGCGATGTGTATGGCG
>JAFLRX010000012.1 GCA_022511265.1 Eubacterium sp. | reverse complement strand
CTTGCTGTTTGCGGCTCGATATTTTGTCTATCTTATCTTAGCAATACATCAACACAATGTTATCCCTACTATTTTATGCAGTGCTTGACCTCGCCGCAAAATAAGCAGCCTCAATGTCAGTATTTCCTGCCAGACATTTTTAATCTGTACCGCAGGCGCACAACAACTATTCATTATTCACTAAAAAAGACTGTTGCAAAGCAACAGTCTTTTTACTATTATTTCCCCTGCCCGTAATAAGCGTTCTTCCCGTGCTTTCTAAGATAATGCTTATCCAGCAGCGTCTGCTGAATATGCTCGACGTTTCTGTCCAGCAGTAAATTCATCATCGCCATCTTCGCCACCTGCTCCATAACAGTGGCGTTGTATACCGCGTTGTCGGGGTTCTTGCCCCAGGCAAACGGGCCGTGGCTGTGTACGTTTACGCCCGGTACTGCGTCGGGGTCTATGTTCCGCTCGCGGAATGTATCTATTATTATCGTGCCGGTCTCTTTTTCGTATTCGCCGTTTATCGCCGCATCGGTCATTTTGCCGGTACAGGGTATATCACCGTAAAAATAATCCGCGTGCGTCGTACCCATTGCGGGTATATCCAGTCCGCTCTGGGCAAACGCCGTGCTGTAGGTAGAGTGTGTATGCACTATGCCGCCGATGTTGGGGAAAGCCTTGTACAACTCGACATGGGTCGGCGTGTCGGAGGAGGGGTTCAGGTCGCCCTCTGCCCTCTTGCCGTCTAAATCCACTACTACCATATCCTCCGCCGTCATGGTGTCATAATCCACGCCTGACGGCTTTATCACCACCAGCCCGCTCTCTCGGTCGATACCCGAGACATTGCCCCAGGTGAACAGCACCAGCCCGTTTTTCACCAGTGCGATATTTGCTTCATATACCTGTTTTTTCAGTTCTTCCAGCATATCGTTTCCTCATTTGCACCTTTTGTAAAAGCGGTGTCTAAGCCGCTTGATAAACTCGTTTCGCATCTCGTACGCCTCGTTCAGCAGCAGCTGCGACTTGTTGATACAAAACGCCGAATCCGGCGTGAGATATATCAGAAAGCAGTGTTCCAGCTCGTACACCGCGAACACCTTATCCCATCTGACCGATACATCGGTGGCGGTGCGCCCGCCGTATATGTGTATATCGGTACCGTTAAATTCCACCGTGCGGGTGGTGTTCAGCGTGACCTTGCCGTACTTCACGCCGTCCTTTATCTTTTTTTGTATCCTGAACAATATTATCGGTATTATTGACAAAAACACCACCGCGGCGATTATCCCTATCCACCACGGATATACCCCGACCGCGCCCATCGTCAGCGCGACGACCGCCAGCAGCGCGCCCAGCATCATAAGCAGAAAGTTGCTTTTCTTGCGGTAATACTCGGTAAAATACACCACATACTTATAATCCTCGGCCGTGGTGGTGATATCTTTTTTTATATACATATATGCTCCCTAAAATGTCAAATTCAATTTAAATCTTTCTCTTCGGATATTATCTGAAACCTCAGCTGTACTATACGTCTTTCCTCTGTTTTTGTTACTGTTATCAGAAAATCCTCCGTCTTTACCGTATCGGATACCGACGGTATTTTGCCGAACAGCTCCATCACCCAGCCGCCCACGGTGCGCGCATTGCTGTCTATGTTCAGCGTCTGCTCGGTCTTGTTGTGCCAATAACGGCGGAACGCGTTCAGCGATACGTCGCCGTTGATACGGAACACGTTTTCCGAGATATAGGTCAGCGGGGACACCACCTCGTCGTTTTCGTCCCATATCTCGCCGACCAGCTGTTCAAGTATATCCTCCAGCGTCACTATACCCAGTGTGCCGCCGTACTGATCCAGCACCACCGCCATGTGTATCTTTTCACGCTGCATAGTACGCAGTATGTCTGATATCTTCATCAAGTGCGGGAAATAGCTTATCTCCTGCACTATATCGCTTATCAGAAAATCATCTTTCTTCGCGATATAGGCGGTGAAAAAGTCCTTCTGATTGATAAAGCCGATTATCTTATCCAGCGAGCCTTCATACACCGGCAGCCGCGAAAAGCTGCAATTCATAAAGATATCCCGCACCTTTTCGATGTCGTCGTTTACCTCTACACCCAGCACGTCCATACGGTGGGTAATTATCTCGTCAACAACCGTCTCGTCAAATACCAGCGCGCTTTTTACTAGGTCGCTTTCCTGCTCCTCCAGCACGCCCTCGTCCTCTATCTCGTCAATTATCTTGATAAGCTCCTGCTCGGTGACGGTGACTTCTTTTTTCTTGCCGCCGAACAGCTTGGACGCAAGTTTTTTCAGCAGCAGGAAAAACGCCGACAGCGGCGTAAAGATATAAGTCAGCACGGTTATTATACCGCTTATCCCCACCGACATACCCTCGGAATGGTCGTTGGCGATGCTCTTGGGCAGCACCTCGCCGAATATCAGCAGCAGTAAGGTCAGCACAACGGTCGCCGCCAGCGGACCGCGGTCCTCGCCCAGCAGACTTACCGCGAACATTGTCGCAATAGCAGTCACGGCGATATTCACGATATTGTTGCCGATAAGTATCGTTGTCAGCACCTTGTCGTATTTTTCTATCAGCTTCAGCGCGAGACGCGCCCCCTTAGAGCCGTTTTCCTCCATGCTTTTCAAGCGGATACGGTTTGCTCCTGTCAAGGCGGTCTCGCTCGCCGAGAAAAACGCCGAGCATAATATCAAGATAAAAATTATCGTTAATTCCATTTGGTTTCCTTTTTGTTAAGGTAAATTATACTAGGATAATTTTAGCATATTTAATGTTGTTCGTCAATATGCTTTTTAATCCGTCCGCGTAAGCCATCATTTCAGCATAAATGCTGAAATGATGACAATGCCAAAGGCATAATGGACACCACAACTATTCACTATTCATTATTAAACGACCGGGGCTGCCCTGCGGCAGCCCCCTATGTTTATCTTTTGTTCTACACTATATAATCTTTACGAAAAATTCTTCTTTATGTCCTCGCCGAACTGCTTTATCTTCTCGAAAAAGCCGCTGCGCTTTTCATAATTCTGCGGACCCAGTTCTTTTTCATAGTTTTGCAGTGCCTCTTTCTGCTTTTTGTTCAGCTTTCTCGGCACCTCTATAACCACACGCACCATCTGGTCGCCGCGTCCCTCGCGCTGCAGCCGCTTGATACCCTTGCCCTTCAGCCGAAACACCGTGCCGGGCTGGGTACCCTCGGGTATGCTGTACTTTACGTTGCCGTCAATGGTCGGTACGGTCAATTCGTCGCCCAGTACCGCCTGTGTATAGGTCACGGGTATCTCGCACCACACGTCAAAGCCCTTTCTTTCAAATATCGGGTCTTTTCTCACCGTGATGCGGACGTTAAGGTCGCCCTTGCTGCCGCCGTTGGTGCCGCTGTTGCCTTCTCCGCGCACGCACAGGGTCTGTCCGTTATCTATGCCCGCAGGCACGTTTACTATCACCTTTTTGCGGCGCTGTACACGTCCGCTGTTACACTCGGGACAGGGGGTCTCTATTATCTTGCCCTTGCCGCCGCACCTTGAACAGGGACGGGTAGAGGTCATCATGCCCAGTATGCTGCGCTGCTGAAAGCGCACCTGGCCGCTGCCCTTACACTCCGGACAGGTCTTGGGTGATGTTCCCGCCTTTGCCCCGCTGCCGTGGCAAGCCTCGCAGGTCTCCGCGCGGTTTATCTCCACCTCGTGCGAAAGCCCCTTGCACGCCTCCATAAAGCTGATGTCAAGGCTGATGGAAATATCCGAGCCGCGGCGCGGCGCGTTGGGGTTGCTGCGCTGTCCGCCGCCCCCGCCGAATATCGAGTCAAAGATATCGCCGAGGTCTATGCCGTCGCCGCTGAATCCGCCGAAGCCGCCGAAACCGCCGCCGTAACCGCCCGCACCGCCGCCGTAGGACGGGTCGATGCCCGCGTGACCGAACTGGTCATATCTCGCGCGCTTTTGCGGGTCGGACAGCACATCGTTGGCCTCGTTGACTTCCTTAAACTTTGCCTCTGCCTCGGGGTTGTCGGGGTTCAGGTCGGGGTGGTACTGCTTTGCCAGCTTGCGGTATGCTTTTTTTATCTCGTCCTCGCTCGCGCCCTTTTGCAGACCGAGGACTTCATAATAATCACGTTTTTCCGCCATATGATTTCTCCGTTGTTAAACGACACGTCTGTCCCGCTCGATACGGGCGGGACAAACATATCTGTATCTTAATTTGCGTCAGTGTAGTCAGCGTCAACTACATCCTCGCCGCCGTTGTCGGCCGCGCTGGTGCCTTCGCCCTGTACGTCGGTCTGCTGTGCGGCTGCGCCCTGCTCTTTGTATATTCTCTCAGCTACGGCGTAGAATGCCTGTTGCAGCTCGTCCTGCGCGGTCTTTATCGCCTCGATGTCGGTACCCTTGAGCGCTTCTTTAAGCGCCTCTATCTTGGGATTGACCGCTGCCTTGTCGTCCTCGCTGACCTTATCGCCGAACTCGCCCATAGACTTTTCGGTCTGGTATACCATCTGGTCTGCGTTGTTGCGTATCTCTACCTCTTCCTTACGCTTTTTGTCTTCCTCAGCGTAAGCCTCAGCCTCTTTAACAGCCTTGTCGATATCTTCCTTGCTCATGTTGGTGGAGGCGGTTATCGAGATATGCTGCTCCTTGCCGGTGCCGAGATCCTTTGCGGATACGTTTACGATACCGTTTGCGTCGATGTCAAAGGTTACCTCTATCTGGGGGATTCCTCTCGGAGCGGGAGCAATGCCGTCCAGTCTGAACATACCGATGGACTTGTTGTCTCTCGCGAACTCGCGCTCGCCCTGTAAGATATTGATGTCAACCGACGGCTGATTGTCGGAATATGTCGAGAATATCTGACTGTGCTTGGTGGGTATGGTCTTGTTTCTCTCTATCATTCTGGTGCAGATACCGCCCGCGGTCTCGATACCGAGCGACAGCGGAGTAACGTCCAGCAGCAGCAGTCCGGTTACTTCCTTATTCAGCACGCCGCCCTGAATAGCCGCACCCATAGCAACGCACTCGTCGGGGTTGATGCCCTTGAACGGCTCTTTGCCGGTGTACTTCTTTACTGCCTCCTGTACGGCGGGTATTCTTGTAGAACCGCCTACCAGCAGCACCTTGTCTATCTCGCTCATGTTAAGGCCGGAGTCGCTGATAGCCTGCTTGAACGGTATCATGGTAGCCTCTACCAGATCAGCGGTCAGCTCGTTGAACTTCGCGCGGGTGAGCTGTACGTTGAGGTGCTTCGGGCCCGTCGCGTCAGCGGTGATATACGGAATATTCACGTTGACGGAGGGCGCGTTGGAAAGCGCTATCTTAGCCTTTTCAGCCTCGTCCTTCAGTCTCTGCATAGCGAACTTATCATTGTTGAGGTCAACTCCGTCGCTCTTCTTAAATTCAGCAGCGAGGAAGTCGATTATACGCTGGTCAAAGTCGTCGCCGCCCAGACGGTTGTTACCTGCGGTGGCAAGCACCTCCTGCACGCCGTCGCCTATCTCGATAACCGATACGTCAAACGTACCGCCGCCGAGGTCGTATACTACTATCTTCTGTTCCTTTTCCTTGTCAATGCCGTACGCCAGCGCAGCAGCGGTAGGCTCGTTAATGATACGCTGTACGTTAAGACCCGCTATCTGTCCCGCGTCCTTGGTCGCCTGACGCTGAGAGTCGGTAAAGTACGCGGGCACGGTGATAACCGCGTCGGTCACCTTTTCGCCGATATAGCCCTCTGCGTCTGCCTTCAGCTTTTGCAGTATCATCGCGGATATCTCCTGCGGTGTGTACTTCTTGCCGTCGATGTCTACCTTGTAGTCAGAACCCATATGACGCTTGATTGAAATAACCGTCTTGTCGGGGTTGGTGACAGCCTGGTTCTTTGCCAGCTGACCTACCAGACGCTCGCCGTCCTTGGTGAACGCTACTACCGAGGGGGTGGTTCTCGAACCCTCGGAGTTAGTGATTACGGTTGCCTCTCCGCCCTCTATAACGGATACGCAAGAGTTTGTTGTACCTAAGTCAATTCCTATGATCTTTCCCATGATAATTTGTCTCCTTTACATATAAGTTTTATTTTTTCGCTTGCGGCTGTTTGCCTGCAAGCGGTCTTTGGCTAAATTCGGAATTCTGCATTATGAATTATTTTACGACGGACACCATCGCAAATCTCAGCACTCTGTCCCCTATCTTATAGCCCTTTTGGAATGTAGCGGCTACCGTGCCGGATTCGGCGTCTTCCTTTTCCACCTGCTGTACCGCCTGATGGTACATGGGGTCGAACGGCTCGCCGTCGGAGCTTATCTCCTCTACCCCTAAGTTTTGCAGCGCGGTGACAAAGTTTTCCTTTATCAGCTCTACGCCTTTCTTATAGCCGGGGTCGCTGCAGGGTGCCGCCAGTGCGTGTTCAAGACTGTCCATGACCGGTAAAAACTCGGTCAGCGTCTTGGCGGTTATCTCGGGGGTCAGCTCCAGCCGTTCTTTCGCGGCGCGCTTGCGATAGTTGTCGTACTCTGCCGCGGTGCGCAGCCATTTGTCCTTCAGGTCCGCTATCTCAAGGTCCTTCGGATCAACTACCAAAGTATCATCCTCTTCGTCGATCTCGACCGTTTCTTCCGTCTGCGGCTCGGCGGTCTCCTCTGCCTCGTCGATTACCTCGGTCTCTTTTATCTCCTCGGTCTGCTCGGGCTCTTTTTTGTTCTTCTTACTCAATGCCTTCTGCCTCTCTTTCTATGCTTTCAAGCTCTTTTACCTCGTCCGACGGCGACAAAGCATTGGTCACCTTCGCACTGAAATATTCAATATAAGGTATTATCTTTTTATAATCCAGCCTTACCGGTCCTATCACCGAAAAGCTGCCCGCCCTGCGGTCGCCCTTTGAAAAGCTTGCGGATATAACGCTGGAATTGGTCACCGCAAAGGTCTCCGAATCGCTGCCGAACTTTACGCTGATACCCGAAAAGCTGTCGTCCAGCAGCTTGGTCAGCTCGTTCTTGCTTTCTATCAGCGTCACTATCTCACTGCCGGTAAAGTCCTTGCACTCCAGCAGATTGCGCTCGCCTGACAGATCCACCTGCTGCTGCATTAGCTCCGCCGACAGGTCCGCCACCGCCTTTAACAGCGGGGATAACGTCAGCATATAGTTGCCCAGCGCTTGTGAAATCTTCTCGATAAACTCGTCGTCCAGCTCTTCAAGATTAACGCCGGTCAGGTGGTTGCTGACAAACCGCTTGAAGAAATCCATCTGCTCTTCGGTCAAATCAAAGCTGAGACGGCAGACGCGGTTTTTGATGTTGCCCTGCGAGGTTATCAGCAGCAGCACGTACATCCTGCGCCCGGTAGGTATCACCTCGACCTTGGATATCACCGAAAACTTGCTTACCGCGTTGGTGGAGACTATCGCGCATTTTGTCACTTCCGCCAGCGCGTGTCCCGCGTTTTCGATAAACTCGCTGTCGCTCTCGGCGGAGATACCGTCGAATATGCGGTCTATCTCCTCTTTGTCCTCCTGCGGCAGCTCTTGCGGAGGCATTATCTTTTCTATATAGAACTTCAGCCCCTGATAGGTCGGCTGTCTGCCCGAGCTGGTGTGAGTATGCTCTAACAGCCCCTGCTGCTCCAGCGCCGCCATTTCGTTTCGTATCGTGGCTGACGAGACGGTGTTGCCCAGCTTTTCGGCTATCAGCTTAGAGCCGACCGCCTCGCCGGTGCGGATATATTCGTCCACTATCGCCTCGAGTATCCTCAGCGTGCGGTTTTCCATCGTCTCATCTCCTTTTTATTGAATTTTATTAAAGGATTAGCACTCGCTTTATTTTTCTGCTAGCACTCTATCCATCAGAGTGCTAAAACTAATATATCATAGTAATGGCTTTTTGTCAACTGATTATTCAATAAATTTTTGATGAAAAAAGCACAGGGTTTTTGTGCAGTTTTACTTAAACCCGCTGTATATGCGGCTTTTGCAGCATTTTTAATTTCTGAAAAAATTTTGATTTCCCTATTGACAAATGTGTTTTTAACTGTTATACTGTTACCATAACAGTATAACAGTTATGGTAAGTCGACGTATCAAACTATAGTGCTGTATTATAAGGAGGAAACATGAAGATACTGCAAAACTCCGACACCCCTATCTACAGGCAGATATCCGCGCAATATAAAGAGGATATCCTGTGCGGCAGGCTGAAAGAGGGCGAATATCTCCCGTCGGTGCGCTCGCTCGCCAAGGAGCTGAAGATAAGCGTAATAACCACGCTGAAGGCATACGACGAGCTGGTCAACGAGGGGCTGGTGGACGCCGTACAGGGCAAGGGCTATATAGTAAAGCCGCAGGACGCACAAATGCTGCGCGAGCAATACATGCGCCTTATCGAGCAGCAGCTGCAAGGGGCAATAGACAACGCAAGGCTGGCGGGCATCTCCGCCGACGAGCTGGCGGATATGGTAAAGCTGCTGTATGACGCGGTTTAAGAAAGGAAGATATATATGAACGTCAAAAGTATAATAGAAATAAAAGACCTTGTAAAAAAGTACAACAAGGGCTTTGTGCTGGGCGAGATAAATCTTGATATACCTAAGGGCTTTTCCACCGCTCTGATAGGTGCTAACGGCGCTGGCAAGACCACGCTGATGGACGTGCTGTGCGGCATCTGCGAAAAGACCTCCGGCGAGATAAAATATTTCGGGCAGACCGACAACATAGACTACGGCAATATCAAAGAGCGTATCGGCTACTGCGCGGCAAGCAGTTACTTTCCGATGGACTGGAAGGTAAAGGACGTCAAGCGGTCTATGTCCGCGGCGTTCAAGGGCTTTTCGGAGGAACGATTTGATCGGCTGCTGGAGGAATTCGACATAAAAAGCAGCTTTACCAAGACGATTGCCAAGCTGTCGGACGGCAACAAGATGCGGCTGTACCTTGCCGCAGTGCTGGCGCGGGAAACCGAGCTGCTGGTGCTGGACGAGCCCGGCTCGGCACTTGACCCGCTGATGCGCGACCGCCTGTGCGACCGCTTTCGGGATTATCTGGATAAAGGCGACGGCAAAAACAGCATAATCTTCTCCACCCACAACATAGCCGATATGGAAAACGCCGCCGACTACGCGGTGATAATGTCTAAAGGCAAGATTATAGAAAAGGGCTTTATCGAGGACCTGAAGGCAAAATACATCTCGTTCAGCGCCGACGCGTCCGCCGCCGAGCGGCTGCGCGGCTATGCCGTCACCCTCACTAAAGGATCCGTAAACGCAAACGGGCTTGCCTTGGCGGAATACGCAGGCAAATTTACAGACGCGGGCGCGGCAATCGAAACGCCCGACCTGCAGCGGCTGAGCGTCGAGCTGTTAAGAGCGGAGGAAGATAATCATGCGCGCACTTAATATATTTACCGGGCGGACAATGCGCCTGATGATAATCCTTTTGCCGCTGTGCGTCAGTCTTTTAGTCTGCGTGCTGATGGCGCTCTCAGCTGAAGAGAGCGACGAATACAGCTCTCGCTTTATGATGTCGCTGATGTGCATGATAGCAGGACCTATCACGGCATATCCGATACTTGGCGGTACGGCAAACGGATTTTTCCGCAGCACGGCGGGCAGCAAATATTTCCGCACCGTGAAAAACGGCGGCAAATTATTTGTAAGGGCGATGGGCATCTCCGCACTGCGTATCCTGGCAAGCAGCATTATAATAGTCTCGCTTGCCGTCGCCGCAAGCGCGCTGATGGGCGCGCTGCCCCCTGCCGACGGAGGGTGGGTTTTGTTCGGTCAACCTGTTTTCGGGCAAATGATACTGTATATCCTGCAATGTGCGTCGGGTGTACTGTTTATATCCGGATATTCGTTTCTTACGCTGTTTATCAAAAACCCACCTCTGCGGATGGGTCTGTCTGCGGCGGTTATGTTCTTATGCGTTTTGATGACAAGCTTTGTCTTCAACGACATCATCGAACAAAAAACATATGCCGAGGGACTGATATTATATGCGATAACCGCCGTATGCGGGCTTGTCTTTGCGGGGCTGGCGTATCTGGCGCTGTACCTCGGCATGCCCAAGCTGTGGCTGAAGGATCAATGACAAAGGAGATATATATGAACACTAAAGCAGCTATCAAATTTACACTGGGCAGGATGTTCTGTCTGCGTCCGCGTATCATCGGGTTGTTGCTGCCTGTGCTGGCAATGAGCCTGCTGACCGTCATTTTCCCCTCTCAGCCGGAGGATTTCGACTATTTTTCATGGATATGGGCTAACGGCTTTGGCATGCTGTTCTCTTACGCGTTTGCTATAGCGTCGATCTCCGACATATACAATTCGCGGTACATCCGCACCTCTACGCTGTACAACGCGGTGATAAAGACCGCCGTGCCGGTGGCGGCGCTGGCGTGTGCGGCGGTATTGCAGGCAATAATATCGCTGATACATATAGTTATCGGCTCGTTTAACCATATCCCGCCTGCGGCGACCGCTGACATTGTGTTTTTCTCCGCGGCGCAAAACGCATTGTTCATGCTGTGGCTGACATTGCCGCTGCTGCATGTAAAATGGGCTTTCTTCGTCCTATACTCTATGGCGTACGGCTTTACGGCGGGCTTTATGGAGGGGTCGGAGGTCGGCTTTACGGGCTTGTTCGGCAATGCGGATATGCCGCTGCTGCGGTCGTTGATAATATCCGCAGGATTATTGGCGGCGATGTTCTTTGTCACGCTGTTCATCGGCAGGTTATATTACCGCCGCAGAGGAAACAGGCTGCCCGAGATACCGACAAAGTTGGCATAAAATCCGGTTTTTCTCAGAAAAAACAGACAAAACCTATTGATTTTGCTTTGCGGGATATGCTATACTTTAATATATATCGGCTATATAGAAAGGAATTATAAAATGTCGCTGACAGTCAACAATATATCAAAGCAATACGGCGATTTTGTCGCGCTCAAAGGTCTCAGCTTTGAGCTGTCAAAGCCCGGCGTATATGCTCTGCTAGGCACCAACGGCGCGGGAAAATCCACCGCGATACGCATAATACTCGGTATGCTGTCCAAAAATTCCGGTGAGGTGCTGTGGAACGGCGCGCCGCTGGACCCGATAAAGGAAAAGGTCGGCTATCTCGCCGAAGAGCGCGGACTGTACCCGAAATATAAGATAGTAGACCAGCTCACCTATTTCGGAGAGCTGCGCGGAATGAAAAAGACCGAGATAACCGGCGCGGTAAACTATTGGTTTGACCGTATGGAGCTGAACGAGTACCGCGACAAAAAGGCGGAGCAGCTGTCAAAGGGCAACCAGCAGAAGGTGCAGCTTGCCGCCGCGCTTATCTCCGACCCTCAGCTGCTGATACTGGACGAGCCGCTGAGCGGACTTGACCCGATGAACGCCGACCTGTTCAAGAGCATAATCAACGAGCAGATCGCCCGCAATAAATACATTATAATGTCCTGCCACCAGATGCCTGTCATTGAGGAATTTTGCAGTGATATAACGATACTCCACCACGGCAGCGCGGTATTGCAGGGTAACTTAAACGAGATAAAGAAAAGCTATGGGCGGGTAAACCTCGCGGTAAAATGCGACGGGGATATCCTTCCGCTTGCCGCCGAGTGCGGGCTGGTGCCGGAGGAGATAACTCCCGACGTGATACGCTTTAAGATACAGGGCGAAGAGCAGGCGAAAGAATTACTGCAAAAGGCAGTAGCCGCCAACCTGACAATGGTGCGGTACGAGCTGCGCGAGCCCAGCCTGCACGAGATATTCGTCGAGCATATCACCCGCGCCGACAACTTCGCAAAGGGGGTACAGGTATGAACGCGACAGGATGGAAGTATATATTCAAATTCACCTTTATACAAAACGTAAAGGCAAAGGCGTTTAAGATAAGCACGATAGTTATCTGCTCGCTGATACTTATAATGACGGTGCTGCTGAACATACTGCCGGGTCTTATCCTTGAAGAAGACCAACCAAACATAATAGTTACCGCGTTTTCTATCGACAGACTGTATCTCGCGGACGGCTCCGGCATAACCGACAGCAGCCTGTATGCTCAAATATTTGAGGAATTTGACATAGAATACATCGGCACGAACGGTACCGAAAAAATCGAAGAATACACCGAGACGGTCAAAAACGGCAGCGGCTGTATGCTGGTCACCATCACCCCCGAAGAGGGCGCGTACAAGGTATACGCGATGCGTCCCGTTGACGAATCTGTCTCCTCTGCCGAGGCGGAAATGACCGCGCAGATAATTTCCGAGACGTTTTCTTACGGACGGCTTGCCGCATTGGGACTTAACACAAGCGATATACCCGAGGCGATGACGCCCGTGTATACGACGCAGTCAATAGCGGGACAGACGGAAGAAACACTGGCGCTTATGATGGTGAGATCCGTCGTCCCGATGATAAGCGCGCTGGTGCTGTTTGTACTGATAGTATTCTACGGACAGGTTATCGCGCAGTCGGTGGCTATGGAAAAGACCTCTAAGGTCATTGAGCTGCTGCTGACTTCTACCAAGCCGCTGGCTGTAATAATCGGCAAGGTGACCGCGATAGGTCTGCTGTCGCTGATGCAGTTTGTGATATTTATTGTCACAGGTATACTGGGCTTTGTAATAACCACCCCGTTTGAGATGGGCTTTGCGGCGGCAGCCGCGGCAGGCGACGCAAGCATGCAAGAGCTGTCCGACGCGATAGGCGAGGTGTTCGCGGGATTTTCGCCCGTATCGCTGGTGCTGATAATAGTGATATTCCTGCTGGGATTTTTGTTCTACGCGCTGCTTGCGGGGCTGGTCGGCGCCAGCGTCAGCCGCAGCGAGGACCTGAACAACGCGATGCAGCCGTTTGCAATTGTCAGCGTTGTGGGCTTTTACCTTGCGTATATGCCCTTTATGTTCGGCGAGTCGGAAGGCAACGCGGTACAGCTGCTGGCGTATTATTTCCCGCTGTCCTCACCGTTCGCGCTGCCCTCGGCATTGCTGACCGGCAATCTGTCCATAGGAGAAGGACTGTTATGCATACTGATACTCGCTATAATCACCGCGCTGGTGGCGTTGTTTGTGGCTAAGGTGTACGAGCAGATGATACTGCACACCGGCAACCGCATTAAGATAAAAGATCTTCTCGGATTTGCGAAAAAATAAGATTCTCTGTTGAAAAAGCCAAAAAGGGTGATCGTTATAAAAAGCATATCAAATAAACGACTGATAATATTTCTGCTCACCGCCGTGATAATTCTCACGGCGGCAGCGGTGCTTTTGCCGTCGGTATTGGCGGCGGAGAGCAAGATAACCGGGATAACCGTTACCCTTGCCGACAACAGGCTGGACAGCACCGACAAGATGTCCGTCCATATACTTAAAGACGGCAAAGAGCAGAGCGTCGATTACTATAACGTATGCGATTACGACAACATCACCCTGACGATAAAGTACGCCGACGGCAGCAGCAGAAAGCTGACCGGCGAGCAGATACCGCGGTACGAGGCACAGACAGGCACGCTGTTAAAGGCAAGCGACGACCAGCTGACCTCTGCGTGGGGATACGGCTCGCATAAGGTAACATATACATTGGCGGGTTTTTCCGCCACCGCGACCTATACTGTCATACCCAACCCCGTCACCTCGGTGACCGTCACCCCGATAGGCGCCGTAAAGCCGATATATCATTTCAGCGGAGAGTATGACACGACCTCTGATAAGAGCGGCGCGGTCAGCAGATATTTCCGCTATGCGCTGGAGGATTATGATTACAATATAACGCTGAAATATCAGACCGGCACGACCGTCACCTGTCCCCTGTCCGAGCTGTACAGAAAGACCGGCCTTACCGCGGAGTTTTCCCACGCTGAGAAAGAACTTGCCGCGGGCAAGCAGACCGGCTATTGCACCGTAAACGGCGCGACAGGCAGCTTTAGCTTTGAGATAGTGAAAAACGATATCAAATCGGTCAGCCTTTATTTTGAGGGCGGTACGCCGACGCTGTCCTATCCCAACGACGGCGCGTTTCAGACAAACGACAGCGGAAAGCGATATTTCAAATTTTACTATGACCGCTCGGCGATAAGGGCAAAGGTGACCTACACCAACGGCAGCACAAAGGATATGTCACTGGGTGCGCTGGCATACGCCACCCACGGCGAGCTGATACTGGAGGACGATCAGGACATAAACCCGTGGCAAAAAGGCACCGTTAAGATTAACGGCTCGATAAACGGGGTAACCACCTCGCTGTCGATCAATGTTGCAGTAGGCGCACCCACGCTATCCAAGCTGACCGCCACCTCGCGCACCGCAGGCTCGATAACCGTCAAGTGGGGACAGGATACCACCGTCTCCGGCTATCAGGTGCAGATATACAGGGGCGGAAAATGGGTGTCCAATACCCTTTCCGGCTATGCTAAAACCTCTTACACCTTTAAGACGGGGCTGTCCGCAGGGACAAAATACAGCATACGGGTAAGACCCTATACGATAGAAAACGGGACAACCGTATACGGCGAATATATGAGCGGCACATTTACCACCGCGCCTGCCGCAGTCAGCGGATTTAAGCTGACAGGGCGCACGTCCGACGCACTGACGGTAGGCTGGGCAAAATCCGCCAATGTCAGCGGCTATCAGGTGCAGATATACAGGGGAGGCAAATGGTATGCCAACAACCTCTCCGGCGGGTCGACCACCTCTTATATATACAAGAGCGGGCTTACCCCCGGGACACGGTATGACGTGCGGATAAGACCCTATATCACCGAAAACGGAGAAAACGTCTACGGCGCATATGTGACAACCTACTATTATACCCTGCCTGCCAAGGTCAGCGGGTTAAAGCTGACTTCACGCGGTTCAAGTTCTCTGACTGTAGGCTGGAACAAAAACACCTCCGCCGACGGATTTCAGGTACAAATATACAGGGGCGGCAAATGGGTATCAAACAGTGCGGTTAAAGGCAGCGCGACATCCTATACCTTTAAGACAGGTTTGTCTCCCGCGACAAAATACAGCATACGCATAAGACCGTATATCACTGTCGGCAGCAAAACCATTTACGGCGGGTGGGTAAACACCTATTATTATACCGCGCCCGTCTCGGTAAGCAGTCTTACGCCGACAGACCGCACGACAAGCTCGCTGTCGGTGAAGTGGTCAAAGGTCGCCTCTGTCTCAGGGTATGAGGTGCAGATATACAGGGGCGGAAAATGGGTATCCAATACCCTTTCCGGCAATTCGACGACCTCTTACGCCTTTAAAACGGGACTGTCCGCAGGGACAAGTTACAATATACGGATAAGACCATACATCACCGTAAACGGTAAGAAGATATACGGCGCATATAAAACATTATCCTACGCGACCAAGGCGTAAAAAGGAGAAGATATAATAGGAGTAAGATATGGAGATAATAGTTTCCCTCGACGAAAACAACGGAATAGGCAAGGACGGAGACCTGCTGGCGCATCTCTCCCCCGACCTTAGGCGGCTGCGCGCCATGACGGTAGGCAACATAATAGTGATGGGCAGCAAGACTTATCTGTCTTTCCCCCGCCGCCCGCTGCCCGACCGTGAGAATTTAGTGTTGACCTCTCACCCGGAGGATTTCCCGGAGGTAAAATGCTTTACTTCACTGGACGAGTTTTTGGAATACGCAAAGACCGCCGACAAGCCGATATTCGTGCTGGGCGGGTCGAACGTATACAAGCAGCTGCTGCCCTACTGTGACAAGCTGCACGTCACCCGTATACTGCACAGCTTTGAGGCGGACACCTTCTTCCCCGACCCGGACAAGCTGGAGGGCTGGACAAAGACCGCCGAGGGAGAGATAATAGATACCGAGCAGTATCCGTTCAGGTATGATGAATATGAAAAAACTCAGTCCTAAACGGGCTGAGTTTTTTAGTGAATAGTGAATAGGTGTGGTGCGTCACCTCACTTCTTCACTATTCACTATTACTTATTCACTGAAAGCATAAAGAAAACAGCCCGACAGGGCTGTTTTTCTTATGCCTTTTTAGGTGCCGCCTTGCTAAGCTGCACCGCGTATTCCTTTACCGTCGCGGTAAGCTGTACTTCGCTTATCCATTTTGCGGGCAACGCGTGATAGCCGACATATGCACCCTTCAGCGCGCCCGCTATCGCGGCGCAGGCGTCGGAGTTGCCGTCCTGATTGGCGGCAAGCTGTACCGCGCTTTCAAAGTCGTAGTGCGCAGCGGCACAGTATATGCCTATCGCCAGTGCGCTTTCGGCGGTGTTGCCGCCGCCCAGCTCGCCGACGGCGGTCAGCGGAGAGGTGTCGTCGTCCTCTATCAGCTCCAGCGCATGGTTTATCGCGGTATAACATTCGTCATAGCCGTCATATTCGGTCAGCAGCTTCATACAGTTGAGCGCGGACTTTTCTATCGTCTCGCCGCCGACAATGTACGCCAGCATCGCCGCAAAGCAGCCTGCCGCCAGATAGCCCGTCGGGTTGCCGTGGGTTATCGCCGCAAACAGGCAGCCGGTCTTAAACGCCAGCACAGGGTTGCAGGAAAAGAACAGTCCCGCCGGGGCTGTCCTCGGCACACAGTCAAACAGCTTGCTGTCGTTGACGTGAGAGCCTGGGCTGCCGTAATTCATCGCCGCCTGCGCGGTAAGCGTCTGTATCAGCGTCTTGGTCGGACCGCGCTTTTTATATATCTCGTCTAAGTCCAGCAGCGCGCAGGGGTACTCTGTCCCCTCCGCCTCGAGTATGTTGTCGTACGCGGGGCTGGCGGTGCTGCCGGTCTGGGTATACAGCCACTGCTGCAATGCCAAAAATACGTTGTTGGTATAATCGGCGGCGGTGCTGCCCCCTACCGCGCAGGTCCACAGAATGCCGTGCGCGGTGAACAGCATAAGCTGCGTCTCGTCCGAGACAAGCGCGGACTTGGTCTGCTTTGACCGCACAGGCTTCATTATCCCTTTCTTGCCGTATTCTTTTCTTATCTGCTTAAAGCTTTTGCCCTTTACATCATAGCCCAGCGAATCGCCCAGCGCAAGACCGAGCATACATCCCGCAAAGCGTTCTTTCTTTGACAGTTTGTTTGCCATTTATTGTCCCTTTCTTTATAAAAATTATGACGCTATGTTTGCCTTATAATCGTATATCATCAGATCCACAAATCTGCCGTAGGACTTTGTTCCGTCCGACTGACCCTGTGAGATAAGATAGCCGTTGTTTACGTTTTCCGCCACGTCGGCGACGGGGGTCTCATAGTTTGCCCAGAACTCGTTGTTAGCGGCAAGCTCTGCCTTTACCTGCGGGCTGATGTAAGAATACAGCTCGGCATACACCGCGTCGGACGCAACGCTGTGAAATGCGTTCAGCGCGTATATCAGCGCGTCGGTATAGGCACTGTAGCACAGTATATCGTTGCCGCTGTCACGGCAGGCGAGGTACGCGATAAAGTTTGCCTCGTCCTCGCGCATAAAGCCCTTTAGGTGGGACAGCTCGTGACATATCGTCATCGGGCGGGCAAAGTACGGCGACGCGTTGTTGTAATTCGCCTCGACGGTGAACGGGTCATAGATGCCGAGTATGCGGCACTGATTCATAAACTCCGAGAACAGCACGCCCTTTGCCTGCGGGTAAAATCCCGCCAACGAGCCGTACCGCGCGCCAAGCCGCTGCATTGCCTTTACGCAGTCGGTGTGCAGGTCCTCCTCTCCCTCGGTGAGTATCTCGTCACTGCCTACAGTTACCTTATCGGCATAGGTGTTTGCTCCCTGCACAAGGTAGACGCAGAGGTTTGCCAGCTCTTGCGGGGTGTATTTTTCATTGGTGGGCAGCCCACTTTTGACCGAGAACGGGTCGCGGAAATAGTTTATCCCGCAGTTCAGCGTAAATATCATAGCCACCGCCGATAGGGTGCAAAGCGCTGTTGCTATTGTGCGCAGCACGTATATTTTGCGCTCGCGGTCGGCGCGCGCTATCTTGACTATCGCGAAAATTATCAGCGCGACCGCCGCGATTATTGCGGCGTACAGCAAAAACTCTCCCACCGCGAACGGGAACAGCCCGAACAGCCGTCCTACCGTGTTGACGATTATCGGGTAAAAGTTACCCGAATACCATTCGGCAAAGCCGTCAACATTTCTCGCCAGCAGATTAAGCCCCACCGTCAGCACTATCAGCACGGCGGCGACAATAAACGCTATCTTCAGCCCGCCGCCCGGTGCCTTTCTGCTGCCCCATGCGCTGCGGCGGCCTTTGTAGTTCTTTTTTCCGTAATATCCTCTCATACTATACGTCCTTTTGTTTTACTCTTTCATCGAGGCTAAGACCTCGTCTATGTGCTTTTTCATATCCTGCTTCAGGCTGTCGGGCCCCAGCACCTTCGCCTTGCCGCCGAATTGCAGCAGCCAGCCGAAAAAGGTCGGGCTGACGTTTACATCTACATTTATATGAAAATTATTTTCATCTATTTTCTTTATCCGCGTATCCGCGCCGAATTTGTCCAGCACCACCGTGATAAGCGATTTGTCAAACTGCAGGTCCGCCTTTACCATCTCGCCCGAAAACATACCGAACACCCTTTTGCTGTAGTCGGTGATGTTAAAGCTTTTATCCGGCTTTAACGCGGGGGTTTCGGTCAGGCGGATGTCCTCCATTCTGTCAACGCGGAAGTTGGCTATCTTGTCGTACTTCTCATACCATCCGACGCAGTAATAGTTTTCGTCCTCCCACGCGAGTGTATACGGAGACATTTCATATCTCGCCCCGTCAGAGCGGTACTGCTTTTTCTTGTTCATGTCATAGCCGAAGTACAGGAAATCTATCTTTACCCCGTTTTGTATCGCCTCGTGCAAGGTCTGGATATTGTAATATATCCGCTCGTTTATCGTCTTTACACGGTTGGCGACTATCACCGTACGGTCCAGCGCGTGCGCCTGATAGACGCTGGTCAGCCGCTCTATCTTCTTTATCAGCTCTACCGACTTTTTCTCGGTGATGAATTTCGAGCATGCCACCGCGTCCGCCAGCAATTGCAGCTCTGCCAGCTGAAAATCGCCCTCGGTCAGGTAATATTTCGTCGCGGAAGACTCGCCGATGCGGCAGATGTCCATACCGTTCAGCATCAGCGTCTCGATATCGGAATACACCGACTTACGCTCGGCGTCTACGCCGCGCGCGGACAGCTTTGATATGATGTCCTTTACCGACAGCGGGTGCTGCTCGTCACTCTCATGCAGAAAGATATCCGCAAGGTACAGCAGCTTTAATTTTTGGTTTGATGAACGGGGCATACCTTATCCTTTCTAATTCGGAATTATTGTATTATATCCGGTTTTTTATTTTTTCCGTTATTCTTTTCTTTTCACCATGTCCTGTCCAGCCGTTTTTTACGGTACCTGAAAGATACAGTTCATAAACACTTTCGGGAGTTTGCAGACTGTCTAAAAGAGGAAATACGCTGTCAGTAAAATCCGATTTGATGTCATTGTACAGCTCTTCATAGGTATAATCTCCTATGTCCCACCATTTGTCATGATTATTTACCATCCAGCCTATCCTCTGACAATACACCGCACCCTCATAACGCCGTGTGCCTTTGACCGGACCTCTTTCAAAAATATATATCTCAACATTTACGGTAAAACTGAAAAAGCTGTCAAAATTAAACCTTGATTTCTGAAAATTTATGCGCTTGCTCAAGCCGTTTTCGCAAGAAAAAACAAAATTCTGTCCGCTTTTTTTAAAACCTCTCGGCTTGAATATATCCGTATGCAGCTCTGTCAGCAGTCGTTTAAAAATATTGCTCATTTTGTCGTGTTCAGACATAACCGCTCTCCAAATATAAATTATCCTTCCGTGCAAAAACGGCTTATATAAACTTTACTCCCATTTCCTTCAGCTTGGTGTTGTACTTTTCGGCTTTGGCTTTCATCATGGTGCCGACTGCCTTGGCGTTTACCGTCACGGTATAGCCTGCCTTGCGCGCGCCCATTGCGGTCAGCGGGACGCACCCGCCGCCGTCCGCGCCGATGATCTCTATCTCGTCAACATTGTTCTTTTTCAAGAACTCGTCCAGCTGCTTGTTGGAAAACGCGTCGCCGACATACTTGTCGAAAACGTTGTCCGACACGATATGCAAGCCCTGCGCCAGCTCTGCCTCTTTGCTGCCGTCATAGGCATGAAAGGGGGCGAATTTATTTATCAGGTTTTTCTTCATCAGATTGCGGATATAGATAACAAGGTTATCCTTGTTGTCGTCTATTACCTGATTTATTACCGACAGCAGACCCTTATCGTATTGGAAAAATTCGGCATGGTTTTCGCCGAAAGAGACCTCCTGCGCGTCTATTACAAAAAGAGCTTTTTTCATATCAATCCTCAACCATTGTAAAATAAGCAATATAAGACCGGAAATCCCCCCACAGGTCGGGGATATCAAAGCCGCTGTTCATCAGCACCTCGGCGGAATATGTCCTGCCGTTCTGCTCGCAGCGGTAAAATTTGCCCTTCTGCAAGCCTTTCAGCCGCACGCGCTGTAAGAACACACTGGGTTCTTTCAATACCTGTACGTATTCCAGCAGTGCCTCGCTCTTATCCTTGGACACAAACTCCCACGCATCAAAACGGTCAGTGGCGAACGGGTCGCCGATACGGTAATAGTCGCCGTTTCTCACCAGCGGGTTGTATTTATTGAATTCCTCTATCTGTCCCTTTATAGCGTACTTGTCATCGTCCGACAGCTTGGTAACGTCCAGCTCATAGCCGAATGTCCCCGGCAGCGCAACATGGCCGCGCGTCTCAAAGGGGGTGATTCTTCCTACACAGTGGTTAGGGCTGGCGGATACATGCGCGCCGAAGCAGGAACAGGGATAGCACATCGAGGTGCCGTGCTGTATCTTCAGCCGTTCTATCGCGTCGGTGTCGTCGCTGGTCCATATCTGGGGCGAATAATACAGCATACCCGCGTCAAAGCGCGAGCCGCCGCCTGCGCAGTTTTCCAGCAGCAGGTCGGGGAAATCGGTCAGCAGCCGCTCCTGCATCTCGTACACGCCCAGCACGTATCTGTGCCATATCTCGCGCTGACGCTCGGGCGGCAGTATCTCGTTGCCTACCTCGGTCAGCTGGCGGTTCATATCCCACTTTACATATTCGATATTAGCGGAGGACAGCACCGCCTTGACTTTATCGTAAATATAATCTCTTACGTCCTTGCGGGAGAAGTCTATCACCAGCTGGCTGCGGGCGGTGGTGCGGGGTCTGCCCGGGATGTGTATGCACCAGTCGGGGTGCGCCTTATACAGCTCGCTGTCGGGGCTTATCATCTCCGGCTCGAACCATATGCCGAACTTCAGCCCTATCTTGTTGACTTCATCAACAAGATGCTTTAGTCCGCCCTTTATCTTATCCTCGTTTACGTCCCAATCGCCGAGCGAGCTGCGGTCGTTGCTGCGGTGTCCGAACCAACCGTCGTCCATTACCAGCATCTCTATGCCCGCCTTTTTCGCCTCTTTGGCTATCTCTATCAGCTTGTCGGAGTCAAAATCGAAATAGGTCGCCTCCCAGTTGTTTATCAGTATCGGGCGGCGCAGGTCACGCCATTTGCCGCGGATAAGGTTGCGACGCATAACGTCATGCAGGTTGCGGGACATCTGACCGATACCTGTGCCGGAATAGGTCATAATCACCTCCGGCGCCTGAAATTCCTCACCGCACTCTAAATGCCATGAGAAATCGTATGGGTTGATACCCAGCAGCACGCGGGTCTTTTCGTACTGGTTGACCTCCGCCATAGCGAGGAACGAGCCTGAATAGCACAGCGCAAAGCCGTACGCCTCGCCAAAGTCCTCTGTCGCGGTACGGTCGCACAGCGCGATAAAGTTATTGTGCGCGTGGCTGGTAGAGCCGCGGTTGGAATCCACCGACTGCTTGCCAAAGCGCAGCGGAAAACGCTGTACATGCCGTTCTCTCGCCCAGGTGCCGTATAGCGTTATCATATCGTAGTCCATACGGTCAAGCTCTACACAGGCAGACAGCAGACGGCGCAGCTCTATCGGGTCATTGCCCGCATTCTTCACCTTGACCGAGCGGGTAATAACGTCGCAGTACTCAAACACGCTGTACTGCAGCACTATCTCCATGCCGTTGTGCGGGTCGTGGCAGAATATCTCCAGCGTCTGGGCGTCTCCGTCGCGGGAATAGGTGGCGGGCAGCCCCTCTAACTTAGGCTTGCCGCTGCTTATTTTATAGTCCTTATAATAGCACTCACAGGCGGACATACCGTACTTGTCCATCAGCTGAAAGCACGGCTCGCGAAAGTCCGCCACGCCCGAGGTGGGAAACTCCATCGGCGCACAGTCAAAGCTGTGCGGTCCCATCGCGTCATGCACGGCGGGCACAAACGGCGCGTCGTCCGGTATGCGCAGCATGTGGGTTATATCCGTCTCGGGTATCCTGCCGCCGTAGTACAGGTGCAGCAGGTTGTTGCTTTCGGTTATATGAAACGCGTAGGTGGAGTTTGCGGTGTCCAGCTTGAACACCCGCTTTTTCTCGTCGTATGTGATAGACATGGTACAGCCCGTCCTTTTCATTTAGTCATATATTATAACTATACCATATTTTTTGCTATTCTTCAACAAAAAATGAGATTTTTTTTGGGATTGGGGATAAAAAAGGCTTCCCCTAAAGGGGAAGCCTTTTAGTGTGCTGCATAATCAATATGGGTTTTGTCATTCTATCAAGGTAGGCAAATTATTCGGGCCTACATCTTTTATGTCAAAAACAAAGGTTTTATCCAGCGATTCCGGCTCGCCGTTGCCCTCATCGGGATAGCCCTCTCCCGTAAAGGTGACGGTCAGCGTCTCGTTTTCTATTATCTCTAACTCATAGTCAAGCTTTAGATAATTATTGTATTTGTATACGTTTTCACTCACATATTCATCCAACGGGCTGTTCAACGCTACATAAACATCATAATTTATCCTGTTGCCTTCATAAAAAGAGTGTTCAAAAAACGGTACATTGGCAAAATATCCGTTAGCCTCAAATTCCCTTTCCAGCTCCTCTGACTCAATTGCAGACAAACCGTCCGCGTATGTGAAAAATCCTCTTGTATATACATTAAATTCAACATTATTGACCTTTATGATAAACCAAGTAGCAAAAACCAGCACAGCAATAATCAGCACAAGTAAAACGGAAAGCAATACGGTAAGTATAGGATGTTTTTTTATGAATGAAATCATGTTGTAACCTCTTTTCTCATAACAAAAGCTGCTTACATATACATTATACCAACAATTCCCCAATAATACAATTAGCCAAATTATACAAAGAAAAATACTGTTTTTATATATGTATACGAAATTTCCGCAAAAATGAAAAAAGTCCGAAAACCTTGTAACAAAACGCAAAAACTACACCTAATATAGTATAACAAAAAACGGGCTTTGCAGCCCGTTTTTACTTTATGATAACTTCATCAAAAAACTCCGCGACCTTACTCATCAGCTTATAATCCAGCTCATGATACAGCTTTTTGTCGCCATGTTCCGCGTAGAACATTACCCGCTGTCTGCGGGTGCCGCTGCCGTGATATTCCTCAATAAACTGAATGTCCAGCTGCCGCCTGTACTTTATCGACGCGTCGCTGTTGAGCGACTGGTGTCCTTTGTTTTTCAGCGCGAGGAAAGTGATGTTGTCGTTTTTGACAACATTCGACAATACGCTGTTTTTCAGGCTGATAGTGTCATCGTCGGTGCTGTGCATTATCAGCATTTTCGTGCCGCGCCCGGTGGCAAGCTGAGCGCCCTTTGCCGCCGTGTAGGCTGCCCTTTTGCCGAACTTGAACCGCTCGTATATCTTAATGTACACCGCCATCGCGCGGACGTACGCGCCGTACATACGGCTGCCCTCTTCCAGCAGCATGTCCAGACTGCGGTTAAAGCCGCTTTGCACGAATATACCCTTTATGTTATGCTCGCCGCAGCAGCTTACCGCCGACACCGCATAGCCGCCCCAGCTGTGACCGAACAGCAGCAGCGGCAGGTCATTTTCTGCGGAGAGATATTTCAACGCCATGTTAAGGTCTGCCGCCGACTGCGGCAGTCCGCGTATGCTCTTGCCGCCGCTGAGGTGGCTGCCGGTGTTGTCAAAGCCGAACACCTTATACCCACGCGCGGCGAAATACGCTATCTGCGGCAGATAGCTGAGATGTCCGTCAAATATCCCGTGGGAAAACACCACCAGCCCCTTAAATTGCTTATACTTTTTATCGCGGTAGTAACAGCCGGTATATTTATATTTCTTTTCCGAATCAAACGACACCGGCTCGCTTACCAGCTCCGGGTAATCGTTCGCGTCCGGCAGCAGCGGCGTATCGTATATCTCAAACCGCTTGCCGAAGATGCTTTCATACATCACCGCCGCCCCGCAAAATCCGATAAGAAATATCATTATCGGTATCGCGACAATAATAGCGACGGTGATAAGCGTCATGGTGAATTGATCCATTTTTATTTCCGTGCCTTACGCCTTTTTAATTCTTCTGTGGTTCTTTTCCCAGTTTTCCTTTATGCGGGTGGTGCCGCGCTCTACCGCGAGAGAATCCGGCGGTACGTCCTTTGTTATGGTCGAGCCTGCGGCGGTGGTGGCGTTCTCCCCTACCGTCACGGGTGCGATAAGGTTGGTGTTGCAGCCGATAAACGCATGGTCGCCGATAACGGTGCGGAATTTGTCGATACCGTCATAGTTGGCGGTAACGCAGCCGCAGCCGAAATTAACGTCCTTGCCCACGTCGCTGTCGCCGACATAGGTCAGATGCGCTATGCTGGTCTTTGTGCCTATCTCGGAGTTTTTCACCTCGACAAAATCGCCTATCTTTACCCCGTTGTGCAGATGCGTACCCGCGCGCAGATGCACGAACGGTCCTACCGTCGCGTCATCGTCCACCGATGACTTGAACGCCTGCACGTTGTTCAGCTTTACGTTGTCGCCGATTACGCAGTCCTCTATATAAGAGTTAGGACCGATAGTGCAACCCGCGCCTATAGTGGTCTTGCCCTTGATTATCGTATTCGGCAGTATCACGGTGTCCTTGCCGACAACCACTTCGTCGGTGATTATTATGCCGTCATCCAGCGGTATCTCCGCGCCCTCGTCCAAAAGACGCTCCAGCACGCGGTCGCGCGCCATGCGATTAAGGTCGGCAAGCTGCGCGCGCGAGTTCGCCCCCAGCACCACCGAGTCGTCCTCGCTGACGTATACCCCGCGCTTTGCCAGCAGTGCCGCCGCGTCGGTGAGGTAATATTCGCCGTTCGCGTTATCGTTGCTTATTCTGTCAAGACATTTCAGCAGCTTTGCGGGCTTGAACCAGTACAGACCGGAGTTTATCTCGGTAATTGCGCGCTGCTGCGCGGTGCAGTCCTTTTCCTCCACTATCGCCGAGAACGCACCGTTTTCCCTCACTATCCTGCCGTAGCCGAACGGATTTGGGACGTTGGCGGAAATTACGGTGATGTCGTTATCCTCCGACTTATGTACGGCTAAAGAATCCAGCATGACCGCGCTGCTTGTAAACGGCGCGTCAGCATAGGCGATGAACAGGTCGGCGTTGTCGTCTGCCGCCGCCTTGATAAACTCCTTCGCCATCATCACCGCGTGGGCTGTGCCGCGCCGCTCGGTCTGGGTGTAGGTCTTATATTCTCCGCGCTTTGCGAGGTGAGCCTTCAACAGTTCTTTCTTGCTGCCGACCACCACTGCGATGTCGTCCATGCCCGCTCTTTCCGCGCTGTTCAGCACCCAGTCTATCATCGGGCGGAACAACACCTCGGCAAGTGCCTTGGGCTTGTCGGATTTCATCCGCTTGCCGTCACCCGCGGCGAGAATAAGACAGTATTTTTTATCAGTCATAAAATCATTCCTTTTTCAGTTTATGTTATCTTTATACTATTTTCTCATATTTTATGACAAAATGCAAGAGGAAATTTATCCAATTCGAAATTCGGAATGCGGAATTCGGAATTAAACTGTACTTTCAGTACTCTGCATTACCTCTATCATCAGCCTTGCCCCTAACCGAAAGCCGGATATAAACACCTCACACTCGCTTAATGAGGATATTTCCGACCAGTTGCCCTCCAGTTTTTCAAATATCACTTTCGCCTCGTCTGACAGCAACGCGGACAGCTTGTCTTTGTTGCTTGCGCTTAGTTTTATCAGCTTGGCGTAGCGGTCGTTTTTGAACGCGTTCCGCTCGACGGGGTTAATATTGCCGTACCATAATTCTTCGAGTATTCTCATTGTTGTTCCTTTCTGTTTAGTTGTACATTTTGTTAGTACAATAATATACTAACATTTGCAATTATACCCCTAATTTGTACTATTGTCAATACCCCAAATTTGTCTTATGATATAATTTGTACAGATTAACAAAACAAAGAGGTGGTTATTGTGGGATATTATCAGCGATTAAGAGATTTAAGAGAAGATATGGACTTAAATCAAACACAAGTTGCGAAGCACTTAAACACCAGTCAAAAGCAATACAGCCGATGGGAAACAGGCGAATTTACCATACCGTTAGAAAAGATAATAGAATTGGCAAAATTTTATAATGTATCTGTAGACTATATTGTTGGTCTGACAAACGACAAAAGCAAAAACTGGTGAGGTATCTTATGTGCTGCTATCAACGAATAAGAGATTTAAGAGAAGATGCTGACCTTACACAAAAGCAAATAGCGGAAAAGCTCGGAATGTATTTAACGACATACAGACGTTATGAAAACGGCGAACAAAAACCACCCTTTGATTTTATAATAACACTTGCGAAATTCTATAATGTAACGATAGACTACATCGCAGGTCTGACCAACGATAAAAGCAAAAACTGGTGAAACATTAAAATCCGTCCGCGACAGAGGACACAACAACTATTCACTACAAAAAACCTTCCCTTAACGGGAAGGTTTTTATCCTTAATATTCATCCAAAAACGAGTGCGTCTCCCCGTTCTCCTTATACCCCGGGAAGGTGTCAAGGCACACCGCGTGTATGCTGTTAAAGATACTTCTTTCTATATTCGGGTTGTCGCGCCGCAGACTGCGCAGCAGGGTTTTTATCTCCTGCCGTTTAGAGGTGCCGTCGGCGTTATTGTTCGCGGTATAGCTTTCGGTAAAGCGGCAGGCACATTGGATAAATTCCAGCCCGTTGTACCGCCGCCACGCGATAATATCGTCCTCGCGGACGCAGTACAGCGGACGTATCAGCTCCATACCCTCGAAATTCTGACTGTGCAGCTTGGGCATCATCGCCTGCAGCTGCGAGCCGTAAAACATACCCATAACGGTGGTCTCGACAACATCGTTCAGGTGATGTCCCAACGCAATCTTGTTGCAGCCGAGCTCTTTCGCCTTGCTGTAAAGATGTCCGCGCCGCATACGGGCGCACAGATAGCAGGGCGATTTATCAACGCTGTTCGCAACGTCAAAGATATCCGTCTCAAATACCGTGATAGGGACCTGCAAAAGCTCCGCGTTGCTTTCTATCTTCTTTCGGTTTATCTCGTTATACCCCGGGTCCATTACAAGAAACACCGCCTCAAACGGCACCTCGCTGAAACGCTGTAATATCTGTATCAGCTTTGCCATCAGCATAGAGTCCTTGCCGCCGGATATACAGACCGCTATCTTATCTCCCGCCTGTATCAGCTCGTACCGCTTTACCGCGCTGATGAACGGGTTCCATATCTCTTTTCTGTATTTCTTTATAATGCTGCGTTCCGCCTTTTGGCAGACGTCCATTTCTGCTTTCATTTCAATGCTCCTCTTAATTGTCCTTGGCACTATAATTATATACAAAATCAGTAGGTTTGTCAAATGCGCAAAACTCCCGCGGACATGTCCGCGGGAGTTTTTGATGATATTTTTTATCTTACTGTCATATCATGCTGTCTTCCCAGCAATCGGGTGCGGTCAGACCGAACATCTTTACGACAGTAGGCGCTACGTTAGCAAGTCCGTAGTTGCCGTCCTTGATAGTGTAAGCAACGTCCTTGTCATAGATGATGAAAGGTACGGGATTGAGCGAATGGGCTGTTCTTACCTGAACATCGCCCTTCTTGTTCTTCTCCAGCATTTCATCGGCGTTGCCGTGGT
Organism: Eubacterium sp.; assembly: GCA_022511265.1. Classification (GTDB taxonomy): domain Bacteria; phylum Bacillota; class Clostridia; order Oscillospirales; family Ruminococcaceae; genus Ruminiclostridium_E. The sequence continues at coordinate 39,972 of JAFLRX010000012.1, read as the reverse complement.
CGGCGGTAACAAGCAATGTTACTCCGTACTCGTCGCAGACCTTCATCAGTCTGGCAAGACCGAGGTCAACCGACTCTACACCCACGATAGTCGCGTCAAGACTGCCGGTATGTCCCACCATGTCGCCGTTGGGGAAGTTGCAGCGGATAAAGTCATACTTCTTGGACTTTATCGCCTCGATAACGTCATCGGTTATCTCTGCGGACTTCATCCACGGACGCTCGTCAAAGGATACCTTATCGGAGGGTATCTCGTTAAAGGTCTCCAACTCTTCGCTGAACTTTTCGCTCTTGTTGCCGTTCCAGAAATAAGTTACATGTCCGTACTTTTGGGTCTCGCTTACCGCGTACTGGTTAAGTCCCGCAGCCACCAGTACCTCGGAAAGGGTGTTGGTTATCTCAGGCGGGTTAACGAGAAAACGCGCGGGCAGCTTGAGGTCGCCGTCGTACTGTAACATTCCCGCAAAGCATACGTCCGGCTTTGCCCCTCTGTCAAACTGGGTGAAGTCGTCGTTGTCGAACGCCATGGATATCTCTATCGCACGGTCGCCGCGGAAGTTGTAGAGAATTACGCTGTCCTTGTCCTGTATCTTGCCGACAGGCTCGCCGTTCTCTGCGATCACGAACGCGGGGAGATCCTGGTCGATAACGCCGTCTATCTCCGCACGGTAGGTCTCTATAGCCTCAGACGCGCTGGCGAACTGTCTGCCCTCGCCCTTGACGTGGGTCTTCCAGCCCAGCTCTACCATGCCCCAGTCCGCCTGATAGCGGTCCATGGTCACCTTCATACGTCCGCCGCCGCTGGCGATCTTGCCGTCGAAATCAGCGTCGTTCAGCTTTGCGAGGAATTCCTCAAGCTGGCCGATGTATATCGGCGCGGAGGTCGCGGGCACGTCGCGTCCGTCCAGCAGCACATGTACGCGCGCCTTCTTTACGCCCTCTGCCTTTGCCTGCTCCAGCATCTTGAACAGATGCGCTATGTTAGAATGTACGTTGCCGTCGGACAGCAGTCCGATAAAGTGCAGCGTACTGCCGTTGTCCTTGCAGTTCGCGATTATCTCGGTCCATGCCTCAGAGCCGTACATTTTGCCGCTCTCGATGGACTCGTTAACCAGCTTTGCGCCCTGCGAGTATATCTGACCGCAGCCCAGCGCGTTATGTCCTACCTCGCTGTTGCCCATATCGTCGTCGCTGGGCAGACCCACAGCGTCACCGTGCGCCTTCAGGCGGGTGGTGGGGCAATTTTTCAGCAGCCAGTCAAGGGTGGGAGTGTTGGCGAGAGTTACCGCGTCGCCGAGGCCTGTCTTGGAAAAGCCCACGCCGTCCATTACCACCAGTAAAACAGGTTTTGCCATTTTTATGATTTTCCTTTCTTACTCGATTAGCCGTTCTCAGCAGCCTTGATTATGGTTGTGAAATCAGCAGCCTTCAGCGATGCGCCGCCGATAAGTCCGCCGTCAACATTTACCTTGCTTACCAGCTCGGCCGCGTTGCCCGCGTTCATCGAGCCGCCGTACTGAATGGTTACAGCCTCTGCGACAGCCTCGTCATACAGCTTTGCAAGCTGCGCGCGGATAAATGCGCAAACCTCTTCCGCCTGGTCAGCGGTAGCGGTCTTGCCGGTGCCTATTGCCCATACAGGCTCGTAAGCGATAACGCACTTCTTGATATCCTCAGCGGTAATGTCAAAGAAATCCAGCTTTATCTGACGTGCGATAACCTCTTCGGTTATGTTGCACTCGCGCTCCCACAGCAGCTCGCCTACGCATACTATCGGCTTCAGCCCTGCCGCCAGCGCAGCCTTGGTTCTCTTGTTTACGGTCTCGTCGGTCTCGCCGAAGTACTGTCTGCGCTCGCTGTGGCCGAGTACCACATACTCAACGCCCATTTCTGCCAGCATATCGGCGGATATCTCACCGGTGAACGCGCCGCTCTTTTCAAAGTGGCAGTTCTGCGCGCCTATCTTTATGTTAGTGCCCTTGGTCGCCTCAATAGCGGTCTCAAGGTTGGTGAAAGGTACGCAGGCTACTACCTCAACGTCCTTTACGTCGGCAACGAGGGGCGCAAGCTCGGTAAGCAGAGCCTTTGCCTCGGGTCTGGTTTTGTTCATCTTCCAGTTGCCGGCGATTATTGCTTTTCTGACATTCTTTTTCATGTTTGTTCCTTTCCGGGGAAATGTCCCCCCTCTGATAAATATTGGTAATTAAGGTCGGATTGCTCCGACCTTAATTTTATTCAATATACGAAATTACTTGTCCTGAATTACGTCAATTCCGGGGAGAACCTTACCCTCGAGGTATTCGAGAGAAGCACCGCCGCCGGTGGAGATGTGGCTCATCTTATCAGCAAAGCCGAGCTGGGTTACAGCAGCCGCGCTGTCGCCGCCGCCGATGATGGTGGTAGCGTCGGTCTCTGCCAGTGCCTGTGCTACAGCAATAGTACCCTTAGCCAGTACGGGGTTCTCGAATACGCCCATAGGTCCGTTCCATACAACGGTCTTAGCGTTCTTAGCCTCTGCCGCGAACAGCTCCATGGTCTTAGGTCCGATGTCCAGTCCCATTACGTCAGCGGGCAGCTTGTCAGAATCGTATACGGTAACTGCTATCTCAGCGTCGATAGGCTCCGGGAACGCAGCCGCGGTAACGGTATCAACGGGCAGCAGCAGCTTTTTGCCGTTTGCCTCTGCCTTTGCGAGCATTTCCTTGCAGTAGTCTATCTTTTCATCGTCAACGAGAGAGGTACCTACCTCATAGCCCTTAGCCTTCAGGAAGGTGTAAGCCATACCGCCGCCGATGATGAGAGTGTCGCACTTTTCAAGCAGGTTGGAGATAACGTTCAGCTTGTCTGCAACCTTTGCGCCGCCGAGGATAGCTACAAACGGACGAACGGGGTTCTCAACAGCGTTGCCGAGGAACTCTATCTCCTTGTTCATCAGATAGCCTACAGCGGTCTCAGCAACATACTTGGTAACGCCCGCGGTGGATGCGTGCGCTCTGTGTGCCGAGCCGAAAGCGTCCATTACGAATATCTCGTTGTTTACGAGGTCAGCCAGCTCCTTAGCAAATTCGTCGCCGTTCTTGGTCTCTTCCGCGCCGCGGAAACGGGTGTTCTCGAGAACTACGATATCGCCCTCTGCCATTTCAGCGACAGCCTTCTTAGCGTTGTCGCCTACAACGGTGTCGTCCTTAGCGAAAACTACGTTGGTCTTTACCAGCTCTGCCAGTCTTGCGGCAGCGGGTGCGAGAGAGAACTTATCCTCCGGTCCGTTCTTCGGCTTGCCGAGGTGCGAGCAGAGAACTATTTTAGCTCCGTTTTCAACGAGCTTGTTGATGGTGGGGAGTGCCGCAACGATTCTGTTATCGTTGGTGATCTTACCGTCCTTCAGCGGTACGTTGAAGTCAACGCGCACCAGGACGTATTTGCCTTTAACGTTAAGGTCTTCTACGTTTTTCTTGTTTAACTTACTCATGACAATTTTCCTTTCGTTATTACGGCTTATGTATGCAGCAGCACAAATAAGCCTATCTGCTATTTATTTTACCAAAAACGCGGAGAAATTGCAAGCGGTTTTTGATATTTTATGAAAAATATTGAAGAAGATCAAAAACAGGCTGTCGCACTGCGACAGCCTGTTTGTTTCAGTCAACCAGCTGCGGGTCAAAGTCCTCCGTCCAGGGCAGTCCCCACTTGTTGAGCTCTTCCATAAACGGATCGGGGTCGAATTCCTCGATATTGTATACGCCGGGCTTTTTCCATTTGCCGGTCATTACCATCATCGCGCCTATCATGGCGGGTACGCCGGTGGTATAGCTTATCGCCTGCGAGCCGACCTCTTTATAGCACTCCTGATGGTCGCAGACATTATACACCTTGTAATTTACCGGCTTGCCGTCCTTCTTGCCGATGCAGATACAGCCGATGTTGGTCTTGCCTACCGTGCGCGGACCCAGCGACGCGGGGTCGGGCAGCACAGCCTTTAAGAACTGTAACGGCACTATCTCCTTACCCTCAAACATTATAGGCTTGATAGAGGTCATCCCGACATTTTCAAGGCACTTTAGGTGAGTAAGATAGCTCTGACCGAAGGTCATGAAAAAGCGTATGCGCTTGATACCGTTGATGTTCAGCGCCAGCGACTCCAGCTCTTCATGGTGCAGCAGGTACATGTCCTTTTTGCCCACCTGCTCGAAATCGTATTCCCGCTTTATCTCCATCGGCTCGGTCTCTATCCATTTGCCGTCCTCAATATAGCTGCCCTTTGCGGACACTTCGCGGATATTTATTTCGGGGTTGAAGTTGGTGGCAAACGGATAGCCGTGGTCGCCGCCGTTGCAGTCGAGAATATCAATGTAGTTTATCTCGTCGAAATAATGCTTTTGCGCATAGGCGCAGAACACTCCTGTTACACCGGGGTCAAAGCCGCTGCCCAGCAGCGCGGTTATCCCCGCCTGCTCGAACTTTTCGCGGTACGCCCACTGATACTTGTACTCAAACTTTGCGGTATCCGGATGCTCGTAGTTGGCGGTGTCAACGTAATCTTTGCCGGTCTTGAGACATGCCTCCATTATGGTGAGATCCTGATACGGCAGCGCGAGGTTTATCACCACGTCCGGCTGCTCTTTTTCTATCAGCGCAACCAGCTGATCAACATCGTCCGCGTCCACCTGAGCGGTGTTTATTACCGTCTTTGTGCCTTTTGCCTCGATAGCTGCCTTCAGCGCGTCGCACTTTGATTTTGTGCGGCTGGCGATGCACAGTCTTTCAAAAACCTCGCTGTTCTGCGCGCATTTATGCGCGCATACGCCGGCTACGCCGCCGGCACCGATGATAAGAGCTTTTCCCATAGTAAACCTCCTGTTACGAATTCGGAATTATGAATTCGGAATTATTGTGTGCCGCTGCGCGGCGGAATTTCAAATTACGCGCCTACGGCGTACCATCATTATGAATTATGCTTTATGCATTATTAAAACTTGCCCAGCAGCACGCCGTAATCGTACGGCGATACCTCTATCGCGTCGTCGGCGCTGCCTCCGCGGATAACATTTATTTCTCTGAAATTTGCCTTATATTCATTTATATCAAATCTCATGGGGTGCTTGGATTTGTTGAGGAATATCAGTGCCGCCTCGCCTGTGGCGCGGTCGATACGGGCGAAAACGCAATCCTCTCTCGTCACCTTGATGAACTTCATCTCGCCGCTGACGAATGCCGAGGACGCCTTTCTTATCGCCGACAGCTCGCGGGTAAACGCTACAAGGTTCTTGTTTTCCTTGCCCCACGGATAGCCGCGGCGGTTGAACGGGTCCTTATAGCCCTCCAGCCCCGCCTCGTCACCGTAATAGACGCAGGGTATGCCCGGCAGGAAAAATTGCAGCACCATCGCGCATTTTACCAGCGCTATACCGTACACGTACTGCCAGTCGGCAAGATAGCGCTCTGCCTGCCACTCGCGGTCGTGCCAGCCCACCTCGTCACCCGCAAGACGGGTAAGGATACGCTCGGTATCATGGGTGGAAAGAAAGTTCATCAGTATATCCACGCTGGGCTTGGGATAATGCTCGAGTATCGTCATTATACCGTCCTCAAACACCTGCGGGTCGGAAAACTTGATATAATTTATTATCGCCTCTTTAAAGGGATAATTCATTACGCTGTCCAGCTGTCCGCCGATAAGATAACGGCGGCGCACGCCGTAGCTTTCCTTATTGGACGCGTCCTCCCATACCTCGCCGTAGATTATCTTTTCATTACCCTTTGCCTTTACCGCGCGGTTGATGTTGTCGATAAACTCGTCCGGCAGCTCGTCCGCCACATCGAGACGCCAGCCCGCCGCGCCTTTATCTATCCACTTCTGAAGTATTCCGCCGTCGCCGCAGATATATTCGGTATAGTCGGGATTATTTTCGTTTACGTTGGGGAGGGTGGTTATACCCCACCATGACTCATATTCCTCCGGATAGCGTACAAAGCAGTACCAATCGCGATAGCGGCTGTCCGGGTCCTTGAACGCGCCCCTCTTTTCACCGTATCTGCCGAACTTGTTGAAGTACTCGCTGTCCGCGCCGGTGTGGGAAAACACGCCGTCAAGAATAATGCTTATCCCGTGCTCTTTCGCCTTTTTACACAGCTCGGTAAAATCCTCCTCCGTGCCCAGCAGCGGGTCTATCCGCTCATAGCAGGCGGTGGAATAGCGGTGGTTTTCGTGCGACTCGAATATCGGGTTAAGGTACAGGCAGGTCACGCCGAGGCTTTCCAGATACGGCAGCTTGTCAATAATGCCCTGTAAATCGCCGCCGAAATAGTCATTGTTGCGGATGGTGCCCTGCTCGTCCGGTCTGTAATAGGGGGTGTCCTCCCAGTTGTCGTGTATGATGCGGTCTGCGGGGACATTTTCGTGTGCCTTGCCGCTGCGGCAAAAGCGGTCAGGGAATATCTGATACATCACGCCGCCCTTTATCCAATCGGGCGAGGTCGTCTCGGGGTCGTACACGGTCAGCTGGAACATCTCGCCGTCGTCCAGCACGCCGATGCTTGCGCCCTGCCGCTTGATATAGCGGCGGTTGCCGTCTATCATCACGGTAAAATAATAGTAGTGCAGTCCGACATTCATCGGGCTGTAATTACAGGAATAGGTGTTGTAGTCTGTGCTGCTGTCGGATAATTCCAGCCGGACATACCGCTCTTTGTTCTCGGGGCGGAACACCACAAGCGTAGGGTCTGCCACGTTCCAATCCTTGGGAAATCGCAGCGTAAAACGCGCGGTCTCAAACTGCTTTATCGCCCCGAACGGGCTTTTACAGTTGCTGTCAAAACAATCGAAGATAGGGGTAGACATGGTTAAGTGATACCTCTTTTCTTAGGGAGTTGTTTTAGTGAATAGTGAATAGTTGTGGAATGCCTCGCCTTACGGCGCGGCATATATTTTAATTCGCGGGCGCAGCCCGCATCCTTACTTCTTCACTATTCACTCTTACTTATTCACTAAAGAAACCGGGCTGTCGGATAACAGCATTCCCTGCAATACGGCAGCCCGTGAATATTTTAGATTATCTTATATTAAAGCAGGTGCCAGATATCGCGTGCGTAGTCGGTGACTGCGCGGTCTGCGGAGAATATTCCCGCGCCGCTGATGTTCATCAGCGACATCTTGTTCCACTTTAATGTGTCGGTGTAGATCTGGCTTGCCTTTGCCTGTGTGCTGCGATAGCTGTCAAAATCGGCAAAGCACATATATCTGTCGGTGTGACGCAGCGAGTTTGCCACCTCGGCAAAGTCCGCGCCGTTGATGCCGTCATACATTCTCTGCAGCACTGCCTTGATAACGGGGTTGGAGTTGTAGTAATCCTCCGCGTGATAGCCTCTTGCCTTCAGCTCGTTTACCTGCGGGGTATCCATACCGAAGATAAAGATATTGTCGTCGCCTACCGCGCCGTGTATCTCAACATTAGCGCCGTCGTAGGTGCCCATAGTCACCGCGCCGTTAAGCATCAGCTTCATGTTGCCGGTGCCGCTCGCCTCGGTTCCTGCAAGGGATATCTGCTCGGATATCTCGCTCGCGGGCATCAGTATCTCGGACAATGTTACCTTGTAGTCCTCAAGGAACACTACCGCCAGCTTTTCGCTCAGCTTGGGGTCTCTCTTCAGCTCTTCGCCTATGCACCAGATCATCTTGATTATCTGCTTTGCCATATAATAGCCGGGCGCTGCCTTGGACGCGAATATATAGGTCTTGGGCACAAAGTCGGCGTCGGGGTTGTTCTTCAGATAGTTATAGTCAGCGATAATGTTCATCGCGTTGAGCTGCTGACGCTTGTACTCATGCAGTCTCTTTACCTGTACGTCAAATATGCTGTCAATGTTCAGCTTGGTGCCGGTGGTGTTGTATACGTACTTCGCAAAACGCTCTTTGTTCTCTCTCTTTACCGCGCTCAGCTTTTCCAGCACCGCGTTGTCGTCGGCAAATTTCTTGAAGTTCGCCAGCTTTGCAGCGTCCTTCTTAAAGCCGTCGCCGATGCACTCGCTGAGCAGGTTGGTCAGGCTCTTGTTGCTTGCCAGCAGCCAGCGGCGGTACGCGATACCGTTGGTGACGTTCTTGAACGCGGAGGGGTTAACCGAATACTGGTCGGCGAACACGTCCTCCTTGATTATGTCGGAGTGCAGCTTGGATACGCCGTTTACCGAGTGGGATGCCGCACAGCACAGGTTAGCCATCTTTACCTTGTTGTTGAGGATGATGGACATTCTCTGTACCTTGTCCGCGTCGCCGGTCTGCTCCCACAGCTTTGCGCAATAGCGGTTGTTTATCTCAACGATTATCTGATATATTCTCGGCAGTATGCGCTTCATCAGGTCAGCGTCCCAGGTCTCCAGCGCCTCTGCCATTACGGTGTGGTTAGTGTACGCAAAGGTGTGGGTGATTATATCCCATGCCTTATCCCACTCATAACCGCAGTCGTCCAGCAGTATTCTCATCAGCTCGGGGATTGCGAGGGTGGGGTGTGTGTCGTTGATGTGGATAGCAGCCTTTTCGTGCAGGTTGTCAAGGTTGCCGTATACGTTCATGTGGCGCATTACTATATCGCCTACCGACGCCGCGCTCATAAAGTACTGCTGACGCAGTCTCAGTGCCTTACCCTCAAGATGGTTGTCGTTGGGGTACAGCACCTTGGTCAGCGAATGCGCGATGTTGTGCGCACCCAGCGCCTGCGCGTAGTTACCCTGGTTGAACATGTTCATATCAAAGGACATGCTCTGCGCCGCCCACAGTCTCAGCTTGGCTACGCCCTTGCTGTCATAGCCGGAAACGTACATATCATAAGGCACCGCGTTAACGGTGGTGTAGTTTACGTGGTTTACGCTGTGGTAGTTTTCGTCCCACATTTCCTGTATCTCGCCGTCAAAGTGTATCTCTATCGACTGCTCGGGCACGGGTACCAGCCATGCTCTGCCGCCGGGCAGCCACTCGTCGGGCAGCTCGGTCTGCCAGCCGTCGATTATCCTCTGCTTGAAGATACCGTACTCGTACAGTATCGAGTAGCCGGTCGCGGGGAAATCGCAGGTAGCTAAACCGTCAAGATAGCAGGCAGCGAGACGGCCGAGACCGCCGTTGCCGAGACCTGCGTCCGGCTCTTCCTCAAATATCTGCTCGCTCTTCATGCCCATCTTCTTCAGTGCCTTTTCGGTCACGTCCTGCATGCCGAGGTTGTACAGGTTTGTTTTCAGCGAACGTCCCATAAGGAACTCCATTGAAATATAATATGCCTGCTTTTTGCCCTTAGAGTCGCAGTCGGTCATGAACATGCGGCGCTTTTCTCTTAAATAGTCAACAACTATCTTGGAAAGCGATTGATATATCTGTTTAGGTGTAGCATCATCGGGGGTATTGTTATAGTTCAGCTTGATCATCTCTGAGAGCTTGTCGTACAGCTCTTTTTCGGTAAACGGTGATTTCATATTTAATGTCCCTCTCTTTTAAGTTTGGATATTTTTTTCCATTCTTTTCTATTATACTACATTCATATCGTATATTCAAGGCTATTTATATATTTTTGTAAAAAACATTGTCACTTTGCGTAGAGGTGCGGAATAGTTTTTGTATACAATGCATAAGAAGCGAATAAAACCGCGGCGCGCCTTGTTGTAAAGCGCGCCGCAAAGGGAGGGTATGTTTATCAGCGGGAAAGCGGGTTATTTCAGCGATAGCTTACGGTCTCGTTTGCCCTTATATCGCGGAGGTTGTCTATCAGTTGGGAGATGACCTGCTCATCGCAGAAATAGTCTTTAAAATCCAATTCCCACGGATAGTTTCTTCCGATTTCATAATACCAGCCGTCTACTATCAACACTATACCGTCCAGTCTATCATATAAATAAGGATATTTATATATTACATAGGCATTGTTGACCTTATTGACTATCTGACCCATTGTATCAAAGTCAAATGTATGACTTTCGGGCGCGTAAAATTCAACTTCCGGCTCTGCTTTGATATCTCCGAACCGCGTTCCGTCATCAAATGAACAAATGAACTCTATACAACCGCTGCCATTGTTATCATAAAAACTATAGAAGAATTCATTAAATCCCAAAGTGATAGACTCTAATGTCAGATTATTTGATAAAGCAAGATTTTCTATTGCCCTGCTAAAAGGGACATATATGTCAGGGACGGTATCCCATTCGCTTGTGAGTGAATACTGCTGAGTATTATAATCCTCAATAAGTCTTTTAGCGGTTTCTTCCGGCTGCTCCGAATACATATAATAGTCGCCCCACATTACACTTGATTCTGTCGGTTCAACACCTGCACTGTCATTGTACCTTTTTACCAGCTCCCAATCTCTGGTAATGCAATAAAGAGGAATTGTACACTCGCCGGAGGTGGTAAAATCGTTTGTTGTCGATGACATATCGGTTTTATTATTTGTTGAAGTAGTATCCGTTGCGTTTGTGCTTTCGCAGGAACATAACAATATTAATGCTGAGAGTAAAAATGAAAGTTTTTTTATCATGTTATAACCCCCTTGTTAAAAACTGGTATAGGCTCCATTATAGCGTTTCGCGTTACTTTTTATTTCATTACTGCAACTACTGCATAGTTTAATTGGCAAAAAGACTGATGCTTTCGCAAAAGATTTACCATACATACAGTTTTCATCGCCTGTCGCCGGGGCATAATGGTCTGGTGCTCCAAATTGATGCCCAATTTCATGAACAGCTATGGCTATTTCAAAATCAAAAATATTGTTAAGTATTTCAGCAGTATTGTCATTTGCAATGTTGCCGGAAAAAATCGCAGAAATACTTTCTGTATGAAAAGCTAATCCTTTCATTCCATGCCTAAGATAATGAGTGTCATTTTCTATATAACATGCAACATGACCTGTGAAAATCAAAGTGATAAATTGATCGTTTTGGGTTGTTTCGTTAGGTTTGCTATGTACAATTTTATCTATATCATCTTCATATTTATTATGTATCATAATTTGATTAACGTTTTTGTGATGCAAATTTCCACCCTTATCAGGCGTAGAACAGTTATCTTTTCCTCCACATTCACAAAATTTATCTATATTATTACCATATTGAGGACACTGATCCGCATACGATTTATACAAAACAGGTGAGCTTACGTCGAGAATAATTCCAAAATCATTAAAATATTTAACTCTAACTTTTTCCATTATATTATTTATTCTTGTGGCCGCACTCTGCGATGATGTAGTAAATCTTTCTTTGTAACCGTAATCATATAACACCTCAACTTTTGCAATATTTGTGCCAACATATATCTCTTTTTTAGCGATGCGGGTCTCTCCTTGTGAAGATGTTACGGTTGCCGTTATAGTAACAATTCCCTTTTTTAGTCCTTTAACAAGTCCACTGCTACTTACAGTTGCTATTGATGCGTTGCTGCTGCTCCAAGTAGTAGTATAAGATAAATTTGGTGGAGTAACTGTGACATTATAATCTCTGGATGAGCCTACTTTTAATTGATTGGCATCTCTGGTATTTGGTGTAATCGCCACAGAAAAATTGATTAGCGCATCATAAGTCATAACAAAATACGGTCTATACTGCGCATCACCCTGCATAGAGCAGAAGGTTTTCATCCACTGACTGTAAACCGAGCTGTTTTCCAACATATCGGCATGCATCTTAAAACAAATACCTTTTTTAAAGTGGTCTGAACTTGTAACCCAATCTTTAACCACCGTTTTTATATTCCAGCGATACCATTGGTCTTTAAAAGAGACGTTTCTCGTTGAATTTCCGTTTCCGTAGGTTACCTGAACCATATCCAGCGACGAGCCGCAGTTTCCGGCAAGCAACTGATTCCAAGTCTTTGTAGTTGCTTCATCCCAAGTATATCCTGTAAACTGAGCGCAGGAAATAGGTACAGCAGATCCGCCCTCGCACATAAGATCGCGCAGTTCAACATATGCGCTTGATATCTGAGACGCCTGTTTTATGTCGTGTCCGGCAAAGTTGATACCGGGAAACCTCATTAAGGTGCGTGTCGGTCCCCAATTAGACCAGCCCACTCTGGAGACTCCCGATGTACCGGATGACGTCTCATTGCCCTTGCCGTCAGTACCCTTAAATACCTGTATATCCTGTATGCTGCTGCTTGAGGTTAATGTTATGCTCGGATCGATGGTAACGGGATACGCGGTGTTCGGGTCGGTAAGATAGCGTTTATCTACCGTGACGGTGACCGTATACACACTGTCAGCGGTCTGCTCTTCAACAATAAACTCACCCATGGTGTTATTCTTGTTATCCGCGGAGTATACTATTACCTCGCCGAGGCTTGCTTGTACATCGCCGTTTGCATCAGCGAGCAAAAGAGTTCCTTTATCCTCATAAAGCGTCAGACCGCCTGTATAGACTACAAACTCAAAGGTGTTGGTGCCGTTGTACTTTTTAAGGATAATGTCCTCTTTCACGCCGTCATATGTAAAGGTATATTCTATATCGGTGTTTGTGTCGAAAACATTTTGATAATACACGCTGTTTTCTTCGCTTTTTGCACCTATAGAAAGCTGATGCGTACCGATTTTGGTAACAGGACGCATGACGATATTAAATTCATCGTCCGATACACTTATTCCGGCGGTAAGAGACAGAGGCAGCTTTACCTCTATATCGTTGCTCTCCGAGGTGAAATATTTTTGGCTGTTTTCGGATATTTGCACAGCCTTGTTGGACTTATCAACGGTCTCTCCGTTTTCGTCCACATATTTTACATCGGTATCGAAAAGGTAAAGAGCGCGAGTGCCGTCCTCTTTTTCAAGGATTATCTCACTCATACTTAACTCTTCGGTTTTAAGCCTTGACGTGAAGCCGTCATCCAATACCCGCTCATAACTTATTATCTCGGGTACGGTATCCGCAGTTATGGGCGTGCGCTCAATAGCTTCTTCAATAAAAAGTTCATCTTCGGCTTGCTCCGCTGTTTTTTCGGACTCTTCGGACTCAATGCTAATATCGGCATTGACCTCATCCTCCACGGCAAATGCAGATATTGCAGTAAATTGAATTGCCAGCAGTACGGCAAGTATACCGGCTGTTATTTTTTTGACCCTCATATTTTCCTCCTGTCTGAAGTAAATAGAGCTCTATCTGTGATTTCAGTATATATTCTTAATATCACAAAGTCAATCCGAAAAGTTAATTTTATTATATATTCAGTAAATGTTTGTTGTAAGCATACAAATATATCCCGAAAAGTTTGTCAATGTTTTTTCAAAAAATTTTGTAACAAAACGGCTATGTTTTGGAGTCTCAAAAATAATATGCTAATATAATATTGCGTTATAAAGTATTGTCCGCGCTTTGCGGCAGTTTTCACTCTTCCTCATATTTCGTCATATAGACGTATTTACCGTTATAATCGTCCTGCGATAATATCCTGATATATAAATCATCGGTTTCATCTCGGTAATACACCTCGCCGTCAAGCAGCTGTTTGCTGTTCGCGGTAAAGGGTTTATCGGGTACACGGGTGCGGTTATATGACGATATACTGCCTATCGGCTGATAGCCGGCTAAATCCGGCTGTTCCGTCACATCGACGGTATCGGCGCTGTAAAGTCCTGCATCAAGCCTTACGATTTTTAGAGGAAGCCCCGCCCTGACAAATAAATAATACTTTGCCTTTCCGGGACCCAAAAAGTCCGCGGTATACACGTATACGGAATCGTCTTGGTCTTGCTCCGCCCAGACCTCGCTGTCGGCGTTAAGGTAATGGCTGTATTCTATTTTATTCTCCTGCTCATCCAGTCGGCTGTAGCTGTCAGGCAGCTCGGGCAATGAAAGAAATTCATCAATCTCTCCTCTGTATGTGTATATTTGCCCGTTGATTACGACGTCAGGCGTACCCATATCGGCATAAAGGCTGCCGCACCCCGCCGTCATCAGCACCGACACCGCCAGCGCGGCCATGCATAAAATGTTGAATAGTTTTTTGTGTGTCATAATTTTACCTCGTTTTGCGATGATGTTAATGTCGTTTTTCTTTGAATGTGACAGAGTTTTATCTGTGCTTTCAGTATATATTTTTAATACCGCCAAGTCAACATGAAAAGTTAACTTTTTTGCATATTCGGTAAATGTTTGTTATAAGCAGACAAATACAGCCAAAAAAGTTTGTCGATGTTTTTTCTTAAAAACCTGTCACAAAACGGGGTTTTTGTTGTATAAAAATTTATCCATACAGGCGGTGTAGTACCCGTTAACAATTTCCCTCTTTCCCTCATAAAATAAAGCGTAATTCGATTTATTTCGGAAAGGGTAAATGTATATTATGAAAATTCTCGTTCTCGGCGGAGACAAACGCTGTATATATGCGGCGGGCGAGCTTGCCCGCACCGCGCAGGTGGATATGTTCGCGCTGGCTGGGCATAACGCCCGCCCTGCCGGAAAATACGACTGCGTGCTGTTGGGGCTGCCCTGCTCGCGCGACAACGTGACGGTCAACGCGCCGATGTACGACCGCACCGTGACGCTGGAAGAGGCGGTCGGCTTTGTGCGCGGCGGCGGTATGCTGCTGGGCGGTATGCTCTGCCCGTCGCTGCTGCGGCTTTGCGATGAAAAAGGCGTGCGCTGTGAGGACTATTATCGGCGGGAAAGCTTTATATTAAAGAACGCCGTGCCCTCTGCCGAGGGCGCGCTGGCGGTGGGGATAAACTCCACCGAGGGGCAGATAATGGGCGCAGAGGTGCTTATTACCGGATACGGCAGGATAGCATCGCTGCTGGCGAAATATCTTTCCGCACTATGCGCAAACGTAACCGTTGTCTGCCGCAGCGAAGAACAGCGCACCAAAGCGCTGATAAACGGACTGAAGGCGATAGATTTTCCGCAGCTCGGCGGCGAGATGAAACGCTTTTCGTTGGTATACAATACCGTACCCGCGGAGGTGATAGGCGGATATGAGATATCCAACGCGAAGAAGGGCGCGGTATACGTCGAGCTTGCGTCCTCCTCCGGCATTGACCTTGCCGAGGCGAACAGGTACGGGCTTGCCGTAATAAACGCGCAGGGACTGCCCGCCAAGACCGCCCCGCAGACCGCAGGACGGATAATCGCGGAGGAAGCAGAAAGTATATTAAAGTCAATGAATATTGAGTAATAAATGCCGCGCCGTAAAGCGAGGCATACCGTAACTATTCACTACTTGTTATCCCCATACTTGATGAAAGGAGCAGTTTTTAATATATGGAAAACCTAACCTCACCCGTCAGGGTGGGCTTTTGCCTGACGGGGTCGTTCTGTACATTCAAAAAAGCAATTGACGCGATGGAGCGGCTGAAAAACGGCGGCTATGACATAATACCGATAATGTCCTTTAACGCGGCAAACACTGACACCAGATTCGGCACAGCCACACAGCACATCGAGCATATAGAGGACATCTGCGGCAGGCACGTGATACGCACCATACCCGAGGCAGAGCCTATCGGCCCGAAGAACATGACCGACGTTATGCTGGTCGCACCCTGCACCGGCAACACGCTGGCAAAGCTGGCGCACAGCATGACCGACACTCCCGTCGTCATGGCGGTGAAGAGTCACCTGCGCGGCGGCAGACCGGTGATAATCGCCCCCGCCACCAACGACGGGCTGGCAGGCGCATTCAAAAACCTTGCCATGCTGATGAATTATCGGCATTATTACTTTGTGCCGTTCACGCAGGATGACTGCGTTAAAAAGCCGAACTCGCTCGGCGCGGACCTGTCAAAGTTAGAGGAAACGATAGAGGCGGCGCTGAACGGCGTGCAGATACAGCCGGTGCTTGTGTAAAATCCCTTTTAGGGGATTTTACACCGGTGAATAGTGAAAAGTGAATAGTGAATAAGAGTGGTGTGCCTTGCCTTACGGCGCGGCACGGATTTGAAATGACTTTTTAAGAGAGTTTTCAATTCGCGGGCGCAGCCCGCCACCTTACTTTTTCACTATTCACTATTACTTATTCACTTGAAAAGACCCCCTTAAAGGGGGTCTTTTCAATATTCCAGCAATCTCTTATACAAGTCGGGTCGTCTGTCCCTGAACACGCCCCAGCTTTGCCGCAGCTCGCGGTCGTCGTCGGGGTTGAGGTCGGCTAAGATCACCTGCTCGGATATCCTGTCGGCGGAGGAAATTATCTTTCCTGTCGCGTCGGTTATAAAGGACGAACCGTAAAAGGTCAGCGACGAGGATTGCCGCTGGTTTTCCTCCGACGGGGAGACATACTCTGTGCCGATACGGTTTGCCGCCGCCACAGGCACAAGGTTCGCCGCCGCGTGTCCCTGCATTGCGCGCCGCCAGTGCGGCATGCTGTCGCAGTCCAGTATCGGCTCACTGCCTATCGCGGTGGGATACAGCAGCAGCTCTGCGCCCATCAGCGCCATAATGCGCGCCGCCTCGGGGAACCACTGATCCCAGCATATCCCCACGCCTATCTTGCCGAACTTGGTATCCCACACCTTAAACCCTGTGTCGCCGGGGGAAAAATAAAACTTTTCCTGATAAAAATGGTCGTCGGGGATATGGCTCTTACGGTAGATTCCCAGCAGACTGCCGTCCGCGTCTATGACAGCGACGGAGTTGAATGCGGCGTTGCCGCTTTTCTCATAAAAGCTGACAGGTATAACCGTGCCGGTCTGCCTTGCTATCTCGCGAAAACGCTTTATCGCGGGGTTGTCCTCTACCCGTTCCGCCATATAGTAAAAGTCATAATTGCGCTGCTGGCAGAAGTACGGCGTTTCAAACAGCTCGGGCAGCAGAATGACGTTTGCCCCCTGCTCCGCCGCGGAATAGACAAGCTGCGACGCTTTGTCGATGTTTTCCTCCCGCTCTTCACAGCATGCCATCTGGATAACGCCTACGGTAAGTTTTTTCACGGTTTCTCCCCCTTTTCAACTTCATTTATGTTCAGGTATCTGATGTGTTATGCAATGTATATTCCCGCCGCCTATCAGTATATCGCGGGCGTATATCCCGACCACCTTTCGGGTGGGGAATATCTTTTGCAGCAGCTCCTGCGCACGCTTGTCCGCCGCCTCGTTTTCCCCGCCGAAAAACGGCATAACTACGCGGTCGTTGGCGATAAACAGATTGACGTAGCTTGCGCTCAGCGGCTCGGATGTGGTGCGGGTCGGCTCGCCGTCAAACAGGTCCAGCCCCTCACACTCTTCCTCTGTCATATAGACGGGGCTTGGCATTGGTATCTTGTGCACCTTTATCGGTCTGCCGTCGGCGGTGGTGGAGTTCTCCAATATCTCAAGGCACTCGGCGCAGACCTTATGCTGTTCTGTGCTTTCGTTCTCGTCCCATGACAGCAAAACCTCGTCCTCTGCGCAGAACACGCAGATGTTGTCTACATGCTCGTTGGTCTCGTCGCCGAGAATGCCGTTTTTCAGCCATATCACCTTGTCGATGCCGAGTGCGTCGTGCAGCCGCGCCTCTATCTGTGCTTTGGTAAGATTTGGGTTGCGCCCCCCACTCAGCAGGCAGGCCTCGGTGGTGAGCAATGTTCCTTCGCCGTTGCAGCTTATGCTGCCGCCCTCTAAGATAAAGTCGCCGTTGTCGTACATATCAATGTCATACAGGTCGCAAAGCTTTTTTGAAATCGCGTCGTCCTTATCCCATGGGAAATACAGCCCGTCGTGCAATCCGCCCCACGCGTTAAAGCCAAAGCTGACGCCGCGCATATCTCCGCTGTCGTTTACCACAAACTCAGGCGACACGTCTCTTGCCCACGCGTCGTCGCTGGACATTTCTACCACGCGCACCTCGGGCGGCATTATCAGCCGCGCGTTCTGATACTGCGCGGCGCTTGCCAGCACCGTGACCTTTTCGCATTTGGCTATCTCTGTCGCCACGGCGGCGAACGCCTTGCGCGCCTTTATCGCGCCGTACTGCCACGAATCTGCACGCTCGGGGAAAATCAGCACACAGCCGCTGTGCGGCTCGAACTCGGCAGGCAGACGAAAGCCGTCCGCCGCCGCGGTGGAATTGATTGTCTTCATTACACTAACTCTCTGCCGAGGGCGAATGCCTTTTGGTTTATCTCCAGTACCTTTGCGGGTACGCATGCCTCGACTGCCTTTTCCCATACCTCTTTGTCAAACGCGTCATGCAGCTTGGACAGCACGCCCATCAGCACCACGTTTACGGCCTTGGCACTGCCTGCCTGCTCTGCCGCGGACAGCGCGTCTACTGCGGTCAGCTTTACACCCGCCGCCTTTATTTTTTTCTCAATATCCTCGGGATATGCCGCCGCACCAGTGATCACCGGCATGGGGGAAATTTTCTGTGTGTTGGTTATCAGCTCGCCGCCCTCTTTGAGATAAGACAGCCAACGTGCCGCCTCTAACAGCTCAAAGCTGATGATAATGTCAGCCTGTCCCTGCTCTATCACAGGGCTGTATACCTTGTCGCCGTACTTGATATATGTCACTACCGAGCCGCCGCGCTGGCTCATTCCGTGTACCTCGCTGACCTTTACGTCATAGTCCGCGCTTTGCAGCACGCTGCCTAATATACGGCTGGCAAGCAGTGTACCCTGTCCGCCTACGCCGACTATCATTATTGATTTTACCATAATACAGCCCCCTTATTCCTCTATCGCGTCAAATTTGCACATCTGACTGCACAGTCCGCAGCCAACGCACAGCGTCGGGTCGATGGTTACGTTCTTCTCTCCCCAGCACAGCGCGGGACAGCCTATCCTCATGCAGGACTTGCAGTTCTTGCACTTGTCGGCGTTTATCCTAAACGGCGGCTTGTGCTTTACGGTTTTAAGCAGCGCGCAGGGTCTGCGGGCGATTATCACCGACGGCTCTGCCTTTGCAAGCTCTTCCTTTATCACTGCCTCGGTCTCGGCAAGGTCATTGGGGTCTATTACGCGCACGCTGTTTATTCCGACCGCCTTTGCCAATGCCTCAAGGTCTACCGCTGCCGCGGGGTCGTTGTATATGTTCAGCCCGTTTGCGGGGTTGTTCTGATGTCCGGTCATGCCGGTTATGCTGTTATCAAGGATTATCACGGTGGAATTGCTGCGGTTGTAGGCGATGTTTATCAGTCCCGTTACGCCGCTGTGGATAAAGGTGCTGTCGCCTATCACGGCAACCGCCTTGTCCTCGCTCTCGCCGCGTCTGCCCTTGTTAAAGCCGTGCAGTCCGCTGACGCTCGCGCCCATGCAGACGGTGGTGTCTATCGCCGACAGCGGCGCGGCAGAGCCGAGCGTATAACAGCCGATGTCTCCGCTGACCGTTACCTTCAGCTTGTTTAATATGTAGAACACTCCGCGGTGGGGGCAGCCCGCGCACAGCACAGGCGGACGCACCGGCACCGGCTCGGAAAACTCTTTATAGCTGTCTGATTCGCCGAGGATGACTTTCTTTATCAGGCTTTGGAAATATTCGCCCTGAAGTGTGAATTTTTCCTTGCCGACGACCTCAACGCCTATCTTGCGGCAATGGGTCTCTATCACATCGTCCAGCTCTTCTATAACATATACCGTCTCGCACTTTGCCGCAAAGTCCTTTATCAGCTTTATCGGCAGGGGATTTACCATACCGAGCTTGAGGTAATTCGCCCCGTCGCCCAGTGCCTCTTTGGCGTACTGATAGCAGATACCGGAGGTTATTATTCCGACCTTTGCGCCGTTGTCCTCTACAACGTTAAGCGGCGAGGTCTCGGCGTACTCGGTCAGCGCCGCGGTGCGCGCCTCGACAACGACGTGCTTTTTCTTCGCGTTGGCGGGCACCATTACGTATTTTGCGATGTCCTTTGTGTATTCTTTTAATGCTGCCTCCTGCGGCTCGCCCTCGGTCACCGCCGACTGAGAATGACTTACGCGGGTGGTAAGGCGCAGTATTACAGGTGTGTCGAATTTCTCGGATATCTCATATGCCGCAATCGTAAAGTCCTTACATTCCTGAGAATCTGACGGCTCTATGCAGGGCAGCTTTGCGCCTATCGCGTAATGGCGGGAATCCTGCTCGTTCTGAGAGCTGTGCATACCCGGGTCGTCCGCCACGGCAAGCACCATGCCGCCGTTTACGCCGGTATAAGAGGCGGTGAATATCGGGTCAGCCGCTACGTTCAGCCCGACGTGCTTCATCGCGCAAAAGCTGCGCGCGCCCGCGATGCTCGCGCCTATCGCGGTCTCGCAGGCTACCTTTTCGTTGGGCGCCCACTCACAGTACAGCTTGTCTGCCGGATATTTTGACGCAAATTCGGTTATCTCGGTGCTGGGTGTGCCGGGGTAAGAGGATACTACAGATACCCCCGCCTCAAACAGTCCCCGTGCGACCGCCTGATTTCCTAACATTAATTTCGACATGATATTTTTCCTTTCGGTGATTTTTTATAATCCTATTATACTATAAAGAGAAAAGGATGTCAATTGAGAAATAAAGGGCACGGCAAAGCCGCACCCTTTATACAATATTTAATCATTCATTAAATCTTTTCCTGATATAGTTCTCGATAAAGTCCGTTGTCCCCTCAAAGCCCAGCCTGCTTGCGTTGATGCACAGGTCGTACCCTCTTGAGTCGCCCCACTTGGTAGAGCAATAATAATTGTGGTACGCCTTGCGGTTTTTGTCGTGGCGGAGCATAATGCCGCGCGCCTCGTCAACATTGACGTTGCGCTCGTTGCAGACGCGGGCTATCTTGCGCTGTTCGTCCGCGGTAACAAATATCTTTACAAGGCAGGGGTAACCCGACAGCACCTCTTCCGCGCAGCGTCCGACTATTACAAAGGATTCGCCCGCATCCGCCATTTTGCGGATATAGTCAAACTGTATCTGCGCGACGTTTTCCTCCGGCGAGCTTGCCATACCGCGCACCGTCATCGAGAAAAACGGCCTCGGCATCTCGTCAAATCTGCGGAGCTTGTCTACGTTGCCCAGCTTTTCGCTTGCTATCTCGTCCAGCAGATTGCGGTCGTAAAAGCTGATGCCCAGCTTTTCGGCAAGCATTTCCGCGATAACGTGACCGCCGCTGGCATATTCACGGCTGAATGTAACGATAACCTGTTTTTTCATAAGGCAACACTCCGTTTCGTTTATTTTATACTTTAATTATAACAAAAAATAAGTATATTGTCAATAAAATTTGTGAGAATTTAACAATCCGAAATTAAAAATCCATGCCTCTGCACCTAACAGCGCAGAGGCATACCACACTTATTCACAATTCACTATTCATTATTCACTAAAAAAGGCCGTTGCCACGCAACAGCCTTTTTATTCTCTTACAGTCCCGTCACATATCTCAAACAGATATAAACCGTGCTGACCGCAAGCACGATGACCGTTGCCGGCGCCATCTTCTTGCAGTATTCGCCCCAGCCTATCGGGTGTCCCGCCTTAGAGGCCGCCGACACGCCAACGACGTTGGCGGACGCGCCTATCGGGGTGGCAGAGCCGCCGATATCGGTACCCATCGCCAGCGACCACGCCAGCGTGGAAAGCAGCGAGCTGCTGCCCGCCGAAAGCTCTTGTATAATAGGCACCATCGTCGCGGCAAACGGGATATTGTCGATAAACGCGCTTGCGATACCCGACACCCAGATAATGATAGCCACCATAAGGTAATAGTTGCCGCCGCAGACGTTGCTGATAAAGTTGGCGATTATCTCCAGCACGCCGGTCTCTTCAAGACCGCCCACCACTATGAACAGCCCGGTGAAGAACAGCAGCGTTTTATAATCCACACCCTTCAGCACATGGAGAATATGCTTGCCGGAGGTTATCAGGGTAATTACCGCGATAACAACACCGATGAAAGCGACCGTCAGACCCGTCATGCTGTGCGTCACCAGCATAACCACCGCGCAAAGGAAGATAACACAGCTTATCGCAAAGCCCTTTTTGTCGGTGATAAAGCTCTCCGGTGAGGGCATATTTGAATAGTCGGTCTCCTCTCCGCCACCGGACAGCTCTTTGCGCATTACAAAGTAGAAATACACAAGAATAAACACAAAGGATATCAGCGCCACCAAGCCGGTGTTGAGTACGAAATCCATAAAGGAATAATGCAGGTTAGAGCCGATTATTATGTTCGGCGGGTCGCCGCACATGGTCGCCGAGCCGCCCAGGTTGGCGCAGAATATCTCGGACATTATCATCGGCACGGGGTTAAACTTCAGCAGACGCGACAGCTCGATAGTTACCGACGCCAAGAACAGGATAACGGTGATAGAGTCGATAAACATTGCCAGTACGAACGACATAGCCATAAACGCGATAAATATCGGTATTGTCTTATAATGCACCAGCTTTGCTATCCTGCGGCACAGCCAGTTGAAAAAGCCGACCCTTGCCATACCCTCGACCATTATCATCATACCGCCGAGGAAGAGTATGGTCGCCCAGTCGATGCCGCCCGATTCGCTCTCCGCGCCGCTTACTATCCAAAAATCAGGTGAAATGATGGATTGCAGATTTACCACATGCCACAGCGAGTTCAGGTCCTGCATACAGATGCCGAACACCGCGACCAGCGTGACCGCGCCGCACCCCAGCGTAACGTAATGCTTTTCTATTTTATCCGTTATGATCATTATAAACATCGCGATAAATATTGCTATCGCCACGATCTGTGCTATCATTTCGGACTCCTTTCTCTCTCTTTCTTTTTCAGCATACGCTCTTCATTTATGTTAGGTGATATTGCTCATTAGCTACTTATTTTATCACTATCGGCGGTCGTTGTCAATAAATATCGAAACTTTCTGCGTTTACAAAGAAAAAAATTCATCATAATAAACGAAATTAGCCTGACGGGTCGATTTTTTCTGTAAACATTTCTTGCGGGGAAAAATAAAGGACAGCGGTGGGGCTGTCCTTTATTTTTTTTCGAAAATTGCAACTTTAATCTGTAAACTCTTTTAATTCTTCCAGAAATTCCTTATAATCCTCATCGCTCCAATAGAATGTTAAATCTGATTCCGTATATTCATGACCTGTGGTATTCATAAAATCTTCGCCTATATCATACCCCAATTTGTTTAGTACACATTCAGCAAATTCTCTGAAAAACATACCTATTCCGGTAATCGTGTTTCCGCTTTCAACAACAGGTCTATGCACAAAGTGGCTTTTATCAACAAATGAAAATGTATCTGCCATTTGCATAAAATATCCCGCAGTAAAATCTTTTCCGTCTAAAATTCCTGCCTTTGACAGCAATATCGGAGAAGATGAAATCGCAGCGAACAGTGTGCTTGAGTCTTTTCCGCTACGCAAAAAATCAATCAATTTATCGTCATACAGAGCGTGCAGCGGATAAATTGTGCCGGGAAGAATGATACAAGTGTAATCGGATACGCGCACTTCATCTACGGTTTTCGTTGGGGTAATTTGAAATCCCTCTTCGCTCTCATAAATTTTTAATTCACTTGCGATAATGTCTATTTTTTCATTAAACCAAACAGATAGACAGGAAGTCAAACAAGTTATTTCCTGCAATGAAAAGCTTGGATAAATAACAACCGCGTATTTTTTGCTGTCCATAAATAACCCTCCGTTTGCTAAGTTGTTTTTACAGTATACCACATAATCTTTCAAAAAACAAGCACAATGCGGTCGGCAAGCAAAAATATTGCATTTTCCCCGACAATGTGTTAAAATAAATATAATTATACAATCTTGCATAGCAAAGGAAAAACGATATGGTAAACTCACAATTCGCGCAGCTTATCAAAGAGGTAAGGGCGCATGAAGATAACGAAATATCCGCACTGATGGAAGACGGCGGTATGGCGGCGGTGTTTGCCGCGTGCAGCATTGCCGCGCAGCAGACGCTGAGCATTACCCCGTATGACGAGCAGCTTGCCGCCGCGGCAGAGCTGGCGGACGGAAAAATAATCGAAATGGCTACCGGCGAGGGCAAGACCCTGTCGGCGGTGCTGGCCGCCTGTTATCAGGCGCGGCAGGGACATGCCGTGCATGTGCTGACCTTCAACGACTATCTGGCAAAGCGCGACTTCGGCTGGATGAAGCCGATATACGACCTGTGCGGGATAACCGTGTCATATATCTCGCAGGATATGGACCACGAGCAGAGAAAGACCGCCTACGGCGCGCAGGTGACATACGTCACCGCGAGAGAGTGCGGGTTTGACTTTCTGCGTGACTTCGTGGCGCAAAGCCCCGAGCTGTGCGTGCACCGCGGCTTTGACTGCGCGATAGTGGACGAGGCGGACAGCATACTGATAGACGAGGGGCGTGTGCCTTTAGTTATCGCGGGACAGACCGCCGTTACCCCCGACGCGGATCTGAAAGAAATATACGAAAAGGTAAGCGGCTTTGACGGGACGCTGTACGAGATAAACGACGAGCTGGAGACCATCTACCTCACCCCCAAGGGCGAGGATGAGTGCGAGCGCGCCTTTACCGACGGCACAGGGCTGTATGATGAAGAAAACAACGAGCTGCTGACTAAGATAACCGACTGCCTGCGCGCGGCATTTTTGCTGAAAAAGGACGTAAACTATATTGTCAAGGACGGCGAGATACGCATAATAGATGAGTTTACCGGGCGCGCCGCGCAGAACCGCCGTTATCCCGGCTCGCTGCAGGCGGCGGTGGAGATAAAAGAAAATATCGAAAGCACCACACGCGGCGTGATAATGGGGGTTGTGCCGATACAGTTTTTTGTGCGGCAGTATCAGCACCTTGCGGGTATGACCGGCACGGCGAAATCCTCCGAGGATGAGTTTTACCAGCTGTACGACCTGAAGGTCAGCGTAATGAACACCCATCTGCCCTGCCGCAGAACGGACTATCCGAATGAAATATATGCCACCAAGGCGGCAAAGAACAAGGCGGTGATAGACCGCATAGTCTCCGCCCACGAAAAGGGTCAGCCTGTGCTGATAGGCACACCCAGCATCGACGCGAGCGAGGAATTATACGAGGCGCTGAAAGCAAAGGGCATAGAGGCAAACGTACTCAACGCCAAGAACGACGAGTTAGAGGCGCAGATAATCAAGGACGCGGGCAAGCCCGGCGCGGTCACCGTCTCGGCGAATATGTCGGGACGCGGCGTTGATATAAAGCTCGGCGGCGCGGACGGCGCGCAGTCGGAAGAGGCCGAGGCCGCAGGCGGTCTGCTGATAATCGGCACCTATCTCAGCGAGAACACCCGCGGAGACAGACAGCTGCGCGGGCGCTCCGGCAGGCAGGGCGACCCCGGCGAGAGCCGTTTTTACGCATCACTGGAAGACGACATTATGATAAAATACGACCTGCGGTCGCTTATCTCAAAGCGGCATTATCCCGAGCCGGAGGACGAAACCGGCACGCCGATAACCGATCGCGTGGTACTGCGGGAGACCGACCGCATACAGCGCATAGCGCAGGGCGACACATTAGAGCTGCGCCGCAGACTGTTGAAATTTACCATGATAGGCGAAAAGCACCGTGAGACGGTGTTCGGCAGACGGCGCGCTTTCCTGACAGGGGAAAAAACGGTATCGGTATGGCAGGATAACTTCCCCGAGCTGTATGAGACGGCATCAGAAAAATTCGGCACCGAGACAGTGGACGACATACAGCACAAGCTGATATTGTCGGTGATAAACGAGTTTTGGAGCGATTATCTTGACTATACGTCTTATCTCAGAGACGGCATACATCTCACCCGTATCGGCGGCAAGAACCCCGCCGACGAGTACAATATCGCCTGCGAGGAGTTTTTCTCCGGCATGGAAGAACAGCTGATAGACAGCATGGGCGAGCAGCTGGAAAAGCTGATATCGCTTGACAGTGCCGATGACTTTAAGATAAACAACCCCACCGCATTGTGGACGTACGTACTGAACGAGAGCGGCGAAGAGCTGCTGAAAAAGAGCTTTATCCAGACCGCCCTTCAGGACAACGAGATAGACGAATATTACGGCGATGAATATGATGACGGAGATGATGAGGAACCAGCCCCAAGCGTATTGGACGCAAGTCCGTCGCTGAATGAGGATAACGAGGACAAGCCGAAGAAAGGCTTTTTCTCCAAGCTGTTTGGAAAAAAATAAGGTAAGACTATGAATGTCATAAGAGGAAAATATGGACGGTATAAGCGGAGCAATTGATTGTATAGCGGCAATTTCCACCCCCGTCGCGCAGGGCGGCGTATCTATGATAAGAATATCCGGCGAGGATGCCCTGACGGTTGCCGAAAGGGTGTTTGTCCCGAAATATCCCGTCACCGACATAAAGCAGATGGGCGGCTATACCGCCGCCTACGGCGAGATAGTGCGGGGCGGGCAAAAGCTGGACGACGGCATACTGACGGTATATTTACAGCCGCACAGCTATACAGGAGAAAACGTCGCGGAGATAACCTGCCACGGCGGTATACTGGTCACCCGCAGGGTGCTAAACGCCTGTATTGAGGCGGGGGCACGCCCTGCGCAGGCGGGCGAGTTTACCAAGCGGGCGCTGCTGAACGGCAAGTTGTCGCTGACAGGCGCCGAGGCGGTGATTGACATTATCAACGCCGAGAGCGACGGCTTTATTGCCGCCGCCAAGGCACAGCGTGACGGCGCGTTGCACCGCCGCACCGAGCGGCTGTGCGAAAAGATAAAAGCGACCGCCGAGGAGATAACCGCGTGGATAGACTATCCCGACGAGGCGGAGGACGAGACCGAGATAGTCACCGCCGACTGGGCGGCCGCCGCGAAAGAGATATGCGCCGATGTAGACGGACTGCTTGACAGTTTTGAGAGCGGCAAGGTGCTGCGGGACGGTATCACCGCCGCGATAGTGGGCAAGCCCAACGCCGGCAAGTCCACGCTGATGAATTTGCTGTCGGGCACCGACACCAGTATAGTCACCGATATTGAGGGCACCACCCGCGATATTGTAGAGGAGACGGTAAACGTCGGCGACATCCGCCTGCGGCTGGCGGACTGCGCGGGTCTGCGGGAGACCGGCAACGAGGTGGAAAAGATAGGCGTCGAAAAAATGATGGCACGGCTGGAGACCGCGCGGCTGATAATCGCGGTGTTTGACGGCTCGCGCCCGCTGTCGGAGGAGGACAAGCGTCTTATAGGGCTGATAGCGGGAAAAACCGTGCTGCCGATAATAAATAAATCCGACCTTGAGGAAAAGCTGGATATAGCTTATGTTACCGCCCGGCTGGGCGAGCCGCTGACAATGTCCGCAAAGCACGGTGAGGGGCTGCAACAGCTGGAATCGGCGATAACCGAGCTGTGCGGCATAAAACACCTTGACCCTGCCGAGGGCTTTATCGCCAACGACCGCCAGCGCGACTGCGTGCTGAGGGCGAAGAATCACACCGACGCGGCGTACAACGCCCTGTCAGCGGGTATGACCGTAGACGCTGCGGGCGCGGAGCTGGAGGCGGCACTGTCATGCCTGTACGAGCTGGACGGCCGCGAGGCGGGCGAGGAGATAATCGACGGGGTGTTCAAGAGATTTTGCGTGGGAAAATAAAAAAGCCCGATGGGGCTTTTTAAACGAATAGTGAATAGTGAATAAGTGTGGTGTCCGCTTATGCGGACAGATTAAAATATCGCCGCCCAAAGGGCGGCGCACCTCACCTCTTCACTGTTCACTATTACTTTTTCACTGAAAACAGACTGCATTGGTGCAGTCTGTTTTCAACATATCAGCTGTGCTCTCAGCTTTTCCAGTATTTTTTTCTCCCGCCGTGATACCTGCACCTGCGTCATGCCCAGCAGCTCGGCGGTCTTGCTTTGGGTCAGGTTCTCGCTGTACCGCAGCCAGATAAGGCGGCGTTCGTCCGCGTCCAGCTGCTGCAACGACTGCCGCAGCGCTATCTTTTCCACCGAGGACAGCTGCGGCGGCTCTATCGCTATGTCCAGCTGCTTTGCGTCCTCGCTGTCGTCATCGTACACCGTCAGCGACACCGCGGGCTGTGCGGCGGACAGCGCCAGCGCCGCCTGCTCGCAGGTGACGCCCAGACGGTCGGCAAGGTCGCTGAGTCTGGGCTCTTCCCCGTTTTTCAGCATTTCGTCCCGCAGACGGCATATCTTCAGCGACAGCTCTTTCAGCGGGCGGCTGACCTTTACGGTGCCGCTGTCGCGGAACAGCTGCTTTATCTCTCCCATTATCACCGGCACCGCGTAGGTGGAAAACTGCAAGCCGCGCTCCGGCTCAAAGCGGTTGCCCGCCTTTACCAGCCCCACCAGCCCTGCGGAATACAGCTCGTCGTACTCTATCCCCCTGCCGCGGAATTTCGCGGCGACAGAGTGTACCAGTGCCAGATGCTCGGTAATAAAGGAATTATCGTGATTTTTCATGAAAGCGCCTTTTTGCTGATGTTCTTTTCCATTATTACCGTGGTGCCTTTGCCAGGCTTTGAGGAGACCTTCAGACGGTCGGTAAAGCTCTCCATCACCGCAAAGCCCAGCCCCGCGCGCTCTGTCTCAGGCGATGTAGTAAACAGCGGGGTCATCGCCTGCTTTATATCCTCTATGCCGCAGCCCTTATCCCGTATCTTTATGTATATGCCGTTGTCGTACATGCGGCAGGTAATGTCTATCTTGCCGAAGGTGTCGGCGTAGGCGTGGACGATACAGTTGGTCACCGCCTCGGACACCGCCGCCTTGATATCGTTCAGCTCTTCTATCGTCGGGTCCAGCTGTGCCGCAAAGGCGGCGACCGCCGCCCGCGCATAGCTCTCGTTGCGGGACAGCGCGGGTATCGTCATCTTAAAATAATTGTCAAACGTCTTTTTTGCCATTTTCTTTATCCTCTCTGGTTATTATCAGGCGGGAAAGTCCCGCCAGCATCAGCAGTTTGTGTACCGTGGGGGATGGGTTTTTCACGGCCAAGCTGCCGCCGACAGACTCCATCAGCCGCTGCCTGCCCAGTATCAGCCCTATCCCTGAGCTGTCGCAAAAATCCACCTCCGAAAGATCCAGTATCAGCATTGACGGCAGCGTGCGCTCTATCTCGCCGTCCAGCCTTATGCGTATCTCCGACGCGGTGTGGTGGTCGATGTCGCCGCCTATCGCGGCACAAAGATATTTGTCACCGTGTATAATGTTCAGCTTCATAGTGCTTGTCCTTTCTCTGTGTAGCTTTTGTTATTATACTATAACGATTCTGCGAAATTTTGGGAAAACGGTCGGCGGGAATATTTTATTTTCGCCGCGCCTTCTCATTATATATTTTACAGGCGGTCGTGTCCTATTTTACGGTCATAGTATCGTTTTCCTGTCAGATGCAACGAATTTTATATAAAAGGGTTGATTTTTTTGTGATAATATGATACAATAATCATACTAAATTAGGCTTGCGCCGAAAAGGAGAGCATATGGAACATCGTACACAGGAAATCACCCACAGCAGAAACAGTGATATTAAGATAGGGATAATCCCCGGGCATTTCGCCACCAACCACTCTCACGTAAACTATTATGTGGACCTTAACAAGATAAGACGTAGATTTAAGGACGCAAAGGCGGCCGCCGACGAGCTGGAGAGGATATATGTATCTCAGCCGATAGACACGATAGTATGTCTTGAGGGTACGCAAATGATAGGCGCGCTGCTGGCGGAGAATCTTTGCAGCGGACATTCCCATTCGATAAATAACGACAAGGACATCAACGTTGTTACCCCCGAGCTTGACAGCAACAATCAGATGATATTCCGCGACGACACCCAGCCGATGATATGGGGCAAGCGCGTGCTGCTGCTGATATCCAGCGCCTCTACAGGCTGGACGATAAGCAGATGCATGGACTGCCTTAAATACTATAACGGTCAGCTGGTCAGCGTTGCCGCGCTGTTCAGCGCGATAAGCGAGGTGTCGGGTATCGAGGTCCATTCGATATTTACCCTTGACGACTTCCCCGGCTATGAGAGCCACACCCCGGCAGAGTGCCCGATGTGCGCACAAAAGCAAAAGGTGGACGCACTGATTAACGCGCACGGATATTCTAAGATATAAAAACTCGCCCCGAAAGGGGCGAGTTTTTTTTGCCTGTTCGCTCAGGTGTTATGCCGCTGACAATTGACACAGCATTTATTTTGTGGTATACTTATAATAGGAAAATTATGAGATGCGAACGGCGGCGGTAAAAAATGGCTGGAAATAAACTTGAGATACTGCTCTCCTGTATGAATCAGACCGATACGGAAATAGTAAATAAAACGCGCATAACCGGCAACGCGGTGATAATCAACCAATGCGATGCCGAAGGATATTCCGAGACGGCGACCGAACACGGTACGGCAAGGATGTACTCGGTGACGGGACGCGGCCTGACCAAAAGCCGCAACCTCGCTATCGAACGCTCGCAGGCGGAGATATGCCAGCTGTGCGACGACGATGAGGAGTTTTTGCCGGATTATGAGGAAAAAATAATCTCAGCGTATGACAGCCTGCCCGACGCGGACGTTATCGCATTTAAGATGAGCAACCGTCCGCCGTCCTTTAAGGACAAGGTAATACGGCTGCGCTTTCCGCTTACCGCCAAGGTCAGCTCGTGGCAGATCTCTTTTCGGCGGCAGTCGCTTGTCCGCACGGGTGTGCGGTTTGACCCGCTGATGGGCGCGGGCAGCGGCAACGGCGCAGAGGAAGAGCTGAAGTTTCTCACCGACTGCCGTAAGGCAAAGCTGAAGATATATTATGTGCCTTATGAGATAGCATCAGTGGCGCAAAGCACGTCTACATGGTTTGCCGGCTTTAACGAGCAGTTTTTCCGAGACAGGGGCAACACCACACGGTATATTATGGGCTTGCCGCTGTCGGTGTTATACGCGTTATATTATGTGCTGACCAAGCGCGGCATGTATTCAAAATATATCTCCCCCTCCGCCGCGTTAAAGGCGACGATGAGCGGGATAAGGGAGAACAGGCTCAGCAAACTGAGCAAGCAAAAGGGTGAAAGCTTATGAGTATCATTCTGTCGGTCATAGTGCCGTGCTATAACTGCGAGCGGTTTTTAGACGAGGCTCTCGGCTCGCTGATATGCGAACAGGTACAGGACAGGCTGGAGGTCATCGCAGTGGACGACGGCTCGCCGGACAACTGCGCCGATATAGTAAACCGCTACTGCGATAAATATCCCGGCGTATTCCGCCTTATCAGTCAGGAAAACAAGGGACACGGCGGCGCGCTGAATACCGGGCTGGCGGCGGCGGCGGGAAAATACCTGAAGGTGATAGACGCGGACGACAGCGTTATCACCGAAAACCTGCCCGCCTTTATAGCCGAGCTTGAGAAGACCGACGCCGATGTGGTGCTGACCCATCACATCACCCGCAATGTGCTGACCGGCGAGATAAAAAAATGGAAAAGCTATCCCGAAAAATTCGGTGTAAAATATACCTTTGACGAGATAATGAACAGCTGGAAAAGCTTTGACCGCAGCCTGACCTTTCATGGGATAACCTATAGGAGAGACTTTTATCAGGCGCATTGCATACAGCTGTCCGAGCATGTTTTTTATGAGGATCACGAATACGCGACGGTGCCGTGCTGTTACGCTGACAGCATTTTGCCGCTGGACTTATTCATATACAGCTATCGTATCGGCGACGTACAGCAAAGCGTATCGGACGAAAACCAGCTAAAGCGGCTGTCCCACACCGAGGCGGTGCTGGACAGGCTTATTGCCGAATACGCCCTGCTCTCCCCCGTCGCGGACGGCGCGGGAAAGCGTTATTACGCCATGAAGGCGCAGGGGCTGCTGTTAAGCTATATAATAACCGCGCTGCTGGTGGAAAAGGACAGAAAAAAAGGACGGCGCACGGCGGCGGCGATGATGGAAAAATTCCGCAGCGGTCTGCCCGACACATATGCCATGGCGGAAAAGCAGTATAAGGTGTTCAGGATGATGAACCGTCTGCATTTTTCCAAAAGGACATGGGAAAGAATATCCGGCTCGCGGCTGTACAACCGCCTGAGAAAAAACCACAGCTTTGAATAAAAGAGGAAAACAAAATGTCGATAACAGAACGTCTGAAAAACCCGCCTGAGGGCTCGTTCAGAGAGATATTCAAATATAAAGACCTGCTTGTTCAGCTGGTGACGAGAGACATAAAGCTGAAATACCGCCGCAGCTTTCTGGGTTATGTATGGAGCATACTTAATCCGCTGCTGATAATGATAATCATGGCGTTGGTGTTTTCGTTTTTGTTCCGCCGCTCTATTGCGTATTTTCCGATATATCTGCTGGCGGGACGGTCGATGTTTGAGTTTGTCAATACCGCTGCCAGCAAGGCGCTGGGTTCGATAACCGACAACACCTCGCTGCTGAAGAAAACCTATATTTCCAAATTTATGTTCCCTATGTCAAAGATAACCGCGACAATGGTGGACTTTGTGTTCAGTCTCGGCGCGCTGGTGCTGGTTATGGCGTTCTTCTCGATAATAGACGGACGGGTGCTGTTCTCGCTGTGGAACTTCGGCGCGGTGCTGGTGATAGTTGAGGGCTATGTTTTTGCAATGGGTCTGGGCTTTCTGCTGGCGCAGCTGCATGTGTTCTTCCGTGATATACGGTATGTGTACAATGCGTTTTCCACTATGTGGCTGTACTGCTCGGCGCTGTTTTACGACCTGGGTATGTTCTACGAGAACGGACAGGCGGCGCAGGAGGCAGGAAAGTTTCCGCTGGCGAAATACCTTGCCATCCTGATAGAATACGGCAACCCGCTGTATATCTATATTAAGCAGTTCAGATACTTTTTATGGGCGCCGACACTGGACGAGATACCGTATTGGGGACAGGTCACCGGCTGGGATTTTCTGCTGGGATTTGTGTACGCGATACTGATGTTCGCGATAGGGTCATTCTTTTTCAGGAAAAATCAGGACAAGTTCATCCTGTATATTTAAGGAGGAAGCAGGTTGGAAAATAACATCACCGCCGCTCAGCCGGAATATATAGTCGAGGTGGACAACGTCACCGTACGCTATAACAAGGCTACGGAAAAGATAGATAATCTTAAAGAATATTTTGTAAAGCTGGTAAAGGGACAGCTGATGTTTCAGGAGTTTCTGGGACTGCAGGACGTGACGCTGAAAATAAAAAAGGGCGAGGCATGGGCGATAATAGGCACCAACGGCAGCGGCAAGTCCACACTGTTAAAGGTAATAAGCAAAATATTAAAGCCTTATAAAGGCACCGTTAACGTAAACGGCACGGTCGCGTCTCTTATCGAGCTGGGCGCGGGTATAGACCAGCGTCTTACCGCGCGGGAAAACATATACATGAACGGCTGCCTGCTGGGCTATTCCAAAAAGTTTATAGAAGAACGCTTTGACGAAATTGTCGAGTTTTCTGAGCTGGAAGATTTTCTGGACAGCCCGGTCAAGAATTTTTCCTCGGGTATGAAGTCCAGACTGGGCTTTTCGGTGGCGACCATGGTAAAGCCGGATGTGCTGATAGTGGACGAGGTGCTGTCGGTGGGAGACGTGCTGTTCCGCAAAAAGTGCATGAACAAGATGAACGAAATGCTGAACGGCGGCACTACCCTGCTGTTTGTCTCCCATAATATGAAGACAGTGCGCTCGATGTGCGACAAAGCAATTTGGCTGAACCGCGGAAAAGTGGTCATGCAGGGCGACATTGACGAGGTATGCACACAGTATGAATCCACGATAGAAGAAAGAAAAGCAAAGGAAAAGGCCGAAAAAGCCAAAAAGGAAAAAGAGCTGAAAAAAGCTGCGGAACAGATAGCCTCCGCGAAGAAAAACAAATAAGACCGGAAAGGATAAACATAAATGAATTCTTTAACCGTAAAATTACAGAACATCATAATGCAATATGATTCGGACGCGAATATCAGGAGCTATCCCGAGCTGATGCACCGAAGCCCCGATTCGCGCCGGGTCACCGAGATTATATACGACGCAGAAGCAGGCGCGCATATGATAAAGCCGTATGAGACGGTAAATTTCGCGACATACTTTAACAGTCTGCGCACCGGCAGCTGGAAAAAGCATACCTTTGCGAAAAATTTCAAGCTGAAGCTGACATATAAGGGAAAAGCAACAATAGAGATACTGGAGTATTACCGCAATTCCAAAAACATCAACTGTGCGCAGCTGTCAAGACAGCTGTTGTCAAGCAATGAAAAAACCGAGATAATAATAGACATACCCGACACTGACAAGCCGCTGGTTTCCTTTGAGATAACGGCGTTAGAACCGTTTTATCTGTATGACAGCTGCTATCTTGCCGAGGTAGAGCAAGAACAGCTGCGGGACATCCATATCTCGCTGGTGTCCACCACCTTCAAAAAAGAGGAATATATCAAAAAGAACATAAAGATGCTGAAGTCCACGGCGCTTTGCGACGGCAGCGACCTTAAAGGTCACCTTACCGTAAAGGTGATAGACAACGGGCGTACACTGGACGCAGACGCGCTGTCAGAGGGCGACCTGACGGTGCTGCCCAACCCCAACGTAGGCGGCGCGGGCGGCTTTACCCGCGGCATGATAGAATGTCTCAACGAAGCAAACCCGCCCACACACGTCCTGCTTATGGACGACGACGTGCTGATAATGCCGGAGAGCCTGTTCAGGACCTATTATCTGCTGAGGATAGTACGTCCGGAATATGCGGATTCGTTTGTCAGCGGCGCTATGTTTGACTATGATATAAGAGAGCGTCAGTATGAGGATGTAGGATACGTCCATGTCGCGGACGGCTCGTACGGTCCGCTGAAGGAAAAGCTGGACATGCGCAAACTGGAGTCGCTTATGGACAACGAGGATATGGAAAACCGCAGCGAAAACAACTCTTACGCCGGCTGGTGGTATTGCTGTATCCCAATTCAGACCATACGGAAAAACGGGTTGCCGCTGCCGGTGTTTGTCCGCGGCGACGATGTGGAATTCAGCATAAGAAACAACGCGACCTTTATTACGCTGAACGGTATATGTATCTGGCATGTGGGCTTTGCGGGCAAATTCAACGCAGCGATGGAGCTGTATCAGGTGCACAGAAACAGCTTTATAATCCAAGCTGCCAGCGGTATCTGCCCGGAGATAAGCTTTATCAACCGCCTGCGCCCGATGTTCTGGAAAGAGATAACGCGCTTTGCCTACAACAATGCCGAGCAGATACTGGATTCTATTGAGGACTTTATGAGGGGCCCCGAGTTTCTCAAACACGCCAACGGCGAGGAGATAATAAAGCAGCACGGCGCGAAAAACGACAAGCTGCTGCCGATATCCGCTTTCCCGCCGGAGTATAATATAAAGAACGGCGACCCCTATTCGTATAAACGGCTGAATAAGTTCAGCAAGCTGATATATATAATCACCATAAACGGACACCTGCTGCCCGGATTTATGCTGAGAAACTGGCCGGAGATAATCGCGTTTGACTGGTTCTTTGTGCCCGGCAAGAATTATATGAGAAAGCGGCTTATCGCGGTCAACCCCAACGACAATACCGCCTGCCTGAGGCAAATAAACAGGAGAAGATGTTTTGCGGCGATATCCAGATACAGAAAAGTAATGAGAAATTACAAAAAGCGTCATAAGGCAGTCGAACAGGAATACAGAAAGGCGTTTGAAGAAATGACCTCTGAGGCCTTCTGGAAGGAGTATTTAGGAATATGAAAAAACGAGGAAGGATATACCGGACACTGGCGGCGGCAAAGCACGCGTTTTTCGGTGAGGATGTAAAAAAACCGCCCCAGCCGCAGCCCCGGTCATCTAAAAAGGCGTCGGAAGAGCCGCAGCCGGTGATAGTGCTGACCGATAACCCGCGCACGGTGAATGACCTGTCAAAGGACTACTGCTCGGGCTGCTCTGCCTGCTATAATGTTTGTCCGGTGGACGCCATCACCTTAGGCTATAACGAGCGCGGTTACATCAACCCCACCATCGACCCGGATAAATGTATAAACTGTACCAAATGCGCAAAGGCATGTCCGGTAATGAATACGCAGTATAAAAATTCGCCCGACCCCGATTGCTATGCGGTAATGGCAGACGATGAGATAAGGCGGGACAGCTCGTCCGGTGGCAGCTTTACGCTGGCGGCGGAATATATACTGGACAACGGCGGCTATGTGTGCGGCGCGGCGTTTACCGACAATTTCGCGGTAGAGCATATAATCATCTCGGATAAGGGCGAGCTGCCGCGGCTGCGCGGCTCTAAGTACGTACAGAGCAAGCTGGGCGATACCTTTACCCGCGTAAAAGCGCTGCTGGAGGACGGAAAGACGGTGCTATTTAGCGGATGCCCCTGTCAGGTGGCGGGTCTGTACGGCTTTTTAGGTAAAGAATACGACAACCTGTACACCCTCGACCTTGTGTGCCACGGCGCACCGCCCCAGCCGGTGTTCTTAAAATATCTTGACGAATATTACGGCAGAGAAAACCTTGCCGATTTCCGCTTTAGGACAAAAGAATACGGATATAATTCCTTTAATCAGATAGCCTTTTTAAAGGACGATACCAAGATAGGCGGAAATATCAAGTTCGACCCGTACGAAAGAGCGATGCATTCCGGCCTTGCGCTAATGGAGGTCTGCGCAGACTGTATGTTCGCGGGTGCGCCCAGACAGGGCGATATTTCCATCGGAGACTTCTGGGGAATATCCAAGCACAAGGCAGAGCTGAACGACAACCTCGGCACCAGTGTGACATTGTTGAACAACGCCAAGGGTAAAGAGCTGTTTGAAAAGATAAGGGCAAACGCAAAAACCGTCGAGGCGGTGCCGTTTTCCTTTGCAAGGGCAAACAACCGCTTTGGCAGGAAAATGCGTATACCGCGCAGCGCGAGAAGATGGTTCTACAACATGGCAAAGGGTCAATCCTTCGGAAAGTCGGTAGATTACGCCCTGCGCAGAAAGTTTGACGTGGGAGTTATCGGACTGTGGTACGGCAGAAACTACGGCAGTATGGCGACCTATTTCGCATTGCATCAGGTGCTGACCGAAAAGCTCAGTCTCTCGGTGCTGATGATAGAAAACCCGCTGCGCCCAGACAAGTATGACGTGACCAAGACCCACCCGAGACATATTTCGGATATATTCTATGACGTCAGCCTGAGATATTCTTTAGATGACCTGAACAAGCTGAACAACTTCTGCGATACCTTTGTGGTAGGCTCTGACCAGCTGTGGAACATCGGACTAAGCCGCCCCTACAAGCAGATGTATTTCTTAGGCTTTGTAGATGACCGCAACAAAAAAATAGCATACGGCACCTCTTTCGGTAAAGAATATCACGGCAATAACGAGGAAAAGCTGGTAAGCTCTTATAATCTGAGAAGATTTGACCATGTGTCGGTGCGCGATCAGCTGTCGCTGGAGATAGCGCGCGACCAGTTCGGCGTAAAGGATGTTGTGGATGTGTGCGACCCCACCTTCCTTTGCCCGCTTGAGGAATATCAAAAGCTGGTGGATATGGCACCGTTTGATATAAAAGAGGACTATATCCTTGCATATTTCCTTGACCCCAACGAGGCGATAGGCAGAGAGCTGGAAAACCTCGCCGCCCAAAAGGGCTGTAAGGTGATAGTGGTACTGGACGAGCCGCCCTGGCTGTGGAAGCAGAACAAGGACAAACTTGGGCTTTCCGGCAATGCGGACGTTGAGGTAAAGCGAGAGGTAGATCTGCCGGAATGGCTGTGGCTGTACAGCCACGCAAAGGGTGTGGTGACCGACTCGTTCCACGGTACTATATTCTCCATCATCTATCAGAGACCCTTTATCTCCCTTGCCAACGTAAAGCGCGGCGCACAGAGATTTGTTTCGCTGCTGACCCCGCTGGAGCTGACAGACAGGCTGTTCTACGAGACAGAGGACATCGGCAGAAATCTTGCGATGCTGGACGGGCTGGATTATACCGTTCCGTCGCAAAAACTGGACGAAATACGCGAAAGGTCCATGAGCTGGCTGAAAAACGCGTTATTCTCACCTAAAAAGCTGAAATCCAATTGTGCATACGGCGTATATGAAGACAAGGAGGAACAAATCAATGGCAAAGTATGATTATCTTATCGTGGGCGCGGGTCTGTACGGCGCAGTGTTCGCGTATGAGGCGAAAAAGCGCGGCAAAAGCTGTCTTGTGATAGACAAGCGTCCCCATATCGCGGGCAACATCTACACCGAAAACCTCAGCGACATAAACGTGCACGTCTACGGCGCGCATATATTCCATACCAGCGATAAAAAGGTGTGGGATTACGTCCAGCAGTTTGCGGAGTTCAACCGCTACACCAACTCCCCTGTCGCGCGGTACAAGGACGAGCTGTACAATATGCCGTTCAATATGAACACGTTTTCAAAGATGTGGAACATTGTTACCCCCGACCAGGCAAAGGAGATTATCGACAAGCAAAAGGCAGAGATAACCGGCGAGCCGAAAAACCTTGAAGAGCAGGCTATCTCCCTTGTCGGCAGAGATATATACGAAAAGCTGGTAAAGGGCTATACCGAAAAGCAATGGGGACGCGACTGCACCGAGCTGCCCGCGTTCATCATCAAGCGGCTGCCGGTACGCTTTACCTACGACAACAATTACTTCAACGATAAATATCAGGGTATCCCGATAGGCGGCTATACACAGATAATCGAAAAGATGCTGGAGGGCGCGGAGGTAAGACTAAACACCGATTACTTTGCGGATAAAGCGGCTCTGGACGCATGCGCGGACAAGATAGTGTACACCGGCGCGGTGGACGCGTATTTTGATTTCTGCTACGGCAATCTCGAATACCGCAGCGTAAGGTTTGAGACAGAGGAGCTGGATACCCCCAATTTCCAAGGCAACGCGGTGGTAAACTACACCGACCGTGAGACCCCCTTCACCCGTATAATCGAGCATAAGTTTTTCGAGTTCGGCACACAGCCGACCACGATAATCTCCCGTGAATATTCCGCCGAGTGGAAGCCCGGCGACGAGCCGTATTATCCCGTCAACGACGAGAAAAACGGCGCGCTGTATCAGAAGTACAAGGAGCTTGCCGATAAGGAAGATAAGGTCATCTTCGGCGGCAGACTGGGCGAATATAAGTACTATGATATGGATAAGGTTATCATCGCGGCACTTGACGCGGTGGATAAAGAATTCGGAAAGTAAGAACCATACAGCTAATAGGACGGAGAGCATATTCTCCGTCCTATTTTTTTGCTTTGTAAACTATCGGACGAATAATTAACGAAAAAAAGCAAATAATGATTTCAACACCTTTTTTAACACTTTATGAAACTTTATGAAAGGAAAATTGACATGAACAGAATTAAAAAACTGAATTCTTTTTATAAAATCGCGCTGTGCGCGGCGCTGATATTTACGGCGCTGTGCGCGGGCGCAAACATTACCGCCGACAAGACCGTGACGGTATATTCGCAAAAGGGCTCTGAAGGCGCCGAGGTAGAGGCGGTGCAGCGTGTGCTGGCGGAGCGCGGACTGTTTAACGGCGAGATAACGGGATATTTCGGCGACCAGACCGAGCAGGCTATATTGGCGTTTCAAAAGCAGCAGGGGCTGGAGCAGACGGGAGCCGCCGACGAGGCGACGTTAAAGCTGCTGGGTATAACCATCGGTCAGCGTCCCGACATGACCCAGTCCAACATCAATCTGCTGGCGCGTATAATCTCCGCCGAGGGTCGCGGCGAGCCGTATATAGGACAGGTGGCTATCGGCGCGGTGATAATGAACCGTATCGAGCATCCGTCCTTTCCGGATACGCTGGCGGGTATAATATATGAGAACGGCGCGTTCACCGCGCTGGTAGACGGTCAGTTTGACGAGCCGATAGCCGAGTCCGCTTATTACGCCGCCCGCGACGCGTTGAATGGTTGGGACCCCACCGGCGGCTGTATCTATTACTATAACCCCGCCAAAACCAATAACCAGTTTATGAAATCAAGACAGGTGCAGAAAATAATCGGAGATCATTACTTCTGTGTGTAAAATCCGCCTTATGGTCGATGTTTATAATGAAAGTTTATAGTTATATCGGGGGAAACCTTTCTGTAGAAAGGTTTCCCCCGTACCC
>JAFLRX010000011.1 GCA_022511265.1 Eubacterium sp. | reverse complement strand
ACCCCCGACCTGCTGATTACAAATCAGCTGCTCTACCAACTGAGCTACACCAGCAAATCAAACCAGCGAAAATTATTATATCATATTAAAATAGAGTTGTCAACTGTTTTTTGAAAATTTTTCGCAAAAGTTTTTTCAGACGGTTGCGGCACCCTATACATCGGGTGTAAGGGGTGCCGCACAGGTCATTAACTGTAATCGCTTATCGTTATTTCCACCAGCTCGGGGCGGATGAACAGTCTCGGTATTGCCAGCAGGTCTGACGGCTTCCACAGGCCGCGGCTGACAATGTGTACCGTGTCGCCGTGCGGGTACATACCGCCCGCGTATTTCGGGAAAAATCCCTGACCGGGCGCGTATACGCCGTTTATCAGCCCCGGTATCGCCCACTGTCCGCCGTGCGCGTGACCCGATAACACAAGGTCAAAGCCGCCGGTCATATACTCTTCTATCTGCTCGGGGAAATGCGCCAGCAGTATGCGATAACGGTCGCTGTCGGTATCTGTCACCGCCTCCAGCTGACCGATGAACTCTCCGCTTTGCTCGTCATAGTCGGCGGTATACGCGTCATAGATGCCGCATATCTCTATTTCCGTGCCGTTTATGTTGATTACATCGCCGTTGCCCTCCAGCACGGTAACGCCCATTTCCTCCATCTGACGCTTTATACGCTTGCTGTCGCCGCGCCAGCTTTCATGATTGCCTATCGTGTAATAGCAGGGGTATTTTGCCGCAAGGTCTCTCACCAGTATAAAGGAATATTCCGGCTGAAGGTCCTGCGTCTTGTCCGCAAGGTCGCCGCCGAAAATAACTATATCCGGTGACATATTTTCCACCGCCGCGATAAGCTCTGACTGGTTTTTTCCGAAAAGGGAATTGTGCAGGTCGGAGATAAACGCGATAGTGATTTTTCCCGACACCTTGGGCGAGCCTACCTCGTACTTTACCGACGTCAGCCGCATATCCAACGCAGCCGCCGCCAGCACCCCGCCCGCAAGCACCGCGGCGGAGATAAGAGCTATTTTTTTGTTGCTTGGTCTTGACATAAATTCACCTTAAATATGTAAAAACTTTTGAGAAATATTGATATATGATACACGCCGCGCAGGCGGCATACCTTACCTCTTAACTCTTACTTTTTACTTTATTTATATCCGTCGGTGCCGGTAAGGCTGTCGTCATGCTCTATCCAGCTTTCGACCTCTATCACGCGGAAATTCTCCTCGTCGGTGCGGATAACCACTTTATCTATTCCGGCGTTGATTATCAGCCGCTTGCACATCGAGCAGGGCTCGACGTCGCCGCACAGCTTTCCCGTCACCGCGTCGCGGCAGGCAAGATAAATGGTAGAGCCTATCATATCGGTGCGCGGTGCGGAGATGATGCAGTTAGCCTCCGCGTGTACCGAGCGGCACAGCTCGTACCGCTGTCCCTTGGGGATATTCAGCTTTTCACGTGTGCATACACCGAGGTCACAGCAGTTTTTCAGCGCCCTCGGCGCGCCGTTATAGCCGGTGGAGATTATCTGGTCGTTTTTCACGATTATCGCGCCGAAGTTGCGGCGCAGGCAGGTGCCGCGCCCGCTGACCGTCTGGGCAATATCGAGATAATAGTTTGTCTTGTCACGTCTGTCCATTTTACAGCCCTCCTTGTGACATATATCGTCATATTTATTGTATCATATTGTACGGAAGATGTCAATCTTCGCACTTTTGCATTAATCCTCGTCAATTTTTTTATTTTCGTTCATAAAATACGCCAGCAGGAAAACCGCGGGAGAATTCCAGTATATCGTTATCTCGTTGAGGGAATAACAGCTGACGTCGTCTACAAAGCATTTCATCGGCGGGGTACCCTTCGGCACCAGTATCAGCGCGTCCGGATCGGAGGGGTTGCCGTTCGGTCCGCCGCTGACATAGCCGGGGATACATTCGTCTATATTGTCGGCATAGGCGGGGCGCAGGTGCGGATTTTTCACGCAGAACTCTCCGCAGCCGGTGACAAAGCTGTAGCCTGTGGCATTTACCCCCAGCAGATAATCCAGCTGTGCGGTTATGCAGTCGGTGTATTGATGCTTGCCGTTGATGCGGTCGGTGATAATAAAGGTCATTGCCGCCTTTAAGATATTCATGTTGCTGCCCCAGTTGAACTGCCAGCCGCCTATCGCCGCGCCGTAACCGCAGGAGGAATAGAGTCCCTTCAGCTCGGTCGCCTTTGAGTTGAAGTCTCTTTTTATGCGGTCATACAGCCGTTCGGGTATCTTACGTCCGCCCAGCAGCAGCGCCAGCGAGCCAAGTCCGCCCACAGTGCCGTAGCCGAGGTCGCACATCGAAAAGCCTATCATCATCGAATTGAGCCTGTCAAGGTATTTCTGCTCGCCGGTCAGCGAGTACAGCTGTGCCGCCGCCCAAAAGCGGTTGTCTATGTCGTTGCGCTCTCCGTACGAGCCGGTGTTGCAGCCCTCGGGGTTTTGAAAACCGATAAACTCCGGGTTTTCCTCCAGCCACAGCCATGCTTTCTCGGCCGCCGCCGCCAGCCTGTCGGCAAACGCGTCGTCCTTTCCGCGGTATACCTCCGCGCCCAGCGCGCATATCGCGGTAAAGTCCGCCGCCGCAATAGACGATGGCGCGAACAGATACATCTGTGCAGTGTCCTCATGCGGCATAACAAACTGGGCGTGGGTCATTGTGGTTGCCTTGTGCCATACCGCACCGTCCGTGCGCTGCATCTTTAACAGCCACAGCAGCTCATACTTGACTTCTTTAAGTACATCCGGCAGTCCGCCGTCATTGGGTATACCCAGCCTTTGCGTCTCAAACGCTGTAGGAAACAGCTTGTACGCGTACAGCATATGCGCCGCCGCGCACGCGCCCGCCGTGACATATCTGCCGTAATCGCCCGCGTCATGCCAGCCGCCTGAAACGTCATACTTTGTCGTGCCGTCGCTGCCGTATTCTATCGCGGAGGAATTATGGCAGGACGGACGGGCAAATTGCCCCGCATGCTCGGCGCACAGCTCGCTGCCGCAGCGCAGGTAATAGTACGCCTTTACCAGCTTGTCAAACACGGGGGCGTATATGTTGTCGCCGATGCTGAACTCCAGCGAGCGTTCGCCCCGCTCGGTGACGACGGTATAGCGCCCCTCGCTGCATAGGTCGGAAAAATCCGCAAAATATATATCGTCGCCGGAACATTCGTCCTTGCCGAAATGCACCGTCTCGCCGGAATATACGACTGTGCCGTATTCGTTTTCTATATTGAACTTTTCGCACGGTACCTTTATCACCGCGCGCTTGCGCCCGTGCGGCAGATAGCCGGACTGATTGACGAATATCTCGCGGTCAAATACCGCTGGCTCGGGCTTTCCTTTGAAAAAATAATTGTTTTCCATAAGCTTTCCTCCGGGAAATACACATTTACTAAGTAAATTATAACAGTATTATCTGTCTATTTCAAGGGCGGTAAATTAGATAAATTTTCATCGGGTGTTTTGTTTATATTGCTGAAATATCAGCAGTTCATGTGCCTTGACTTGCCTGCGCTTTTGTGGTAAAATTATCATATAAATTCGGTCAAGATCTGAAAGGACAGAAATATAATGAAATTGTTTTTAGCTGTGCTGGTGTGCAGATTTTTGCATTTTGTCGGCGGCATACTGGGACGGGGCAGCAGCCTGCCGGGGCTGGTGGCACTTAAAATATGCCCTGACGCGCTGGCGCGTGTAAAGCTGCCGCCTGCCGTCATCGCGGTGACAGGCAGCAACGGCAAGACCTCTACCGTAGAGATGGCGGCGCATGTGCTGAATAAAGCCGGTAAAAAGGTGATATACAACCGCGAGGGCTCTAATCAGATAGCGGGCGCGGCGTCGCTGATACTGTCCGCCTGCACCTTTTCGGGTAAAGTAAAGGGCGACGTGATACTGCTTGAGACGGACGAAAGGTACGCAAAGCATATCTTTAAATATTTCACCCCGACGCATTATGTGATAACCAATCTGCTGCGTGACCAGCTCACCCGCAACGGGCATCCCGAGTGGGTGTACAGGGAGATAGAGAAAAGCATCTCACGCGACACCACGCTGGTGCTGAACGCTGACGACCCGCTGGTGTCCTGCTTTGCGGAGAAGGCGGACAGGGTGGTGTGGTTCGGTATGGA
This sequence comes from Eubacterium sp., assembly GCA_022511265.1. Classification (GTDB taxonomy): domain Bacteria; phylum Bacillota; class Clostridia; order Oscillospirales; family Ruminococcaceae; genus Ruminiclostridium_E. The sequence continues at coordinate 65,438 of JAFLRX010000011.1, read as the reverse complement.
CAGGCAGCCGTTTTGTACCGAGGAGAACACAGGCGTATACGACGACGGCAAATACTGCCCGAAGTGCAAGGCGCCGATGAAGTACGATTACTACCACTTCAACCATATCGGCAGCTATCATTGTACCAAGTGCGGACACGAAAAGGCGCACACCGACTATACCGTTACGAGTGCAGACCTTGACAGGGCGGAGATAACGATAAACGGCGAATATAACATCAAGCTTAGCTTTTCAAGTATATACAATGTATACAATATTCTCGCCTGCTTTGCGGTATGTGAGCTTGCGGGGGCGGACGGAAACACCATCGCCGAAAATGTCAACAGCTATGTGCTGAAAAACGGCAGAATAGTAAGATACCGTCTTGGGGAAAACGACGGCGTGTTCCTTGTGTCAAAGCATGAAAACTCGGTGTCGTATGACAGCTCGCTGAAATACATCGCGCAAAACGGCGGCGACTGCGCGGTGATAATAATAGTGGATTCGGTCAGCCGCCGCTATGAGACGGGTGAGACAAGCTGGCTGTGGGACGTTAATTTCGAGTGGCTGGCAAGCGATAATATAAAGCGCATATACCTGTCAGGCAAGCACTGCACAGATCTGATAAACAGGATATCCTATACCTCGGTGTCGATGCTTGACAAGGTGGAGCCGATTTCCGATATTGAAGAGATGACAAGAGCGGTCGCGGCGGAAAGATACGAAAAGCTGTACACCGTCACTTGCTTTTCGGATAAGGACAAGTTTTTGAGCAAGGTAAAGGTGGGTGAGGATATATGAGGCTGCTGCATTTGCTGTATGACTTCTGCAATCTCTACGGGGATTACGGCAATATCCTCGCGATGCAAAGGACACTGTTCTGTAAAGATATAGACCGCATCTCCGCACAGGATATGTCGGGTGAGATAGACTTTACACAGTATGATTTTATCTATATCGGCTCTGCCACAGAGAAAAATCAGCATATCGCGTTAGAGCTGCTGCGTCCGCATACCGACGCGTTGGCGGCGGCGCTGGAGGGCGGAACGATCATGCTCGCCACCGGAAACTCGTTTGAGATGTTCGGAAAGTCGATAACCGACAGCGACGGTGTGACATATCAGGGACTGGGGATGTTTGATTTTTACACAAAAGAGACCGACGAGCGTATAGTCACCGACCAAAAGGCGCAATTTAACGATATACAGGTGATAGGTTTTGTCAATAAATGCAGCCTGATATACGGCATTGACAGCCCGATGTTCACAGTCAGTGAGGGCGTAGGCAACAACGAGGAGGATAAAGGCGAGGGCATAATCAAGGGCAACTTTTACGGCACGCACCTTATCGGTCCGCTGTTGATAAGAAATGAGAAGCTGGCGGCGTATTTCTACCTTCAAGTCAACAGAAAATACAAATCTAAGGCTGAATGATCAGCCTAGTTTATAAAAACAGAAAGGAAGAATATTATGGATATCAATATCGAAAACTTTGAGCAAGAGGTAATCAACTCCGACAAGCCGGTGCTGGTGGATTTTTGGGCTTCGTGGTGCGGACCCTGCATGATGCTGGCTCCCATTATGGAGGAAATAGAGCGAGAGCATGACGAGATAAAGGTATGCAAGGTAAACGTCGACGCCAACCCCGAGCTGGCAGAGCAGTTCGGTATAACGACGATACCACGCGTGCTGGCATTCGTAGACGGCGAGCTGAAGGATACTCATATAGGTCTTGCCGACAAGGAGTATATACTTGCATTGCTTGACTGATAAAAAGCGCCGAAAGGCGCTTTTTTAATGCGGAATTAATGTGCGGTGCGTGTTTATAATTTTCTTTATCCGATTATCTTGACATTTTCATTGAATAATAGTATACTGAAATTGTCGGAATATGTCGTTAATTAGGCATTATGAATTGTTAAAAGGGGGCGGTGTTGTATGAAATTTATCAAGGCTGCTGCGTTGTTCACGGCGGCGGTGCTGATGCTGGGCGGATGTTCGGGCACGGTCGTGACAGCCGACGGTGACGCGTTGTTTACCGACGGGCTGTGTGTGTACGGTATCAACGGCAGATACGGCTATATAAACGAGGACGGAAATGTTGCTATCGCGGCTCAGTATGACGAGGCAAGCCCGTTCATCAACGGCAACGCCGCCGTAAAGCTGAACGGAAAGTACGGTTACATAAACACCTCGGGTGATTTTATCACACTGCCGCAGTTTGACGTTGCGCAAAGCTATGACGGCAAGCTGCCCGCGCTGGTGAAGATAGGTACAAAGTACGGCTATGTGGACAGTAAAGGGCAGTATCTTATCAATCCGCAGTTTGACAGTGCCGGAGAGTTTGAGAGCGCCGGATTCGCGGTGGTAGAGCTGGACGGCAAATACGGCTTGATAAACACAAGCGGCGAGTATGTTGCCCAGCCGCAGTATGACGAGATAGGCAGTTTCGGCAACAGCGAATTTGCGCCGGTTAAGGTCGGCAAAAAGATGGGCTATATAGATAAAAGCGGCAAGCTGACGGTAGAGCTTATGTACGAGGACGCGAAGCCTTTTTCCGAGGGGCTGGCGGCGGTGATGACCGACAACGGCTACGGCTTTATCAACGAGGCGGGCGAGATCGTTATACCCGGACAGTTTGACGGGTGCAGTGTTTTTTCAGAGGGCTTTTGCGCGGTGATGCTGGGCGGTAAGTGGGGCTATATCAATACCGAGGGCAAATATACCGTCAACCCGATGTACAAGTCGGCGGGAGATTATTCCGAGGGCTATGGCTGGGTTGGCTTGCCTGATGGCAAGCATTACAGCTTTGTTGATGAAAACGGCGAGCTGTGCGGCGACGAATACACCGAGCCGCCTGTGGGCTTTTCCGGTGGCTATGCAGCGGTAACTGCCGACAGCGGCAAAATGATACTTATTGATACCGAATTTAACGCGGTGACAGCGGAATATGACGAGATAAGCGTACCGTTCTCCGACGGGTATTATATCTATAAGCTAGACGGCAAGTACGGCGCAGGCAAGCTGGAGGGAGAAAGCAATATCGAGCCGCTGTACAGTGTGCTTTATTCAAAATAAAATAATTGTTCAAAAACAGCACCGCCAGTGTCTTTTGACACTGGCGGTGTTTGTTTTGTTAAGTTTTACAGGATAGTTTCTATTTGTCCGACAATAGCATTTACAAACAGTGACTGACTTTCGCCGCTGTCGGTTATCATAACAAACTGCCAATAGGGGACCAGTACGGTTGATGTGTCATTTAACACTAAATAGGTCAGCCGAATATCGTCAACATTATAGCCCACATAATTATCCACACGGCTTTGCAGATAGTCAGACATTATCTGTGTGGCTGCGGTGGGGGTTATAATTTCATCCAATTCCTGAGACGAAGCACCGCGCCAGTCCTTTAATATACGATTGTTGAATATTCTGGCGGGTCTGTCGGGAGAAGTGAAATAAACACTTGCGCCGTCTCTGCCGAACGGCTTGAAGGAGTAGATGCCGTCCTCAAACGGTGTGAATATCGCCACTTCGTTATAGACTGTATCAAAGTCTATCTGACAGAAATATTTTTTGTTGACGGTATCGAAAAAGATATACATCCAGCGCGGCTTTACGGTTGTTGCCGAATTGGTGACTGTAAATACCTCATCCAGCTTTTTCTGCGCGATGTCGATAAGCTCTGACATCTTAGCCGTGCCGCCGATAAGCTCCAGCGTCTCGTCCTCGTATTCCTCGTCGAGGTATACTGTCTTATACAGCTCTGTGGAATTATCGCTGCGTTCAAGCGGCAGCGTGCCGTCTTCGTAGAAGAAATAACCGTTTTCGGCTGTTATCGCGAGGAGATTATTTTTCTCGTCCACATAATAGTATGGGTCGTTATCCTCAGGGATTTTAAGCGGGTCGTACTCAAACTCTGTTATATTTTTTTCGTCAAAGCTTCCCTCAGGCACCAAGCAGCGGAAAACGTCCTCCGCGTAATTGTTGAAATCCCAACGCTCTATCTTGTAATAGGTGCCTATCTTTTCCGGCACATCAAAGCCGAAATCGCCGTGGAACACCATATTATGGGTGTCCATTGCCTTTATCTCGGCAATGTATTCTTCACTGTTGTCACGGATGTAGGACAACGGTGCGTGTTCGTAATAGTCCTCAGGTCGTATCCATTCACAGCTGCTTTCTTCTGTGCTTGAGGTATTGTTGGAAGCTGTGCCGGAGTAGGAGACGGGCATGCCTGCGGAAAGACCGTGCGTTATTACAAACGCGCCTCCTCCCACCGCCAGCACACCGCAGGCGGCGACCGCCGCGAATTTCGCGAACGGTATGCTCTTGCGGGATGAATGCGCGGGGCGATAATCGGACGCCTCTGCCAAAAACGAATCGTCTATATCTTCTACTGCGTTGTTGATAATATCTTTTCTCATACGGATATCCCTCTTTTCTCAAGGTGTTCTTTCATGTCGCCGCGTATGCGGGAGAGCCGTACCGCGGCGTTGCCGGGGGTGATATTGAAACGCTTGGCAATGTCTTTTACACTGTCGCGGTACCAATAACGGCGGACGAACATCACGCGGCTGTCGATGTCAAGACTGCGCAAAAACGCGTTGATGGCGCGGGACAGCTCTCTCGCGTCGCAGCTGTCTTCGGTGGTGCGGGGTGAAGGGATGCAATCTTCCAGCTCTGTTATGGGTGTGTCGTAGTAGGTGTTGCGCTTTTGCGCGGTGTTGGAATGATATTTGGTGAGCGCGTTGTTTTTTACCAGACGGCAAAGATAGGATATAAGCGGGTCGGGGCGGCGGGGCGGAACGGTGTTCCATACACCGAGATATGCGTCGTTGGCACATTCCTCCGCGTCCTCGCGGTTCTTTAGGATGTTTTGGGCAATCCTTACGCAGATATGCCCGTATTTTTCGGATAATTGTGATATAGCCTGTTCTGAACGTTCAAAGAACAGGTCTATTATTTTGCCGTCGTCCATCAGATCACGTCCCTTCACTTATACATTAAGGATTTAGAGTGGAATATTACAAGAATTTTTTATTTTTCTTATTTTAACATATTTTTGCCGTAAAAACAAATATGCCGCCCGACATTTGTCGGGCGGCAAGAGGGTGAGGGAGTTATTCGGCGTTTTCGCCGTTCCATGCTTGAATGTTTATCATATTCTCCGGCAGGTTGGAATCTACCTCGCCGGTGACGGCGTTTACGCAGATAAATTTATATTTAATGCTGTTGGGAACGTTATAATGTCCGCCTTTTCTAAATATCCAATAAGGCATAAGCTGTCCGGTCTCGGCGTTTTGCATATATTCAAGAGAGACTTTTTCGGAGAAAAATGCGCTTGCAAGATATTCATCGGCAATCTGTGCGGCGGTATTCAGTGTCAGCATGTCGGCGTATTTTGCGCAGACCGTCGGCTCGGTTATCTGTGGTATGTCAAAATTGATATAGCCGATCTTATCCGGCTTATACATTATAACAGTAAGAGAAAACGGATTTACTAACGACGGAGCGATAGTATCATCGTCAGAACTGTTGTTATATCCTGCGGCAGAGTAAGACATCAGCGGAACTCCGTTATAATCCTCGTCAACACAGTATGCCTTGAAATTTATTACCAGATAGTCAATCTCATCTTCGCCGCCCAGCGTCTCGGTCTCTTTGTCAAAGTTGGTTAAATGGTATAGCTGTACACTTGAAGCGTCAACAATGTAATTTTCGATGCCAAGTTTTGCTATCAGATCCGTCGCATAGTTTTCAGCGAATACTACTGTTTTACCAACGGCTATCGTTTCTCCCCACAACTCTATTGTGTGGTTGCCCCATTTTTCCCTTTCGGGTGTATCGGGTTTTGCATTAAGATATAAGGACATTTTGAGCTCTGAAAACTCGTCAAAATATATTACATCTTTGCAGTCGGTTATAATGCCTCTTGCTATGTCGTTGTCCAGTGAAACGCGGTTTTTGCGCTCGCTGTCAACATAGTTATACATCCCTCTAATATAATAATCATCGCCCGGCTGTGCAACATATTTCGGGTCATATTCATCACCGAAAAAGTCCTTTATTATCTCATCGCGCGTCTGCTCGTCAAGCGCTGCTGTCCGGGCGGTGTCAAGAACTGTGACGGAATCGGAGATAAGCTCTACGTTTTCCCAAAAGCTCGGCAAATGCAGTCTTTCATAATCTTCCGATGCCAGCTCATACGGTTCATAATACGGCGGCTTGGAATACATTGAGTTTATTTCTTCTTTTATTTTTTCTATTGACGCATATTTCGGGATAATTTTTTCACTGCCTGCGTACTGTTCTTTGCTGCTTATATATTCATATATCTTGTACTCTGTCTCGGTGCTGCCGCTTGCGGTGTCGGAGCTTTCGGTTGTCACCGATGTTACGATGTCGGCTGAATTGTCGGAGAAGACAGACGCGGTGCTGCCGGTGTCACTATAGCTTATCGGCGACCCGACGCTTAGACTGTCGGTTATCACAAACGCGCCCGCGCCCACCGCCAGCACGCCGCAGGCGGCGACCGCCGCGTATTTTACAAACGGTATCCGTTTACGCGCGGAGGGGTCAGCGTGATAGTCCGCCGCTTCGTTGATGTAGCTGTCGTCTATTTTTTCTATTGCTTTTGATAAGGGTTCATATTTCATACCGTAACTCCTTTGTCTTTAAGGTAGCTTTTAAGTTCTTTTCGTATACGGGAGAGACGTACCGCCGCCGCGCCGGAGGATATATTCATCCTTTCGGCTATCTCCTTGACGCTGTCACAGTACCAGTAACGCCGCACGAACATTATCCGCTGCTCTTTGTCCAGCGTGCCGAGAAATTCGTTCAGCTGCGCTGCCAACATATTCGCGTCGGACTGTTGCTCTACCGAGATATCTGAAGAAAGAAAATCTCCCAACTCGGTCAACGAAAGGTCATAGCCGCTGCCGCGCTTTTGCGCGGTGTTTTTTCTCAGCTTGTCCACCGCGATATTGCGCACTATCCGGCAGACATAGGGCAGCAGCGGGGAGGGATATTTGGGCGGGATGCTGTTCCAGACGCCGAGATATGCGTCGTTGACACATTCTTCCGCGTCCTCGCGGCTGCCGAGTATGTTTTGTGCGGTGATAAGGAAAATCTTTCCGTACTTGTCGGCAAGACAGGAAACCGCGCGCTCTGAGCGGTCGAAAAACAGCCCTATTATTTCTCTGTCCTCCATTTTATCCCTCCCTCTGAGATCTCTCTGTAATAATAATCGGATTTTTTGACGTGGTATTACAGAAATTTTATCATTTTTTCGGAAAAAACGCAATAACGGAAATCCGATTGACATTGGATATGATTTGTGTTATACTTTAATTGCTGAAACAGCACGGTTTTCGGTATTATTTTTTACCCTTGAAAATAGAATTTATATTGGGCAATACCGCACAAAGACCGCCTGGCGGCTTTGCGTTGTCTAAAGACCTGCACGATCTTTCAGATCGTGGCGAAATATGCTTGCATATTTTCCGCCATCTTGCACCAAAATTTCTTGACATACGACAGTATGCCTGCAAAATTTTGATACAATCTGACGAAAAATCTGACGGCGCATCTTTCACACAATCTCTGTGCGGTGTTGCCATAGAAAAACTCGAAAGGACTTATACTATGTGCGGAATTGTCGGATATGCAGGCGAGAGAGAATGCACGGATATTCTCGTAAACGCGCTTAAAAAGCTGGAATACAGGGGATATGACTCTGCGGGTATCGCGCTGTTTGAAAATGACAGGATACAGACTGTCAAGGCAAAGGGCAAGATAGCCGAGGGACTGGAAAAGCGGTTAAAGACCGAGCGGCATATGTCGGCGATATCCGGCATAGGGCATACCCGTTGGGCGACCCACGGCGAGCCGAGCGACATCAACTCTCACCCGATAGGCAACGGGCGTGTGTCCATCGTACATAACGGTATTATCGAGAATTACCGCAAGATAAAGGAGTTTCTTACCGAGCACGGCTATGGCTTTGAGAGTGAGACCGACACCGAGACGGTGGCAAAGCTGCTGGACTACAACTACAACGGCGACCCGCTGGACGCTATCATAAAGACTGTCGCGGATATCGAGGGCGCGTACGCGCTGGGTATCATCTTCCGTGAGCATAAAAACCGCCTTTTCGCGGTAAGAAAGGAAAGCCCGCTTATTGTCGGCAAGGGCGACGGCGAGATGTTCATCGGCTCGGATGTCACCGCGATAATCGAGCATACCAAGGAATATTATCTGCTTGAGCCGGGCGAGATAGCGGATATCACCAAGGACGGCGTGACCTTCTATGACGTACACCGCAACGTGATAGAAAAAGAATTGCAGGTGGCTGACTGGGACGTATCCGCGGCGGAAAAGGGCGGCTATGCACACTTTATGCTAAAAGAGATAACCGAGCAGCCGGACGCGCTGAAGAAGACAATAAACCCGCGTGTAAAGGACGGTATGCCGGACTTTTCAGAGTGCGGACTGACCGACGAAAAGCTGCGCGAGTATAAGCATATTTACATAATCGGCTGCGGCTCGGCAATGCATGCGGGCATAGTCGGCAAGTATATAATAGAGTCGCTGGCGCGTACGCCTGTCATTGTTGACATGGCGTCGGAGTTCAGATACCGCAACCCGCTGCTGACAAAGGACGATTTAGTGGTAGTAATATCCCAGTCGGGCGAGACCGCCGACACGTTGGAGGCGCTCAAGCTGTCCAACAGGGTAGGCGCTGATACTTTGGCTATAGTAAATGTTGTCGGCTCGTCTATCGCACGTGAGGCGAAAATGGTAATGTATACTCTTGCAGGACCTGAAATTTCGGTATGCTCTACCAAGGCGTATATGGTGCAGACCGCGTTTATGTATCTGCTGGCATTCCGTGTGGCGTATGCGCGCGGTGCGATAAGCGAGCAGGAGACAAAGCAGCTTATTACAGAGCTGTTAGAGATACCCGACAAGGTGCAGGTATGCATAGATGATCAAGAGCAGTATCAGAAGGTTGCGGCACGTCTGATGAGCGCGGACAGCCTGCTGTACATCGGCAGGGGGCTGGACTATGCGCTGAGCATGGAGGGCAGCCTGAAGCTGAAGGAGATCTCCTATATCCATTCCGAAAGCTATGCGGCAGGCGAGTTAAAGCATGGTACTATTTCTCTTATTGAAGAAGGAATGCCGGTCATCGCGGTGGCGACCCAGCACGACCTATACGAAAAGACTGCAAGCAACGTTAAGGAAGTAAAATCCCGCGGCGCTATGGTGGTGCTTATCTGCGGAGAGGGTATGAATGATCTCGGCAAGGACGCCGATTGCCCGGTATATCTGCCGACGGCACGCGATATGCTGATGCCGCTGGTGGCGGTGGTGCCGCTGCAGCTTATCGCATATTACACCGCGGTGCTGAAGGACTGCGACGTTGACCATCCGAGAAATCTCGCTAAATCGGTAACTGTAGAATAAGTAATTCGGGCGGCTTGCCGCCCGAATAGTTGTATAAAGGAGAAAATATGTCACCTCTTGATATCACAAATGTTCCCTCATTATGGGAGCGACTGCAAACCGCCGACAAGCCGATAATTCTTTACGGCATGGGCGACGGCGCACAGAAGGTGCTGAACGTAATGAACGAAAAAAACATATCGCCCGCCGGATTTATGGCGAGCGATGATTTTGTGCGCGGTCACAGCTTTGCGGGGTTTGAGGTGAGAAAATATTCGGATATAAAGGCGCAGTACGGGGAATTTATCGTGCTGGTGTGCTTCGGCACACAGCGTCCCGAGGTGTTGGAAAATATCCACCGCATAGCCGCCGAGCAGGAATTATATGTCCCAGATGTCCCGGTGATAGGCGGCGGACTGTTTGATAAAGAATATGCCGAGGAGCATATTGAAGAGCTTAGCGAGGTATACGGCATGCTTGCCGACGAGCAGTCAAGGCGGCTGTTTGAGGGCTGGCTGTATTACCGTATCAGCGGAGATATTCGCTATCTTATACCGCACCAGACTGAAAAGGGCGCGGCATATCCGCTGCTGGAATTAGGCGAAAGCGAGACCTACGCCGACCTCGGCGCGTTTAACGGGGACACCGTTGAGGAGTTTCTGACGGCGACAGGCGGCAAGGTGCGGCGGGTGTATGCCTTTGAGCCGGACAGGAAAAGCCTTGAACGGCTGAAAAAACGTCACGCCGCGCTGGAGGACAAGCTGGTCACAATAAACGCGGGCGCGTGGGACAGGGAAGAGGAGCTGCCGTTTGTCTCCAAGGGCGGCAGGAATTCCGGCTTTATCCCATTCACCGGCGGGCTGCCGCCAAAAGCCGCGTCGGTGAAAATGACGCCAATGAAAAGCCTTGACGGCGTGGCGGGGGACGACGATGTCACCGTGATAAAGTTCGATACCGAGGGCTGCGAGGACAGGGCAATAGACGGCTGCGAGCAAATCATCCGCCGCTGCAAGCCAAAGCTGATAGTCTCGCTCTACCACCGCCCGGAGGATATGTTCGCGCTGCCGCTGAAAATAAAGGCGCTGAACCCGGAATATCGCATGTATCTGCGAGAGCCGCCCTATCTCCCCGCGTGGGATGTGGAGTTGTATTGTAAATGATAAAATCCTGAGAGCAAGTCTCAGGATTTTAATTTTTACGATTTCCTTTTTACAGGCAGCAGTATTTCAAACTGATACGGAACAGCAGTCGGATTGCCGGTTTTATATACTTCGAGCGAAGCATAGCCCTCAACACTGCCCAATGTTTCCAGCTCAATAAGAGAAATATAATCCGAATTAGGAAGCCATTTGCCCCATATCTCATCGCACAAGTCATTATATGCTTTAAATCTGTCGGAAAAATTCTGACAGGTGTTTTCAAATTGGGCAAATGTTCCTGCGTCTATTTTCAGTTCTTCAAATTCTGCACTCACAGCTTTATTTTTGTTTTCACAGGCAATATGGTAAGAAAATGTTTGAGTTTTCTCATCACATCTATAGCAGAAAATTCCTATAGCTTGCTCGCTACCGCATAATTCTTTAAGGGCTTCGATTTTCTTGAAATCCACTGCCTGCTGCCACAGTCCGAACTGAATTTCAAGATTGTTTTCCCATGGCATCATAATACCAAATCCCAGATATTTTGTTTCGGGTAATTGAACCAAACCCTTATACATGGATATATCACCTCGGTATTTATGACTTATATATTTTCACAAAAGTCTATAATTTCATTTTTTCTCGGCTCAACAGCCTCTTTGCAGTCCACAGAACACAAACACAGGCTGCCGCGGCACTCTATCTCCAAATGCCAGTAAAAATGCTCGATAGTTTGGACGATACGCTCGCATTCTTTCATACCCGGTCCTGTCCTTAATGCAATGGTGTATCCTTTTTTACCTTTGCTGATAGCTGTGTGAGGTTCGTGAGTATTGCACCACGGCGTGCATCTGTCAATGAACACTTTGAACTGCCCCGGTATATCCGCCCAGTAGGACGGGGCAACTGATATGATTACATCAGCCCACTCGTACAGCTCCATTACCATGTCAACATCATCCTGTTGAATACATTGTGCCGTTTTATGGCAGGCTCTGCACCCTTTGCAAAAACCTATGTCATAATCATCTATGCATATTGTTTTTACTTCATATCTTGCGGATAAGCTGTTAGACGCCGTTTTTACTATCTCGGCGGTTGCGCCGTTTCGTACAGGGCTGCAATTGATAATCAATGCGTTCATATATTTACCTCAATTTAATATATCACAAAAACTTTACCATTCTGTACTCATCGGCATAAGTGCCGTCGGGGTATTTCAAAGCCTTCGGCGATGTCCCCACTATCTCAAATCCAAAGCTTTTGTACATATTCAGGGCTCTTTCATTACCTGTGACAACATCTAATTCAGCCTGTGTCACGCCGTTGTCGGTACACCATTTAAGACATTCCGTCATCATTTTTCCGCCGATGCCGATATTGCAGAATCGTTCAAGGATGACAAACCCCAGTTCTGCCCTGTGCCGTAGACGCTGGCGGCTGCCTTTAAGCCCCACAGAGCATTGACCGACGACCTTACCCTCATATTCGGCAACGAACCATGTGCTGGTTTGGCTGTTCAATGCGTTTTCTATGATCTTACTTTCCTCCTCCGGGGTAGTGGTAAATTCTCCCGGGTTTCCTGCCAAAAACGGCGTTTCGGTATAGGCTGTTGTCATCAGGGAAACAAGCGCCTGCGCGTCATCGGTTTTCGGCTCTCTGATGATAACCGTTTTCCCGTTTTTTAATGTATACTCCATAGCTTTTCTCCGATTGGTTTTTGACAATTATAGCACAGCACCCCGGAAATGTCAACAAATAAACTTTTGTAAAAAGCTGTAACATCTTGCCGGAGCAAAAACCTAAAAACTTTTCTTGTTAAAAATCGAGCTAAATTGGGTGCAGCGGCACGCTGCAAAAAAAGTCGGCTATGGTCAAAAGACCATAGCCAAAGGAAAAGGGTGCAGATTATCTTAAAGGACTATTGCCCTCCAAGGTCTAGATAATAAATAGTTTATACTGTGAAAAGCAGCTCCTCATAGGTCGGGAACGGCCAGTACTTGCTGCCGACGATAGTCTCCAGCTCGTCGGCTACCGCGCGCAGGCTCTGCATGGTGGCAAATACCTCGTCGTGATAGCACTTGGACGCCTCGAACACATCGTCGATGCCGTGTGCCTTTACAGTCGCGCTCTCCAGCTCGTCTATCTTAGCGTTCAGGCTTGCGGCGAGGGAATCAACCTTGCTTGCGATGCCCTGCTCAACGGTATAGCCGAGCCCTGCGTTCTTCTTAGCGACAAGCGCCTCGCAGATGTCCTTCTCATACGCGATGACAGCGGGGAGTATCTGCTTTTTAGCCATCTCTGCGGTAGTCAGTGCCTCGATATTGATGTTCTTGTTGTAGTTTTCGATAAGTATTTCGGTTCTGGAATGTACCTCGACCTCGCTGAATATCTTATGCTTAACAAACAGCTTGACGTTCTTCTCGTCGCAGAAGTGGGGGAGCGCGTCAACCGATGACTTGAACTCGGGCAGTCCGCGTACCTCGACAGCTTCCTTTACCCACGCGTCGTCGTAGCCGTTGCCGTTGAAGATGATGCGCTTATGCTCTTTGATAGTTTCTACCAGCAGGTCATGCAGCGATGCTTGGAAATCCTCTACGCCCTCCAGCTTGTCGGCGAATTCTTCCAGCGCGTCAGCAACGATGGTGTTCAGCACGATGTTAGGACCGGAGATGTTGAGTGACGAACCGAGACTTCTGAACTCGAACTTGTTACCGGTAAACGCGAACGGTGAAGTCCTGTTTCTGTCGGTGGTGTCCTTGGTGAACTTGGGCAGTACCGAGATGCCTATATCAAACTTTGAACGCTTGCTTTCTACATTAGTACCTGCAACCAGCGCGTCGATAACTTCGGTCAGCTCTTCGCCGAGGAACATCGAGATGATAGCGGGGGGTGCCTCGTTCGCACCCAGTCTGTGGTCGTTGCCTGCGGTAGCAACCGACAGTCTCAGCAGGTCAGCGTGCTCGTCAACCGCCTTGATGATGGCAACTAAGAATGTCAGGAACTGCGCGTTTTCCATCGGGGTTTTACCGGGGTTAAGCAGGTTCTGACCGTCGTCGGTGGAGATCGCCCAGTTGTCGTGCTTGCCGCTGCCGTTAACGCCCGCGAAAGGCTTTTCATGCAGCAGGCATACCAGACCGTGTTCCAGCGCGACCTTCTTCATCATTTCCATAGTCAGCTGGTTGTGATCGGACGCGAGGTTAGCGGACTCGTATATCGGTGCGCACTCGTGCTGGCAGGGGGCGACTTCGTTGTGCTTGGTCTTGGAGGATACGCCCAGTGCCCACAGACGCTTGTCGAGGTCCTTCATATAGTCGCTGACCCTCTGCTTGATAGCACCGAAGTAATGATCCTCAAGCTCCTGTCCCTTTGCCGGAGCGGCACCAAACAGCGTCCTGCCGGTAAGGATAAGGTCTTTTCTCTTGTCATAGTATTTCTTGTCGATAAGGAAGTATTCCTGCTCCGCGCCGACGGTAGCGACAACCTTTTTGGTGGTCTCGTTGCCGAACAGTCTCAGTATTCTCAGTGCCTGCTTGGAAACGGCGTCCATAGAGCGCAGCAGCGGGGTCTTCTTATCCAGCGCCTCTCCTGAATAGGAGAAGAACGCGGTGGGGATGTACAGGGTGTTATCCTTTATAAATGCATAGGAGGTGGGATCCCAAGCGGTGTAGCCTCTTGCCTCGAATGTAGCGCGGATACCGCCTGAGGGGAAGGACGACGCGTCCGGCTCGCCCTTAATAAGCTCTTTGCCGGAAAATTCCATAATAACCGTACCGTCGCCGACGGGGGAGATAAAGCTGTCGTGCTTTTCCGCGGTGATGCCGGTCATCGGCTGGAACCAGTGGGTGTAGTGGGTCGCGCCCTTTTCTACCGCCCAGTCCTTCATTGCGCTGGCTACTACCTCAGCAACGGGGAGCGTCAGCTCTGCCTGACCGTTGATAGCCTTCATCAGCTCTTTGAATGTAGCCTTAGGCAGCTTTGCTTTCATCACTGCCTCGTTGAAAACGTCCGAGCCGAATAATTCGGTGACGTCGTATGTCTTTTCTGCCATTTTTCCTTTTCCTCCTGAAGAGTTAGTTTAATCGTGTTAAAAGAAAAAGACGCTCTGATACCATATCAGAACGCCTTTGTTCTTTCTCGTTACGCTATATATTTTACACCCAAACGCATAAATTGTCAATAGGTTAAATTGCACAAATTTTGCAAGTTGAAAATCTGCAAATTGCAAAAAACGCTGATATTGTGAAAATATCAGCGTTTTTATGAAATTTATAGTTTACGGACTTGAATTAAAATTCTATCTTGCCGTAAAGAGTAGCATTCTTTTCCGCTTCAACGGTCTCCTGCGAATACTCAACAGGCTGCTCGTCGGTCTGAGCGGGAGCGGAACGCTTGTACTCTCTTTCAAACGAGGTGGAGAAGCCGCTGCTCTGCTTGTAAGAGCGGTGGGTGGTATTACCGCCGCGTCTGTTGCCGCCTCTGCGCTCTGCGCGCTTGCTGTCGGCGTGACGCTGAGAGCAGGAGATAACGACCTTTCTGTAAGGCTCTTCACCGATGGAGTTGGAGTAAATGCCCTCGATATCCGCAACGGTGCTGTGGATTATCCTGCGCTCGTAGGGGTTCATCGGCTCTAATGTGATGCGTCTGCCCTGACGAAGCACCTTGTTGGCGGTGCGCTGTGCCAGAGCCTTGAGGGTCTCTTCGCGCTTGTCTCTGTAGCCGTTGCAGTCAACGGTCATGCGGCAATAGGGCTCGTCGTGGCGGTTGCTTGCCAGTATAGCGAGATACTGGAGCGCATCCAGAGTTTCGCCGCGTCTGCCGATAACCGCGCCGAGATTTTCGCCGGTGATATCCAGCACGATAATGTCTTCTTTTTCGATTATATTTACGTTGAAGTTTTCGATACCCAGTGCGGTAAGCACCTTTTCGAGATAAGCCGCGGCAACAGCTGCCTTTTTACGGCTGTCGTCGGTGATAGCTGCGGAAGATGCAGTCTCTGTCTCAGCGGGGGCTGCCTGCTTGACAGGCTCTGCCTCTGCGGGTGCTGCGGCGGGTGCGGGTGCAGATGCTTCAGCAAGGTCGGGGCATACCGCCTTTATCTTATAGTCGCCCTTTTTGCCGAACAGCTTTTTAACGGGCTGTTCTACTACTTCGATGGAAATGTCGCTTTTGGCCGCGCCCAGTGCGGTAAGCTCGGAGTAAGCCAGTGCCTCCAGCTCTTCCAGCGACTTGCCGGTGTAAATTTTCTCCATGGTCTTAGGTCCTTTCCTTTTCAATCATATATCGTCGCTGTCGTCATATTCTTCGCCGTATTTCTCTGCGTCGGCTTTTCTTGCCGCGGCAAGCTTTCTGCGGTTTATCTCTTTCTGTGACAGCGTTTCTTCCTTAGTAACGGTCTTTTCCTCGCCCGTCTCCGCGTCGGTAACTACAGCGGTAGTGGTCACCTTGGCGGTTTTAGGGTGCTTTGCCTTAAACTCTATCTCCGCCTGCTCTCTCAGCTTTTCGGGGTTGTAGAACTTCTGCATCAGTAAGGTCTGGATAATGCTGAATACATAGTTGACAGTCCAGTAGAAGCCTACGCCCGCCGGTACGCTGAACGCGATCCACAGTGAGAACAAAGGCATAATGTACAGCATTACCTTCATACCGCCCATACCGGGTGCGTTGGCAGTCTCGGGGTTGTTCTTTTTATTAAAGTACTGCGACAGCAGCATGGACGCCGCCGAGAACAGGAACGACAGCACAGGTATCAGCAGCAGCGGCTCGAACACCAGGAATTTCGGCGTGTTACCGAAATCCAGGCCGAAGAACATCATATTCTCGGAAAGGTTCTGCATCTGATCCTTTATCTCATCCGTTATACGGTTGCTGGAATTAAAGGTCTCGGGGTACTTCTTGTATATCTGTATAGCCAGCAGTTCTTTTTGCAGGCCGTTGTATCTGGTCTTGACCATGCTTATCTTCTGCTTGGTCTCAGCGGTCAGGCGTGAGTTGTTGCCCAGCAGGTCGTTAGCCACCGTCTCCTGTGTAATGAACAGTGAGCCGTACTTGCTTATATCCTCCGCGGTTATGGTCGCGGGTGCCTTTTCATCAAAGTCTTTGGTAAAGCCCTCGTCCTCGGCAAACGCATGGGTAAGCTGCGCATGCTCTTCGGAGATGAACACAACGTCGGTATTGCCGGCAATGTACTCTTCGATAAGCGCGAGATCCTCCGCGTTGTATTCGTTGAGCAGGATGCCGGTTATCTCGGTCTCCTGCGCGATAGCGGTAACGCTGGCGATATCGTTGGCGCCGATATGCTCCATGTGTGTCATGGGCTTGTATATTACGTCGATCATACCGAACAGTATCAGCATGGTGAGCAGCATCGGACCGCAGCCGCCCGCGGGGTTATAGCCCTGCTGCTGCAGCTTTTGCAGCTCTTCGGTCTGCTTTTCGCGGTTGTTTCTGTATTTCTGCTGTATCTCCTTTACTTTAGGAGCGAACAGCTGTGACATCGCCATGTTTTTCTGCTGCTTTAAGGTCAGCGGCAGCATAGCGACCTTTACTATAAGTGTAAATATAACTATCGCCCAGCCGAAGTTCTGCAAGAGCAGGTAAATAGGCCACATGATATAGCCCATGGGCGTACCGATAAGCGTGTATATGAAATCTATGATAAATCACCTTCCGTAAAAATGTGCGGGCTAGTCCCGCTTTCCTGCCTTTTTGAAAAAATAATACTCCTCCGGCACATAGTCATAGCCCCCCTCGGAAAAAGGGTTGCAGCGCACCAGTCTCTTCAACGTCAAATAGCCGCCCTTTACCGCACCAAACCTCCTGATAGCAGTCATTGCATACTCGGAACAGCTGGGTGTAAATCGGCAACAGCGCGGCAGCCACTTGGAAAACGTGAGTCTGTATATTTTTACAAAAAACAGCATTATATACTTCATTTTTGTTTAGCATTGGCATATTTGCCGAGAATGTTCTTTTCCATCAGCTTGTATATCTGAGTGGATTTTAAATGAGGGGCAGCCCCCCTCGCTACAAAAATAATATCGTATCTTTTCTGCGTGCTCTCGGCAAGCACCGGCTCGATATGACGGAACGCCTCGCGTATTACGCGGCGCGCGCGGTTGCGCGTGACGGCGTTTCCGAGTTTTTTGCCGGTAACTATCCCTATGCGGTTTTTCCGCCTTTTACTCTCGTTGACATAGCAGATAAATGCCTTAGTGACCGTGCAGTCCCCCTTTTTGAAAAGCCAGCGGAACTCACGGTCCTTTTTAATGCATAGGTATTTCTTTGAAAATCTCTTCATACGGCTTGGTTCGCCGCTGTGATCAATAGCTCAGACGTTTTCTGCCCTTAGCGCGTCTTCTTGCAAGGACCTTGCGTCCGTTTCTGGTAGCCATTCTCTTCATGAAGCCGTGTTCCTTCTGTCTCTGAAGCTTCTTGGGCTGATATGTTCTCTTCATAACTATCCATTCCTTTCCTGTTTAGGCGGCTTATCCGCCGTATTCACCCGACTATCTTCGGGTCATTTCCTCATTATTTTGATAATAGCGCGGTTTACACGCCGCATTTTAATATTATATAATAATTTTTCCTGGATGTCAAGAAAAAATTTATCATATTCGGTCAAATTTTCTAAAATACGCATTTTTCGGCAAAATACACAGTATAAGGGGGCTAAACCCCGGCTTTATCAGTCGATAAAATAGCTTGCCTCCATATCCGCGGTGCTCAGCGCGAACGCAAGCGGGAACATCTCAAACGCCTTGGAGACGTTGTTTTTCTCCTCGCACCCGGAAAAGCCCATATGATAGCGTATCGCGAATGCCTCTTCCCGTGTCAGCCGCATAAAGCCGGTAATCATATATACGGATTTTTCGCCGTGACCGTAGGGGAGGTTGTCCTCGAAAAAGTAGGTGGGCACCTGTTCCCACACGCCCTGCTCGTTTTTCACGTTGCGGGTGCCGCGTACATAGACGTTGGCCTTGCAGATGTCGTGCAGCAGCGCGCTGATAGCTATCGTCTCTTCGCTGTAGTTCATCTTGTACTGCTCGCGCGACCTTTCGCGGGAAAGGTAGTCCTTCAGGCAGTCATATACGTTCAGCGAATGCTGCGCCAGCCCTCCGTCATACGAGCCGTGAAAGCGTGTGCTGGCGGGGGCAATGAAAAAGTCGCTCTTATCGGTTAGGTATTCCAGCAGCTTTTCCGCACCGTCCCGCTTGACGTTATCACGGATAATGTTGATAAATCGCTGCTTGTTAGCCGATATTTCCTGTTCGGTGAGGCTCATATATCCACCTGCCTTTACAATTGCTCGTACTGTCTCACATACACCTTTATATTACTATATTTATCGGTCTTTGTCAAGAGAAGCGCGGTGAATATGAAAGCATTAAATAAAACAATTTTGTGAATATTAAACGAATTTTTCGTTGTTTTTTGTAATTTATAGATAAAATATAAATAAATTGCATTTTACCCGTTGTAAAAATCTAAGAAATGTATTATAATTAGTATGTATAATCATCTTTTACAGCTTTTCGGAGGGCAGAGGAATGAAAACTGATGAAATAAAATGGATATTATATCAAGGCAGGCAATCCGATCCGCTTAGCCGTGTCTGCAACGACAGACTGCGCCGGTTCGGTTTTTGCTTTGTGCTGGACGAATACGGCACCGATGTGACCAAGACGATGCAGCTGGCGATAATCGACACTTTGGTGGAAAAAGAGCTGCCTAACATTCTTATCATCTGTCCGCAGAACCTGATGTATAATCGCTACAGCGATATAGTCACCGGCTGCGGCGCGGACTTTAAGATGCTTAACTCTTCACCCGGCACGATAGAGTATTTTTCAGAGCTGACCTCTAATATGTATATTGCGTCGGTGGCGTCGCTGAAGGGCGGCAGCGAGGTGCTGAAAAAGTCCTGCGAGGCTGTCACCTGGGACCTTGTGATAATAGACGCTACCCTGTCGGTAAACGGTATAGATGAAAAGCTGTACACCGACAAGCTGGGAATAAAGACGGACAAGCTGCTTATCTTTGCGCCGTTCCCGGTGGGCAGAGACGGCGATCGCGGCGCGTTAGGGCGTACGGCGGCGGCATTGCTGGCGGACGAGTCAAAGGCGGCTGCGGCAAAAAGCTATGTGATAGACGAAAACAGCCTTGATTTCAGCCGTGACGTGCCGATGACAAGGCATTTCGAGCCGGAGGTGTTCCGCGGCGAGACCGCGCGTAAGACCGTGCTGCTGCGTTACTCATACGACCCGATATACCTTAACGGTCTGCGCAGAATGACCGACCTTAAAACCGGTATGCCTGCGTACCCCTACGGCGGAAATATATTTGAGGAATATGCCACCGACATCACAAGACTGTATATCAAGCCGGTATACACGCTGAGAGACGTTGACGAGCTGCGCAGGGTTGACAAAAAGCTGGATTGCTTCCTGTCAAGACTGGACGATATTATAAAGAATACCGACGGACGCGTTGCGGTATATTGCGTAACGCGCGAGACCGCGAATTATCTCGCAAAGGTAATATATGCGCTGTACACCAAGAGCAGCGGAATATTGAGGGTAGAGCGCGGCAGCGTGTTCAACACCGGGCGCATCGGCAAGAAGTTCGAGCGTGTGTCCGCCTCTAAAGAAGACAGAATATTCATAACGGTGGACGCGGCAGGCCTGTCGGTAAGCGCGTCGGAGGGCTATACGCATATATTCAATTACGAGCTGCCGGATGACCCGATGGTGCTGGAGGTGCGTGCCGCAAGGCATGTACGCAACGGACTGCGCGAGTTTATATTATTCGCCGACGATAACGCGTTGTTCGACGGACGTATGCTGTCAAAGGTAATGTACGGTAAGATCTACGAAAGCATTTCGGCGGGGCTGCCCGGAAGAAACGTGCTGTTTGATCTGCCGCAGGCGGCGGAATACGCGGCGCGCTGCATATTCGAGCTGACCGGCATACTGGCGGCGGGCGAGCGCTTTACCAAAGAGATGATACTGAAATTCAAGGGCGACTTTAATCTGCCGTTGGAGCTTGATCTGGCTAACCCGTCGGCGGCACTTGAGTACACCAAGGAAAAGCTGGATAAGATACTCCGTGCATTGGGCATAAAGGACGGCTCGCTGGACAACGAGCGCGACCTTAAAAAGCTGGTAACGGCGTTGAGACCGGTGTTTGAGAAATACAACAACTCGCTGCTGTATTTGGACGAAAACGGCGAGATAGTACCGATAGGACGAGAAAAGCTGTCTGAGTACTATACCCCGGATAAGGTCAACGAGCATATTGCGGGGCTGGCAGACGCCGAAACCGACCAAAAGGCGAAAGACGCGAGAAATGTACTTTCGGATTATTACGGTGAAAACAAGGGCGCGTTGCTGAGAGACTACGTCAACCAGCTGCCGGATGTGCTGAAGCTGCCGGTGCTGCTCAGCTCTTGGAAATATCTCTCGGATGAGTTTATTATACAAGACGGCTTTAAGGAATTTATGAAGAAATTTAACGAAGGGGTGATGTAAGATGTCAATGGGACAGAGCAGTGAAATATCTGCACTTATCGGTGATTTCTTCCATGCGCATGCGCGAAACAACATTGAGCTGCTTGAAGAAGCCTTAAACGAAATGCAGCGAATGATATACCAGGAACAGGCAGACATCGCTCCGTTCAGGGATTACTTCAACAATATCTATTCCGACCGTAATCCTTACAACACCAGCCTTGCGATAAGCGACTATCCCAAAGAGTCAATACTGCGCGAGCTGCTGCAAAACGCGTTCGGCTGTTACTTCCCCACCGAAGAGATGAGGGTGGTGGTTGAGTTTGAGAAGGATGACGTCATCAAGCTGACCTATAACGAGGATGGCTTTACTCTTGAACAGCTGCTGTACTATCTCAGTATAGGCAGAAGCGACGGCGACAGAAGCCGTGAGGGACGCTTCGGTGTCGGCTCGAAGAGCGTGTTTATGAATGTACAGTGGTTTACGCTGCACTCCGCAAATTTCTCTTTCCGCATGACCAATGAGGATGGGACGCTGCTGCTGCGTGAGCTGGATCTGCGTGCGCCGCTGCATCAGGGTACCGAGATACGCTTTGGCGTAGATCATTCCGAGATAGAGGCGATAAAGGAAAATCTACTGACCCTTACCGAGAAAAAGGGCAAGTACATCAACCTTGTGGAGCTGTGCTTTGCGTTTGTCCGCAAAAAAATGCCCGGACGCTATGACGAAAAGGAAGTAGCCTCCCGTACAATCGAGCTTATCGCCGTTGAGAACGGGCAGATGCTCGCAGCATATAAGGTGGCGCGGGTGGAAAACAAGACCTCTCAGAACGACCCGCTGATACACTTTTCACATAACGGCAAGGGTGTTATCGACTTTATCTGGCATGAGGCGGTAGGCTACGTATACCTTATCCCGTACGCTGTGTCTAATGCGCGCAGGGCGGGTATAGCAAAGGTTATACTGGATAAGTACAACTATTTTTCGACCTATGAGCTGACCGGACTGCTCAATTCTTCCGGCGAGCAGTTCCTTAACCAAAAGCTGTCGGCGTTTTTCATCAGCATACCCAATTCGCTGATAACCTCTCACCGTACCGGTATCAAGCACGAGTGCGAGGAAGAGCTGACACAGGCAATATCCGGCGACCTGCGCGATATGTGCGACAGGTATTCGCGCTATTTCGTGCTGGATATAGCAAAACGCAACAACAGCGATAAATTCTATTTGCGACCCAAGCACTTTGTGTTTGAGTTCTTCGCGAACTTTATCCATACCAGCCCGATGGCAAGTCAGCTGGGCGATAAATTCCAGAGCAATATATCTCTTTGCCCGCCGGGTATGGAGCCTATAACATATGACAAAATGTGTGAGATAGGCTATTTCAGCGACGAACGCAATGTTCCGTATGAGATGCACGAATCCGGCGATGCCGCAAAGAAATATATAGAAGAAAGAATGCAGATGCTGCTTCAGGAGACTGAGCAGTTTGACGACGGCATAACCGCCGCGTCATATGAATGGAGAGACGAAGAGGGCACTAAAAAGGGCCGCGAGTTTTCCTACATTTTCCGCTTCGGCGATCAGAGCTGGAGAGTGGACAGCGAGAAAAATCCCGCGATAAAGGATTACGGACTGAATGTCGGCTTCCGCAGCGTTGTCAGCATCAAGCTGGACGACTATGTAAAGAACGGTTATTTCTCCGATGATGATTCGCTGGTAGGCGCTATGACGATGTTCGACGATGTGTTCGGCAAGGCCTACAGCATCTCAATGAAATACAACCAGCTGAACGTGACCGCCCGCAATTCGGACTTTACCTTTGACGTGTCCAAGATGACGGTAAACCATCTGAAGCGCAGCCATGATTTCGTGGTCGCACATGCTGACAGATTTGAGAACGAGCGTGTCTATAACGATATACTCAGATTGCTGATAAACAGCTTTACACAGGGAAAAGACGCTATGACCTTCCTGCGCGAGATGAAGAACGACGGCGCGGATATAGGTCTACAGCGTGACATTAACGGAAAATACCGCTTTGCGGCGTACGGCATGCAGTTTATGATACCGTCAAAGGTCACCTGTAAGGATCTGATGGAAATTGTCGGCGACGCGTATCTGCTGATAAGCTGCGGTATGTTCAACGGCAGACTGTTTGATTTCACCGTTTCAAAGGCAGGATTTTCTTTTGAAAAATCTAAGATAGTAGAGCTGCTGGGTACTGAGGACGGCGTAGCCGAAAGATTTGACAGCATTGTACCCAGACTGCATGTCAGCGACCTCAAGATACCGAGAATAGCGCTTATCGATGATCAAGACAAGATCATCAGGGTGCTGGATCAGAACAGTATCCCCACCGAGGAAGAGGACGCGGCTGCCGCAAAGATAGTCGTGCTTATGGACGGAATACCGAAGCCGGAGTTTTCACACTATCTGGAATTTCTGCTTACCGGTATGGACGACAACAGACTGGGCAGATATTATTCCACCACCGAAGAGCCTAACCGTGTGCTGCTGGATCAGATACCTTATTATTATAAGCCGCAGCCCTCGCTCAACTCGCAGGAGATCAAGCTGCTCAAAGATCTGTATAACCGTGTGCGCAGCATCGAGAACGAAAGCATTTATCGTAACTACTTCGCAAAGGACATAAACGGCAAGCTGTTCGGCTATGGCGGTACCTGCCAGTGCTGCCCGCGTGAGTCTGAGATAATCAACAACCGTGTTGTAAAAGAGTTTGAAGTAAGTATCTTTATGGACGAGACCGAAAAGCGGTTCAAGTTCGCGCTTTATCTCTGCTCTGACGACGCGGCGGCATCCAGCGGCTGGATATTCGAGGATATCAGCATCGGCGGTATGAACCCGTTCCTGTGGCTGGAGGAGGTAAATCAGGTGGACTATATCCCGCCGGAGTTTATGCTGTGTAACGTAAGATACCGCAGCCAGCTGACCTATGATATCGCGGGCTATGAGGACGTGCACGGTCAGGTGTCGGATTCTTCCACCGAGAGCGAGCTGCAATCCATCAACGTCGTGCTGTCACCGCTTATGATAGCGAAGTGGATAGTGGACAACACCGTCCCCGGCGCGACCAGAAAGCAGATGCAGGCGGACGCTCAGGCTGCGGCGGCAGACGGTCAGGCTGCACCGATTTACGGCGACGGCATGATGCCGATGATGGCTGAAGAGCCGCACGAGATAAAAGTAGTGGACCTTGACGCTGAAGAGTTTTAATAAAAACGGCAAATCCTCCGTTAGGGAGAAAATGTCGTAGACACATTATCTTGTACCGTTTTTGTCACACAACACAAGATATAGTCACTGAATATTTTACCAAAAAAGCCTTTCCGGTAGGAAAGGCTTTTTGTGCATTATATACTAAAAATCGACATAAATTTTGTAAAGGTTTTTTGGAATTTTCAAAAAATTTTCTTGCTTTTTCCGTCGCCTTAGTGTATAATAACATTATGACACTTTTGAGGTGTTTTGTGGTGATTTTTTCATTAAAAATGATAAAAATACCTTAACATCCCTGAAATAAGGCTTTTGCGGAAAGGAGTGACAAGGCTGTGAAGGGTGAATACAAATCCACGTTAGACGCCAAAGGGCGTATGAATATCCCGATAAAGCTCAGAGAAGAGATAGGCGACAGCTTTGTCATATCCAAGACTATCGGCAATTCCTGCATCAAGGTATATTCCCTTGATGAGTGGCAAAAGCTGGTGGAGAAGATACGCTCTATGCCGTCGGTGCAGACGCAGGGGATACAGAGATTTCTGTTCGGCAGCGCGTTTGACGTTACGGCGGACAAGCAGGGACGCATATCGGTGCCTGCCGCGCTTAGAGAATACGCAAAGCTGACCGCCGACGTTGTTGTTGTCGGACTGGAGGGCGGCGCGGAAATCTGGGATAAATCCGAATGGGCACGCTTTAACGAGGTCACCAACAGCGAAGAGCTGCTTAATCAGGCGCTCGAGCTTGGAATATGATGGAAAAGCAGATACACATACCCGTGCTGCTTGACGAGGTCATCGAAGGGCTGGAGATAAAGCCTGACGGGATATACGTCGATTGCACGATGGGCTTTGCGGGACATTCGTCCGAGATAGCGAAACGTCTTGACGGCGGACGGCTTATCGGCTTTGACCGTGACCCGGACGCATGTGCGGCGGCAAAGGAAAAGCTGGCGGGATTTAACTGTACGATAATCAACGAGCGGTTTTCGGGGTTTACCGAAAATCTGGACAAGCTGGGGATAGACGCCGTTGACGGCGTGCTGATGGACTTGGGGGTCTCCTCCTATCAGCTGGACACGCCGGAGCGGGGGTTCTCCTATCACGAGGACGCGCCGCTGGATATGCGGATGAGCCGCAGCGGACTCAGCGCATACGATGTAGTGAATGATTATCCGCCGGAGCAGCTGCGCAGGATACTGTACGATTACGGCGAGGAAAAATATGCGCAGGGCATAGTGTACGGCATAGAACGCGCAAGGGCTGAAAAGCCGATAACGACCACGCTGGAGCTTGCCGAGATAATAAAACGCAATGTACCGCTGAAGGTACGCAGGGAAAAGAACCCCTGCAAAAAGACCTTTCAGGCGATAAGAATAGAGGTAAACGCGGAGCTTGACGAGCTGGGCAAAGGACTGGACGCGGCATTCGACGCGCTGAAAAGCGGCGGCAGGCTGGCGGTGATAACCTTTCACTCGATAGAGGACAGAGCGGTCAAGAATAAATTCAAGGAATACTGCACCGGGTGTACCTGCCCGCCGTCGTTTCCGGTATGCGTATGCGGTAAGACGCCGCGCGGCATGCTGGTAAACAAAAAGCCGATAACGGCGACGGAAGCGGAGCTGGAGCGCAACAAGCGCTCGCACAGCGCAAAATTAAGGATAATAGAAAAGCTTTAGGAGTATTTACGATAATAGTAACTCTTTACATAATAGGAAGGAATGATAGGTAATGCCTACACCTTACAACAGAACAAGCGTGGCATATGACCTCTCGCTCTTTGATACGGCGCAGAGGAAAGAACGCAAGACCGAACAGCCTGTAGAGCAGCCCAAGCCTGAGCTGAAAATAGCGCAGGCGTCCGCCGCAAAGGTCGGCAGACCGCTGGCGGTGATACTTATCGCGGGGTTGTTCTTGGCGGTGTTTACAATGTTCTTATACAGCAAGGCACAGCTGAGCGAGATAAATCTCAAGATAGCCGAGGAGACCAACGCATACGAGAGCGCGCAGATGCTCAACGGCCAGTTGCAAAACGAGCTGAACGGCTCGGTGTCCATCGACAACGTAGAAGATTACGCACTGAACAAGATGGGTATGCAGAAGGTAAACGCTTCTCAGGAGCGGTACATAGAGATGAGCACCGGCGCGTTGACCGAGACCGCCAAGGCGGAGGATGAAAACATCTTTGTTTCCATCTTCAACTGGTTTGGCGATGTGTTGGAATATTTAGGATTTTAGGACAATATATATAAACAAGCCGTTATACAAGCATGGGACGGCAAAGGCTCCTTTTTCGGATTTTAAAAATTTCGGAAAAGGATAAACCTTTTTTATGAAGTATTTATTTTAAGCGCACATTTATAGGCGAAAGGAAGATGCCTTGTGAATTTGAACCCGAGCAGGAGCATGAGCAACCGAATAGTTATTTTGTTTTTCGGTATACTTATTGCGGCTGTATGTATTGCGTTAAAGCTGTTTGACGTGTCGGTGGTGAACAACGAGATGTTCAGCGCGGCGGCAAGCAAGCAGCAGCAGGACAGCTTTACGATAACCGCGTCGCGCGGCACGATATATGACCGCAACAACAAGGTGCTGGTGCAGAGCAACACGGTATGGGATGTTATCATCTCGCCCGGCGACATCAACGAATACGAGCCGCAGAACAGAGACTTTATCTGCCGCGGACTGTCCGAGATACTGGACGTAAAGTATGAGACGCTGGTGGACGCCTGCTCGGACACCGATCTGAGATATTATGTGGCAAAGCGCAAGGTGGACAGGACCGTAGTCGAGAAGATAAATAACTTTATCAGCAAGAACAGACTTCAGTCGGTGTCGATATACACGGTGGAAAACAGCGTGCGCAGCTATCCTAACGACGACCTTGCCGCCAGCGTGCTGGGCTTTGTCAACGATAACGAAGAGGGCTATGGCATTGAGGCGTACTACAACGACTACCTCAAGGGCGTGGACGGCAGGATAGTATCGGTGAAGGACGCAAACGGCGACGCGATGCCGTATGAATATGAGACAAGATACCCCGCGCAGGACGGTAATTCTCTGATACTCACGCTGGACGAGACATTGCAGTATTATCTTGAGAAAAATCTTGAGACGACGGTATCACAGCACGGTGTTGAAAACCGCAGCACCGGAATAATCATGAACGCAAAGACCGGCGCGATAGTCGCAATGGCGACCTATCCCGGCTATGACCCCAACGACCCGTCCTATATCTTCTTTGAAAAGGACAGAAAGCTGCTGGCGCAGATGTCGGCGGACGGCGTGTTACAGGCGGAAATAGACAAAGAAGAAGCGGAGCTGAGAGGCCGCCAGTGGCTTAACAAGGCGGTAAGCGAGATATACATCCCTGGCTCGGTATTCAAGATGATAACCTGCTCGGCAGCGTTGGAGGAAGAGGCGGTAAGCCTGGGCGATACCTTCTACTGCTCGGGTGTTGCGGATGTTGAGGGCACCAAGATAAGATGCTGGAGTGCCGCAGGACACGGCACCTCGACACTTACCGAGGCGGTTATACGCTCTTGCAACCCCGCGTTTATCGCGATAGGTCAAAGACTGGGTGTTGAAAACTTTACAAAATATTTTCAGGCGTACGGCTTTACCGAGCTGACGGGAATAGATCTTCCGGGCGAGGCGCATTCGCTGTATGTATCGAAAGAGAATATGCATATCGTAGAGCTGTCCAGCTCGGCGTTCGGTCAGACCAACAAGGTCACCGCGATACAGATGATTACCGCGGCGGCCGCGGTAGTAAACGGCGGCAAGCTGATGACCCCGTACATCGTGGATAAAATAATAGACAGCGACGGCAACGTGATAAAATCCACCGAGCCGACGGTAAGACGTCAGGTAATAAGCGAGGAGACCTCCGCCACCATGCGCCAGATACTGGAGACGGTGGTATCCACCAACGGCGGTACCAACGCGTATATGGAGGGTTATCGCATCGGCGGCAAGAGCGGCACGGCGGAAAAGCTGGACGAATACAGCTATGACAATATGCGGTATGTGTCTATCTTCTGCGCGTTCGTCCCGGCGGACGACCCGGAATATATAATGCTGGTAATAGTAGACGAGCCGACCAGCGGCTTTATCTACGGCAGCGCGGTGGCGGCGCCGGTAGTGTCGGCGGTGTTCAAAGAGGGACTTGAGTATCTTAACATATATCCGCAGTATACGGCGGAAGAATTGCGAGAGCAGGACGTTACCGTACCGTGGATATACGGCGACAACAGCCTTATGGCAGAGGCAAAGCTGACAGGCGCGGGACTTAACGCCAAGATTATCGGCAGCACCGAGGGTACAACGGTAACAGGCGTGATACCGGGCGCAGGCACATTGATGCCGTACGGCGGCACTGTATTGCTGTATATGGGCGACGGTGTGACAACGCCTGATTATCAGTTCACCACCGTGCCGGACTTTACCGGTATGACCGTAGAGCAGGCCAACATTGCCGCGGGCGAGGCGGGACTTAACCTTGCGATCAGCGGCGCGGGCGGCAACTCGGCGGCGGTGGCTATCAGCCAGTCGCTGACCAAGGGTACGTCGGTGTACAGCGGCTCGGTAGTTGAGGTAACCTTTGTACTAAACAGCGAAACAGGTTGATGAGGTGATATTATCACATTATACGATATATCTCCCGAAGCACGGGAGCAGGGTGTTGAAAACCGCGAGATAAATTCCGTCACCGATAACACCGCAAAGCTGAATGCGGGCGATGTGTTCGTCTGCATAAAGGGCGCACACTTTGACGGGCATAACGCCGCAAAGGAAATGGTAGAAAAAGGCGCGGCGGCGGTAATAGCCGAGCACGACACAGGGGCAAGCCGTCAGGTAATTGTAAGCAATACAAGACTTGCGCTGGCACAGCTTAACTCCCGCCTTTACGGCGAGCCGACCGAAAGGCTGCGGCTGCTGGGCGTGACGGGAACTAACGGCAAGACCACCACGGTAGGTATGATAAAGCATATGCTTAACGTGTTGGGGAAAAAGACCGGAAGTATCGGCACGGCGGGGATAGACGTCTGCGGAAAGACCTACCACTCGGAAAAGGGCATACCCACCACGCCGCCGGCAACGGTGCTGTATCAGCGGTTTGCCGAGATGGCGGACAACGGCGCGGAGTTTTGCGTGATGGAGGCAAGCTCGCAGGCACTTGCGCAGTACCGTGTGGGTGCTGTGCGGTTCGAGGCGGCGGCGTTTACCAATCTGACGCAGGACCACCTTGATTATCACGGCGATATGGAAAGCTATTTCGCCGCGAAGAGCATGCTGTTCGAGCAGACCGATATCCCGGTGATATGCACCGATGACGAATACGGCAAACGTCTTGCCGAGAGATACGGCGAAAAGGCGATAACAGTAGGCTTTGATAATAACAACACGATATCGGCGCAGTTTGTCACCTGCGGCGCGGGCGGGTCGCAATTTATGCTGACCTCAAAGCTGTCACGGCGCGCGTTTAGGACAAAGCTTAGCGAGATAGGAAGATATAATATACAAAACGCGCTGTGCGCGATAGGATTGTGCGCGGCGGCGGGCTTTGACGAAGAGGATTGCGTCAGGGCATTGGAGAGCTACGGCGGCACCGACGGACGGCTGAGCGTGGTGTACAGCGGAGAATTTACCGTGCTGACAGACTATGCGCATACCGACGACGCACTGGACAAAATGCTGGCGGCTGTGAGAGAGGTCACCGACGGCAGACTGATAACGGTGTTCGGCGCGGCGGGCGACCGCGACGCGACCAAGCGACCGATGATGGGCGCGGCGGCGCAGCGTCATTCCGACTATATGATAGTGACGTCGGATAATCCCGCGCACGAAAAGCCGGAGGACATCATCGCACAGGTGGTGTCGGGGATAACCGACAGTACCGTATACGAGACCGAGCCTGATCGTGAAAAGGCGATACGGCGGGCACTGGATATAGCGAAGCCCGGTGACGTAATCGTCCTTGCGGGCAAGGGCAGCGAGGATTATCAGATAGTGGGAGACGAGCAGCTGCCGTTTTCCGAAAGAGAGATAGTAACAAATATTCTCAGTGGGAAAGGAAATCAAACCATATGAATTTATCGGCAGAGATAGTCGCGGCGGTACTCAGCTTCGGCATTACCGCGTTGCTCGGCTTTGTGGCCATACCTGCGCTGAAGAGACTGAAATTCGGTCAGACTATCCTTGAGATAGGCCCCGCGTGGCATAAGTCCAAGGAGGGTACGCCGACCATGGGCGGCGTAATGTTCATCGCGGGCAGCATAATCGCCTTTACTACAGGGATAGTTATACTTTGGCTGCAAGGTCTTATCGTCCTTGACGGGGCGGGCGGACTAAAGCTGATGAACGCGATATCCGCGATGATAATGGCGGTGTGCTTTGGCTTTATCGGGTTTGTTGACGATTTTATAAAGGTAAAGAAAAAGCGTAACGAGGGACTTACCCCCAATCAGAAAATAATAATGCAGGTGCTGGTGATAGCGGCATATTTCGCGTCGCGGGTGACTGCGGGGGACACCTCAACGGTGATAACCTTTCCGTTTTTGGGACAGCTTGATTTATGGTATTTCTACTACCTTATAATGGGGTTGGGCATACTGTACATCGTCAACGCGGTAAACCTCACCGACGGTATTGACGGGCTTTGCTCGTCTATCACGGTGATATACTGCGCGGCGTTTTTGGTGGTATGCGCGATGTTTGACTTTGCGGAGATGAGCATTGTCGCGGCTGTCGTTGCGGCGGGCTGTCTGGGCTTTTTGGTGTGGAATTTCTATCCCGCAAAGGTAATGATGGGCGACACAGGCTCGATGTTCCTCGGCGGAACGGTGGCGGCACTTGGTATCGGCACCAAGACCGAGTTTATCATGGTGCTGTGCGCGGCTGTCTACATTTGGGAGGCACTGTCGGTGCTTATCCAGATGACGTATTTTAAGATAACAAAGGGCAAACGCCTGTTTAAAATGACGCCGATACATCACAGCTTTGAGATAAGAGGCTGGAAGGAAGTAAAAATCGTAGGCGTGTTCTCACTGATAGAGCTTGCGTTTTGCGCACTTGCGCTGGCGCTGGCGTACTTTGGGATGAGATAACTTTATAATTCCGAATTGAGAAAAGGGGGAGAAAGCGTGGCAGAATTGAATTACGGGCGGCTCAGCCGCGAACAGCAAAACGAACTGTCCCGCAGCATGGGAAGAGCATCCGACAGCCGTAAGAGCGACAGCGCATCGAAAAAGAACGCTGCGGCAGGGCTGAACGACGTGCTGGTCCCTCCCGCGAATAAATATAAAAATATCCCCGCAGGCAACGGCGCGTCCGCCGCTAAGCCAAAGCAGGCACAGCCCAAGGCAGAGGTTAAGAAGACCGCCCCGGCAAAGGCGGCTGCCGCACCTGCGGCACCTAAAAAGAAAGCTAAAAAGAGCAGCGGCATAGCCGCGGGAATAGCAGGCGCGGCGGTGCAAAAAATATTTGTGCACCCCGAAAAGCCGGACGCCCCTGCGGTGACCTGCACATGGTTCAAAAACCGCGGCAGATTTGATATGCCGATGTTTACTGTAATAATGATATTACTGGTCATGGGCATAGTGATGATGACCTCGGCAAGCTATGCGTATTCTTACGCGGAGGAGGGCGACAGCTTTTCCTACGCGGTAAAGCAGATACAGGGCGCGGCGATAGGTCTTATCGGAATGTTTTTCCTGTCCAGGCTGGACTATCACGCACTGATAACCCCGCTTAGCCTTAAAAAGAAAGAAAACGGCAACGGTATTACTTTTGCCAAGATATTGCTGGTCGTATCGCTGGGGCTGATGGTGATGGTTATGTTCTTCGGCGAGTCGGTAAACGACGCGAAACGATGGATAACCATTTTCGGCACGCAGTTCCAGCCATCGGAGATACTGAAAATAGCGGTCATTGTCATGGTCGCATATATGCTGCAAAGGTATTATGAGGTGCGCCGTGACAGCTATTACGGATTTTTGCGGTACTGGTACGTGCTTATCCCCGCGCTGCTTATGTGCGTGATGCAAAGGCATATTTCCGCGCTGCTGATAATCTTCGTGATAGTATATGTTATGATGTTTGTCGGCGGGTGCAACAGAAACTGCCTTGTATTTCTCATGGTGCTGGGTGTGCTGGGTATGCTGGCGCTGCTGTTCGTGTTCAGATACGAATATCTGTGGGACAGAATAAACGGCTTTATCGACCCGTTCTCGGATATACGAGGCGATACATATCAGACCTATCAGTCGTTGCTTACCATTGGCTCGGGCGGATGGTTCGGACTGGGTCTGGGCAACTCGCGCCAGAAGTACTTCTACCTGCCGGAGAGCCAGAACGACTTCGTATTCTCTATCAT
The DNA here is from genome assembly GCA_022511265.1 of Eubacterium sp. Lineage (GTDB taxonomy): Bacteria > Bacillota > Clostridia > Oscillospirales > Ruminococcaceae > Ruminiclostridium_E. The sequence continues at coordinate 32,748 of JAFLRX010000011.1, read as the reverse complement.
CTGCGAGGAGCTGGGCTTTTTCGGCGCGGTGACGGTGATACTGCTGTTCGTGCTGTTTATCGCGAGAGGTTTGTATATATCCGCCAAGGCGCGGGATAAATTCGGCTCGTTCCTCGCGCTGGGAATAACGATACAGATAGGTATGCAGGCGCTTATGAATATCGGCGTTGCCTGCAACGCGATACCGAATACCGGTATATCGCTGCCGTTCTTCAGCTACGGGCGAACGGCACTGATAATCCAGCTGGTGGAAATGGGACTGCTGTTAAGCGTATCAAAGCAATCCGACACTTAATTGAAGTAAAAAGTAAGAGTGAATAGTGAATAAGAAAGGTGCGCCTGCGGCGCGGATAAAAAAGACATAAAAAAGGAACTGACAGTATGAATGTAATCGTTGCTGCGGGCGGCACGGGCGGACACATCAACCCCGCGCTTGCCATTGCGGATAAGCTGAAATCGGTATTCGAGGATACCAATATACTGTTCATCGGCTCGCCCGACGGGCTGGAGGCAAGACTGGTAAAGCGCGCGGGGTATGATTTTTCCCCCGTGAAGATGGCGGGCATACAGCGCCGCATCAGCCTGAAAAGCATAAAAAGAAACGTCAAGGCGGTCTACTACTATATGAACGCCGGACGTCAGGTAAAAAAGATATTTGACGAATTCAAGCCGGATCTTGTAATAGGCACCGGCGGCTATGTCACCGGCACGGTGCTGAAATGTGCCGTAAAGGCGGGGATAAAGACCGCGATACATGAGAGTAATTCGCTGCCTGGTGTGTCGGTAAAGGTGCTGTGCGACAAGGTAGATTTAGTTATGGTCGGCAGCGAGGACGCGTTAAAGCATCTTAAAAGCTGCAAAAAGAGCGTTGTCACAGGCAACCCGCTGCGCGGCGAGATAAAGCTGATGACGCGGCAGGAGGCACGCGCCGAGCTGGGTCTGCCCGACTGCATGACGGTGCTGTCGGTCGGCGGAAGTCAGGGTGCGGTGCATATTAATGAGGCGGCGGCGCAGCTGCTGCAATGGGAGCAGAAAAAAGGTAACATCAACCACATCCACGGCTTTGGCAAGCATGGGCATGACACCTTTAACGCACTGCTGGAAAAATGCGGAGTGGACAAGGACAACCCGCATTTCAGAATAAGAGAATATATCGACAATATGTATGTGTGTATGTGTGCGGCTGATCTCATAGTCACACGCGCGGGGGCAATGACGCTGACCGAGCTTACCGCGGTAGGCAGGGCGTCGTTGCTTATCCCGTATCCGTACGCGGCGGAAAACCACCAGTACTACAACGCGCTGACACTGCAAAAGGCCAACGCGGGCAGGATAATCAAGGACGCGGACCTGTCGGGACAAAAGCTGATAGACGAGGTCAATGAGTTCTGCAACAACCCCTCACTGCTGGAACTGATGGGTGAGAACGCCGCGCGGCTTGCCGAAAAGAACGCGGCGGATAAGATACTGAAAGAGTTGATAGACCTGTGCGGCTTGTCCGCCCAGTAAAAGAGAGTATAAAACTGTGTGAATGACAAAATTACCCCCAAAAGCATAAATTGAAAAAAAGCTTTGAGAGGGTGGTTTTATTGGATACACAGAAACTGATGATAGTCGGCGGAAAGCGTATCGAAGGAGAGATACGCGTACACGGCGCGAAAAACAGCGCGCTGCCGCTGCTGTCGGCGGCGGCACTGATAGCCGACGGAGAGTGCATATTACATAACTGTCCGCGGCTGACGGACGTTGACGCCGCCTGCCGCATACTGAACCATATCGGCGTAAAGTGCAAGCGCGACGGCTCGTCGGTGATAACCGCGGCGGATAACATAACCTGCCACGAGGTGCCGGTCAAGCTGATGCGTGAGATGCGTTCGTCCATAGTTTTCCTCGGCGCGGTGCTGGGGCGGACGGGACAATGCAGGTTGTCCTTTCCCGGCGGGTGCGAGTTAGGTCCGAGACCTATCGACCTGCATATCGCGGCGCTGAGAGAGATGGGCGCGGAGATAAGAGAAGAGCACGGATATCTTGAGTGCAGCGCGCCGGACGGGTTGAAGGGCGCGGATATATCGCTGACCTTTCCGTCGGTCGGGGCGACCGAGAATATCATACTTGCGGCGGTGCTGGCAAAGGGCACCACACTGATACACAACGCGGCGCGCGAGCCGGAGATAGCCGACCTTACGGAATTTCTGACAAAGTGCGGCGCGAAGATAAAGGGTGCGGGCAGCGACGTCATCACCGTTGAGGGTGTGGAAAAGCTGCACGGGTGCGAGCATAGCGTGATACCCGACCGCATAGCGGCGGCGACATATCTCTGCTGTGCCGCGTGCGCGGGCGGCGAGCTGGTGCTGAGCGGCGTAAACGCAGAGCACCTTGGTGTTGTGATACCGCTTATGCAGACGATGGGCTGCCGTATATATACCTTCGGCAGGGACAGCATATACATCAACGTGCGGGGGCGGCTGAAAGCGCCGCTGACGATACGGACAATGCCGTATCCGGGCTTTCCCACCGACGCGCAGGCACTGATAATGGCGGCATGCACATGCGCGGACGGTATTACCGTGTTTGTGGAAAATATATTTGAAAACCGTTATCGCCATGTCAGCGAGCTGCTGCGCATGGGATGCAGTATCAAGGTCGAGGGCAAGGTCGCCATAGTACAGGGCGTAAAGCGGCTGTCCGGCACCGAGCTGGTAGCCACCGACCTGCGGGGCGGGGCGGCGCTGGTAGCCGCGGCACTCGGCGCGGAGGGTGTATCGGTGATAAGCGAGATACACCACATAGACAGAGGATATGAAAATATAGAGCAGGCGCTGAGAAGCGTCGGCGCGGATATAAAGAGAAAGTAAGGAAATTTAGATAAAGGACGTAAAACGGAGGTGAGGGCAATGCCGAAAGAGGGCAGAGACAACAATAATCTGTGGGTGGAGATGCCGCCCTCGGGCAAGGCGCGCCTTGCCGCCGCGAGAGCGGCCGCCGAAGAACGGGCAAACAAGCCCGCGCCGTCCGAGCAGCCGGATAATAATAAAGACAAAAACAGCAAAAAGTCCGACAAGATAAAGAAAGCCGATAAAAAATCAAAACCCGTAAAGAAAGCAAAGCCCGAAAAGGCAACAGGCAAAGCGCCGAAAAAAGAGGCGAAGAACGACTTTGACTTCAACCTGGCAAAGCCGGAGGATATACAGAAAAAGGCGCTGAAAAACAAGAGCAGGAACCGCAAAAAGACCGATGACAAAAACCTGCCGCAAAGACGCAAAAAGCTGTCCAGCTATCTGCTGTATTACATAATTTTCGCGGTGGTTGCTGTGGGTATCATCTGCGTGCTTTCCACCACGGTGCTGTTCAATATCGGCGAGATAACCGTCAGCGGCGAGACACAGTATGACGAAAAGGATGTGATCAGGCTTAGCGGCGTTGAGGAAGGGCAGAACCTTATCACACTGGACACCGCTGAGATAGAGCGAAAGCTGATAAAACAGCTGCCGTATGTGGACGAGGTAAAGGTAAACAAGCGTCTGCCCGCGACGCTGGAAATATCGCTCACCCCCGCGGAGGCGGTGGCAAATGTAAGCAAGGGCAGCGCGTACTATCTTGTCTCAAGGAACGGCAGAATAATGGACACCAGTCTTAAAAAGCCGAACAGCAAGTATGTCACGGTGGTAGGCTTTGACCCTGAATACGCGTCGGACGGAGATTTTCTGACAGTCACCGACGAGGGTAACCGCAACCTGCTGGCAAAGCTGCTGAAATGCGCAAAGCAGTATTCCGGCGCGGACGACAATACCGACAGCTCGGCGGCACGCAAGTATGATATAATGTTCTCCCTTATCGAGGACTGTGAGGCGGTAGGCATCGCGGATAAGATAAAGCAGATAGATATTTCAAATATATACAATATCAAGCTGAATTATGACAATCGGCTGACGCTGGAGCTGGGCGAGTATACCGAGGTGCAGTTCAAGCTGACGATAGCGAAAAATCTGATAGACCGCGGCGAGTTTGACGGCGAGAAGGGCGTGCTGATACTGTCTCAGCTGATAAGCTCGTCCGACGAGATGAAGGTCACCTTTACTCCGGAGCGCGGTAATGACAGCAACAGCAATACGTCGACCGATAACGGCAGCAACAGTACACAGCCGGGCAACAACGGCAACGGTACGGGAGACAACAGCAGCGGCGGCGATGAGCAGCCGACGGTGGGAGACACAACGGCGGTTTACGAATAAGGTATACGGAAGTCAAATCGGAGCCGTACAGGGGCGAAAAATACAATATATTGTGATGAATTTCAAGAAAAAATCTACCCCTGCCGTAAAATGTTAATATTTTTTTCATAAAAGTATTGCAATTGGAAAAGAAATCTGTTAGAATATTAATATACGCGTGTGTGCGCGGGAAAATACGGAGGATGCTTAAATGAACTTTGAAGTCGATGAAGAATTTGAATGTGACGTTAAGATAAAGGTTATAGGTGTCGGAGGCGGCGGCGGAAACGCGGTTGACAACATGGTCAAGGGCGGCGTTGATAATGTGGAATTTGCCGTAATAAACACCGACGCGGCTGCACTGCGTAGCAAGGACAAGGAACTGATGGATTGTATCCAGATAGGCGTAAAGACCACACACGGACGCGGCGCGGGCGGAAAGCCTGAGGTAGCTGCCGCATCAGCTGATGAGAATAAGAACGCTATCGCAGAGGCGATAGAGGGTACATCTATGGTGTTCATCTGCGCCGGAATGGGCGGTGGAACAGGTACAGGTGCCGCTCCTAAGGTTGCGGAGATAGCAAAGGAAAACGGTATACTTACGGTGGGCGTTGTTACCAAGCCCTTCGATTTTGAACGTCAGTACAAGATGAACCTTGCAATGCAGGGTATCGCAGAGCTGAGAAAGTACGTAGATTCACTTATCATAATCCCTAACCAAAAGCTGCTTTCACTCAATGAAAAGAACCTGAGCATGAAAAAGGCTTATGAAATGGTAGACGACGTTATGTACAAGGCGGTAAAGAGCATTTCTGACATCGTAAACCATTACGGCATGCTCAACATCGACTTTGAGGACGTTAAGGCAACGCTTGAGGGTTCGGGCGACGCGCATATGGCTATCGGCCACGGCAGCGGCGACAACCGCGCCGAAGAGGCTGTACAGCAGATAGTGGAAAGCCCGCTGCTGGAGACCTCTATCAAGAACGCAGGCAAGCTGCTGGTCAACCTCGTTATTTCCGAGGATACCCCGCTTGACGATGTAAACAAGGTAATGGATCTGCTGACCGCGGCAGCCGTACCGAATGTACAGGTTATCCACGGTGTGGATATCTCCAGCGACCTCAAGGAAGAGATGGAGATAACCGTTATCGCTACATCCTTCGTAAATGACGACGGACAGGCACCCGTTGAGACCGTAAAGGAAGGCACGGTATTATCCAGCCTTTCTTCCGATAACGCGGAAAAGAAAGAGGAGAGCAAAAGCTCGGTAGGCGAGTCGCTGGTATTCCCGACATCCGACACCGATGACGAGGACGACCCGTTCGGCGAACTGAGAGCACTGCTCGACCATCGCGACAGATAAATTAAAGAATATACTGTTTTTCGCCGTCCCGACAAGGACGGCGAAAGCTTTGACGGAATTTTTAAGTTTTTTTGCCGTTTTGCTTGCAATTTGCCTTAAATAATAGTAAAATATAGATATACCGTATATGCGGACTTTATGAAAGGAAACAGATATGGAAAAGTTAGTAAGCATATTAACAAATAAATGGCTTAATCTCGGGGTGTCGGTGCTGTCGGTGCTTTACCCCGTGCTGATAATTTTTACCTCATGGATATATACCGCGTATTATATCGAGCCTGTAAATCAGGCGGCGCTGTATGTGCTGTATATCTTTATAAACGTTATTTTCGGCGGTATAATGCTGTTTACCAGAAAGCAGATAGTTACTGTACTGTGTGCTATGATAACCCCGCTGCTGAGCTTTTTACTGCTGATACTTACCTTCGGCAACTGGATAATAATCATTCCGCCGGTAGCGGTATGCGTGCTGATTTTCTTTATCTGCGGCGCGGGAGAGACCGCAAAGACCATCATCGGTACGCTGTATCTGATACTTTATGTGGTGGGTGTGCTGGTGTACCTTACGCTGAGCCAGCTGATAGGCGACTTTTCGCTGACCTCGGTGGACCTGTCGCTGCGCAGCACCACCTATAATTATTCGCCGGACAAACAGTACCGCATAGTGACATATGCCGAGAACTATGAGGACGAGCGGCGCTCGGTATCGTTCTATCTTGAACGGGCGAGCGAGGATATAAGCATCCCGTTTGCCGAGTGCAGACGTGTGCTGGGCAGCATACATGTTATTACCTCCGCATATGACAAGCCCGCAAAGCTGGAATGGAAGGACGACAACACCCTGTACATCGACGGCAGACGCAAGGAGTTTGAATTCAGTGATACCGCGCTGCTGGACGTCCTTTTCAGAACGGATAATTAGTTCGATAAAAATGTAGTCTATATACAGTCTGACCCCCGACGCATACGCGACGGGGGTCTACTATTCGGCCGTGCCGTTTACGCCGTGAGAGCGCCGCGCGGCTGTTCGTGGGCAGTGCCACCGCGCCGGCCGACCGTTTTTGCCCTTGGGGCTGATATAATATATGCGAGAATTGCCGATACGGTCATACGACGTGAGGCTATTTTCCTATCATTCCGCCGTACTTTATCAATGTCTGTGTAACATGCCCAAGCTCGCTCGGCGGGCAGGTGACCTCCAGCATGGCGGCGCGGTGGTTTTCTATATCCGATAGGGTAGAGTTTTCGGGGAAGGTCGGGACAAACAGATTGGTGACGGTGTTCGAGGTGTAGGACGACTGCGGTATCACGCCGCTGTAATTATATATACTGCCCGCGTCGGGGATGGCGTGCAGCTCGCACTTTGCGCCCGCGCGCAGGGCGCGTACCGCGTTAAGGGCATATTCGGCGGCGTCGGTGTTTTCAAATTTTGCTTTTACGCTTTTTCTCATGGCGAAAGCTCCTTTCGTTTGAGAGTATTTTGCGCGAAAATATATAAAATAACCGCAGCGGTAAAATTTATCAGAAATGATTGAAAAATTCGGTAAAATGTGGTACAATACTAATAAGTGCGATTTATAAGGAGGTGCGGAGATGGATATAAGGGTCGGAGATGTGCTGAAAATGAAAAAAGAGCATCCCTGCGGCGCGAAGGAAATGCTGGTGCTGCGTATCGGCGCGGACTTTAAGCTGAAGTGCGTCGGCTGCGGGCATGAGTTTATGACCCCGCGCAGCAAGTGCGAAAAGAAGATAAAATCCGTTATCCGCAGCGCAGATAAGGAAGAACAATAGCGGACACGGTTTTGACAGTAATATATAAAAAGAAAGGAAAATAACCGTGGACGAAAAACTGGAAATGACCGAGCGGCGTTTTGAAGAGATAAACGCAAAGCTGTCGGATATAAATGTAATAAATGATCAGGCTCAGTATAAAGAGCTGATGAGAGAGTTCAAAAACCTCACCCCGATAATAGAAAAATATCGCCTGTACAAAACCGCCAAGGCAGACTATGACGAGGCGGAAAAGCTGCTGAACGACGGCGGACTTGACAAGGACTTTAAGGAAATGGTGCAGGCACAGTATGAGGAAAATAAGCAGCTGGTCGAGACCTATACGCAGGAATTAAAGCTGTTACTGTTGCCGAAAGATCCTGACGACGACCGCAACGTGATCGTGGAGATACGCGGCGGCACCGGCGGTGACGAGGCGGCGCTGTTTGCAAATTCTATGTTCCGTATGTACACTATGTACGCGCAGCTGAAGGGCTGGCAGACCGAGGTAATAAGCGCGAACCCCACCGAGCTGGGCGGTTACAAGGAAATAAGCTTTCGCGTCGAGGGCGAGAGCGCGTACGCAAAGTTGAAATACGAGAGCGGCGTGCACCGCGTGCAGCGTGTGCCGGAGACCGAGGCGCAGGGCCGCATACACACCTCTGCCGTGACCGTTGCGGTATTGCCGGAGGCGGAGGAAGTAGATGTGCAGATAAACCCTGCCGACCTTGAGTTTCAGACCTATCGCTCCAGCGGGGCGGGCGGTCAGCATATAAATAAGACCGAGTCGGCGATAAGAATAATCCACAAGCCGACGGGCGTGGTCGTGGAATGTCAGGAAGAGCGCAGCCAGTTCAAGAACAAAGACAAGGCGATGAAGATGCTGTACAGCAAGCTGTATCAGGCAAAGCTGGAGGAGCAGAACAGCAAGATAGCCGAGCAGCGCAGGGTGCAGGTGGGCAGCGGCGACCGCTCGGAGCGGATACGCACCTATAACTTTCCGCAGAGCCGCGTCACCGACCACCGCATCGGGCTGACGCTGTACAAGCTGGAGTCGTTTATGAACGGCGACTGCGACGAAGTGTTCGAGGCGTTGGCGGTGGCGGACAGCGCCGCAAAGCTTGCCGCGTCTGAGGAATAATGATGACGACCGAGATAGTAAGGCCGGATATACAGTCGCTGCGGCGGGCGGCGGAAATAATAAAGGGCGGCGGCTTGGTCGCCATGCCGACCGAGACGGTGTACGGGCTGGCGGGCAACGCCTATGATCCTGACGCCTGCGGGAAAATATTCGTGGCAAAGGGCAGACCTCAGGACAACCCGCTGATAATACACGTCAGCAACCTTGATATGCTGTATAAGTCGGTGAAATATGTGCCGGAGCTGGCGTTGCGGCTGGCGGAGCGCTTTTGGAGCGGACCGCTGACCATGATATTCAAGAAGGACAGCATTGTCCCCGACGCCACCAGCGGCGGACTGGACACCGTGGCGGTGCGTATGCCGGATAACGAGGCGGCACTGAATCTGATAGAACTGTGCGGCTTTCCGCTGGCGGCGCCGTCGGCTAATCTGTCAGGTAGCCCCAGCCCCACATCGGCAGGGCATGTGTACGAGGACCTATGCGGCAGGATACCGATGATAATAGACGGCGGCGAGTGCAGGACAGGTGTAGAGAGCACGGTAATATGCTTTACCGATGACGATACCGCGATAAAGATACTGCGCCCCGGCGCGGTGACCGCCGAAATGCTGGCAGAATACGCGGACGTCACGCTGGACGGCAACGTGTTCAAAAAGCCGGACGAAAATGAGCGGGTGTTATCTCCCGGTATGAAATATAAGCATTATTCTCCCAAAACGGAAATAATAATAGTAGAGACGGACAACGCGCAGGCGTTGGCGGAATTTCTTAACGAAAAGGCTGGCGAAAAGATCTGTGCGGTGCTGTACGGAGATGAGACGGGCATAAACGTCCCGCGGATAGATTACGGCGTGACTGCCGAACAGCGGGCGCATAACCTGTTTGCCGCCCTGCGTGAGACGGACGGTCTGGGCGTAAAGACCGCATATGTCCGCTGTCCCGAGAAGACGGGGCTGGGCACCGCGGTGTATAACCGCCTGCTGAGGGCGGCGGCGTTTCGGGTAGTGAAAATATGATAAGCGAAAGGACACTGTATTGAAAATATACGGTCTGACAGGGATGTCCGGTGCGGGGAAAACCACCGTCTGCGCGGAGTTTTGCCGCGCGGGGTTTGAGATAATCGACTGCGATTTTGTTGCAAGGGCGGTCGTCCAAAAGGGCAAGCCCGCGCTGGGAAAAATAGCGGAGCGGTTCGGGAAAGAATATATCATCGCCGACGGCGAGCTTGACCGAAAGGCGCTGGGCGCGTTGGTATTTTCCGACAGGGAAAAGCTGGAGGAGCTGAACCGCATAATGTACCCGTATATCACCTATGAGGTGATAGGGCGGATAAACGGCAGTGACGCGGAATACGTCCTGCTGGACGCGCCGACGCTGTTTGAAAGCGGGATGGACTATATCTGCGACGGCGTGGTCTGTGTGGTGTGCGATAAGGAAAAGGCACTGCGGCGGATAATGCGGCGTGACGGACTGGATGAACAGGCGGCGGCCGACCGCCTTGCCAGTCAGCATGACGCGGATTATTACAGAGAGAAAAGCAAATACTGCATAGAGAATAACGCGGACACGGCGGCACTGGTTGATGTCGTCCGCAATACGGTAGAACAAATAAAGGAAACTGCATGAAAGTAATTTACACAAAGCGGCGAAGAAAAAAGAAAAGCAAAAAGCTGCTTTTGCTGATAATTATCCCGGTCATTGCGGCGATAGTCGCGGGCGGGGTGCTGTACGGGCTGGATAAATACATCCGCGCGGCGCACCCGATGGAATATGCCGAGTATGTCGAGCATTATTCCGGTAAGTACGGGTTGGATAAGTACATGGTGTACGCGTTTATCAAGACCGAGAGCGGGTTTGACCCGATGTCGGAATCCAACTTAGGCGCGCGCGGATTGATGCAGATAATGCCGGACACCTTTGAATGGATACGCTATCGCCTTGACGAGGAGGACAGCGGGATAGAGTTTGACAGTATGTACAATGAGCAGGACAATATCCGCTATGGCTGCTATCTGCTGAGCTATCTTGAAGACGAGTTCGGCGGGGGCTTGACCGAGACGGCGGCGGCGTATCACGCGGGGCCGGGCAGCGTCGGCAGCTGGCTGGAAAACCCCGACTACGGCGTAAACGGCAGGCTGGCCGCGATACCTAACCCGGACACGGCGCATTATGTGGATAAGATAACCGACGCATACGAGACGTATTGCAGGCTTTATAAATAATTTCGTTTGTTCAGTTAGAGCAATAACTTTTAAATAAAAAACACATTATGAAAGGGGTCATTTTATCATGGCAGAGAAAAAGACAAAATCACAGGAGCTGAAGGACAAGCTGTTTTACAAGCAGCAGCACTCCACCTACGTACTTACCGCCGCAGAGCAGAAAAAGGCGGACAAGTATTGTGAGGATTACAAGACGTTCTTAGACAACGGCAAGACCGAGCGTGAGGCAGCGGCGGAAACCGTACAGCGTGCCGAGGCGGCAGGCTTTGAGCTGTTTGACAAGAGCAAAAAGTATAAGGCGGGAGATAAGATATATTATCTCAACCGTAAAAAGGCAGTGATACTGGCGGTAATAGGCAAGCAGCCTATAGCAAACGGTGTAAACATCACCGCGGCGCATATCGACTCGCCCCGTCTTGACCTAAAGCAGAACCCGCTGTACGAGGCGGAAGAGCTGGGCTATTTCAAGACCCACTATTACGGCGGAATAAAGAAATACCAGTGGCCGGCATTACCGCTGTCGCTGCATGGCGTGATAGTAAGAGCCGACGGTACGGAGATAACGGTAAATATCGGCGAGGACGATAAGGACCCCTGCTTTGTGGTGACCGACCTGCTGCCGCATCTTGCGGACGAGCAGTACAAGAGACCTGTCGGAAAGCTGATAACCGGCGAAGAGCTGAATATCCTTATCGGCTCGCGCCCGTTCAAGGATGACGAGTGCAGCGACGCTGTAAAGCTGAACTTAATGAACATCCTGTTTGAGAAATACAAGATAGTTGAAAAGGACTTTTTAAGTGCCGAGCTGGAGTGCGTGCCCGCACTCAAGGCGCGCGATATCGGCTTTGACCGCAGCCTTATCGGCGCATACGGACAGGACGACAGAGTGTGCGCGTATACGGCGTTCACCGCGCTGCTTGATATGAAGGGCGTACCCGCAAGGACCGCGGTATGTGTGCTGACCGATAAGGAAGAGACCGGCAGCGACGGCAACACGGGACTGCGCAGCGCGTATCTGAAGTATTTTATCTCCGATCTGGCAGAGTGCTTTGGCTGTAGCGGCAGAGACGTAATGAGCGCGTCGCGCTGTCTGTCGGCGGACGTTAATGCGGGCTTTGACCCGACCTTCCCCGATGTGCTGGAAAAGAGAAACTGCGCGTACATGAACAAGGGTATCGTTGTAACCAAGTTCACCGGTGCGAGAGGAAAATCCGGCACCAGCGACGCGAACGCGGAGTTTGTGGGATATGTACATTCACTGTTTGGCAAGAACGGCATCGTATGGCAGACCGGCGAGCTGGGCAAGGTAGACCTCGGCGGCGGCGGAACGGTAGCTGCGTATATCGCGAACCTTAATATAGACACGATAGACGTAGGCGTGCCTGTGCTGTCGATGCACGCGCCGTTTGAGGTGACCGCAAAGAACGACGTGTATATGGCGTACAAGGCGTTCTCGGCGTTCTACAAGGCTGAATAATAAACCGCGCCTCTGAATATCAATTAACATATTGATATTTGGAGGTGTGAGCATTAAAGCGGAAACAAAAAGACGGCTGAAACGAAAAGTCGGGGTAAAGCTGATAGGACTGGCACTGATAATGCTAAGCCTGCTGATATTGCTGCATACCTTCATACTGCCGAATGTGGTGCAGGTCTGCGAGTATAATACCCGTGCGCTGATAACAGGTATGATAGACAAGGCGGTGACCGAACAGCTTGACAAGCTGGCGGATGCCGCCGATTACGGCAGTCTTATAAACGTCACCTACAACGATGACGGACGGGTGACCTCGATACAGAGCAAGACAGCTGTGATAAACCTGATAAGGACCGCTATATTGGATGACGTCAACGAACGGCTGATGCGCGGGGATGTTATTTCCACCCAGCTGTCTGTCGGGACACTGAGCGGTATATCGGCGTTTTACGGCAGCGGAGGTTATGTCGAAATGACCGTCGAGCCGACGGGGTACGCGGACGCGGTGTTTATCAGCGAGTTTTCGGACGCGGGGATAAACCAGACGCTGCACCGTATAATTATGCGGACGACTGTCAGCGCGACGGCGTTTATCCCGCTGTACTCGGTACAGACCGAGGTCAGCGGTGATTTTCTGATAGCGGAGACGGTGATAGTAGGGGATATCCCCGAAAGCTATACCCATATTATTTCGGTTGGTACCGACCCGGTGGAGGATTTGTTTAACTATAGCTAAACCTTTGAAAAGAGGAGAACAATGGATAAAGAGCAGATAACCGAAGAATACGCCCGCCTGTGCAGGACGGCAGAACAGCATAACTTTAACTATTATGTGCTGGACGACCCGACGATAGAGGACAGCGAGTATGATAAGCTGATGCGCAGGATAAAGCAGATCGAGGCGGAATACCCTGACCTTGTCAGCCCCAACTCGCCGACGCAGCATGTCGGCGGATATGCATTGAACACCTTTGAAAAGGTGACGCATACCGTGCAGATGGGCAGCCTGCAGGACGTGTTCAGCATAGAAGAGCTGTACGACTTTGACCGCCGCGTCAAAGAGGAAAGCAGCGCGGTATACTGTGTCGAGCCGAAGATAGACGGACTGTCGGTATCGCTGGAATACGCGGACGGAGAGTTCATACGGGGCAGCACCCGCGGTGACGGCTTTATCGGTGAGGACATTACCAAAAATCTGAAAACCATAAAATCCATACCCAAGACGCTGACCGAGCCGCTGCCTTTCTTAGAGGTGCGCGGCGAGGTGTATATGCCCAAAGCAAGCTTTGAAAAGCTGGTACAGACCCAGCTGGAAAACGACGAGCAGCCCGCGAAAAACCCCCGCAACGCGGCGGCAGGCTCTCTGCGGCAAAAGGACAGCCGCATCACCGCGGCGAGAGGACTGGATATATTCGTGTTCAATATCCAGCGGATAGAGGGCAAAACGCTGACCGGACACAAGGAAAGTCTGGATTATCTGAAAAGCCTTGGCTTTCATGTGATAGAGGGCTATCAGACATACGACAATATAGATGACGCGGTAAAGCGCATTGAGGAGATAGGGGAAAACCGTCAAGGATATTCCTACGACATTGACGGCGCGGTGATAAAGGTGGATGATTTTGCGCTGCGCGAGCGGCTGGGTGCGACCGCCAAGGTGCCGCGCTGGGCGGCGGCGTTTAAATACCCGCCGGAGGAAAAGGAAACCAAGCTGCTGGATATCGAAATAAACGTCGGCAGGACAGGCGCGCTGACGCCGGTGGCGGTATTCGAGCCGGTGTGGCTGGCGGGTACGACAGTCTCCCGCGCGGTGCTGCACAATCAGGATATAATCGACGCGCGGGATATCAGAATAGGGGATATTATCGCCGTGAGAAAGGCGGGAGACATTATCCCGGAGGTGGTGCGCTCGGTCTCTCATGCGGAGGACAGCGAGCCGTTCAAGATACCGGAGATATGCCCGGTATGCGGCACGGCAGCCAGCCGTGACGAGGACGAGGCGGTGATACGCTGTCACAACATTGACTGTCCTGCGCAGCTGCTGAAAAATATCGAGCATTTTGCGTCCCGCGCAGCGATGAATATTGACGGACTGGGCGAGGCGGTGGTAAAGCAGCTGAGCGAAGAGGGACTGATAACTACCGTTGCCGACCTGTACTCGCTGGACTTGCAGAGCCTTGAGGATTTGCCGCGTTTCGGTAAAAAATCAGCGGCAAACCTGTTGCAGTCAATTGAAAATTCAAAGAGCAATTCTCCGGACAGGCTGCTGTTCGCGCTGGGTATCAGAGGTATAGGACAGCGCGGCGCGGTGCTGCTGCTGCAGAATTTCGGCAGCATAGAAAAGCTGTCGGAAGCGGACACTGAAGAGATAGCGGCGATAGAGGGCTTTGGCGATATCCTCGCCAAGAACGTATATGACGCGCTGAGAGAGCCGCATATGCAGGCGCTTATCGCAAGGCTGAAGGAATACGGTGTAAATACCGAGTATGAGAGCACAAAGAAGTCGGACAAATTCGCGGGTATGACCTTTGTGCTGACGGGCACCTTGCCGGATATGACAAGAGATCAGGCAAAGGCACTGATAGAGGAAAACGGCGGCAAGGCAAGCGGCTCGGTATCCAAGAAAACGACCTATGTCCTTGCGGGAGAAGAGGCAGGCAGCAAGCTGACAAAGGCGCAGCAGCTGGGTGTGCCTGTAATCTCGCAGCAGGATTTTCTTGATATGTTGGAAAACTGATTTAATTGATGAGATCGGGAGAGTAATATGGAAAAGACAACTGAAATAACACGCGGCTTTTACGAGGGAGAGCGTTCGCTGTTCAAGAGCGAAAACCTGAAGCTCGTTGATACCGTATTCGGCGAGGGAGAATCACCGCTGAAGGAGAGCCGCGATATAGAGCTGTACGGCTGTATGTTCCGCTGGAAGTACCCGCTGTGGTACTGTAAGGACGTAACAGCAAAGGACTGCACATGGTTCGAGATGGCGCGGGCAGGTGTGTGGTACACCGACAACGCGCATATAGAGGACTGTGCGATAGAGGCACCCAAAAACTTTCGCCGCTGTCACGGGCTGACACTGAAAAACGTGTCTTTCCCCAACGCGGCGGAGACATTATGGCACTGTGACGGTGTCACCGTAGACAACGTCACCGCAAAGGGTGATTACTTTGCGATGAACAGCGAGAATATGAAGATAGACGGGCTGACGCTGTACGGAAATTATTCCTTTGACGGGGTGAAGAATGTCGAGATAAGAAACTCAAAGCTGATATCCAAGGACGCGTTTTGGAACAGCGACAACGTCACAGTGTACGACAGCTTTATCACGGGAGAATATATCGGGTGGAACTCTAAAAACCTCACACTGATAAACTGCACGGTAGAGAGCCTGCAAGGGCTGTGCTATATAGATAACCTTGTGATGAAAAACTGCAAGCTGATAAACACCACTCTGGCGTTTGAGTATTCTACCGTGGACGCGGACATCAACGGCAAGGTGGACAGCATAATCAATCCGAACGGCGGCATTATCCGCGCGGACAGCATTGACGAGCTGATAATGGAGCGCGACAAGGTAGACGTATGCAAGACCAAGATAATACTGCGGCAGGACAACAAAAGGGCATGTGTATGTCAGTGCATAAACCCGAGAGACAAGGGCATCAGCTGATAAAGGGGCAATTATGAAATACGATTTTGATACGCCGATAGACAGGCGCGGGACAAATTCATTAAAATGGGATATTGCTGAAAACGAGCTGCCGATGTGGGTGGCGGATATGGACTTTCAGACCGCGCCGGAGATACGCGAGGCGATACTGAAAAGGGCAGAGCACGGTGTGTTCGGCTATTCGGTGGTACCGGACGAGTGGTATCAGGCATATGCCGACTGGTGGGACAGGCGGCACGGACTGAAGATGGAGCGGGAGAACCTGTTCTTCTGTACGGGGGTCATCCCCGCGATATCCAGCGTTGTTCGCAGACTTACTCATCCGGCGGAAAATGTCGTTGTAATGAGCCCGGTGTATAATATATTCTACAACTGCATCTTGAACAACGGCAGAAATGTGCTGGAAAATGTGCTTAGCTATGACGGCAATGAATATTCAATAAATTTCGATGATTTAGAGAATAAGCTGGCAGAGCCGCAGACATCATTGCTGCTGCTGTGCAACCCGCATAACCCTGTCGGAAGGATATGGGATAAAGAGACGCTGGCGAGGATAGGCGAGCTGTGCGGCAGGTATAATGTGCTTGTTCTGTCGGACGAGATACACTGCGACCTGACCGACCCCGGCAAGGAATATGTACCGTTTGCGTCGGTATCGGATGTATGTCGGAGGATAAGCGTGACCTGTATCGCGCCGACCAAGGCGTTTAACCTTGCGGGCTTGCAGACCTCGGCGGTGTATGTCGGAGACAGCACGCTGCGGCAGAGGGTTATGCGCGGGCTGAACAATGACGAGGTGGCAGAGCCGAACGCGTTTGCGGTGCAGGCGGCGGTAGCCGCGTTTACAAAAGGCGGCGGCTGGCTGGACGAGCTGAGACAGTACTTATTTGATAATAAAGCACTGGTGAAGGAATTTATCGCGGAAAATATACCGCAGATAAAGTTGGTGCCGTCCGAGGCGACCTATCTGCTGTGGCTGGATTGCTCGGAATTGTCCGAGGGCGGACTTGCGCAGTTTATCCGCAGTAAAACAGGCTTGTTTGTCAGTGCGGGCGCAAGCTACGGTAAGGGCGGCGACGGATTTTTACGGCTGAATGTTGCCTGCCCGCGCGGCACGCTGAAAGACGGGCTGGAACGATTGAAGAACGGTATTGAGATGTATATAAACAAATCATAAAAATTGAGGGATACCCTTTTTAAAGGGTATCCCTCAATTTTTAGGTATTATTCGTCGGCTGTGTTGGGGTCATATTCCAGTATATCACCGGGCTGACAGTTCAGCACACGGCATATCGCGCCGAGCGTAGAAAAGCGTATCGCGCTGACCTTGCCGGTCTTTAGCTTAGAGAGGTTGACGTTGCTGACGCCGACCTGCTCGCTAAGTTCGTTAAGGCTCATCTTTCTATCTGCCATTACTCTGTCCAGCCTTAATATTATAGCCATATGTCCTCCTTACAGGGTCTCGTCGGATTCTTTTTGCAGCTGTGCACCGTAGCTGAAGCAGTAGGAGATGAGTATTACAATGAGTATCACAAGCGCTATCGGTATGCTGCCGACGCCTCTTAACAGCATTATCGCGCCGAAGGGAATAAGAGAGAATGAGAATTTTTTCAATGCCTTAATAACATTTTCTTCAAAGGGCGACTCGCATTTTTCGAGGGCCTTTGCCAGCTTTGTCGCGAAGATGAATATGATAGCAACACTGACCAGCATAATAGCATAGCCAAAGCAGGCGAATACGATAGCAAGCTTTACACCCTCTCCGGTGAGGTTGTCGGCGTTGGCGGTGATGTCGATTATCCTGTCGCTGCCGCTTTGTGTCTCGGTGAGAACATAGTCGAACTTCATACCCATTACGGAAAAGTGTGAATTGCTTTGGTCGAATTTTACTAAGTCGACCGGCAGACTGTTGCCGTCAAGGATTATCTGTCCCTGTGCCGTACCGCTTGCTTGAATGGCGTTGCCGGGAAGGAAGATCACCCCTATACCTATAACTACCATTGCGACTGCCGCAATGAGGACCGCTACCCGCGCGATTATCGAGAGTATCTTGCTTACCTTACCGATGGTGTTGATTTTTACGATTTTTTCGTTTTTCATTTTATTTACCCCTTTATGTGTTTTGATTTGATTTACAGTTTATTCTCAAATGCTGTACACAGTATATCACGCATATTATCGTTTGTCAATAGTTTGTTATCGTTTAACGATAAATATTATATGTTTTTACAATAATTTGCGAAAAATCAGAGGCTTGGCTGTGCATCTTGCACGATAATTATTTAATGTTAAACGATAAAAACACCTGTTGCTGTCAGAAAATTAAATGCTTATGAGGTTTAAGGGCGGCCCTTTTGTAAAGGGTCGCCCTCAATAAAAGTTATATAGAGTGAAGAGGTTTTTGCTGTCAAAGCGCCGCTACACGGCCGTAGGCTTTCTTTTCGCTGCGTGCTGCGGGTGCGGTCTGTTCTAACCGCAGTCTGTCCGCGATAAGCGCGATAAATTCTGAATTTGTGGGCTTGCCGCGGGAGGTACGCACGGTATAGCCGAAATAGCTGTTAAGTACGTCAACGTCGCCCCTGTCCCACGCTATTTCTATCGCGTGGCGGATGGCACGCTCTACCCGTGAGGCGGTGGTGCGGTAGCGCTGTGCCACCGACGGGTACAGCACCTTTGTCACGCTGTTTATCATTTCTGGGTCATTGACCGAATATATTATAGCGGTGCGCAGATAATGATAGCCCTTGATGTGGGCAGGTATGCCTATCTGGTGGATTATCTCGGTGACGGCGCGTTCCATATTCAGCTTGTCCCGGTCGTCCTCTTTAAGGGCAGCTCCGTTGCTTTTGGAGATAAGCAGTGACATTATTTTGGTTACTATCTCCGCGCCGTCTGAGGGGCGAGGTATACAGCAGTCGGCGCCCGCCTCGATAAGCTCGCGGTCGGTCGCGTTCATTGTCCAGTCGGTGACTGCGGCTATCAGCGGAGAATACTCCGCGATGTTCCTCAGCGACCTGATAAGGCGGCAGCTCTCGGCGCTGCCCATTAAAACTATCACCTGCGGGTGGGTGCTTGCGGCGCAGTCAAGTATCGCTTGTCCCGAGCCGCTCCTTGTTATGGCGTAAAATCCCGCCTGCTTGAACAGCGTTGCCCACGCTATCCCCGACTCTAACGAGTCATCTCCGATAAGAACTTTCATAGATTCCGGCATAAATAATCAATCCTTTCCTTTAGTTGCCTATATATCGCCGTTCTTATCAAAATTCATACGGAAAATATGTAAAAAGCCGTATAAACGAAATAAATATCGAACGACGTATATTTCATCTTTAATTATATCGAATACGGCGGAAAAATCCATAGGGAAACTTGACTTATTTTGTCTAACAGTCGAACCCCGCCGTAACGGCGGTTATTTTGGTTTATTTTAGGGAATTTTTGTGGGGTATGCTGTCGGAAAAAGACGACAGAGTATGGCTGATGTCCGCAAAGAAGGGTTATAACTATTATTGAGGTAGACCCTTTTGAAAAACGGTCTCCATCAAACTCCCTCTCGAAAACTTTCAATTTTTATCTCCCGCTCTTGACAAAATCCGAGATAGGGTATATTATAATAAAAGTGTAAAAGCTATACATAAAAATACATAAAGGAAAAATGATTATGAAAAAGATATTTATAAGGGCGGCGGCACTGGTGCTGAGTGCGTCTATGTTGCTTGCGGGATGTGAAAGCTCAGTAGATATATCATCCGTTGACGGGGTCAGCAGCGAGCAGTCATCGGTATCCGAGACAAGCTCGGACGGGCAGAGCAGTGAAGAAAATTCATCCGCGGCGGAGACCCCCGCGCCGACGGAATCCTCCGTGCCGGCTGAAAGTGAGACCGAGACTGATAAAGCTAAGTTTGACGTGCAGTGGAATCTTTCCAGCACATGGATGCAGGGCGATGATTACTGCGGCGGCTATGAGGTGACCGTCACCAATAACACCGGCAGCGCGGTTGAGGGTTGGACGGTGGAGTTTGAAGTGCCTGAGGGCTTTGAGCTGACCTCTCAATGGAACGGTATCTTCTCGGTGGACGGCGGTAAGGTGACCGTCACCAATGAGGAGTATAACGGCACTATAGACAACGGCGGTAATATAAGCTTTGGGTTTAATTACGCCTCGCCGAAGGAATTTGAGCCGGGCGACGTCACCGTAAACGGTACGATGGCTTCTGAGGGAACATCCGGCGGAGATGACAACAACAGCGACAATAACAGCAGTAATGATAACAGCAGCGACAACAGCAGCACACCTGCCGCAACTACTACCACGGCACAGACTGCACCGACAGCAACACCTGACCCTGACGGCAGCACGCCTGTTTCTCAGCACGGTCAGCTGTCGGTAAAGGGTACACAGCTGGTGGATAAAAACGGCAAGGCTTATCAGCTGAAGGGCATGAGTACCCACGGCATAGGCTGGTTCCCGGATTTTGTGAACGAGCAGGCATTCAAGACGTTGCGAGACGATTGGAACACCAACGCGATACGGCTTGCGATGTATACAGGCGCGAGCGAGGGGTACAGCGGCTCCGGCAAGGCAACATACGAGGCGCTGGCAAAGAAGGGCATTGATATAGCGATAAAGCTGGATATGTACGTCATCGTTGACTGGCATGTGCTTGCCGACCAGTCGCCGCAGGTGATGAAAGCGGACGCGCTGAGATTCTTTGACGAGATATCCAAGACCTACGGCAAATATCCCAATATCATATATGAGATATGCAACGAGCCTAACGGCTATGCCACATGGGAGGGCGACGTAAAGCCGTATGCCGAAGAAGTTATCCCCGTGATACGCAAGAACGACCCCGACGCTGTGATAATCGTCGGTACGCCTACCTGGAGCCAGGATATAGACAAGGCGCTGAACAACCCGCTGAAGTACGACAATGTTATGTATGCGCTGCACTTCTACGCTGCAACACATACCGACTGGCTGAGAGACAGATTAAAGAACTGCGTAAGCGCGGGCTTGCCGGTGTTTGTCACCGAGTTCGGCTGCTGTGACGCATCCGGTAACGGCGCGAATGACTTTAACCAGACCCGTAAGTGGCTGGAGCTGCTGGACGATCTCGGCATCAGCTATATGAACTGGAACTTGGCAAACAAGAACGAAAGCTCCTCCGCGTTCAAGTCCTCCGCGTCCGCTAACGGCAACTGGAGCGAAAACGATATGTCCGAGAGCGGAAAGTGGATAAGAAAGTGGTTCAGGGGAGAACAGTAATTTTAGTGAATAGTGAAGAGTTATAGTCGTCCGCTCTGCGGACGGATAAAAAAAGCGCACGGGCAAAGACCGTGCGCTTTAATTATAGGTTATTGTGATATGCAGGCGTTTTTCATTTTCTTTGCGTATTCATACAGGGCGTCACCTGCGTTTTCGCCGTGCTGCTCGATAAGCTTTACTATCGCACTGCCGACAATAACACCGTCGGCGATGGCGGAGTATTTCGCCGCCTGCTCTGGGGTGTTGATGCCAAAGCCCACCGCCGCGGGACGGTCGGAGTATTTGCGCACCGCCTCAACGATAGCTGAAATATCTGTCTTTATCTCGCTGCGCATGCCGGTGACACCCATGGAGGATACTATGTAGATGTAGCCCTCTGCCTGTTCGGCTATCTGTTTTATCCTATCCTCGGAGGTCGGCGCGATAAGCGAGACTATCTCTATGCCGTGCTTTTTCGCCGCTTCTGCTATCTCGCCCTTTTCCTCAAACGGCATATCGGGGACGATTATACCGTCCGCGCCTATCTCGGCACACTTTGCGAAAAATTTATCCGGTCCGTACTTGTATACGGGGTTGAGGTAGGTGAGGTATACTATTGCGGTATCGGGGTATTTTTTGCGCACGTTTTCGGTGAGCGTAAAGACCTTTGACAGGTCGCAGCCCGCCGAGAGCGAGCGGATATTTGCCGCTTGGATAACGGGACCCTCGGCGATAGGGTCGGAGAAAGGTATGCCTATCTCTATTACGTCCGCGCCGCCGTCTATCAGCCTGCCGATATATTCCTCGCTTTTTTCTATAGTCGGGTCGCCCGCGGTGAGAAACGCCACGAACGCCTTTTCCTTAAACGCGTTTGCTATTCTGTTACTCATATATCTTCACTCCTCTGTATCTTGCTATTGCCGCTACGTCCTTGTCTCCGCGACCCGAAAGGCATATGATTATCGAATCGTCGGGGCTGTAGTCCTTTGCTGTCTTCAGCACATGCGCCACCGCGTGGGCAGATTCTACCGCGCAGATAATGCCCTCAGTGCGGGCGAGATATTCAAATGCGGCTACCGCCTCTTCGTCGGTGACGGGGACGTATTGCGCGCGCCCGGTATCGTGCAGGTTGGCATGCTCGGGACCTATGCCGGGGTAATCAAGACCTGCGGATATCGAATAAACGGGGGCTATCTGTCCCTCCTCGTTCTGGCAGAAGTAAGACTTCATACCGTGGAAGATACCCAGCGTGCCGTTGGCTATCGTTGCGGCATTTTGCGGGTGGTCAACGCCCTTGCCCGCAGCCTCGCAGCCTATCAGCTTTACGTCCTTGTCGTTTATAAAGTTATAGAACATACCCATCGCGTTGCTGCCGCCGCCGACGCAGGCGACTACTGCCGCGGGCAGCTTGCCTTCTGTTTCGAGTATCTGCTCTCTTGCCTCTTTGCTTATCACGCTCTGAAAGTCGCGCACTATCATCGGAAACGGGTGAGGCCCCATTACCGAGCCGAGCACGTAATGAGTATCATCCACGCGGGACACCCACTCGCGCATGGCTTCGTTTACCGCGTCCTTCAGTGTCATGGTGCCTGTGGTCACCGTGTTCACCTTTGCGCCGAGTAACTCCATCCTGTACACGTTCAGCGCCTGACGGTCGGTGTCCTCTTTGCCCATGAATATCTCGCATTTCATATCCATAAGGGCGGCGGCGGTGGCGGTGGCCACACCGTGCTGTCCCGCGCCTGTCTCGGCGATGACACGGGTCTTGCCCATCTTCTTTGCCATCAACACCTGCCCCAGCACGTTGTTTATCTTGTGCGAGCCGGTGTGGTTCAGGTCCTCGCGCTTTAGGTATATCTTTGCGCCGCCGAGGTCCTTAGTCATTTTCTCTGCGTAGTACAGCAGCGAGGGCCTGCCCGCGTATTCACGCAGCAGAGCGTTCAGCTCATCGTTAAAATCCTTATCGTTTTTGTAAAACTCATAGCTTTCTTCCAGCTTGTGTATCTCGTTCATCAGCGTCTCAGGGATATACTGTCCGCCGTGTATGCCGTATCTTCCGTTTTCCATAACAGTTCCTTTCTTAATGCTTGTTTATTTTCCGCACCGTGTTATTGGTGTTTTATTCGTCATAATTTCTGCCGCCTGAGGCATACTCGTTCATACAGATGTCAAGCACCTCTCTTGCGGGCTGAATAAGTGAGTTTTCATAATGGCAGCGCCATTGAAGATTGATATCTATGTGTCCGTCAGAGACCCCGTCTACCGTTTCACCGTTCTTGATAGGGTTGTCGTTAGCGTAGATGTAGGAGAGCAGATTGTAGGCGTGGTTTACCACCCAGTTGGGGTCAACGCCGTGAAAATGATATTGCAGGTCGGGCATATGCAATATGCTCATTCCCAAAGAGTCGATAACCATATCATCTGTGCCGCTGATGTTGAAAAACCGCACGTTCACCGCGAAGTATATAAATCTGTCGTCTCTTGGGATATTGTG
This sequence comes from Eubacterium sp., assembly GCA_022511265.1. GTDB lineage: Bacteria > Bacillota > Clostridia > Oscillospirales > Ruminococcaceae > Ruminiclostridium_E. The sequence goes on along the minus strand of JAFLRX010000011.1, from coordinate 9,149 downwards.
GTTTCTCACTTTGTCGGCAGAAAACATCTTGCCGGAATTGTCAAAATATACCGCCTCGCACTGAGGGAACATCTCAACAAGAGCCTCGGTAAAATCCATCAGCATATCCGCCCTGTCACGATAGGGGAGTGACGCTGCCATCATATCCATAGCTATGACGTGATATTTGCACTCTGACAGGATGCGCTCTTTATCGGGGCAGTCCCACATCTGGCTGCGGATAAAGGCGTCCAGCTTTTCGGATATCCACTGCTCACAGTCCATACATTCCATTATTGTAAGCAGCGGCGGGGCTGAACCCTCTTTAAACTCTGCCGTGTATTTGTTGGCGGAAAAATTAACCAGCTTGTTGTCGTGGCTGAAGCAGGAGACATCGCTGAGGTGTTTTAGCATTATCTCGGTCATTGTGTCCTTGTCGGGCAGCTCGCACTTTTCTTTCATGAAAAGATGGATCATAAACGGCGCAAGTGCCTGTTCTTCAAGGGTCAAGTCTTGCTTGAATTCTTGTTCGCTCATTTTCCGTGACAGTCCTTTCCTAATATGCTGATCGCACCGCGTTGATCAGTGCGAGTATTTTTTCTTTATCCTTTACGCCGTCGGTCTCCGCACCGCTGCTGACGTCTATGCAGTAGGGGGAGAGCCTTATAGCGTCGGCTATGTTGTCGGTGTTTACACCGCCTGCGAGAAATACTTTTTCGTGCAGACCGCCGTCGATAAGCTCCCACGAGAAAGCCTCGCCTGTGCCGCCTATTCCGTTGTCCAGCAGTATAAAGTCAGCGGGAAAGGCGAACGCGTTGTCGATATCCTCCTGTGTTTTTATGCTGAATGCCTTTATTATCGGCATATCGGCGGGGATAGCCGTACGCAAAGCGTTTACGTATTCTTCGTCCTCGCTGCCGTGCAGCTGGATAAGGTCAACGGTGCCGCTGTCGGCGATGTCGATTACCTCGTCAATATCATTATCGAGGAACACGCCGACCGCCTGTATGTCAGGGGAGAGCAGGGCTTTCATCTCCGTCGCCTGCTGCTTTGTTACGGTGCGCTTGCGGTTTTTGGCGAAGATAAAACCGATGTAGTCGGGCTTTGCAATGTTGACATAGCCGATGTCCTCCGGGCGCATCATTCCGCAGATTTTTATTTTCATATTATTTTCCCTTAAACCTGTTCAGCAGTCCCGCCTTGTCGTCGGCGCGCATAAACGCCTCGCCGATAAGCACCGCGTCCGCGCCCGCGTTGCGGACAAAAGCTATATCATCGGGGGTGTGTATACCGCTCTCGGAGACGATTATTTTATCATCGGGTATCAGCTGTGCCAGCTTTGCGGTGGTGGACAGCTCAACATTAAATGTGCGCAGGTCGCGGTTGTTTATGCCGATTATCTCCGCGCCGCTGTTCAGCGCGCGGGTCACCTCGTCCTCGTTGTGGGTCTCAACCAACGCCGACATACCGAGCGAGTGAGCAAGAGTAAGATAGCTTTTAAGCTGCTCGTCGTCCAGTATCGCGCAGATAAGCAGTATCGCCTTTGCTCCGAGGGTTTTCGCCTCGTATATCTGATACTCGCCGATGATAAAGTCCTTGCGCAGGCAGGGTATATTTACATTAGCGGCAATCTCCCGCAGATAGTCGGGACTGCCCTTGAAAAAGTCCGGCTCGGTCAGCACTGATATCGCGTCCGCACCCATATCGCGGTACCTTTCGGCTATCTCAAGATACGGGAAATCCTCCGCGATGACACCCTTTGACGGGGAGGCCTTTTTTACCTCGCAGATAAAGGATAAGCCGTCCTTGGCAAGCGCCTTTTTGAAAGGGAAATCCTCGCTGACGGGCAGCGACAGCGCCGCCTGCTTTATCTCGTCAAATGAAACCGCTTGCTCCGCCTTTTCAAGCCGTATTTTTGTAGCGGCAACTATATCGTCTAAAATCATGTTCTTCCTCTTATATTATTTTTTTGCGACTGCGATAAAGTCGTTCAGGAACGCGAGCGCCTTGCCGTTGTCGAGAACCTCTTCTATTATCGCCTTGGCCTCCAGCGGCGAAACCTCGGGGTTTACCACATGATAAGCATAGCTGCTGTTCAGCACCACGGCGTCGCGCTTTGCGCCCTTTACGCCCGAAAGTATATCCAATGTTATCTTTGCGTTTTCCTCGGGGGTGCCGCCCGCAAGGTCGTCCTTTGCACAGCGGGTAAGTCCCAAATCTTCGGGGGTGATCGTATATGATCTCTTTTGTCCGTTGATTATCTCGCAGACTGCTGTCTCGCCGCAGAGTGAAATTTCATCCAGACGGTCTCTGCCGTATACCACCATCAAATTTTCAACGCCGAGGTTGTTCAGCACCGCCGCCAGCGGCTCTACCAGCTCTTCCGAGTATACGCCCATAAGCTGATATTTCGGAAATGCGGGGTTGGCGAGCGGCCCTATAATATTAAAGATAGTGTGTATGCCTATCTCACGGCGCACCTGACCTACGTGCCGCATTGCCGAGTGATACTTCTGCGCGAAGAGAAAGCACAGTCCCTTTTCGTCCAGCAGCTTGCCGCTGGTCTCGGGAGAGAGCTGCAGATCAATACCCAATGCCTCCACAACGTCCATTGCGCCGCAGTTGGAGGATGCGGCACGGTTGCCGTGCTTTGCTACCTTTACGCCCGCCGCCGCCAGTACAATGGCAGAGGTGGTGGAGATGTTAAAGGTGTTGGACTTGTCGCCGCCTGTACCCACTATCTCAAACGCGTCGGAAGTGTGCGGCACCTTGGTGCAGTATTTGCGCAGCACATCAGCGGCAGCGGTTATCTCGTCAATGCTCTCGCCCTTGATGGACAGCGCGGTGAGGAATGCCGCCTTTTGAAAATCGTTCGCGTCGCCGCTCATTATCTTGTCGAATGCCGCCTCGGTCGCTGCCCTGCTAAGGTCGTTGCCTGCCGCCAGCTCGGAAATTTCTTTTTTAAGCATAATGTTTGTCTCCTTATAATAAATTACAAATTATAAATCACATATTTAAAAAGTTTTCAAGTATCGTTCTGCCCTCAGGGGTCATAATAGACTCGGGGTGGAACTGCACGCCGTACACCGACAGCGACTTGTGCGCTATTGCCATTATCTCATTGTCGGAGGACATACCCAGCACCTCGAGACAGTCGGGCATAGAAGTTTTATCCGCCGCCAGCGAATGATAGCGCGCCGCGGTTATCGTTTTGCCCAGTCCCTTAAACAGCGGGTGGGTGTTGTCTATCTCTATCACTTCCGCCTTGCCGTGTACCAGCTTGCCCGCGTGTATTACCTTACCGCCGAATGCCTCGACTATAGACTGATGACCGAGACATACACCCAGTATCGGTATCTCTCCGGCTATCTCCTTTATGATGTCGATGCAGTTGCCCGCGTCGCAGGGCCTGCCCGGACCTGGCGAGACTATTATGTGTGTCGGCGCGAGACGGCGTACGTCCTCCGCATCTACCTCGTTGTTTCGGACTGTCTTGATGTCGGGGTTGATACTGCCCGCCAGCTGATAAAGGTTGTAGGAAAAGCTGTCAAAGTTGTCTATCAATAATATCATGATGAAATACCTCCCTCGGCAAGCTTTATCGCCTCGACCACAGCTTTGGCTTTATTAATACATTCCTTATGCTCGTTTTCGGGTATGCTGTCCGCGACGATGCCTGCGCCGCTGCGGATGAACAGGTGGTCGTTTTTCTTAAACGCAAGGCGTATGGCTATGCAGACGTCGAGATTGCCCGACAGGTCAAGATAGCCTATCGCGCCGCCGTATACGCCGCGCTTGTTATTTTCCAGCTCGTTGATTATCTCGCAGGCGCGTATCTTCGGCGCGCCGGATAATGTCCCGGCAGGGAGTATCGAGTCCACCGCGTCCAGCGCGGTCAGTCCGTCGGCTATATCGCCGCGCACCGACGAGCCGATGTGCATTACCTTGGAAAAGCGCTGTATCGCCATATATTCTTCTACCGACACGCTGCCGAATTTGCTTATCTTGCCGATGTCATTTCTGCCGAGGTCTACCAGCATATTGTGCTCTGCCCGTTCTTTTTCGTCGGCCAGCAGCTCTTCCTCCAGTGCCTTGTCCTCCGCCTCGTCCTTGCCGCGCGGTCTTGTTCCTGCCAGCGGATAGGTGTGCAGTACGCCGTCCTCCAGCTTTACCAATGTTTCGGGGGACGAGCCTGCCATTTCTATATCGTCACTGGAGAAGTAGAACATATACGGCGAGGGGTTTTCGGTGCGCAATACGCGGTACACGTCAAACAGGCTGCCCTGTACGTCCGCCTCAAGACGGTTGGACAGCACCACCTGAAAGATGTCGCCGTCGTAGATGTATTGCTTTGCCCGCTCTACCATGCCGCAGTACTGTTCTTTTGAGAACAGCGGCTTGATGTCCGACTTTAACTTCAGCGTCTCAAAGGCGGACGGCTCGCCGGTCAGGATAAGCTCGCATATCCTTTCCAGCTCGGCACAGCCGTTAAGGTAGTTTTTCTCTATATCGTCAGTCTTGATATTGACGATAACAAATATCTTCTGCAAAGAGCTGTCGAACGCGATTATCTTGTCAAACAGCATCAGGTCTACGTCCTTAAAGCCCTCGCTGTCCTCGGCGTCAAGGTTCAGCGTCGGTTCGCTGTACTTTATATAATCGTAGGAAAAGTAGCCTGCCAGTCCGCCGGTAAAGGTGGGAAGACCGGGGCATTTCGGGCTTTTGCAGCTTTCCAGTATCTCGCGTAAAAACTTGCGCGGGTCGGCGTTTTCGTAGGTCTTTGTTTCACCGTCTTTTATAGTGACTGTGCCGTTGGTGCAGGTGACCTCCATTATCGGGTCAAAGCCGAGGAAGGTATAACGCCCCCATTGCTTTGAGTTGTCCGCACTTTCTAATATAAAGCAGTGCTTGCTGGTCTTTTTCAGCACCGACAGCACCCTCAACGGGGTGTGCATATCCGAGAATATCTCCGCCGCGATAGGTACCATTTTGAATTTTCCGCCGTCGGAAAGCCGTTTTGCCTCGTCCAGCGTTGTGGTTATTTTAGGTCTTATCATTAAAAATCCCTCCAAGCTGTTTGTCTTGGAGGGAAAATAAAAAAGCCCCCGACAAGACAATGTATCTCGTCAAGGACCGATAATCATATCGGCGGTGCCACCTTGAATTGCGGAATTAATTATATCCGCCACTTAGCAGGATACTGACATATCCCCGACGGCTAACGTGCGCCATACGTCACGGAATACTCGGCAAACAGCCTTTGACCGTGCCCTCAGCGGTCCATTTAACAGCCCGTTTCTGTCCGGGGTCTCAGCATTCCCGAATCTCTGTATTGCCGGCGACTGTTTTTATCTCCGCGTCAACGGTTTAATATTATGGTACTATTATATTCTCGGTCGGGGAAAATGTCAAGAGTAAGGTAATAAGTTTATGCATAGTGCATAAATATCGTGCGGGATATTTATGCACTATTACAATGTGACTTATTGCTTTTTCATCTGATGCAGGAATGCGTATACCGCGATAGCGGTGACAGCAACGGCATATCCCAGCACCCAAAAGATGTGGGGGAAGATGTCGCCGTAGTTGCCGCTGATTATGGCACGTTCCAGCTCGACGGCATGAACAAAGGGCAGCCCGTACGCTATGTCCTTAAACACGCCGCCCACAAGGTCCAGATCAAACCATGTGCCGGACAGCCACGCCGAAAGGTTGGTAAACAGCGCGCCGCAGATGCCGCCCACCTGTTTGTCATTGAAGATACTGCCGCAAAGCAAGCCGACGGATATGTACAGCACCGCGATGGGTATGACGGCGATGACCGCCAACAGGATATTGACTGTTATCTTCAGACCGAGTATAACGGCAAAGATATAGCATACTAAAGCCTGTGCTATGCAGACGGGCAGTATCGGCAAGGTATAGCCTATTATAAAATCCTTTGAGGAAAGCGGTGTGGTATACAGCCTTTGTAAAAGAGAGCTGCCGCGGTCTTTCGCGATAAGCGTTGCTGAAAACAACGTCATAAACGACAGACCGAAAACCGCCGCGCCCGGCGCGAGACTGGATATCTCAAACAGGCTGACAGGCACGTTGGATTGTATGACGGTAAGCAGCAGTATCAGTACGATAGGAAAGCCTAAACCGAAGATAAGATTGAGCGGGTCGCGCAATATTTCCTTTACGTTGCGGTTGGAAAATGTCAGTATTTTCATACGGTTTCTCCCTTCACTATGCGGACAAACGCATCGTCAAACTTTTCGGTGCCTGCCTTTGCCTTTATTTCGTCTGCTGTGCCGACTATCATCAGCTTTCCGTCCTTCATAATGGCGATGCGGTCGGATAATGCCTCCGCCTCTTCCATATAATGTGTGGTCAGGATTATGGTTATCTTGCCCTTTAGGGCGCGGACGGCGTCCCACAGCTCGCTTCTCGCGAGAATGTCAAGACCCAGCGTAGGCTCGTCCAAAAATAATATTTTCGGCTCGCTTATCAGTGCCATAGCAATGCTCAGCCTGCGCTGCCAGCCGCCGGACAGCTTGCCCGCCTTTTTGTCGGTTATCTCTTTAAGACCGAACTGCTCGGTCAGCACGGCGACACGCTCTTTTGATTTTTCTTTGGAAAAGCCGTGTACGCCCGCCATTAGTTCAAGATTTTCTTTTACGGTGAGATTGGGGGCGACTGCCGTTTCCTGCGGGGAGACGGCGATTATCTCTTTTACCGCCGCGCTTTCGTTTACTATGCTTTTACCGCCGAGAAACGCGTTGCCGCTTGTGGGCTTTGTCAGGCAGGACAGCATTTTTATCGTTGTGGTTTTGCCCGCGCCGTTTACACCCAGCAGGGAGAACAGCTCGCCCTCTTTCACTGTCAGCTCCAGCCCGTCGACGGCGGTAACATCCTTGTATTTTTTGGTCAATTCAACGGTTTTTATCGCGTCCATTATTATGCACCCTTTCCTTTTATGAATCGTTCTTTTAGTCCTGTGTAACAGTCGGTCAGTACGTCGCTGACAGTATCCCAATCCCAGTTAAGATACGAGGTGGCTATCATTGTAGCGATACCGTGGACGAACACCCACATTTCAAGATGAAACATACGGGCGTTTTGCTCTGACAGCCCGGTGTTTTTCATTATTATTTTAATGAGTTCTTTTACCTCTTCGCCTTCGTCAATTTTGTCGGTCGAGCGGTCGCGCATAAACAACAGCTTGAACAGCTCCGGCTCTTCCTTCGCAAAGCGTATATATCCCATGCCGCTGGCCTTGTACGGCGGATATTTGCCGGACTGCATATCCTGTCTCAGATATTCCTGATATAATGCGGAAGCGGAGTTTATGACCTCCTGTTGCACCTCCTGCATGCTTTGGAACAGGCTGAAGATAGGACGCGAGGACGAGCCTAATTTCTCTCCCAACGCCCGTGCCGTGACGGCGGCGATACCGTGCTCTCTTGTTATCTCCAAAGCTGCCTCGGCAACCTCTTGGCGGGTAAATTTACATCTTGGCGGCATGTCATCCTCCATTCTAAAACAAGTGTTGCACAACGTATGTTTTAATTATATCACTACTTTGAGCTGATGTCAAGCGGGGATAAATAACGACATAAAATATTACCATAATTAACCGTTCGGTATAATTCGGAAAAAATCAGTCATAATATCAGTGCGAAGTCAATTTTCGTGCATTTTTTCAATGCTTGATACTCTTAAGTGTACGGCTGTACACTTCTAAGAAAGGAAGAATTTATATGAAAAAGACAGCGGCTATTTTATCTGCTATCGCTGTAATGGCGTGCGCGGGCGCTACCGCATACGCTGAGAGCGACGGCGGCATAATCGGTGACGTTATCAGCGGTGCTGAGGATGTCGTAGACGGTGTTGTCAGCGGAGCGGAGGATGTTGTTGACGGAGTGGGAGACGCCGTAACGGGTGACGATGACTCTATACCCGACACCGTTTCTGACGCGACTATCGGCGACAGCGATTCTATCCCTGACAGCTCGGACGAAAGCTCTGATAACAGCTCTGATGAAAGTAGCGATGACAACTCAGACAACAGCTTGGACAGCGGTATCGTAGGAAATGAAAACGTAAATACCGGTGTACCGGCGCTGGAGCTTGCCGCACTCGGAGCGGCGGCAGTCGGCGGACTTGCTGCGATGGCGGTAACGGTACGCAGAAAGAAGTAACCACCGAAAAGCTCACCTTAACCGGTGAGCTTTAGCTGTAATAAGAGTAAATGTAAACGTTATCACGAAACTGTCCGTTTTTTGGTAAAAATGCGTAAATATATTTGGTTTTTTTGTGCAATTTGCACCTTGCTAAAGCGGACGATTTAATATATAATGTTTATAACGGAATTTATTTCTGATACAAAATTCTATGGAGGAAACCAAAAATGAAATTAAAGAAGATTTTTGCAGGCGTTGTTGCAGCAGCTATGGCTACTACAATGGCGGTTGCAGCAAGCGCTAACGAAGCACATCTTACGTTTGCTGACGAGAGCTGGTACTTCAGCACCATGGCTGACTATTATGTAATGAACTCTACCGAGATTAACGGCAGCGGCACCTACACTGTATCGTCCGGTACGATAGAGGGCATTGACGAAGAGAGCGGAGATCCGTTTGACATTATAGGTTACGGTACTACCGTATTCTGCCTGGATATCGCAGATCTCGCAACTGATTACAACGCAGGTAAGGATGCAGAGGGCTACGACGAGCTTAAGACCGCTGCTGAGAAGATGGCATTTGCTAAGGCGGCAGGCATTGAGATCACCGATGTAAGCGTTAAGCTTACACTGTCTGACGGCTCTACCGAGGAAGTTGCAGTTGACCAGTCCAAGGTTCTGTTCGGTGATATCGAAGGCAACGGCAAGATCCGTATCGAGCTTTACAACGAGTACGGCGACAGCAAGAACGATCCCGCAGTTAACAAGAACGATCCTCAGGACTATATTGATATCGCAGTAACCTTTACTCTGACCGTTCCCGAGGCAGTAGAAGAGCCTACCGAGGAGCCTACTGAAGAGCCCACCGAGGAACCCACTGAAGAGCCTACCGAAGAGCCCACTACCGGCGACAGCAGCAAGCCCAACGCAGGTACCGGCGCTGAAGGTATCGCAGTTGCAGCAGCAGTTGCAGTTCTTGCAGCAGGCGCAGCAGTAGTTG
>JAFLRX010000010.1:28106-70012 GCA_022511265.1 Eubacterium sp. | reverse complement strand
CCCGTCCCAGAGGGATTCCTTCCCTCCCTTTCGGTGTCCTTTCAGATAAATGCACCTAAGATTGGTATTAGTATAGCAGGCTCTACAGAAATCAACACTTATCCTCTCCGCAAATACCGACTCGCAATAATCAAAATTTTTTCAAAAAGGGTATTGAAAAAATTTTTAATATATGCTACAATTATATAAATCAGAAAAACAACTGATACGGAGGTGTTTTTATGAAGCATATCAAGACTGTAAACAAGGCTAACTTAAAGCAGACTGCTGAAAAGGGCGGCTGCGGAAAGTGCCAGACCTCTTGCCAGTCGGCTTGCAAGACCAGCTGCACGGTTGCTAACCAGAAGTGCGAGGCTGTAAAGTAAGAGAATAAAGGCAATACCAATTCTAAAAGCTCCTTTTCGGGAGCTTTTAATTCTGAAAAGGAAAATTTTTATGATACATAAATTTGAGCAAAACGGACGCTATATCGTGCTGGACGTATGCAGCGGCGGCGTGCATGAGGTAGATGTGCTTACCTACGACCTGCTGGACTACATCAAGCCGCCCTTTGCGGATGCTTGTCCCGCGGAGGTTATCGACAAGCTGCCCCAGTATCTTGCCGACGAGCTGAACGAATGCTATCTCGAGCTGAAAGAGCTGCACGAGGCGGGTATGCTGTTCACCGAGGACGACTACGCACAGTATGCGGATATGGCGCTGAATGCCCCGATAAAGGCGATGTGCCTGCATGTCTCGCATGACTGCAACCTGCGCTGTAAATATTGCTTTGCGCAGACCGGCGACTTCGGCGGCGACCGTATGCTGATGTCCCCCGAGACAGGCAAGCGCGCGATGGATTATCTTATTGCACATTCAGCCAACCGCGTAAATCTTGAGGTTGACTTTTTCGGCGGCGAGCCGCTGATGGCGTGGGACACCGTTGTCGAGACGGTAAAATACGCCCGCGGCATAGAAAAGCAGCATAACAAGAATTTCCGCTTTACCATCACCACCAACGGCATACTGCTGGACGATGAAAAGATCGACTTTATCAATAAGGAGATGTCCAACTGCGTGCTGTCGCTGGACGGACGCAAAGAGGTCAACGATAATATCCGCCCCTGTGTAAACGGTAAGGGCAGCTATGACGTCATCGTCCCGAAATACAAAAAGCTGGTAGACGGCAGGGGAGATAAAGACTATTATGTGCGCGGCACTTTCACCAAGTACAACCTTGACTTTGCCGAGGATGTGCTGCATATCAATTCGCTGGGCTTCGAGCAGCTGTCGGTCGAGCCGGTGGTAGCTGACCCGTCATTGCCGTACGCTATAACCGAAGCCGACCTGCCGAGAATATTTGACGAATACGACCGCCTTGAAAGGATAATGGAAGAGCAGAAGATAAATAAGGACAGAAAGTTCAACTTCTTCCACTTCATGGTGGACCTTAACCAAGGCCCCTGCGTGATCAAGCGGCTGCGCGGCTGCGGCTGCGGCAACGAGTATGTGGCGATAACGCCCGACGGGGATATTTATCCCTGCCATCAGTTTGTAGGAATTGAAGAATGGCGCATGGGCAGCATCTTTACCGATGAGCTGTCGCAGGAGATAAAGAATAAGTTCGCCAAGCTGCACGTCTACAGCAAAGAGCAGTGCGGCGACTGCTGGGCAAGATTTTATTGCAGCGGCGGCTGCAACGCCAACAGCTTTATCTACGAGGGGGATATAAGAAAGCCCCACAAGCTCGCCTGCGAGATGCAGAAAAAGAGAATAGAATGTGCTATAGCGTTAGCGAGTATTGAATAAAAAAGTCAGCCCTTTCGGGCTGATTTTTTATTTTGCAAATTTATTTACGCCAATTACCCCGCCGATTGCCGCACATATCACACACAGCAGCAGCTTGCCGATCAGCGCGCCGCCCTCAAAGCTCTGGCTTATAATCGCCCCCGCGAGGAATATCACAAACAGCTCCAGCCCCGCCAGTGCGCCCCACAGCAGACCGTCTCTGCCGTTGGCGGCGGCGCAGAACATACCGCCGATGCCCGCCGCAAGCCCTGCGGTGATATAGGCGAGTATAACGTCCGTACCCTCCGGCGCGCCCGCGATATTATAGCACACCGCCGACAGCAGCGTCAGCGCTATCAGTGCGCACAGCCCCGCCGCCGCGCCCTTTATCAGCGGCATAAACCGCCTTAACATAAGTCTGCTGCTGCTTTGCTTTATCATAAACCTGTCCGTCCTTTCATGTCCGTTTGTTAAATATATGTGCAGCCGCCGTAATAAATGCGTTGGGAAAAATAACCATATTCTGTAAAATATTTTCACACAATTTTTACCTAAAATCAGTTGCAAAATTTTTTTGTTTATGATATAATATCATTAACTAGTAATTTCAGAAGGGAGAGAGCGTCATGAGCATTGCTGTTGCTATCGACGGACCGGTAGGCGCGGGCAAAAGCACCATCGCCAAGGAATGCGCAAATCGTCTCGGCTTTATATACGTTGACACAGGCGCGATGTACCGCGGCATAGGTCTGTACTGTGTGCGCAACGGCATCGGCACAAGAGACGGTGCGGCGGTAGAGGACGCGCTCTCACAGATAAAGATAGAGATAACATTGCAGGACGGCACACAGCATATTATCCTCAACGGCGCTGATGTTTCCGAGGAAATAAGGCTGCCGGAGATAAGCATGGCGGCGTCCGACGTCTCCGCGATACCGGCGGTAAGGGCGTTCTTGCTGGACTTACAGCGCGGCTTTGCCGACAATAACAACGTAATTATGGACGGGCGTGACATCGGCACGGTGGTATTGCCTGACGCAGAGGTAAAAATATACCTCACCGCGGGCGATGAGATAAGGGCAAAGCGCCGCTATGACGAGCTTGTCGCAAAGGGCAAGGTCGTAAAGTACGAGGATGTGCTGGCTGACCTGAGACAAAGAGACTATAACGATATGCACCGCGAGACCGCCCCGTTAAAGCAGGCGGAGGACGCGGTATTGGCGGACACGTCAGAGCTGGATTTTGACGGCTCGGTAACGCTTATCGAAAATATAATCAAGAGCAAGGCGGGCATGTGATGGTATACGAGTTTTTCCGCAAGTTCGTCTGGATGGGTATGCATATCAAGCACCGCATAACCGTTATCGGCGGGGAAAACCGCCCGTACAAGCATAAGATAAAGGGCGGCTATATAATAGCCTGCAATCATCAGGAATACAGCGACCCGCCGCTTATCGCGGCAGTAAACCGCGCGAGATTTTCCTTTATGGCAAAGTCCGAGCTGTTTGAGAAAAACAAGCTGTTCGCGTGGCTAATAAGACGCTGCGGCGCGTTTCCGGTGGTGCGCGGCGCGGGGGATAATTCCGCGATAGACCACGCGGTGGCTGATCTGAAGGACGGACGCGCGTTTGTTATATTTCCGGAGGGCACCCGCTCTAAGGACGGCAATATCGGCAGGGCGAAATCCGGCATAGCCGTAATCGCAGGCATGACCGGTGCGCCAGTGCTGCCGATGTGCATAAAATACGGCAAAAAGGGCTTTCGCCGCAGGGCGTATATCTCGGTCGGCAAGATGATACCCGCCGAGGAGATACAGCTGAAAAGCGACGACAGGGCAGAGCTGAGACGAGTATCCGATCTTATCATAAACAACATCAAACAGCTGATGGACGGTATGAGCGAGTACGGCGAGCCGTTGCCGATACAGTACAAGCCCAAGGCCGAGAAAGAAACTAAAACTGAGCAATGAGCTTTGAGATAAAGGTTGCAAAGACCGCGGGCTTTTGCTTCGGCGTAAGGCGCGCGGTGGAGATAGCCGAAAAAGAGGCTGCCAAGCACGGCGGTTGTACCACACTCGGTCCGCTGATACACAACGAGGCGGAGATAGCCCGGCTGAACGGTCTCGGCATAATGACCGCCGACAGCCCGGACGGGGCGAAAGGCACATTGATTATACGCTCGCACGGCGTCCCCGCAAGGGTGACCGATTATATAGAAGAAAAGGGCTATCCCTATATTGACGCGACCTGCCCGTTCGTCAAGAAGATACACGGTATCGTGGCAAAGGCGGAGGGGTACGTTATCATCGCGGGAGACGCGGCCCACCCCGAGGTAGAAGGGATAATCGGACATTGTTCCGACCCCGGTAAGGTCACCGCCGTACAAAGCGCGGACGAGCTTGAAGACCTGCTGAAACAGATGAAAACTGTTGGGCAAAATGCACTAACAATGGTTGCCCAGACCACATTTAATTCAGCAAAGTGGAAATCTTTTCAAGAAATCGCAAGAAAACACTATACAAATATAAGTATTTTTGATACAATATGTAGTGCAACGGCTGAACGTCAGGAAGAGGCGGAAAGGCTGTCCGCCGAGGCGTCGCTTATGATAGTGGCGGGCGGAAAAAACTCCAGCAACACACAAAAGCTGGCGCAGATATGTCAAAAACACTGTCCCGTTTTATTCGTGCAGCGCGGCAGTGATATTGATAAAGCCGCTGTGCGGCTGCTGCTGACCGAGGAAAAAGGCGGCGGCACACGCAATATCGGCATTACGGCAGGGGCATCCACCCCCGCCTACATAATAAAGGAGGTTCATAGTATTATGAGCGAAATCATCAAAGATGAAGACATTGACTTCATGGCGGAGGTCGACAAGACCTTCAAAAAAGTATATATAGGGAACAGGGTCAAGGCATATGTCGTGGCTGTCAACAGCAATGAAGCGGTTGTTGACCTCGGCACCAAGCATTCCGGCTATATACCGGCAGACGAGCTGTCGCAGAACCCCAACGACAAGCCTGAGGACGTTGTTAAGGTAGGCGACGAGATAGACGCTATAGTTACCTCTATCAACGACGCAGAGGGTGTTGTTACTCTTTCCAAGAAGAGAGTTGACAGCGTACTGGGCGTTGAGAAGATGTCCGCCGCTATGGAGGCGAACGAGACTGTAGAGGGCGACGTTACCGCTGTGGTAAAGGGCGGCATAATCGTTGCGGCAAACGGCACGAGAGTATTTATCCCCGCGTCTCAGACCGGCGTACCGAGAGAAGGCAAGCTGGACAACCTGCTCAAGACCAAGGTTCGTTTCAAGGTTATTGAGGTGACCGAGGCAAGAGGCAGAGTAGTCGGCTCTATCAGAATGGTAAACAAGGAAGAAAGAGACGCCAAGAGAGCCGCATTCTGGGAGAACATCGAGGTTGGACAGAAGTTCACCGGCGAAGTTAAGTCCATTGAGAGCTACGGCGTATTCGTAGACCTCGGCGGAGTGGACGGTATGGTTCATTCCAGCGAGCTTACCTGGAGCCGTATCAAGCATCCCAAGGAGATAGTAAACATCGGCGACAAGCTGGATGTATTCGTAAAGAGCTTCGACCCCGACAAGAAGAGAGTATCGCTCGGCTGCAAGAAGGACGAGGACAACCCGTGGCTCAAGTTCGAGCAGGAATATGCCGAGGGCGACGTGATTGACGCCAAGGTAGTAAGCATCACTCCGTTCGGCGCGTTCGCTCAGATTATCCCCGGTGTTGACGGTCTTATCCATATCTCTCAGGTATCCAATGAGAGAATCAACAACGTTGCACAGGTACTTACGGTAGGCGACGAGGTAAAGGTTAAGATAATCGAGATAAACAGCGAAGCTAACCGCATAAGCCTGTCTATCCGCGTACTGCTGGAGGACGCCCCCGTTGAGGACGCTCCCGAGGAAGAGGCTGCAGAGGAAGCTGCTGTAGAAGAAGCTCCCGCAGAGGTTGCTGAGGAAGAAGCGCCCAAGCCCAAGCGTACCCGCAAGAAAAAGGAAGAGGAAGCTCCCGCTGAAGAGGCTCCCGCGGAGGAAGCTGCTGAGGCTGCCGAAGAAGAGGCACCCAAGCCCAAGCGCACCCGCAAGAAGAAGGAAGAAGCTCCTGTTGAGGAGGCTCCCGCAGAAGAAGCAACTGAAGAATAAAAAGTTAAACCCCTCCCGCATTTGCGAGAGGGGTTTTACATATGATTAAAGATATGCAAGCCGTTTCTTCGTACCATTCGCATGATATGCTCTGTTCGACCGCCTGTGCGGTCTTCATCATAATAGCAAACGTATATGCTCGCCAGCTCTATAAGGCGGGCATTTCGCTTTTTTATACAACCGATACGATAGCGGTCTGAGACATATTCCACACTGTCTGCATGGTTAATTATCCGATAATAATGCTCTTTTTCGCAGCTCCACCATCCTGCGGTCTGTTTATCCTTTGAGCAGGGGAGCAGCATATGCAGCTGTATATGTGGATATTTTTCGCGCAGCTTTATCACCATTGCCGCACAAAATATATCCCGCCCGGCTCACCGCAGGAATAAAATTCTGTTATGCCGTCATCTATCAGAAATTCCAATGTAAACTGCAAAAGATCCTTAAGATGTTGGGTGTATTCGACTTTACGTTGCCCGATAAAAGCACAAGATTTTATTGACATGGTTATACACCGCCTTTATAGTTAAATCTGATATTTAATATAATTATACATAGTCAAACAGGATATGTCAACAAATATTACTAGTATAAATGAATAAAAATAAATTTTTGTATTGTACAATTATATAAAGACTATGTATGGTGGTGACTTATTTGGATTGGGAAAATTTTCTTGCTCAGCGGCTGGCGCAATTAAGAACACAGAAAGGCGTATCTGCCCGTGACATGAGCTTGTCGCTCGGTCAAAGCGCAGGATATATTAACAATATAGAAAACAAAAACAATCTTCCGTCTATGGCAACATTCTTTTATATCTGTCAGTATCTTGATATAACTCCTATGGAATTCTTTGACACAGACAGTGAAGTCCCCAAAGAGCTAAGTGATGTAATCAGCGACCTAAAGGCGCTTTCTCCTAAAGAGCTCAAAAACATTTCACTTGTAATCAAAGATTTAAGAAAATAGACATTATAAATCCCCTCCCGTTAAATTACCGGAGGGGATCTATATAGCTTTATGTTATGTGAAAAAAGATTTCCCCTCAAGGGCAAGCATTTTTGTTGATGAAATATTAAAATCAGTGCCGCGCTTACAGCGCGGCACACCACAACTATTCACTATTCACTAATAAAGGCTGTCGCCAAGCGACAGCCTTTATTTATGATACTTGCTCCCCGCGTTGATGGACAACGCGCGGTATATCTGCTCTAACAGCATTATTCGTGCCAGCCTGTGCGGAAAGGTCATCTCCGACATCGACAGCCGCAGGTCAGCCGCCGACTTTATCCGCTCAGCGAGCCCGTAAGAGCTGCCTATAATGAAGTTGAACGCGCTTTTGCCGCCTATCGCGTACCGCTCAAATTCGGCGGCCAGCTGCTCGCTGCCGCGCTGCTTGCCCTCTATGCACATGGCGTATGTCACCGCGTTTGCCGCGAGCTTTTTGCTTATCAGCTCCGCCTCTTTTTCCAGCGCGGCGGCTATCTGCGCGTCGGACGGCTCTTGCGGCAGCGGGGCGGGCGGTATCTCGGTCACCGTCAGCTTACACATTGTGCCCAGCCGCTTTTCGTATTCCTTGCTTGCCGCGCGGAAATAGTCCTCTTTCAGTCCGCCGACGCATATCAGGTTTATCGTTATCATTTGTGCTTTTTATTTGCGGCGTAGTTTTCAAACCGCTTTTTCTCTTTTTCGGCTGCCTTGCGGCGCTGGGCGTTTTCCACCGAGCGGAAGACGATAAAGCATATCACGAATATAACGAAAACCGTCACCGACACCTGAAACCATGTCTGACCCATCTGCACCTTGATACGCTCGATATAAAAATCCACCTGCGACAGCACCACGTCGCTGTTAGCCACAAGGTTAAGGGTCGCTATCGTCTCGCCGCGGTACTTTACGTCCATTACACCGAGTATGTCGCCCTGTGCCACCGGCGCGGTGACCTCGTCATATTTGGTGAAGGTCTTTAATATATTGCTCTGGTCGATGTTTTTGGGCAGCAGGGCGGTGAAATCCGATTCGGGAGAGATAACTACATGCGACGCGTTCTCGCCGAATTTTACCTCTACCTCGGTTATCCTGTCTTCTTTGTTGACCACCGTCATCATGGCAAAGGTGTCGAATGCCCAGTCGTAAAGATTGTTGTGGTCCACCATCGAGTACCAGTCGTCGTAATAGTTGCCCTCGCTGTCATATAACGGCGCGCCCATCGACACTATCACATAGTTGAACTGCTTTTTTGCCGCCGATACAAGGCATCTGCCAGACTGGTCGGTAGTACCGGTCTTTATGCCGTAAGCGCCCTCGTAATAATACATGCTGGCGGGGTTTATCAGCGATATGGTGCTGTAGATGTAATAGCCGTCGGGGTTTGCGTCGTTGGCAGGCATCTTGTATTCGTAGGTGCCGCACACCTCGGTAAAGCGGGGGAGATTATCCAGCGCGTACTTTGTTATCAGATACATGTCCTTGACTGTGGTGTAGTTTTCCGGCTCGAAAAGTCCGTGCGCGTCGGAAAAATTGGTGCCGGTGCAGCCTATTTCTTTCGCCTTGGCGTTCATCATATCGAAGAATTTATTCATATCCCCTTTGCCGATGTTGTAGGCGAGGATGTTTGCCGCCTCGCACCCGGAGGGCAGCATAAGCGCATATATACAGTCCTTATAGGACAGATTGCTTTGCAATGGCTCTATCGCCGCATTTGATACGTCCGATTTGTTGGGGTCGCCGCTGTAAAATTCGTCAAAGCACTCGTACGGCACTTCTACCTTTTCGTTCCAGTCGCGTACAGCCTCCAATGCGATTATCGCGGTCATTATCTTAGTGGTGGACGCGGGGTACATTTTCTTGTTCTCGTTTTTCTTATATACAACGTCTCCGGTGTCGATGTTGACCATATACACAGCCTCGCTCCATACCGTGTCTTTGTCGGGGTCAAAGCCGCTGCTGTAGTCTTGGTCGTAATCATCATCGTCGTCATCGTCATTATCGTCATTATCGTCATCGGCGGGCGCTTCTTCGCTGATTTGACTTTCATCGCCGTAATCGTCGTCCTCCTCGGCAAACACAGCCGGGGCGGCAAGCGACGCAAACAGCGACAGACACAGCGTTATTGCCGAGAGACGTAATAGCTTTTTCATAATATCGGTGCTCCTTTTATGATACGAGTAGAAAATATTGTTTAATCATAATAATTTTATCATATTAAAAGAGCATTGTCAAATAAAATCTTCGCACCGTATATATCTTTGAATAATAGATGAAAATTTCCCCAAAACCCTTGAATTTCTCCTTTAAATGGTGTATAATAGCTAATGTATATTGAAATTTTTGCTGCAGTAATGCAGCATTGAGCTATATTCGGAAAGGAATGGTCGACCCGATGAGCAAAAAGAACACGGCGGCAACTATAATTACCATAGTTATAGCGGCTTTGGCACTTGCCACCACGCTGTTTTTACTCTATCAGATGTCGCAGAACGAGGTGCAGCAGAACACACCCGGTAAATTTATCCCCAGCGACGAGGTAAACGAGGAAATGAACCAGAACGCCACACGGCTTGTTAAAAACAACTGCGAGGTGTTCAGAGTATTTTTACAGTACGGACTGCCCCACGAGAGCGAGCCGTACAACAACAAGCCGGACGACGGGCTGTACACCGTCTCCAGCGACACATACAAGAGCATGGCGGACTTGGAGACGCTGGTAAAAGACACCTTTGTGGAAAAAGAGGCAGAGCGCATACTCACCAACCTCGGTGATGCGGGCGCGGTGTTTGCCGACCAAGAGGACGGCACGCTGGGCGTCAACGAAAAGTGCATCGACAAGGACGGCAACTTTATCGGGCTGGAATACGGCTATAGCTGGACCAACATCAATGTGACATTGCTGCCGAAATCCAATACCGAATGTGATATAACCATCGAGCTTGCCGCAGATGACGGCGCGGGCGGCTCGGCGACTGTCGGCTCTGCCAACAGCAGCACCGAAAGCACCTCCGATGAGAGCGGCGCAGGCACCAAGACCGTCACCGTCACCATGATGAAGGCGAACGGCGTGTGGCTGCTGGAAAAGCTCGCGTATTGATGGATAAAAAAGACCACCCGCTGAGGGTGTACGCAGTCGTAGGACAGATAGGCTTTCTTGTGATAGTTCCGCTGCTGGTGTTCATCTGGGGCGGCAGCGCGCTGATAGACGCGCTGGGGCTGCCAAAGCAGCTGATGATAGTCTGCGTGCTGCTGGGACTGCTTACTATGGTGTCCGGCACTGCCAACTACCTTATGAAAGTAGTCAAGATGTACGCCAAGGACGATGAAGAAAAGCTCGCGGTGCATCGCCGCCGTGATAACGACTACTACGATGATAAATAAATTTCTTAAACGATATGATCTTGCGGCAAAGGAGCTGAAGGCGCTTTTGCCGTATTATATCATAATACTCGGTTTGATATCCGCGGTGTCGGCGGCGGTCTGCATTTTCAGCGGCGGAGATTATACTCTGTTTACCGGTGCGGCGGCGGGGACGCTGGTGTCGGCGGCAAGCTTTTTCAGCCTTGCGGTCAGCTGCCAGAATGTCGCGCATATGAACGAAAAGACCGCGCGGCTGTCCATGAACGGGACGTATGCCGTAAGGTATATATTGATGTTCATTATACTTGGAGTATTGATGTATTTCAAGCTGATAAACCCGCTGACAGCGGTGATACCGCTGTTTGTGCCGAAGATAGGGTACACGGCGGACGCGTTATTTTTTGAGAGAAAGGATTGACGGATATGCAGGAACTTAGCGGACTGATAAATGTTGCCGCCGAGTTTACGGTAGAAGGACCGTTACAGTCGCTGAGCTTCAACATCGGCGGCTGGGAGGTAATCATCAGCGAAAGCATTGTGGTGCAGTGGCTGGTAATGGTTATCCTCGCGGTGGTGTTCTTCATACTCGGGCGCAATCTTAAAGTAAGGGCGACCTCACGCCGGCAGATGGCGGCGGAATATATAGTAGGCTTTTTCCGCGGAATGGTAAACGACACGATGGGCGTAAAGTACAAAAAGTACACCGCCTACATAGGTGCGTTGTTCTGTATGTCGCTGATATCCAGTCTGATGGGCCTGCTGGGGCTGCGCGCGCCGACCTCTGACCTGTCGGTGGTGGCGACCTGGGGTATCATTACATTTATACTCACCCAGCGCAACAAGCTGAAGACAGGCGGAATAAAGGGCTTTTTCAAGGGGTTTATCGAGCCGATGCCGTTCATGTTGCCGTTCAACATAATCGGCGAGATAGCAAACCCGGTATCCCAGTCCTTACGTCACTTTGCGAATATCCTTGCCGGCTCGGTAGTCGGAGGGCTTATCTATTTCGCGCTGGGCAATGTCGCCGACGGGCTTGCCTCGATAGGCGTACCGGCGATACTGTCGCTGTATTTTGACCTTTTCTCGTCATTTATACAGGCATACATTTTCTGCACGCTGACTATGGCGTACGTTTCTATGGCGGAATGCGAATAAATTAGTCAAATCCCCTTTATAGGGAGAAAATATAAGGTAATAAAGCGTTATGCGCTGACTTAATGTAAAAACAGGAGGAACTGTTATGGAGAACTTATCACAGGCAATCGTACTGGGTGCGTCGGCTATCGGCGCGGGACTGGCTATGATAGCGGGACTTGGCCCCGGTATCGGCGAGGGTATATGCGGCAGCAAGGCGGTAGAGGCTATCGGCAGACAGCCCGAGGCGTCCGGCGCGATAACAAGAACCATGATAATCGGTGACGCGCTTGCGGAGACGACCGGTCTTTATTCGCTGGTAATCGCGCTTCTTCTGATGTTCGCTAACCCGTTTATGGGACAGCTTCAATAATTTAATACATCAGAAAGGGAGCGAGAGGAATGGACATTCTTTCTCTGATAACGGCAGCGTCCGAGGCGGCCGAGACGGTGGCTGAACAGCCGACATTCTCGCTGGTGAACATAGACCCGAACACGATAATCTTCACCCTGATAAACACGGGTATAATCGTACTTATTTATTTCTTCTTTCTTCACAAGCCGGTCTGCAAGATACTCGACCAGCGCGCTGAGGCGGTCAACAAGGACATGGACGACGCGCAAAAGGCACGGGAAGAGGCAGAGGCGGTAAAGGCGGAGTACGAGCAGCGTCTCGAGCAGTCTAAGGAAGAGGCGGGGCGTATTTTGTCCGACGCGACCAAGCGCGCCCAGCAGCGCGGCGACGAGATAGTTGCCGAGGCGAACGCCGAGGCTGCCACCATAAAGCAGCGCGCCGAGGAAAGCATCGAGCGCGAGAAAAAGCGCGCGATCAACGAGATAAAGGAAGAGATAGCGGATATGGTCATAGCCGCGGCTTCAAAGGTTGCCGAAAAGGAGATAAGCGCGGCGGACAACGAGCGTATAATCTCCGCAGAGCTTGAGCGTATCGGAAAGGAGAGCTGATATGGCGTCAGTCGATAAAGTATACGGCGACGCTTTATTCACTCTTGTTACCGACGAGGCGAAAGGGTCGCTGGGCGAGATATTTGAGCAGCTGAAGGGTGTGCGGGATATCTTTGCCGATACCCCCGAGCTTATCAAGCTGCTGAAAGCGCCGACAGTCAGCGACGCCGACAAGCGCGCGGTGATAGAAGAAGCGTTTTCGGGACGGGTGCATGAATATCTGCTTAATTTCCTGCTGGTGCTGACCGAGAACGGTCGTGCCGACAGGCTGGGCAGCATTACCGAGTATTTTACCGCCCTGTACAACGACTATAACGGGCTGGCGGATGTCGAGGTGGTATCGGCGGCGGCACTCTCGGACGAGACTGTGGAAAAGATAAAGCAAAAAATGGAGCAGGTCACGGGCAAAAAGGTAACCTTACAGCTCAAGACCGACCCCTCGATAATAGGCGGCGTGATGATAAACTGCGGCGGTACCCGTATCGACGGCAGCGTAAGGTCGCGCCTTGAACAGCTGCGCGGCGAGATCGCAGGCATTATCGAATAAACAGGAAAGGAAGAGCTTGAAGTGGATCTTAGACCGGATGAAATAACCGGGATAATAAAATCCCGTATAAAGGATTTCAGTTCAAAGCTGCGGCTGGAGGACACCGGCACTGTAGTAACAGTCGGTGACGGCATCGTGCGCATACACGGACTGGAAAAGTGTATGCTTAACGAGCTGCTTGAATTTGAAAACGGCGTACGCTGCATGGCGATGAACCTTGAACAGGACTTTGTCGGCGCGGTAATGCTCGGCGAGGACGACGACATCAAAGAGGGCGACACCGTAAAGCGTACAGGCGCGGTAGTGGCAGTCCCTGTCGGGGACGAGCTGCTGGGCAGAGTAGTAAACCCCTTGGGTCAGCCGATAGACGGCAAGGGCCCGATACTGTCAACAGAGACCCGCCCGATAGAAAAGATAGCGCCCGGCATCATCACCAGAGAGCCGGTAAATGTGCCTTTGCAGACAGGTATCAAGGCGATAGACTCTATGATACCGATAGGCAGAGGCCAGCGTGAGCTTATCATCGGCGACCGTCAGACAGGTAAGACCGCCATCGCGGTGGATACCATAATCAATCAGAAGAAAACAAACGTAATTTGCATATATGTCGCGATCGGACAAAAGGCGTCCACGGTGGCAAGCGTGGTAGAGCAGCTGAAGGCAGAGGGCGCTATGGATTATACCGTAGTGGTTGCCGCTGCGGCAAGCGAGCTGGCGCCGTTACAGTACATTGCGCCGTATTCCGGCTGTGCGATGGGCGAGTATTTTATGGAGCAGGGCAAGGATGTGCTGGTCGTATATGACGACCTGTCCAAGCACGCGGTCGCTTACCGTGCGCTGTCGCTGCTGTTAAAGCGTCCGCCGGGACGTGAGGCGTTCCCCGGTGACGTATTCTATCTGCACTCAAGACTGTTAGAGCGTGCGGCAAACCTTAACGCCGAGTACGGCGGCGGTTCTCTGACCGCTCTGCCGATAATCGAGACCCAGGCGGGCGACGTATCGGCGTATATCCCCACCAACGTCATCTCCATCACCGACGGACAGATATTCTTAGAGACAGAGCTGTTCCATGCGGGTGTGCGCCCGGCGGTAAACCCCGGTATTTCGGTTTCCCGTGTCGGCGGCAGCGCGCAGATAAAGGCGATGAAGAAGGTAGCGGGTACGCTGAAGCTGGATTACTCCCAGTTCAGAGAGTTACAGGCGTTCTCCCAGTTCGGCTCTGACCTTGACAAGGACACCAAAGAGCGTCTTGCCAAGGGCGAGAGGATAGTTGAGGTGCTGAAACAGCCGCAGAATACACCTATCGCTGTTGAGCATCAGATAATCATTATCTATGCGGTCATCAACAACTATCTTAAGGACGTAAAGCTGTCGGATGTAGCAGAGTTTGAGAGAGAGCTTTATAAACATATAGACGAAAAATATCCCGAAATTACCGAGGGTATAAGAAACGACAAGGTACTCAGCCCCGAAAACGAGGAAAAGCTGAAAGAGGCGCTGTCCGAGTTTGCGGGTAAGTGGGTATAATTGTTCGTATAGTGAGGTTGTGTTTTAAAAATATCTTTTTAAAACTTTGAATTTGTGCTTTGACGGCACTGCCGTCAATTTTGCTGCGCAAAACCACACAAATCCAAAAAGAGGAGGCATACTTCCTTCGGAAGTATGATTATTACAAATGAAAAAGGCTGCTTTTGTATTAAGCATAGTTGCCGTTACTATATCGGCGGCAACGCTGGCGCTGTTTGTGCTGGATTATCTGTTCGGCAGGACGAAGTACATTGACGGCGACGAGATATAAAGTCAGGAGGTGATCGCATGGCTTCCGGCAATATGAAAGATATAAAGCGCAGAGTGAAAAGCGTGGAATCCACCATGCAGATCACTAAGGCTATGGAGCTGGTGGCTTCCTCAAAGCTGAGAAAAGCAAAGGCAAGGGCGGAGGAAGCAAGACCGTACTTTGACGAGTTGTACGCGCTGATGTGCCGTACCGCGGGCGAGGCGCGCGGGCTGGACACGATATACACCAAGAAGCGGGAGATAAAAAACCGTCTGTACATCGTCATTGCGGGCGACCGCGGTCTGGCGGGCGGATATAACTCCAATATCCTGAAGCTGGCGGATTCAGCATACGGCGACGGGGCAAAGCCGAGGATAATCGCTATCGGCAAGAAATCGATAGAGTTTTTCGGCAAACGAGGATATGACGTTATCGCGGAGTATCCGGGGCTGTCGGAGTACATAAAGGTCGCTGACGCGGCTGATATCGCGCAGACGGCGGTGGATATGTTCTTAGCCGGAGAGGTAGACGAGATACGGCTGTTCTTTACGCAGTTTGTGTCACCGCTGGTGCAGAACGCGCTGTCCATGCCGGTGCTGCCGATAGTGGCGCCTGTAGGCAACCTTGACAAGCCGAACAGGGCAAGCGCGAACTACGACCCCTCGCCTGAGGCGGTATTCGGCAGAATAATCCCGCGTATGGTGACCAGTCTGCTGGTCTGCGCGGTGAACGAATCCTACGCGTCGGAATTAGGCGCGCGCCGCACCGCGATGGAAAACGCGACCGACAACGCGCAGGAAATGATAGACACACTGTCGCTGCAATATAACCGCGCGCGTCAGGAGAAGATAACCAACGAGCTGAATGAAATAGTATCCGGCGCGAATGCGCTGTAATTTAGGAAAGGAACGGTAGTCTGATGGCACAGAACACAGGAACGGTCGTGCAGATAATCGGAGCGGTGCTGGATATCCGCTTTGAACCCGAGCATCTGCCCAACCTGCTTAACGCCATAGAAATTGAGTATGACGGCAGAAAGCTGGTCGCGGAGGTGGCGCAGCATATCGGCGACGATATTGTCCGCTGCATCGCGATGGGCAGCACCGACGGACTTGTCCGCGGCATACCCGCGATAGATACCGGCGCGTCGATAAAGGTACCGGTAGGACGGGAGACGCTGGGCAGAATATTCAACCTGCTGGGCGAAGCGGTAGACAACCAGCCCCAGCCCGAGACCGAGGAAAAGTGGGAGATACACCGTAAGGCGCCCGGCTTTGAAGAGCAGGAAGGCTCTACACAGGTGCTGGAGACCGGCATCAAGGTCGTTGACCTTATCGCGCCGTACTTAAAGGGCGGTAAGATAGGTCTGTTCGGCGGTGCGGGCGTAGGCAAGACGGTGCTTATCATGGAGCTGATAAACAACATTGCCAAGCAGCACGGCGGACTTTCGGTATTTACCGGTGTCGGCGAGCGTACCCGTGAGGGCAACGACTTATACAACGAGATGAAAGAGTCCGGCGTTATCGAAAAGACAACGCTGGTGTACGGACAGATGAACGAGCCGCCCGGAGCGAGAATGAGAGTCGCTTTGTCCGGTCTTACCATGGCGGAATATTTCCGCGATAAAGAGGGACAGGACGTGCTGCTGTTCATAGATAACATATTCAGATTTACACAGGCGGGCTCTGAGGTGTCCGCGTTGCTCGGACGTATGCCGTCGGCGGTTGGTTATCAGCCGACGCTGGCGACCGAGATGGGCGCGCTGCAAGAGCGTATCACCTCTACCAAGAAGGGCTCTATCACATCGGTACAGGCGGTATACGTTCCTGCGGACGACCTGACCGACCCCGCGCCCGCGACCACCTTCGCGCATCTGGACGCGACCACGGTATTATCGAGAAACATATCTTCAATGGGTATATTCCCCGCGGTTGACCCGCTGGATTCTACCTCCAGAATACTTACCCCCGAAATAGTGGGACAAGAGCATTATCAGGTGGCGCGCGAGGTACAGTCGATATTACAGCGTTATAACGAGCTACAGGACATTATCGCGATACTCGGTATGGACGAGCTGGACGACAACGACAAGCTGACGGTAGCAAGAGCGAGAAAGATACAGCGTTTCCTTTCTCAGCCGTTCTCGGTGGCAGAGCAGTTCACCGGTATGGAGGGCAAGTACGTCCCGCTTAAAGAGACTATCCGCGGCTTTAAGGAAATTATCGAGGGCAAGCATGACGACCTGCCTGAGTCGGCGTTCCTGTTTGTCGGCACTATCGACGAGGCTGTAGAAAAGGCTAAGAAAGAAGCGTCAAACTGATTTGAAAGGTATGCTGTATGACACCATTCAGACTTAAAATATTAACGCCCGAGCGGGTGCTGTATGACGGCGAGGTGCAAAGCGTGATCGTCCGCACCACCGTAGGTGACAAGGGCATACTTGCCCATCACGAGCCGTATGTAGCTGCACTGGGCATAGGTCAGGCGAAGATAAAGACCGCGGAGGGCGCCGACCGCATAGGCGCGGTATCCTCCGGCATTGTCGAGGTGACCGACGAAAAGACCACGATACTTGCCCAGTCGTTCGAGTGGGCGGACGAGATAGACGTAGCCCGCGCCGAGCGCGCCCGCGAGACCGCCGAAGAGCATCTCCGCCAATACAAGGACGACCAGCGCAAGCTGGATATCGCGGAGTTCAAGCTAAAACGCGCGATAAACCGCATATCCATTGCAGGAAGAAAGTAAAAAATCGCCCCACACGGGGCGATTT
This sequence comes from Eubacterium sp., assembly GCA_022511265.1. Lineage (GTDB taxonomy): Bacteria > Bacillota > Clostridia > Oscillospirales > Ruminococcaceae > Ruminiclostridium_E. The sequence continues at coordinate 52,537 of JAFLRX010000010.1, read as the reverse complement.
TTCTATCCAATAAACTCTGCCGGGTCTATCCACTTGTCGCTGAACTTCATGCCGAAGTGCAGGTGCGGCGGCAGCTTTGACTCGCAGTCAAACGGGGCGGTCTTGCCGATAATCTCGCCCGCGTCTATCTCCTGCTGCTCGTTTACCTCCAGCTGCTTGTCCAGCCCGTAATAAAAGCCTTGATAACCGTCATAGTGGTCTATCACCACACACACGCCCCACAGTGGGTCGTTGCGTATCTGGGTGACCTTACCTGCTGCGGCAGCCTTTACCGAGCTGCCCTCATCACAGGCAATGTCTATTCCGTCATGGGTCTTCCATACACCCAGCGTCTCGCTCTTTACCAGCTCGCCGCCGCTGTAGGGGTTGATTATCTCTCCCTCTACCGGCATCATCCGCGCGGACGGAGTGCTGATAAAGTTATTGGTCGGCTCGTCCTCAGGCGGGGGTACGCTGTCCTTATTGTCAGAGGTGTCGCTGCTGTTGTCCTGTATCACGGCGTCTTTGTCCTCAGACGTCTCGTCGGTGCTGCTTTCCTCTTTCGGGACGCCAGATACCGGGTTGTTTACCTGCTCGGTGTTAAAGCTCTGCTGAGAGGTTATTTCACGCAGGGTGCTGTCGTATGCGACATATGTTGCGATAGCGACCGCAACCACGCTGAGACACAGCGCGCCGATGAACCCTCTGCCTTTCATAAAGCTCTTAAAGGCGGCAAATTTTATTTTTTTCATGATTATCTTCCTTTCATGGGTTTGCAGGTGTCTTACACCTTTACTTAGGGTTATTTTTAACAGTTTTTGGGGATTTATACGCGCAATTTTTAATTACGCATTTTGGCAGCACAAACTTTGTCTAACTTTTAGGTAAAATCCGCCGTCTTTTTTGTAAAATAGGCAGAAAAAGCGCAAAATTCTTCCGAGATTACTTGACGAATTGTCCGTTATGTTGTATCATTATAATGTATAAATACGCTCTGAATAAAGAAAAGGACGAAAGAAAGATGGATGTTATCATTTCCGCTTCCATGCTGGCAAGCGATTTATCCCGGCTCTCGGACGAGCTGGCGCGGACTGCCTTGGCGGGTATAGAGTGGCTGCATATAGATGTTATGGACGGCGTATTTGTGGATAACATTACCTACGGCAACAATGTTGTCAAGGCGCTTCGTCCGATAAGCAGGCTGTATTTCGACACCCACCTTATGGTGGCAGACCCGACGCGGCTTATCCCGCTGTTTGCAAAGGCGGGCAGCGATATGTTGACGATACATATCGAGAGCGGCGGCGACACCGCCGCAAATCTTGCCGAGATAAGGCGGCTGGGTATGTCTGCGGGACTGTCGGTAAAGCCGGACACGCCGGTCGAGCAAGTGTACGAATACCTGCCGCTGTGCGATATGGTGCTGGTGATGACTGTCGAGCCGGGCTACGGCGGACAGAGCTTTCGCACGGAGTGCGCCGAAAAGGTGCGGGTGCTGTGCGAATTTTGCAATGAAAACAACATTGATATAAAGATAGAGGTAGACGGCGGAATAAACGCCGCCACCGCAAAGGTCGTAAAATCGGCGGGTGCCGATGTGCTGGTGGCGGGTACATATCTGTTTGGGGCAGAGGACATGAAAAAGGCGGCGGATGCGTTAAGGCAAGCTTAACCTCCGCATAAGGAAGGGGAAGTTTTTCGATGACAAACGACGAGCTTCTTAAAAAAATAGATGACGCACCGTTTCTGATGACGACAGAGGCGGCGCGTAAAAAGCTGCGCAAGCCGCGCAGCATATACGGCGACCAGATATTATTTATGCTGGCTGTTACCGTTATGGCATTCTGCCGATACGGTGTGCGGTCGCTGATGGTATGCGCGGTGTCGGTGGTATGCTGTATACTTACCGATATGATAGGCTGCTTTTTGTCGAAAAAGGAATACGGTATCCGCGACTGGTCAACGGTGGCGTACGGACTGGCCCTGTCGCTGATGCTGCCTGCCAGCGTGCCTTACTATGTAGTTGCGCTGGGTTCGGTGCTGGCGATAACGGTCAAGCATATTTTCGGCGGAAAGGATAATTATATATTTAACCCCGCCGCGGTTTCTATCGCGTTTTTGATAATGTGTTATCCTCAGCAGGTGCTGCTGTATCCGTCCTCTCCGGCGGGTCTGGAGCTGTTTGATACAAGCGGCGCGGTACTGGCAAACGGGATAGAAAGCTATTTTATAAAGACCGGCGCAATGCCCGCGCTGTCTCCGCTGGAGATACTTATGGGCAATTTCTCCGGACCGATGGGCACCACCCATATACTGATACTGGCAGTCAGCGCGATATGCCTTATCTGCCGCAGGAGCATCTCGCTGTCTGCGACGGTGGGCGGCATTGGCGTAATGGCAGGCATGACCTATCTTATCAACCCGTCGGGCGAGGAAGTAGTGTTCCTGTTTATCAGCGGGTTTACATTATTCGGCTTTATTTTCCTTGCCAACGACCCGCAGACGCTACCGCTGACAGGCGGCGGACGGCTGCTGTACGGGGTGCTGCTCGGGCTGATAACCACGATATTCAGGCAGACCGCACAGATAGAGGGCGTGTTCGTGTTCTCACTGCTGGTGGTGAACGCGCTGTCACTGTATCTTGACCGGTTGTGGTTCAATATAATAACAGGTATAAAACGGCTGGCGGTATATCTTAAAGAAAACCTCAGCTCGTACGAGCGTATCTCTAAGAGCGTAAAGCAGGGCAAAACGCCCGAGCTGACCGACACGCAGGAGATAATCATCGAGCCGGTAAATTATAATATGCCGGCGATAGACAGCAGGGTAACAAAGGTAAAACGCAAAAAGGTATTCAGTCTAAAGGACGCCGCGGAGTTTTTCCGAAAACGTTTCGCGGGTAAGGAAAGGCAGGCGAGCGACAGTGGCACAGCAGACACCCCAGCTGAAGAAGCTGAAAGAGAAGAAGACATTTAAGCTTAACCGCAGTCTGCTGGACGGACTGGCAAAGCAAAACGTCGTGCTTATGACCGGCATCGTTACCGCGCCGGTGGTAATTGCCGCGACTAATTTGAAAAAGGGTGCGGTGCTGGCGATAGCGTTTACGGTCATTTCGATGCTGACGATATTTTTCTGCTCGTTCGTGCCTAAAAAGATAGTGTATACGCTGAGGGTAATAATGTTCGCGCTGGTCGGCTCGATAATTTATATCCCGACGGTGATAATGCTGGAAAATATATTCCCCCGCACCGTAGAGCTGCTGGGAATATATATGCCGCTGCTGATAACCAACTCGCTGATATTCTCCAAGACGGAGAGCCGCTTTTATTTAAGAAAGCGCGGCGAGATGATGATAGACGTGTTTTTCTTTACGGTGGGCTTCGGCGCGGTATGCACCGCGGTCGGCGCGCTGAGAGAGTTGATAACCGTCGGCAGCATCGGTGGCACAAAACTGGCAGAGCTTAACGTCACCGCGTTTGAGGCGCCGTTCGGCGGATTTATAATGGTGGGAATAATGGCGGGCGCGTTCCGCGCGTTCTATAACTTCGCCAGAAATCGCCGGATAAAGCAAATGGAAGAACTTAAAAATAAACAGTAAAATTCACAATTCCGAATTAAAAGAAAGGGGACGGTCGTATGGAGACGCTGACAGCGTTTATCGTCACCGCGATGGCGGCGATGTTCGTGGAAAACGCTATATTTGCCCGCGCGCTGGGCACCAGCGTGGCGTTCTACGCCTCGCGCAAGGTCGGAAATATGATAGGGCTGGGGCTGGGCATACTGTACGTCACCGTCGTATCCAGCTTTATCACCTATTGGATAGACAGCGCCTTGGGCGATGAGGTATGGTATCATATAGTAATGCCGCTGATATATATGGGTATAATCAGCGTAGTATATACGGGCAGTCTCCTGCTTATCTGGAGATTTATGCCCAAGCTGTTCAAGAATATAAGAAAGTACGTTCATCTGTCGGTGTTCAACGCCGCGGTGCTGGGCGCGCTGTTTTTGAACGAGGTATATCACGGCAGCCTGATAGAGTACATAGGCTTTAGCGTGGGAATTTCGGCGGGCTTTATGATTGCGGTGTTCTTTCTGCATATCGCCAACGACCGCCTTAACTCTCCGCTGGTGCCTGCGGCATTTCGCGGTATGCCGATAATGCTGGTGTTTGTGGGTATACTGTCATTGGCATTCTACGCGCTTACCGGGTATAACACGAGCGCATAAAAATATTTAAGGAGACATCTGCACAATGAGACGCAAAGGCATCAAAATAAAACGCAATCACAAAAATCTATATAAAAAACGCAAAAGCACCGGAAGAAAAGTCGCGGAGGCTGTTTTACTCATTATCATTGTGGGCGCGCTGATATTTTTAGGATATTCCGTTGCGCCGGCGGTGATAAACTTCTTTAACGAGCGGGCGGAGAGCAGCTCGCAGGAGAGCGAGCCGGTATGGACCCCGCCGGTGTCGGTTGACAGCGAGAGCTCTGACAGCTCTCAGCCGCCGGAGACCGACGAGCCGGTGGAAAGCACGCCCGACGAGGTACAGGAAGTGACGCTGGTCGCACCGCTCATCGCGCTTGATTCCGCACAGGCACTGAAAAATTATCTCGATTCGGTAAAGGACAGCTGCACCACGGTAGTATTCACCCTCAAGAACGAGGACGGCGAGCTGTTGTATAAATCCACCGTAAAGACCGCGCAGGAGGATTATGCCCTGATAGGCAAGCTGACGTTACAGCAGATAGTCTCCGCCTGCAACGAGGCGGGCGTAAAACCCGCGGCGGCGTTCAACACACTGTTAGACCGCACCACACCCCACCTGATAAGCAAATCCAGCTATCGCGCGACCGAGGGGTGGATGTGGCTGGATAACTCCATAGACCGCGGCGGCAAGCCGTGGACCAGCCCGCTGGTAAGCGAGACAGGCGAGTATTTCGCCGAGCTGACCGCCGAGATAGCAGGCGCGGGCTTTGAGGTAATTCTGCTGCAAAACACCATGTATCCCAATTTCAGAGCCTACGACTATAATCTGCTGCCGTCCAACGTAAGGGCGGCGGACAGAAGCGACCGTCTGGCCGAGGTATTGGCGGCATGCGCCGCAGGCGCAAAGGGTGCGCAGTCCTACGCCGAGATAGACGCGGCAGACCTGCTGGCGGCATCAGTCACCGACTATGACGGCACCGCGGAGGTATGGCAGAGCATAGGCAAGGCGGCGGGCTGCAAGGTAATAATAAATATAGACACCGCGCTGTTCGGCACGTCCGTTACCGCAGGCAAAAATGAAATCAAGGTCAACAAAAACCCGCAGAGCGCGATACCGCAGCTTATCGGTGAGATAAAGAAGATAACAGGCAGCACCGAGATAGGCATACGTATAAGCGGCAATATCAGCGACGCCGACCTTATGCAGAGCATTGTACAAGGTGTGGGTATTGATACGGTGATGGTAGGTTAGGCATACGAACATTTGACATCACAGCAGTAATATGTTATACTTATAAAGACAGCTAAATACAGTGGGAGATATACCCGCTTTGAAAGAAAGGAAAATAAAAATGACAGATTTAATTACAATTTTATCAAGCGGTCAGACCGCCACCGGCGCAGCCGGAGACGCAAGCCCCGCCAGCATGCTTGTAATGCTTATCCCGCTGGTGCTTATGATAGTGATATTCTACTTCCTTATCATAAGACCCGAGAAAAAGCGTTCAAAGCAGATGAAGCAAATGCTGGACAATCTTGAGGTAGCCGATGAGGTGGTTACCGCAGGCGGCATCATCGGACGTGTGCTCAGCGTAAAAGAGGACACCGTGCTGATAGAGACCGGCAGCGACAGAACCAAGATAAGAATACTCAAGAGCAGTATCGCGGAAAACAGAACCGTACACGATACGCAGGAATCTTAAAAGTTATAACTAAATAAAAACCGTACCCGATCAATCGGGTACGGTTTTTATATTACACTTTTTTCAGTCTTTCTATCGTCTCCTGCTCGCCTATCAGCTGCATTATCGTGTACAGGTCGGGAGAGTTAAGATGTCCGGTTATCGCCGCGCGGAGTATGCCGCAGGCGTCCGCCACCGAGCCGACATACGCGTCGGGGTCAGCCTTGTACTCTTTAATGTTGGGGCAAAAGCCCAGCGGCTCGCCCACCTGCTTTACCCGCTCAAACCACTGTGACGAATCGTCGTTGTGGTCATAAGCGGCAATATACGCGTCGATAAACTCCTTGCGCTTTTCGGGCGGTATCTTTTCGTCAAAGTCATGGGCCTTAGGCGCGCCGACATACAGGTAATCGTACATATCCGTCAGCTCGCTCCACTTGGCAACGTCCTTTCTTACCTTTTTGCCGTTATATTTCCACAGCTTTATGCTGTCGGCAAACTTTTCGGGGGCGTCGTTTATATATTTTGTCAGCGTCTCGTCATGCTCTGCCGCCCACGCGGTGATAAGCTCTGCCAGCTGCTGCTCGCTCAGCTTGGCGATGACATCACGGCTGACGCTGTTCAGCTTGTCGGTGTCAAACAGCGCGCCGCTGACCGGCATCTTATCCAGCTTGAACTTATACTCGGATATATCGGCGTCGGGGTTCTTTATCCGCCACTCCTCATAGCCGGAGCTTGCTATCGTCATCAGGTACTCTATTACTGATTCAACGGGATAGCCCTGCTCGGCATAATAGCTGATGCTTGCCTCGGGGTCCTTGCGCTTGCTCAGCTTGCGCTTTTTGTTTTCGCCGCCATCTAATTTCATTATCGGGGCGATGTGGGCATAGCGCGGCATTTTCAGCCCGCTGACGGTAAACAGCTGATGGTGTATCGGATAAGAGCTTATCCACTCGTCACCGCGGATAACGGTGGTAGTCCCCATCAGAAAATCATCTATCACATGCGCATAATGATAGGTGGGTATGCCGTCGCTTTTCAGCAGTACCACGTCGGTGATGTTTTCCGGCATTTCTATATTTCCGCGGATAACGTCGCGGCAGGTTATCTTGTTCTCGGCATTTCCCGGAGAACGCAGACGGATAACGTACTCGTCGCCGCCCTTTACCCGCTGTTCTATCTCCTCATAGGTCAGATTGCGGCACCTTGCGAACTCGCCGTAATAGCCCATATCCAGCTTTTCAGCCTCTTGCTTTTTGCGTATCTCGTCCAGCTCTTCCGCACTGCAAAAGCAGGGGTAGGCAAGTCCCTTTTCCACAAGGTCCTTGGCAAAGGCACGGTATATCTCGCGGCGGTGGCTCTGGCGGTAGGGACCGTATGCGCCGTTTTCAGGTTCGCCGTCTGCGGCCGCGCCCTCGTCAAACTCTACGCCAAACTTTTTCAGCGAGCTGATTATCTCGTCCGCGCCGCGCTCTACCTCGCGCTTTTTATCGGTGTCCTCAAGGCGCAGATAGAACACGCCGCCGCTTTGCTTGGCGATCTTTGAGGATATCAGTGCCGCATACAGTCCGCCGATATGCATGTATCCGGTGGGGCTGGGGGCAAAACGGGTGACCTCTGCCTTGTCGGGCAGGGTGCGCGCCGGATATTTTGCCGTAATTTCATCTACCGTTGTCTTTACATCGCCGAACAGCAGCTCGGCAAGCTGTTTGTTGTCCATAGTTATCGTTCCTTTTTATTTTTTCTGATTCTTATTATAAATAATATTCAAGCCTTCCAGCACAAGGTGCGGGTCAGAAACTATCTCCCGTCTGCACAGCGGCACGACGTACCGTGCGCTGTCGCCGGTGGCTATCGTCGTCGCCTGCGCGCCGAGTATCTCCTCAAACCGCTCTGCCATGCCGTCTATCATGCACGCCATACCCGCGATAACGCCTGAGCGCATACTGTCTATGCTGTTGGTGCCAATGATGTTTTCCACCGGCTGCGCGTCTATCAGCGGCAGCGAGGCGGTCTTTTCCGCCAACGCCTCAAACGCGGTGTTTATCCCGGGGGCAATTACACAGCCCAGCATCGCGCCGTTTTTATCTATCGCGCCTATCTTCAGACATGTGCCTATGTCGGCAAAAATGCAGGGCAGCGCGTATTTGGATTTTGCAGCCACCGCCGCGCAGACAAGGTCGCTGCCTAGCGTGGAGGGGTCGTCTATCTTGATGTTCAGCCCGGTCTTCAGTCCCGGTAATACCACCAGCGGCTTGACGCCGCATATTTTTTCTATGCCGCGTTCTAACCGCGCGGTGACAGGCGGCACCACCGAGGATATTATACATCCGCTGACGTTGTCGGGGGTATGCCCGTACAGCGCGAGTATGTCCTTTAACAGCACCGCATACTGGTCCTCTGTCCGTGAGACTATCGTGTCCAGCCGCGAGATGAATTGCAGCTTATCGTCGGCAAATCCGCCGAGCACTATATTCGCGTTGCCCGCGTCAACCGTCAGTATCATCTTTTTCCTTTCGCTCTCTGCTGTTTAACAGCTCTTCCAGCACTGAGAACCGTTCTTCTCCGTCCTCGCCGCTGTAAAGCTCGTTTTCGTCATCCTCAGGCTCGAACACCTGCTCGGGGAAGACGCCTTCGCCCTCCTCGGCAAGCGTGTCCGATAATTTTATCGGCTGCCTTAATTTCTGATACAGCGTTATCATCACCGTAAACAGCGCGATGCCCGCAAGGGTGGTGAATATAGCCATAGGATAGCCCGCGGGGGTGAACTTCATCTCCACGGTATGACGTCCCGACCCCACGTTAAGAGCAAACAGCGAGCCGTTCAACACGGTCATCGGGTCAGTCTTTTTGCCGTCAATGTATATATCCCAGCCGTTTTCGTACGGGATAGTGGTAAACAATGTTTTCGCCGTGTCGGCGTTGACGGATATTTTCACCTCGGTGCCGGAGATCCTTTCAACCGTGGTGTCGGTGTTCATCGCGTTAAGTGCCGCTATCGCATTAGTTTCTGCCTGCGGGTCGTATACCGCGAACTGCGGCTGCTTGTAATACAGGTCGCTGCGGCGTAAGTCCAGCCGCACTTCTAAAGTTTCGCCCGCGGTAAAGCTGCCCAGCAGCTTGATGTTTTTGTTGTCCGACTCGAACAGCACATCCTTGTACGAGCCGTTGACGTACACGTACACCTCACGCTCGTAATCGGAGGGGATGTACATATACACGTCGCCGTCCTTCGGCGTTGTTACGGTATAGGTGACAGACGCGTTAGAGCCTGCGTCGGTAAAGCCGATATGCTCGTCCGCAAAGCTGCCCTGCACGCATCCCACCGCAATAGGCTCGCCTGCCGGTATCTCGGTATATATGCCGGAGCAGTCGGTGCCTGTCATAGCGGATAGTACAGCCATCTGATTGGCAAACGGTGTGTCCTTGTCAAGCTCTAAGCTGTTTATTGCGGAATTGGACAGATACGCTATCGGCAGCGCGTCGGGGTTTTCGGTGACGGTGATTTTTGACGGGTCGCCTTTTATGTTATCCCGTCCGTTAGCCGCGCCGAGAATGTACTTTACACCGAAGATGTCGGCGGTCAGCGGGGTATAGCCGGAAAAACGGGTATAATGCCCGTTAGATGTAAAGCCGAAACAGCCCAGCATATTTATCGCCCTGGCGTTCAGCGTGCTGCTGGAGTGTGAAAGTCCGTACATACCCGTCGCTATCGGGTCGTTGACGGTACGGTAGAAGGTCTTTTCTATACGGTAAAAGCCGTCGTCGTCAGCCTTTATTTCAGCCACCTTTTCTCTCAGCGGTACGATTATGTCGGTATAGCTCTCCTTGGTGGAGAACACGATATCATCATCCATCTTGGTGAGGGTGTTGGAGGTGTTAAAGCTCATCTCTCCTGCGAAGAGGGCGATGAGAATAATTACCGCCGAGGCAGACATCGCCCTTTTGGCGCGTTGTGTCTTTCTTACCGCAAACGCGGCGCATACCGCAATAAGGATAAATATTATCGCGGGCAGCGCCACCGACATAGAGGCAAACACCTCTCTGCCCGACGTGCCGAGCGTACTGATAAAGGTATCGCGCCCCTCGGAAATTATCACCAGCGCGATAAAGAACAGCGCGGACAGACCCAACGCGCGTGCCTTGACCTGTCCCAGTCTTTCAAACGCCTGCGCGGCGCATATCACCAGTATCAGCGAGATCATAAAAGAATATCTGTACGGCAGCCAGTTAGGCACCTGTCCGCCGTGCCACAGCATATCCAGCGGCTTTATGTACATGCTCGCGACCAGTACCGCCAGCAGCCCCGCGGCGGCAAGCCGTTTTGCAACGGGGATCTTTTTATTGAAGAAGTACACGCCCGCCAACACTAAAGTTATCGAGCCGCAGAAAATTATTGGCAGCCCCTCCATGCGGACGGTGTCATAGCTGTTGACAAACAGCTTTCTGAATACGTCTATCAGCTCAAAGTTATTGGAGAGAGAGTAGTCGGGTACGGTAAAGTCAAACTTGCCGTTTTGCAGCGAATAGTATACCGGTATCAGCATAAAGCTGCCGCACAGCGCGGCAGTCACACCCGCCAGCCCCGCCAGCGCGCCCTTTGACACAAACCGCGCCGCAACAGTCTTTTTATCGCTGTAGTCGGCATTGGCAAAATACGCCGCGACAAAGTACACCACAGTGAATATCGCTATCATAAAGCCGATGTAGAAGTTAGTAACAAACGCGTATATCAGCGCGCCCACCAGCAGGCGAAAACGGTTTTCTTTTACCAGTGCGTCAACGCCCCAGCATACCAGCGGCAAGATAAGCACGCCGTCCAGCCACATGGGGTTCATGGTCTGTACCACCATATACGCGCACAGAGCATACAGCGGGGCGAATATCACCGCGGTGTTTTTTTGCAGACCGCGCCCTTTGTGCAGGTACAATGCGGTGATAAGACCGCAGCTGCCTATCTTGGCGAGTATCATCCACATCAGCCCGTCGGTGATAGATTCTCGCGGGAACAGCCACACGATAATGTTGAACGGGCTGGCAAGATAATAGCCGATAACGCCGAAAAATTCGCCGGACAAATTTCTGCTCCAGGAATAGAACAGGCTCTCGCCGTTGCCTATAACGTCATGGATATAGTCGTAGTAATAAACGTACTGCGCGTTTAAATCCAGTGCCAGCACGGATTTTTCGCCGTACGGCTGCATTCCGTAGGTTGCGTAACAGCCGTACATCAGCAGCGCGGGTATGATGAAGGCGGCAAGAAGATAGCCGTTTTTATACAGGGTAGACCGTATGTCGGACCACCGTTTGCTTTGGTTGCTCATATTATCCTTTCGATTGCCTGTTGCCTGTCCGCTGTGAGATGATATAACGCGGGCGGCATTTTATCTCTTCATAAATTTTACTTAAGTAATAGCCGATTATACCTATGCCCAGCATAAGGATGCTGCCGATTATCAGCAGCAGCAGTATCACCGTCGAAAAACCGTCGGCTGCGTTGCCCATACAGAAATTGACCAACGTCTGTATGCCGAGTATTATCGCAAAGATGAAAAACAGCACGCCCGACCAGGTGATTATGTGCATGGGTACATTGGTAAAGCCCGTGATAGAGCTTAGCGCGTACTTGAACAGCTTGGAAAACGACCATTTGGTCTTTCCGGCGTTGCGCGGGGCAACGTCGAACTCTATCCGCGCGGTCTTAAAGCCGACCCAGCCTGACAGCGCACGGAAGAACGTCAGCCGCTCGGGCAGCTCGTTCAGCGCGTCTACTACCTTTCTGTCCAGCAGCTTATAGTCGCTGGTGCGGTCAAGGTCGATGCCGGAGCTTTTTCTCATTATCCGATAAAAGCTCTTGGCAAACATTTTGTAAAAAATGCCTTCTTTGCCGCGGCTGGCTTTTACGGCCTCAACGACCTCCGCGCCGTCCTGCCATGTGCTGTACATATCCGAAAGCAAGGCAGGGGGGTGCTGCAGGTCGCAGTCTATCACCGCGACCGCGTCGCCGTCGGCCGCCTTCAGCCCGGCGAATATCGCGCTCTCTTTGCCGAAATTGCGGGAAAAACGAAGCCCGCGTATATGCGGGTCTTCGTCTGAAAGCTGTGTAATAATGTCCCAAGAGCCGTCACGCGAGCCGTCGTCAACAAAGATAAGCTCGTATTCGTCAGACAGTCGGGACACCACCGCGCCTATCTCGCGCGCGGCGGCAGGGATGTTTTCCTGCTCGTTAAAGGAAGGAATAACTATTGATAGCATACTGATTTCCTTTGAAATATATGCCGCACAGCGGCATACCTAAATTATGCATTGTGAATTATTTGTTTATTCTCCGAGTATGTCTATAGAAATGGACTTTTCTCTCTGCCCGTCAAAATCAAAATAAATAATGTACTGCGAAAGGCCGAGATTAAGCTCGCCGTCCTCTATCGTTAAAGTTACCGTGTTGCCGGTCACCTGATGCAGCAGCGCGGGGCGCAGCGGCTCTTCCGCCAGTGTCGCGAGCTTGTTATAAAACTTGAGATAGCCGTCCAGCATCTCCGGGTCGTTGGGCGCGGTGACAACTGCCGCCGTGGTGTGCATTGTGCTGATGGCGCAGATGCCGGTGCGGATGTTGGCGCTGCGTACGCAGCCCAAAACGTCGTCGGTGAGGTCCATATAGCCCTGCTCGGCGGGGATATTGACCGTAAAGTTCTGATGATAGCTTTTCATGTCTTTGTCCTTTCGAGGTTTTTCGTTGTATTTCTTTGCCCTTACAGGGCATAATAAGTCTATTCTAATTAAGTATAGCACAAAACCAAGCTGTTGTCAAACAAAATCCCGCCTGTCGGCGGGATTTTGTTTATATTATAAAATACCTCTCATAATCTGCTCCCACAGTTCTTCACTGTTGTAAGCCGGACCGTGCCATATTGCTTTTTGCTGCTTATGTATAACAGCGGTATGGTCGGGGTATATGCACATATACATGTTTGGTGCGGTGGCGTCTTCTCCTCTGCACCAAAAGTAGACCGCGCCGTAGGTTCCGCCGTGCACATTGTCTCTCATAGAACCCAGTATATATTTTTTGTTTCCCATGACAAGCGTACCCTCGCCGTCGCCCCTGTCGTGTACTAAAATGTTTGAGGTGTAGGTAACGTCTATCTTTACATCTATCTTTTCAAGTTCGTCGTAGTCGCCTTCGCCGACCTCGCAGTAGGTGTTTACAAACGTACCCTCTATCGAGATGACATTTGTCCTTGGCAAAAACAGAAACAAAAACAACCCCACCAGCAGGGCAATGATCGCTGCTGCGGTTATCAGCTTTTTTGATAAAGCTGTAGTCTTTTTCGTTTTCCATATATTCTCCTTATTGTATCACATAAACTCCGTCAGTGCCAGCGCCATACCCACAATTAGCGCGGGGCAGAACGCCGTCCGCAGCTTTTTATATTTATCCTCGCCGCCGACCTGCTCCAGCTTTGCTGTGCCGGACAGTATCAGCACCAGCGCGATAAGCGGGCCGCCGTAATAGGACAGCAGCACAATAAATTCGCCGAGGCGGGTAAGATATGTGCAGACTGCCGCCCATACCTCATTTCCGCTTGTCAGCACGTCGGAATATGTTATCATTGTCACCAGCAGGTTGTGGAAAGCGTGCAGCGCGATGCTGTGTTTTACCGAGCCGTACCGTATCACGGTAAGCCCGAAAATGATACCCCCGAAAAAACCATAGCAGAACTGGTCAAAGTTGCCGTGCATCAGCCCGAAGATAAGCGAACTCAGCACCACGGCGGGCACGTCGCCCAGCACCCGCAGCGGGGTCATCAGCAGGCGACGGTATATTATCTCCTCCGCCAACGGCGCGATAACGGCAATGGATATCAGCATGGCAATGCCCTGCGGCAGCTCGGTCGGTGCAATGGCGTCCATTACATTTGGTATCTCGCCGGCTCCGAAGAATATCTGTAAAAAGTAATTTACCGCCTTGGTCACCTGCGAGCCCCATGTGCCGAAGGTGAACACCGCCACCGCCAGTATCGGCAGCAGGTAAAGGCGGTTTTCGTATTTTGCGTTCAGGTGCTGCGCCGGCTTAAAGCGGTGAAACAGCACGCCGAATACAGCCAGCTTTGGCAGATAAGTAGCGCAGTTGCTGTACAGATAGATGACTGCCGTCCGCCAAAAGATATCAGATTCCGGCAAAAGTCCGAGAATACTCACGGCAATGTGCGCCATTATATAGGAAAACAGATGCTCAAGAAAAAATGCCGCGATAAGAGCAAGCCCCGTCTCCAGCGCGACGCGGCGCAGGGTGGAGACAGACAGCTCTGACTTACTTTGCAGCGCGGAAAAATCCTGACATCTGTATCTGTTTGAAAAATAATCGTAAAAGTCCATATTTTATCCTAAAAGCTGAAATATCAGCCACGACCACAGCCCCGTCATATAAACGACGCACAGTATTATCCCTACCAAAAACTCCGGTGCCTTTAACAGCGCGCCGAGCTTTTGTCCCTTTGTCAGCGCGGGGTAATTGTTTACCGGGCGGTACAGGCGGCGGCTTTTCAGCTTGCCGAATGCGGCAAATATGCCGACGATCATCATTATAATTATAATGATAATATAAACGCCCACCGCGGTCATCAGGGCGCTTTCGCCGTCGTCCAGCGGTATGCCCATTCTTGTTTTGGTCATAGCAGAGATAAAGGTATCGTTTGACACCATCACAAGCACGATAGACGCGACGGAATTGATTATCATATGCATTATCGTGGTAGGGACAAGGCTGCCGGACGCGTACCGTACATAGCCGAGGAATATACCCATAACAAAGGTATAGCAGAACTGCTGTATGTTGCCGTGTGCCAGCGCAAAGCATAACGCCGACGCCATTATCGCAAAGCCGTGACCGCAGTCGGACAGCTTGGTCTGGATAATGCCGCGAAACCACAGCTCTTCCAGTATCGGCGCCATGATCGACATCTGAAATACCATGAATATCATACTCAGTACGCCGTTAGACGTGCCGGAGGAGATAAGCGGGGAATAGCCGTTTTGCAATGCGTTGATATCGCTGAACACCGTGAATGACAGGGTTATTACTATCAGGTTTATCGCCTGTCCCGCGCCGTAGCAGGGGACAGCCCATGATACCGCCTTGCCCAGCCGTTGCGGCTTTTTATACAAGCCATTAAGGTCGCCCTTTTTAAAATCCAACGCCCACACGGTGGCAAGCATACAGCCGCCGTACAGTATCAGTATCGAGACCAGCTGGGTGATAAAGCTTATCAGCGTAAGGTCGGGTATCTCTTCGGCAGGGTCTATCATCAGGTCGTACAGTGCCAGCATCACCCGCTCGGACGCGAAGTCGGTGATTATGCGAAACAGAAATATCAGTATCAGCGCAAAGCCGACGCGCGCGCAGCCGTTTTTAAACTTTTCGGGTATTATCATAATGCGCCGCCGTCTCCGTGCAGCCGCTCGATAACGTAATTGGGCAGGGCAAAGCAGCCCTTGTGCAGCTCGGTATTATAGTATTTTGTCTTTATGCCGAGGCCTTGCCAATGCTGCGCGTCAAGGTCCTTTATCGGGTCCAGCCCCTTGCTGGCAAAGCCGAACAGCCAATGCCCGCTGGCATAGGTGGGGATATGCGCCTGATATACCTCATGCACCTCAAACACCGAGCTAAGGCGGTCGTGCGCGCGGCGCATCGCCTTGGCGTCGTTTTCATAAAAGGCGCTCTCATGCTGATTTACCAGTACGCCGTCATCGGTCAGCGCATTGTAGCAGTTGCCGTAAAACTCTCTTGTAAACAGCCCCTCGCCCGGACCGAACGGGTCGGTGCTGTCTACTATGATAAGGTCGTATTCGTCCTTTTTATGACGGACAAAGCGCAGCCCGTCCTCGGTGTGTATGCTTACCCGTTCGTCGTCCAGCGACGCGGTCATCTCGGGGAAAAACTCACGGCAGACGCGTATCACCGCCTCGTCTATCTCGACAAGGTCGATGTGCTTTATCGTCTTATAGCGGCAAAGCTCGCGCACCGTGCCGCCGTCGCCCGCACCGATGATAAGCACCTTCTCGGCGTTTTTCTTTACCGCCATCGGTACATGGACTATCATATCGTGATAGATAAATTCGTCCTTTTGGGTTATCATCACATAGCCGTCCAGCGTCAGCACCCGCCCGAACTCCGCCGTCTCAAACACGTCGATGCGCTGATAGGGGCTTTGCTCGCTGTGCAGCGGCTTATTTACTTTTATAGAAAATCTCACATTTTCGCTGTGATTTTCGGTAAACCATAAATCCATAAATACACCTTCCGAGTTATTCCATCACCATTATATACTTTATCTCCAAATCCTGCGTACCTGTCAGGAAGCAGCCTTTTTCTCCCGCATAGCGGATATAGTCCAAGATCTCCGGCGTTATCTGCTCGCCGGGGGCGAGTATCGGGATACCGGGGGGATAGCACATAACGAACTCTCCGCATATCCTGCCCGCGCTCTGCTCGATAGGCACCGCTATGCGGCTGCCGTAAAACGCCTGCTGGGGGGACACCCTTACCACGGGGTCAATATATTCTACGTTCAGCATGCCGGTTTTATCCTTGGAATAGACACGCTTTATGTCGTTCAGCGCGCCTATCAGGCGGTCGAGGTACAGCTCTCTGTCGCCGATGGAGACATATGCGAGGATATTGCCTATATCGCCGAACTCTATCTGTATGCCGTAGTTGTCACGCAGTATGTCGTATACCTCTATTCCCGCAAGACCAATGTTGCGGGTGTGTATTGACAGCTTGGTTATATCAAAGTCATAAAACGCGCCGCCGTCGCACAGCTCTTTGGAAAAGGCGTAATAGCCGCCGATATCGTTTATCTCGCTGCGCATATATTCCGCGTAGGACTGCACCTTGGCGAATATCTCTTTGCCGTGCAGCGCCAGCGTGCGGCGGGATATGTCAAGGCTGGACATCAGCAGATAGCTGCCGCTGGTGGTCTGCATAAGGTTGATTATCTGGCGGACATAGCCCTCGCTCACCCCGGGGGCGGTCAGCAGAAAGCTGCTCTGCGTCAGCGAGCCGCCGCTTTTGTGCATGCTCACCGCCGACATATCCGCACCTGCCGCCATGCCGGAGATAGGCATATTGTCGCCGAAATAAAAATGCGTGCCGTGCGCCTCGTCCGCGAGCAGCAGCATATTGTTTTTATGGGCGATATCCGCTATTCTTTTTATATCCGAGCACACCCCGTAATAGGTGGGGTTGTTGACGAATACCGCCTTTGCGTCGGGGTGCTCTTTTATCGCGTTTTCCACATTTTCGGGGGTCATGCCCAGCGGTATGCCGAGCTCGTTGTTGACCTCGGGGTTGACGTACACCGGTATCGCGCCGGATAATATCAGCGCGTTTATCGCGCTGCGGTGGACGTTGCGGGGCATGATTATCTTGTCGCCGCGCTTTGCCGAAGCAAGTATCATCGCCTGTACCGCCGCGGTGGTGCCGTTGACAATGAAAAACGCGTTGCCCGCGCCAAACGCCTCGGCGGCGATAGTCTCCGCCTCTTTTATCACCGAGACAGGGTGGCAGAGGTTATCCAGCGGCTTGGAGGAATTGACGTCTACGTTCATGCAGTTCTGCCCGAGAAACTCGGTCAGCTCGGGGTTGCCCCTGCCCATTTTATGACCGGGCACATCGAACGGTACTATCCTGTCGGCACGGTATTTGTTAAGCGCCTCGTAGATAGGGGCGCGGGATTGGTCGGACATAGTTATCACCTTTCCTGAATTCGGAATTATGAATTCGGAATTCGGAATTATTGTTGCGGCTTCGCCGCGAATTTACAAATTATCTTAAAATTGCGTACCATATTGTATAGTGCAAAAATATATCTGTGCTATTTCAGCCCTGCGAAAACCAACTTTGAAATCTAATAAAAACCTACTCGCAATTCCGCATTCCGCATTCCGAATTCCGAATTAAAAAATAATGCTTCCCGAGTATATCTCTATCATCTCTCTGCGCAGGCTCTCGGTTATGCGCAGACGCTCTTTGGGCGGTATGTCGTATATGTCGCTGTTGAACAGGTAGTTTTTCAGTTCCATTTCCTTTACCATAAGGCGGGTGTGGAATATGTTCGCCTGATATACGTTTATGTCGGTGGCGTTGTATTTGGTCAGCGTGTAGTCGTTGATAAAGTCCTGTATCGAGGTTATGTCGTGGTCCATAAACAGCTTGCGCCCGCCCATATCACGGGTAAAACCGCGCACGCGGTAGTCTATCGCTATTATATCCGAATCAAAGCTGCCTATGAGATAATCCAGCGCGTTCAGCGGGGAGATCTCGCCGCAGGTGGACACGTCTATGTCCACGCGGAAGGTGGATATGCTGTTGCTGGGGTGATATTCGGGATAGGTATGCACCGTAACATGCGACTTGTCAAGATGTGCCGCGATGGTCTCGCCCTGCGGGCGCATCGGCTTGCCGTCAACGATGCCCCTGTTGCAGGAGCTGTCTATCTCCATGCCCTCGGTCGCCTTTTCGGATATCAGCAGCGAAACGCTCGCCCCCTGAGGGTCGTAGTCCTGCTTGGATATGTTCAGCACATGCGCGCCGATTATGTCGGTGACATCGCAGAGTATTCCGGTCAGACGCTCGGAATTATACTGCTCGTCAATGTATTTTATATAGTCCCTTTTCTCTGACGCGGTCTTGGCGTAGCAGATGTCGTATATGTTAAAGCTTAAGGTCTTGGTCAGGTTGTTAAAGCCGTACAGCTTGATCTTCTTTTCCAACAGTCCTTACCGTCCTTTCAACATTATAGTCATGATTATATAATATAGTAAAATCGTCGGTTTGTCAATAAAAAACATTATTTTTTCATTCTGCAGCGACAGCGGGCACAACAATTATTCACTATTCATTATTCACTCTTCACTAAAAAATTTCCGCCCGTATGGGCGGAAATTTTTAGTTCATATATTCTCCGTTGTATTCCAGCAGTGTTACGCTGTCAACGCCGTTAATAGCCTTAAAGCGGGAAAGCTGGGAGGTGTCGTTGTTTTTCACCTTTATCTCGATGGTCAGCTCAGTCTTGTCTGCCACCTGAGTTTTGTTCTTCAGGCGGAAACGTATCGCGCCTAGCTGGGCGTTTACGTTGTCCTCAGCCTCTGCGCCGTATCTTATCACCAGCAGATAGCAGCGGCGCTCTTTCTTAACTATCGTCAGCACTATGTACAGCACCGCGATAAATACCGAACCTATCAGAGCGGGGAAGTACAAGCCCGCGCCCGCGGTCAGTCCGGCGGCAACGCCCCAGAACAAAAATCCGACGTCCAGCGGGTCCTTTATCGCCGAGCGGAAACGCACTATCGACAATGCGCCCACCATACCCAGCGACAGCACCACGTTTACGCTTATCGACATGATGATAAACGCGGTGACTACCGTTACTAACATTACCAGTATGTTAAAGTTGTCGCTGTATACCACGCCGCGGTAGAACATACGGTATACCCAGTAGATTATCAGACCGCATATCGTCGCGGTTATCATCGCAAGTAATATCCTCGGCAGCGAGAGATCCTCCAGCTGCACCGAAAGGCTGAGGCTGTCTTCTATCACCGACCAGAAATCATCGGTGTTTTCAGCCATTGTGGTTAAAAATTCAGTCATCGTTTACCTCCGTAAAGCTATATTTTTCCGCCTATATCATATACGCCGGAATCAATCGCATCCAGTTTGCTGTCTATGCTGTCCAACGTCTGCGGTATATCCGTACTGATTGCCGCGCTTATCTCCATCAGCTTTTCGTTGTTGCGGTATACCACCTCAACTAAATCCGAAGTATCGTCCGAGGCAGAGTCGGTATAGCTTTCGATATTTTCTATGCTTTCCTTTATATCAGCCAGCATATCCCGTATCTCTTTCATTACTTCAAGTAATTCTTCCATGTCCGCCTCCCGTCAATATACGCTCTTATGCATTTCGCTCAGCTTGTCGCGGCAGATAAGGAATTTTGAAAACGCCGCGCGCTCCAGCTTTACGCCCTGTATCAGGTCCGCCAGATGTACCGGCAGCAGCTCGTCGTACTTTATCTCCACCACGGCGGGCGACTCGGTCACGGGGATATACCGCACCCGGTCGGAAAGCATATCGTCCGAGAATACCCCGACCTTAAACCCGCTGTCTATGGTAAAGCGGACGTTGCCCTCGCGGTTGATGAATGCCTCGCGGTTATAGTCCACTATCACCGAGGGCCGCAGCCGGGCAAGCGAATTGCTGACTGACGCGTCCCACAGCACCGAGCCCTCAAGCTCCGGCGCGCCGGCGAAAAAGAAGTCGCCGTCCAATATGCGGTAATACATCTCTTTGTTTATCCACATGCTGCGTTTTGAGGTCATCTCACGGTCTTTGTATTTACATTCAAACCGCAGCAGCTTTTCGTCAAGGTTATAGGTGCGTATGCGGTACTTTTTGCGTACGTCTCCGCCCAGCAGCTTGTCGTTATAGGCGGACATATATATGTCGTCGAGATACAGGCTGGTGACGCGGTATTTTCCGCCGTGCTCGTCCGGCGTCATTGCCGAGGCAAAGCGCTGCCGCAGTATCTCACACTGCGCCGCCGTCGCGGGATATTTCAGCTCAAAGCGCAGCTTTCTGTCTCTGTATTGCAAGGCAGCCTCCTTTGCAGCTCTATATATTATAATAGGTGTAAATGTTTTATACTAATTATAATAGAAATGAAAATCAGTCTTTTTGTAAGTATAGCATAAAGTTTTTGCGCTGTCAAGAGTAGCTTGGATGCTTTGCGGTTTACAACGGCAAATATTACTCCATTGTGCATATTTGCTAAATTCTGACATAAATATAAAAATTTTCAGCCCTTTTGCACACCAAAATCCAAACTTTTAATTTTGGCAAAAATGACAAGGAGGCCGACAAAATTTTACTATAAATCGCATTTTTTTATTTATTACAAAACGGTAACAAAAAGGTTACAAAACGGTAACAAAATTTCTTTGTGTATTTTCACCAAAAATAAGCTGTTGAATTTATTTGACATTTACAAAAGCCGGCGTTATAATGTTTGCAGGTTCAAAAAACCGCCGATAATTTCATCAAATGAAAGAACGGAAAAATCGGAAAAGAGAAGTTACTATAATAATATATACCGATTTTTTTCAAAGCAAAGGATCGTTCAAATTTACAGCGTAAGGTCCTAAGTGAGAAAGGATAGGGAAAATGTTAAGTTTATTCAGTAAGAAGGGCGCGCTTAAGCTGCGCGTATCCAAAAAAGCATTTCTAAAGCTTGCGTTTATATTCGTAAGCATATTCAGCGCATTTTTGCTGACAGGTCTGGTATACTTCAGATATGACGTTACCATTATAGACGGCGGCAGCGAGCGCACCGTATACACCATGCAGGCAGATCCTTACGATGTGCTTGCGGAAAACGGCATATCGGTCGGCATGTACGACCGTGTGGAATTTACCGGCTTTGACGGCTCTCCTACCGCGACGCTGACGGTACGTCGTGCGTACGAGGTGCCTGTGACGGTAGACGGAGAGGAATATTCGCCCGTATACAATATTGACGGTACGGTAGAGCAGCTGCTGGAGCAGTTCTCGATAGAGCTGGGAGAGTACGACACCATAACTCCCGCACCGGAGGAAAAGATACAGGACGGCGACGTAATAGAGATCACAAGAGCATTTGATGTAGAAGTGACCGCCGACGGCGAGACGGTTGCGGTAATATGCAACTCAAACACCGTCAGCGAGCTGCTTGAAAGGGCAGAGATAAAGCTCGGCAAGGATGATATAGTATCGGCAGAGCTTGATGAAATTATCACCGAACCTTGCGAGATAAAGGTATCCCGCGTTGAGAAAAAGGTCAGCACCAAGAGAGAGGTCGACCCCTACGAGACCGAGACGGTCAACGACAACCTTATGGCGATAGGCGACAGCAGAGTAGTTACCGAGGGCGTTGACGGCGTTAAGGAGACGACAACCACCGAGACTTACATTGACGGTGTAAAGACCGACACCGCGGTTGAGACAAAGATAATCAGCGAAAAGACCAACGAGGTCATCGCCGAGGGCGCGGCAGTGTCAGAGCCCTACTGCAAGATAGACGACCCCGCGATAGTGCTGGAAAACGGCAGACCGGTAAATTACGAATACATTATCTCCGGCCCCGCGACCGCGTACACCGCGTTTGAGGGTGCGAAGACCGCCAGCGGCAGACTTGCCGAGATAGGCACCTGTGCGGTAAACCCCAACGTAATTCCTTACGGCTCGTTGCTGTATATCGTCGGACAGGAGGGCGATAACATCTGCTATGGCTATGCGATAGCCGCCGATACCGGCTACGGCATGATGGACGGCACGATACCGGTTGACGTATATATGGGAGATAGCGCAAACCATTACGCAGACGCCTGCGCATGGGGCTGGCATCTGGTAGATATATACGTTATCGAAGTAGGAAACGGATAAGAAAAAGCAGCCCTGACGGGCTGCTTTTTTAGTGAATAGTGAAAAGCGAATAGTGAAAAAGTGTGGTATGCATTATGCCTTTGGCATTGTCATCATATCAACATTTTATGCTGATATAATGCGCGCGGCATGGATTGAAAAAGCTTTTTAATTCGCGGGCGCAGCCCGCCACCTCACTTCTTCACTATTCACTATTACTTTTTCACTAATAAAAAACCGCCCGTAAGGGCGGTTTTTTAATTATATCTTTTCGCTTCTGAATCTTCCGATCAAGCGGGCGTTTTTGTCCAGGGTCGCCTCAAAGCGATAGGTGCCGGGGTCGTATCCTTCCTCATCGGTGAGTACCTCAAAGAAGAATATCGTCGCGTCGCCGTTTTCCATCTTGTTTACCGCACAGCGGCATTTGCCGTCGGCGATTGCTTGCTTTACGGTGGGCAGCTCGCGGTCCTGCATGCGGAAGTTATCCGCGTTTACGGGTATGTCGTATTCGGTGTCGGATACCGCGGCATTCTTCAGCATTTCGTCCAGTACCGTCATACGCTCACTGTCGTTAGCCTTCGGCTTTATCTCGCCCATTATCAGCGGCTGACCTTTATTTGTCCAGCAGGGACGTACCACCTCGGCATAATCGCCGACCTGGATATTTGCCCTTTCATCTCTCATCATATAGAACTTAAGGGTGTACTTGTCGAATGCCACTTCTTTATCCGGTCCGCGGACTATTCCGCCGTATTCGAGTATCGACAGCAGGTCGTCGGCTCTGTCCTGGTATGTAGCGTCATCCCAGAATTCATAACCGCCGAAATTCAGCCGCCAGTATTTTTTCAGTGCCGAGCCGCCGATAAGCGCCTGTATACGCAGCTCCCAGTCAAACAGTATGCCTGAGCGGTTGGAGGTCCTGCCTGCCTTTACCTTATACAGCGGCTCAAGCAGGTCTTCAAAAAGCTGTATGTTGGAGGTTACGTCCTGCGCAATGGTAAGCTCTTCTTCGTTTTCTTCCTTATCCTCCTCTTCGGGCTGTTGTTCAGTACCCGATGAGGTTATCGTGAATATCTCCTCCGAGCTTACCATAAATTCCGCAAGCTCGGGGTTTACCTCCGGCTCTTTCTCTTCCTCTTCGCCGAACAGATCAGTGATGGTCGCGGTGTCGTCCTCTTCCGGCATATCGAAAAAGTCCATTGTGCGTCCGTTGTTGATTATATCATCGGACAGCTCATCAATCAGCTCCTGCGGCGCGGGGGTTTCCTCGTGGTTCTCTTCGGGAATGGAAAGACTGTTATCAAAAAATCCGTCGTATTCCTTTTCCTCCGCAGTCTCGGTCGCTGCGGGCTGCTCTTCCGTCGGTGCTGTCTCTTCTGCTTCCTCCGTAGGTGTTTCTTCCGCGGGGGCTTCTTCAGCGGCAGGCTCTGCCAATTGCTCGGCAAAGGATTCGGGGGAGATAAACAGCCCCTTTACAGGCGGTCTCTTGAAAAATTCCTCTTCTATGGGCTTGTCTTCAGGCTTTTCTTCGACCGCAGCTTCTTCGGCGGGCTGTTCGGCTGTCTCCTCTTCGGGCGGGGCGGAGTGTCCCGCAAATGCCTCCGGTGTGATGAACAGACCGGTGGCCGGCGCTATAACAGGCTCTTCCTTTATTATGGATTCAACCGCAGCGGAAAGCTCATCAACAGGTTCTTCGACGACCTCCGGTTCGGCGGGGGTTTCTTCCGCAATTTCAGGTTCAGCGGGAATTTCTTCCGTGATTTCCGGCTCGATGGGAGTTTCTTCCTCAACCTCCGGCTCGGCGGGGATTTCTTCCGCAATCTCTTCAACGGTTTCCGGCTCTTCGGGCTGGTCAACACCGAACAAATCGGCTATCGACGCCACGGCGGAGGTTATTTCTTGCACAGGCTCTGTTTCAACAGGAGTTTCCTCGGTGACTTCCTCTGCAACTTCGTCCTCAACGGGGAGTTCTTCTGCGGGTTCAGCCTCAACGGGAAGTTCCTCAGCTATTTCTTCTACAGGTTCAACCTCAGCAGGTACTTCCTCTACTATTTCCTCTATAGGCTCGGCTACAGCGGCGAGAGCATCTGCGAATTCATCTA
>JAFLRX010000010.1:0-28006 GCA_022511265.1 Eubacterium sp. | reverse complement strand
GATTTCTTCGACAGGCTCAACCTCGGCAGGAATTTCTTCTGCGATTTCCTCTATAGGTTCAACCTCAACGGGTGCTTCCTCGACTATTTCTTCTACGGGTTCAACCATAGCGGCGAGTGCCTCTGCAAATTCATCTACGGGAGTTTCTTCGGTTATTTCCTCCGCAAGTTCTTCCATAGCAGGGAGTTCCTCGGCGATTTCTTCCACAGGTTCAACCTCAGCGGGTACTTCCTCTACTATTTCCTCTACGGGTTCAACCATAGCGGCAAGTGCATCGGCGAATTCATCTACAGGCTCAACGGGAAGTTCCTCGGCGATTTCTTCCACAGGTTCAATCTCGGCAGGTACTTCCTCGGCGATTTCCTCTACAGGTTCTTCCGTAGATTCAGACATATCAAACAAATCCTCTATGGATGCCACGTCGGAGTGTGTTTCCTTTATAGGCTCTGCCGCAATAGGAGCTTGCTCAACCGGCTCGACCGCCGCAACGACTTCCTCGAAAACAGCCGCAGGCTCTGCCGTTTCGGTATACGACACCGTATTCTCTGCCGAGACCGAAGGCATATCGCCGTGCGACGCCTTGGGCTTGTGCGTTCCGCCGTTTTCGCGCGGCTTGACAAATCCGTCGCTGCTTACCCAATCGGCATTGTCTACCTCTTTTTTCAGCGGAGAATTATCTTTCTCCATTTTTCTTTTTACAGCAACCACGGCTGCCGCCGCTGCTGCCGCTGCCGCTGCCGCGGCTAATGCTCCGGCAAGCTTCATAGAAAGTACCTCCCGTTTTTGTTAGGTGATCATTCGACGCTCTTCAGCGCCTCCACCATGTTTACATATTTCAGCTTGCGGTGCATAAACAACATTACTGTCACCGCAAACACCAGAGTTAATAATATCGACCAGATAAAGCTGAGCAGATGCACGTCGCGTCCGAACATTACAATGTCTATCTCGGCGGTGCGCACCACAAAGTCCAGCAAAAATCTTCCCAACACCAGACCTACGCCCGTGCCGAGCAATGTCAGCAGTATCGTCTCACGGAATATATAAAACGATACCTCTTTATCGAAAAAGCCCAGCACCTTTAACGTAGCTATCTCGCGGATACGCTCGTTTATATTTATATTGGTAAGGTTATACAGCACGATAAACGCCAGCATGCCCGCGCAGGCTATCAGCACCACGATGACCAGCTGAAGAGACTTCATCATATTTCTGAATGTGTCGCCGACAGAGGTTTTATAGCTTACCGCGGCAACGCCTTCTATATCCAGCAGCTCTTCCGCCAGCGCATCCTTCCAGCCATCGTCCGCGTTGTCGCCGTCCGGGATGTTGAAGTAAAAGCTGTTGTACGGCAGGTTATCGTCAAACAGCTGCTGATACAGCGCGCCGCTGATATATACGTAATGATAGGCGTAATTTTCGCATATCGCGCCGACAACTGCCTCGCCGCTTTCGGTCTCGGATGCGGCAAGCGTAATGGTATCGCCGACCTTTACGTTGCCCAGCAGGGTCGCCAGCTTTTCGTTGATTATCACCGTGTTGTCGTCCAGCGCGTACTTTTCGCTGTTTGTGCGGCTGCGTACATCGACGTATTTTGCCAACACGTCGTTATCCTTCACGCCAAACAGATACGCGTCGGCGTTGCTGTTACCGCATTTTATCGTTATCTGCTTTTGGTATACCAGCTCTGCGTCGCAGCCGTTTTCCGCCAGCAGCTCCGCCGCCTCTCTGCGGTGGGTGGTGGAAATATCCTGAAATGCCACGATACCGTTGTACAGGCTTATCTCGTCAAACTGCTTTGTGAGTATATCGCTTACGCTGTCGTATATGCCAAAGCCGGTCAGCAGCAGCGCGGTACAGCCCGCAATACCTACCACCGTCATCAGCATGCGCCGCTTGTATCTGAACAGGTTGCGCATAGATACTTTTTTGCTGAAGGACAGGTGGTTCCAGATAAAGCCTATCCGCTCAAGCAGTATCTTTTTACCACTCTTGGGCGCCTTCGGCCGCATAAGACTTGACGGCTGCTCGCGCAGGATATTCTTACAGGAGAAGTATACCGTCACCGCCGCCAATATTACCGCAACGGCGACCACCAGCAGCATCAGCTCGAAGTCGTAGGGCGCGAGGTATTCCGGAAACTCGTACATCATACCGTAGGCGGTCATTATGATGTACGGGAACAGCTTCATACCTATAAATATACCGAACATCGCGCCGATAAGCGCCGCGGTCAGCGCGTAAAGCATATATTTGAACATTATCGAGCCGTTGCCGTAGCCCAGCGCCTTTAATGTTCCTATCTGTGTACGCTGTTCTTCTACCATTCTTGTCATGGTGGTAAGGCAGACCAGCACCGCCACCATCGCGAAAAACAGCGGGAATATCATTGCTATGTTGCGTATTCTTTCGGCGTTTTCGCCGTATTCGGAAAAGCCGGGGTTGTCGGCACGGTTAAATATATACCATTCGGGGTTGGAAAGGTCTTTCAGCTTTCTGCGTGCGTCGTCCAGCTCTTCATGCGCGTCCAGCAGCTTTTCTTCCGCCTCCAGCTTGCCTTTCTCAAACTCGGCAAGACCTTCCTTATACTTTGAAAGTCCGTCCTCGTATTTTTCCAGTCCCTCGGCATAGGCTGTCTCGCCCTGCTCGTAATCCTTTACGCCCTGCTCGAACCGCTTAACGCCCTCGTTGTATGCGATAAGCCCGTTGAGGTAATCCGCCATACCCTGAGAGTACAGCCGCTCACCGTCCTCATACTGCGCGCGTCCGTCTTCGTATTTAGCAAGACCGTCCTTGTACAGTGCCAGCGCGGCCTCGTACTGCGCCTTGCCCTTGTTGAATTCGGCAAGACCCTCTTCGTAAAGTGCCAGTCCGTCCTGATATTTTTTCAGTCCCTCGGCATACTGCTTTTCGCCGTCCTCATACAGCTTGCGGCTGTCTTTCAGTGTCTTGGCGCCGTCCTCATATTGGGAAAGCCCCTGTTGATACATCAGCTCGCCCGCGTTATAGGCAGCTATGCCGTTGAGGTACTCGGTATAGCCGTCGTTGTATTTCTTTAATCCGTCGTTGTATTGCTTCAGCCCGTCATTGTATTGCTTCAGCCCGTCGTTGTACTGAGCCTTGTATTCGTCCAGTAATTTCTGCGCCTCGTCGAGAGAATAATATACTATCTGCGACGCGCCGGGCAGTAAGATACCCACCTGCGTGCCGTTGTCGGCATTTTCCCGCGCGCGGTCTATTGCGCGCTGGGCGATATCCAGCACCTGCTTTAGGCTGTCAAGCTGGCTCTTTGCCTCGTCCAGCTGCCTTTTGCTGTCGTCCAGCACCGCCTTTGACTCGGCAAAGGTAACAGCCGCGTCATCAAGCTGTTTTTTGCTGTCGTCCAGCTGCTTTTTTGTATCGTCCAGCACCTTTTTGCTGTCTTTAAGCTGTTTTTCGCCGTCCTCTATCTGCTGCTTAGAGCTGTCTAACAGCGCGCGGCTGGCGTCTAATTCCGCCTTGCCCGCGTCAAGCTGCGCCTTGCTGTCGGCGAGTTCTTTTTCGCCTGCGGCTATCTGCGCGCCGCTGTCTTCTATCAGCGGGCGGTTGGCGTCTATTTCAGCCTTTGCCGCGTCAAGCTGCGCCTTGGTGTCGTCAAGTAATTTTCTGCTGTCGTCCAGCTCTTTCTTGCCGTCGTCCAGCTGCTGCTTGGTGTCGGTCAGCAGCTTTTCGTTGTCCGCTATTTCCTGCTTGGCGTCGTCAAGCTGCTTTCTGCTGTCGTCCAGTTCTTTTTTGCCGTCGTCCAGCTCTTGCTTGCCGTCGTCGAGTTCTTTTTGCGCGTCGTCCAGCTCTTTGCGGACCTCCGCCTCTTGCTCGGCAAGCTCTTTTTCGCCGTCGGCAAGCTTTTCTTCCGCGTCGGCGACTATTTCATCTCGCCTGAGTATCTTACGGTCGTCGCCGATATCCTCCAGCACCGCTTCTATTTCGTCGCGGCGCCGCTCATATTCTTCCGAATAGGTGTTGTATGGCGACAGCTCGTCTATTGTTATATAAACCTGGGTGTAGACCTCTGTGATAAAATTTTCCTGCGGGATATAGGCGGTGGTGTCTATCTCGCCGTTGCCTATCGAGGTATTGCCGCGTCCGGTGTGGTCTATAAACATGGGTGAATTGTAAAACCCGACCACGGTATATTCTGTACGGGACAGCGTGTCCTCAAGACCCTTTCCGTTTAACGTAAAGGTATCGCCTATCTCAAAGCCCCCGCCTATCGTCGAGCCGTCTATTATGCACTCGTCCTCTGATTTGGGCAGCCTGCCCTCGGTTATCGTCAGAGTGTTGTAGGAGTTGTTCTGCCCCAATTTATCCAACGAGAATACTCTGACAATGTCGCCGCCCTCTTCTTCGCCTATAAAGCAGTCGGTATAGTAGGACGGGTACACCGAACAGCCGTCGGTGCAGTTTTCCAATGCCTCGATGTCGTTTTCGTCAAAGCCGTAGGTGGACAGCAGACGAAAATCCATCAGCGATTGGCTGTCATAATATGTATCGCTGGACAGCTTCATATCGTTTTCGCTGACGGTAAGCCCCGCGAAAAATCCGCAGCCTATCGCCAGTATGCCGAAAATGGATATAAATCTGCTCTTGGTCTTGACTATCTCGGTCAAGGCGTTTTTCAGCATTGCGTTTTTCATCTCAAACCCTCCATCGGAAACAATAAAACAATAAAATGCTTACCATTCTATCGTTTCAACGGGAGACGGGTTCTCGTTGAGCTTGATTTCGCGCACCTTGCTGCTCTTCATGCGTATCACGCGGTCCGCCATCGGGCATATCGCGGAGTTGTGGGTGACCAGCACTACCGTCATATTTTCCTCGCGGCAGGTCTTTTGCAGCAGCGCGAGTATCATTTTGCCGGTGTTGTAGTCCAGCGCGCCGGTCGGCTCGTCACACAGCAGCAGCTTCGGCTTTTTCGCCAGCGCGCGGGCTATTGCCACACGCTGCTGCTCGCCGCCGGAAAGCTGCGCGGGAAAGTTGTTCAGTCTGTCGCCCAGTCCCACCTTTTCCAGTATCTCCTCCGCGGGGATAAAATCCCGCGCGCTCTGGGTGGAAAGCTCGACGTTTTCCTTTGCGGTCAGGTTGGGTATCAGGTTATAGAACTGAAAGATAAATCCGATGTCATAGCGGCGGTAGGATATCAGCTTTCTGCGGTCATAATTGCTTATTATGCTACCGTCCACGGTAAAGGTACCCGAGGTGGGGGTGTCCATACCGCCCAGTATATTCAGTACGGTGGTCTTGCCGGAGCCGGAGGGCCCTACTATAATGGCAAGCTCGCCCTGTTCTATATCAAAGCTTACGCCGTCGTTGGCGTTGATGACGATATCGCCCATACGGTACTGCTTGGTGATATTGTCAAGAGTAACAAAGCTCATTGTGTTTCTCCTATGTATCTGTTGTTTACACTGTAATTTTCTGTCTCTATTCCGCAAAAAATGCTATTTACAATAAGTATAACATTTTTTTAATGGTAATGCAAGATTTTTAACGGAATTTTAACTGCAATTTTTTTATTGTATATTTGCCGAATAGAAATGCGCAAAAATGTTAACAATTATATAAAAGACCGAAAGGATGATAGCTACGGAAAGATGGAAAAATCCCGCCTTTATTTCGGCGGCGGCAGGGGTGCTGTCTATTGCCGTTATGGCGGGCGTGCTGTTTGCGGCGACGGCGGAGGCGGACGAGACAAGGACGAACGGCAGGCTGTTCGGCATTATGTATCATCAGGTGCTTAAAGACCCGTCGTATCATAACGATTACTGCGTTTCTCCCGACGAGCTGGAAAGCGACCTTAAATATTTTTCGGAAAACGGCTTTACGGCACTGCTGCCCTCTGAGGCAGAGCAGCTTATGGAGAGCGGGGAAGAGCTGCCGGACAAGGCGGTAATGATAACCTTTGATGACGGCTATGAGACCATGCTGGAGTATGTGCTGCCGCTGCTGGAAAAATACGAAATGAAGGCCGTCGTCAATATCGTAGGCGACTTTACCGACGAATACACCGAGCTGCCTGACAACAAAAAAAACCTGTCTTTTTCCTACCTTACATGGGCAGAGGTGAAAAGGCTGAATGACAGCGGATTGGTGGAGATAGGCAATCACACTTATTCATTGCACTCAAACAGCGGCGGGCGGCAGGGCAGCGCGCGCAAATACGGCGAGGACGAGGACAGCTATCGCGAGCTGGTGTACGGCGACGTCCAACGGTTACAGCTAAAGCTGTCACAGCTTATCGGAAAGAGACCGACAGCCTTTGCGTATCCGTTTGGTATGATAAGCGACGGCGAGCCGGAGATAATAGCGAGCGCGGGGTTTAAGGTGACAATGACCTGCCGCGAGCTGCCCACCGAGTTTGACAGTCTTCCGCTGACCGTCAACCGATATAACAGAGCGCACGGGCGCAGCGCACAAAGCCTGTACGAGCTGTATTTGTCGCAGTTATAGCAAAACAAAACAGGCACACCCTTTCGGCTGTGCCTGTTTTGCTAAAATCGTGGGTTACTTACGCATTCTCAGATACGGAAGTAGATCCGCCTACGTTCGCACTGCTTTCGTTGGTGTCGCCGCAAGCGGTCAGAGTAGCTGCGATCATTGCTACTGCTGCGATTAACGCTGCAATCTTCTTCATAATAAACACTCCTTACAATTACAAAAAGTTTATGCTTTCTGTCGCGGTATAATCGTCCTATAACGATATTATCTTCAACCGCAAGCCTTATTATACATAAACGTCGCCCTTTCGTCAAGTACATTTTGTGGCAAAACGGCATACGAACACAATTTTTGTAATGTAGACCAAAAATAACACTATGTGTTCAAAAGATACTGGACAATTTTTAAGCTTTAGTGTATAATTGATGATATAACAGAGCATTTAAGGTGAAATTGTAACATTTTTGTAAACCTTTTTCCTTATATTGGAAATTAATCTGCGTGTTCTGTTGATTAAAATGTAAAAATATTACTTTTATTGCCTTTATTTGGGAATTTTACAGCGGGGTATTGCCTGTAAATTCCAACAAAGGCGGAAAGGAAAATGTTATGGCAGAGGTACATACTCCGCACATAGGTGCGCAAAAAGGAGAGATAGCGTCCCGCGTCCTGATGCCGGGCGACCCGCTTAGGGCAAAGTTCATCGCGGAGAATTATCTTCAGGATGCTGTTTGCTACAGCAGCATACGCAACATGTACGGCTATACCGGACTGTACAAGGGCGAGAGGGTGTCGGTACAGGGCTCCGGAATGGGCGTGTCCTCGATAGGCATCTACAGCTGGGAGCTGTATAATTTCTACGATGTAGATACTATAATAAGAATAGGCACCGCAGGCTGTCTTGTGCCGGAGGTACAGCCGCGCGATATAGTGCTTGCCCAGGGGGCGTGCCACGATACAGGTTATGCGGCGCAGTACAGACTGCCCGGAACATACGCGCCGATAGGTGACTTCGGTCTGCTGTGCAAGGCTGCCGCTATCGCGAAAGAGCGCGGCATCACCGCGCATGTCGGCAATGTTCTGACCGGAGAGGTATACTATGACGCGTCAAACAGCCTTGCCGACTGGAGCAAAATGGGTGTGCTGGCGGTGGAAATGGAGGCGGCGGCACTGTACATGAACGCCGCCTACGCGAAGAAAAAGGCGCTGTGTATATTGACGGTCTCCAACAATCCGCTGACCGGCAGCGAGGACGTCACCCCGGAAGAGCGCGAGCGCTCGCTTACGGATATGATCGAAATAGCATTGGAAACCAAATAACTGCAAAGTCAGTGTTTTCAGTTCAAACGGATGAAATTTAATCCAAATGCTGACAATTTATTATAAAAGTGAAAAAAATTATAAATTATCAGTAAAAATTTCATAAAAAATCACGAGAAAAATTGTTTGTTATGCTATCAATCTACACTTGCTATTCCGATATAAATGTGCTATAATTAGTATAATCATAATAATCTCTTTTTCGGGGGTTGCCCGGCAATGTCCGAAAAAGTGTTAATAACGTATGAATGGAGGAGAGGCTTTGCCAACATATAGTTATGTTGCCACCGACTCTAACGGTAAAAGAGTCAAAGGCACCGAATCGGCAGAAGACGCAACCGACCTGCTCGAAAAGCTCCGACAAAAGGGACTTTACTGCAATTCCTACAAGGACACATCAAAGGGCGGCGGAGACGTTAAGTTCAAATTCAAGACCAAAGACCTGGCCAACTTCAGCCGTCAGCTTGCGGCGATGCTTACAGCCGGTATAAGTCTTGTAAAGGCTTTACAGATCCTGACTTCTCAGCAGGAGGACAAAAAGCAAAAAGCGGTACTGATGGATATCTACGAAGAGGTTCAGAAAGGACGCTCTTTCTCGGAGGCGTTGGCGACAAAGCCCGGCGTATTCCCCCAGCTGTTTTGCAGCATGGTAAACGCGGGTGAGGTTTCCGGTAACCTTGATATGATCATGGACCGTGTATCCATCCACTACGCAAAGGACGGTAAGACGCAGAACAAGATCAAGAGCGCTATGATCTATCCTATGGTGCTGCTTGTAATGCTGGTAGTAATGTTTATCGGTCTGTTCGTACTAATCATGCCGATGTTCCGCGAGCTGGCGGGCGACGATCTTGCGCCGCTGTCGGCAGCGATGTTCGCGATAAGTGACTTCCTTATCAATCAATGGTACATACTTATTCTGGTTGTCATTGCGATAGTTGTTGCTATCGTTATACTGTTCAGGACGCCTGCGACCAAAGAGAAATGGGATGAGTTCATACTCAAGATGCCTAAGGTCGGCGGACTGCTCGGAACGATATACACCGCGAGATTTGCGCGAACTATGTCAAACCTGTTCTCCAGTGGTCTGCAGATGGTGGACTGTATCGAAAAATCAGTCGCCACACTGGGCAACACATACATTATCAAGTCGTTTGACGATGTTATCGAGAATGTAAAACGAGGCGAGGCACTGTCCGTTGCGATAGGCCGTACCGGTATATTTGACGGTATGTTCGTCTCCATCATCTACGTCGGCGAGGAATCCGGCGCGCTGGATGAGATACTGGAAAAGACCTCAGACTTCTACGATGAAGAGGCCGACACCGCTATCGCAAACCTGGTTGCGTTGATGGAACCGGCGATGATCGTCTTAATGGGTGTTATGATAGGAACGATACTCGCAGGTATCTTCCCGATACTCTACGGCGGTATGGCAGGAATGGCAGAGGCATAATACACCATATAATATGTCCTCATATAATACGAAAGGAAAAAACGGAATATGCTTTCAATAGACATTACCGACAGACAAGTCAAGCTGGTGCGCGGCAGTGCACAGGGCAACAAAATCAAAATTGAAGAAGTCGACTTCCGCGATATGGAAGAGGGACTTATCAGCAACGGTTACATATCGGATGTACCGATGGTCGCTGCGGAGATAATTGATATCATTACTTCCCGTAATATAAAAGAGAAGGAAACTATCATATCAGTAAACTCCAGCGCGATACTTTACAGAGAGCTTACGCTCCCCAAGCCCAAAAAGATTTCCAACACCGCTGCTATCGAGGCGATGATAGGCAGCAACATGGGCATCTCGAACGATTACAACATATCTTATACTATAGTGGGCGAAACAACCGACGAGAACGACACCCCGATGATAAAGGTGCTCGCTACCGCCTGCCCGCAGAGAATGGTTGACGGTTACGTAAAGCTGTTCACCCACATGGGCTTAAAGCTCAGCGCGGTAAACGTATCCAACAACTCCATCTCGAGACTTATCCAGAACACTCAGAAGATGAGCTCGGCAATGCCGCTGATGCTGGTACAGGTGGATAATGGATTCTTGAACGTAAACCTTTACGACGAGGGCGTGCTGACCTTCTCCCGTTACTTCCACATTGATCCGATGGATTATAACGGAGCGCCCGATTACCTGAACCAGGCAGTAAACGACAACCTGT
Source organism: Eubacterium sp. (assembly GCA_022511265.1). Classification (GTDB taxonomy): domain Bacteria; phylum Bacillota; class Clostridia; order Oscillospirales; family Ruminococcaceae; genus Ruminiclostridium_E. The sequence goes on along the minus strand of JAFLRX010000010.1, from coordinate 18,023 downwards.
TCAGAATGTTCCAGTTCTTCCAGCAGAGAAAGGACATGAAGCCCATCAAGGAAATCATGTTCTACGGCGAGATAAGCGACTTTATCGCACTGACAAACGCGGTTGCGCCGTTTAACGTTCCCTGCCATATATTAAGTATGCCGACCAACATAGCTACCCGCGCGGACTTCGACTTTACCAAGTACGCTAACGCGATAGGCTCGCTGTACAAGGTAAATAAGGAGCTGGAGCACATCAACCTGCTCCACTCTACGGCCGCTAAGGAAAAGCAGGGTCTTGCACCGTTCTTCGCAGGACTCGGCGCGGCGGTACTGGGCAGCGTTGCGGTCGTATTCATCGCTAATATGGTAGTTACGATGATCAACGACGGCATCAAGGCTGATACCAGCAGTGTGCAGGCTCAGATATCTGACCCCGCACTTCAGGCAAGGCTGGAAGCACTTGATGAAAGAGAAAAGGTTCTTCAGAACTTTGTAAACTACCGCAACACCATACAGAATGCGGACGATATGTTCGAGTTTATGCCTAAGGCTACCACAGACGTTATGAAGATGCTCCGTGAACCGTTCGAGGCTCAGGAGGGTGTCGAGGATATCACCCCGGCTGAGGTAAGAGATGCGCTGAAGGGCATGGTAATGGTTAATAATGTTGAAATATCCGGATATACGGTAAAGGCAAGCTTCTTAGCTACCAGCGAGGCACAGCCTTCACAGTATGTAAGGGCGCTCGAAGAGCAGGGATACTTCACCAACATCAACATCAACTATTCCGGTTATAAGGTAAACCGCGGTGCGAAAAACAGCAGCACCAATTCAAACGACGGTGTTATCGTTGAATTCAATCTGACGATGAACCTCCAGGCAGGCAACGACTTCAAGCTGGGTGATGACAACGCTTCGGGATTTGTTGATGAACAGACCGGCAGCACAACCACATCGACGGATGACACAACAACATCCGTTGAAGAATAAGAGAGAAGGAGGAAACGGCCATGCAAATGAGTAAACAGGAAAAGATAATTGTATTTGTACTTTTGATACTTGTTGTTTTGGGAATAGGCATATTTGTTTTCATCCTTCCTAACTACAGCAACATTGAGATCAACCAGAAGGCTCTTGATAACGTGAACTCGCAGTACAGTGAGATCTTATCAAGGCTTGAACGTGAAAACACGATAGACGACGACATCAAGACGGCGTATGATGTAGGTAAGACCTTAGCGGACGCTTTCTATGACGATCTGACTCCTGTCGAGGCTGATGAGATAATGCGTCAGTTTATCGCGAAGGGCAACAACATAAGGATCAGCGAACTCAAGGTAGGTCCTATGGCTACCGAAAATCTTTCCATTTCGGTCATCGTGCCCGGTTCGGTTACTTATCCGCTGAAGAACTTTGCAAATACGGTAATAACCGGCAGTGGAACCGAGAGCGTAGATCTTTCAACGATGAGCGAGAGAGAGCGTTTTAATTACGCAAAGCAGCTTTTTGCATCTTTACTGTCAATCAGCGAGCCGGTAACGGTAGGTGTTTCCACCGTATCCTTTACCGCATATGCTGATGAGCTTCAGGACCTGTATGATCTTGCAGATATTCTGAACGAAGGCATATATGATGAAACGATAGTTGACGAGGACGGCAATCCGCAGAAAAAGGCGACTTATCTGAACGGAGCGAAGTTCGAGCTCAGCGACAAGTCTTCGGCTATTCTTACCAGCGCTTTTGCCGATGTTAACGGAGGCACCGCACCGTCGGAACAAGAGGTAACGACTGAGTCCGCTGAAGAAAGCAACACCTCATCTCAGGACGAAAACTCCGCATGGGGCAAATACAAAATGGACTTTACAGTTAAACTGTACTGCATCGAGCCTGTAGCGGATCCCTTCGGCAACAATTAAGCGTTAACTCACAACACAAACAGCCCTGCCTAAGGCACAGGGCTTTTTGTGCCGAATAAAGAAGTGTTTTAGAAAGGACGGAATACAATGGCGAAAAAGTTTAGCGTCGGGCCACGCAGGCTGGATATCAGTCGGCTTGGCAAGACTAAGGGCAGCGTGCTGTTCTTCGTTATCGCGATAATGTCTGTGCTTATCATTATGGCGTCAGCGGTATATTATGCCGTGAATTCCGCTACACAGGAAGTACAGATAAAGTACGCCAATGAGCAGGCGTATCAGAGTGCGATAGCTATAAATGATATGGTGTCTGACTATATCGCGGCAGACCCGGGTACGCAGTTTATCAGCTCGGCAATGGCACTGGGTGCGGGCGAATCAATAGTAACTAACATTAATGACCTGGGCGCAGGTATCGGTAACGTCAAAGTAACCATTACCAAAATAAGCGGCACGAGTGATTCTGCTATACTCAGCATAACCACCGAGTCAGAGGTCAACGGACAAATGCAGGTAGTAACCAGCGTAGGTGAGCTGACCGAGAGCCAGGGCGAGTCAAAGCCCGCCAGCATCACGAGATTCTTCACCTCTACTGGTTATGTACCTAACGATACGTTATTCACCAGTGGTGAGATAACCTCAGAGCTGTATCTGGACAGCGAGTATACCGAGCTTGCCGCACAGGAAGGCTCAACAGGTACGATAGGCGCGGGTATAGATATACGCGCGGGTATAGTTTCCGCCGGTTCTGTACGTTTCAACAACGCACCGGTAAACAACAACGGCGTAAGCAATGCAAGCTATACTGTCAAGAATTTTGATATAACCATAGGCAACGACTGCTATTTCTATTTTGAGAACGGCAAGCTTGATCTCGGCGGCGGTACGCTGAGAGTAGGCGGCAGCGTGGTACAGCTGAAGGCGTGCTATGCGTTTACGGCAAACACTCAGGTATATATCCAGGGTGACCTTTACAGTGGCTGCGGCATGACCGGCAACGCCGGCAAGAGAATGCTTATAAACGGCGACTTAGTCGTTTCCGAGTTCTTTAATTATGACGGCGAGGTTTATGTAAACGGCGACGTATATGTAGACCAGGACTACAACCAGGGCACTATAGCAGGCAAACTGGTAGTAGGCGGCAACGTTTACGTTAAGGGCGATATACCTGATTGGCAGTACAACAACTGGTTTGGAAACGGCGTAGGCGAAGTAAAGGGTAAGATGATAAGGAGCAACACGGGATTAGACCTCAAGCTCGATAAGTCCTTTACCGTTTACCAGCTGCAGGAAAATCTCGAAAACATCAGACTTTCCAATTCCGCTGAAAACAACGGCGGTAAAAAGGGTTATACCTATGTATGGCCGTCCGGCTCCGGTGACGCAAATCCCTGCGAGTCCATGGACGTTGTAACCAAGGAAATAAGAGATGCTATCGGCACACCCTCTTATATTAACTGGCAGCTTGAAAAGATGTTCCATGTAGGACAGAACCTTGATAACCCGCTTATTGAAGAGACTGAGATAGTATTCCCCTTTGAAAACTGGGTAGACACCAACACCGTTACTTTATCGGCGGCAGAGTCCGATAAGTATGTTATAAGCACCATTAACGTAGAGTGCGATAACTATAACCACGCACTGGTATTTGATACTTCAGACGGTGCGGGCGGCTATAAGGATATTTACGTATACCTTAAACCGAACATCAACTACAACAAAACCAACAACACTGTCACTTATCCTGAGTATGCTTATACCACCGAGCAGTTTATAATGTGCAAAAGCTGCGGATATATGGAGCCCTACACCGGCTCTCAGACCGGCATAGGCGGTATAGATTATAATCATTGGTGGCAATGGGGTATGGATTATCCCGAATCTTATACCTGCCCCGACTGCGGTCAGTCTATACAGCAGTTTACCGGACGTTCGGTCACTTCGGCTACACAGACAGGCAGCGTTGAGTTGAACGCATTCCAGTTCGGTGATACCGTTCCTAATCAGGGACAGAACAAAGCGAACAACACTCAGCCCTTCCATGTGCTTGTAAAGGGTAAAGGAAGCGTAATATTCGTAATACCCAAGGGTGAAACATTTGTAGCTAAGAACCAGAGCTTTATCGGTCACTATGCTATATATGAAGAGATTTACGGGGACATTCCGGAAAATAATCTGAACGGCTATACCTACAAGCCCACCACCGACGGCGGCTTTGATGCCAACTGGACCAGCTTTAAGACACATCTGGATCCCGTTACCGGTAAATTCGATCAGTATCTGCTGAATAAGACCGGCGACAGCGGCACAAAGACCTACATCCACAACAATGTCTTTATGGCAACCGTTGAAAAGAACGTCGACGTAGACTTTGACATAGGCGGAAACGGTCAGAACTTCTTCGCGGGACTTATCTACGCACCTTATATGCAGTACAACTCGGTCAACAGCTCCGGCGCACGTACTTTACTCGGCGGTCTGGTAGTATCCAACTACAATATCCAGGGTTCCGGTAACTACACTTACGCGGCACCGTACGACTACTATGACAGATTTGTAAACAACGCGGATACCCTGACAGCCGAAGAGCTGGAAGAGGAAAGACAGGCATACCTCGCACATTTGATGGGTCAGTCGGGCTCTAATTCGTTCCTGCCCGGCGGAGGTTCCGGTACGATAGGCCGTGCATGGAACCGCTTTGGTTATAACTAATGAAGGGAGAGGGCATGATGAAAAAATTACAGCAGCTGCGTGCCAAAAAGGGCTTTACGCTGGTTGAATGTATGGTAGCCATCGCGATATTCGCAATGATGTCGTTGATAGTTATGCAGATACTCACTATCGCTATCCAAAGATATGCCCGCAACGACCGTGTAGAAAAGGACCTCGACATACAGCTGGAAAAGCTGGTCAAGGCCAACGGCACGGTAGAACGCAGCACCTTTGACCTTACCCTTGAGTTTTTAAAGCCGGACGCTTCGTCCGCGGGCAGCATGACAGTGTCAAATATCGGTGTATACGGCTCTGATGACGAGAACAGTGAGCGTCTTGAGCTTAATTCGCTGAAGTACGACGAGTTTGATGTTGCCGAGACCAATCCCAACCCCACCCCCGACGCTGACGATGACGAGGGCGGTCTCGGTGTAGTAAAGAACTACATGCACATCTACGGCTCAAAGGGCATAGGAAGCGTGTATGTAAGTGAAACGTCTGATACCGTTGCTAACGGAATACACACCATAAAGCTTGATTTTCAGGTAAACGACCCCGACAAGGTACTGGATGCCGCTTACATCAACTCGATAAAGATAGCGCTTCCGGCTTCGTCGAACTCGTACCGTTTATCCAATATCAGCCCCACCCCGCTTAAGAGCTTGTTCTTGGGCAACACGGTGAGAATGTACGACTTCGGCACCAATGACGGCTCTACCTATTACACCTTCTCGGTGGAATTCAGGCTTGCTGATGCTGACTATGCTGAGTACGGCTCATTCGCGAAGTACTTTATAGATACCGAAAGCACTTCAACTGAAAAATCCGCTACCTTTGTGGAAAACGTAAACGTACTCGGTGTATATAATATCAAGCAGGGTACACCTCAGACCGAGACATGATCTGGAGGCGGACATGAAGAAAAAGTTTCTTAAACTTAAAAAAGGATTTACGCTGGTCGAGATGATCATAGCAATGGCCATAACCGCACTGCTGTGCGGTTCGGTCATGATGCTGTTCGGCTCGGTGAGCAACATCATCAAAAGTCTTAATGACGATGTGTTTGTCAACACAACCACCGACTCGCTGACAAATTATCTTTTCACGAGAATGGTGACCAGCACAAACTTCAGCATAAGCATAAACAACGTTGACGCGGACGGTAACATAACCGCGTCAGAGTCTCAGAACTCGGTCAACAATCTGCTGGCCGAAAGAGACAACCCTGCCATCGAAAACCTGTACGGAATGGTAATCGTTAACGGCAAGCTGTACGATCTCGGTGTTATCGAGAGCTATGATATGTTCAGCAACAAGATAAGCAACCTTGATAAGTACCGCCTGTTCAACGATAACTATTACGGCGACGTTCACTACGGCTATACATTTTCCGTAGAAAGCCCGACAGGTGCGACCGCGGACCAGAAGTGGTACCGCGTGGGTGTAATACCCTTCGACGAGAACGGCGAGGCACTGATGAGCGAGCGTTCGGAAATGTTTAAGCTGATAAACCTGCAGTACAGTAAGTTTACACCTTCGATAGACGGTGCTTTCTATACCACCAACCCCACCGATGGCACTACAGTGCGTACTTCTGTCGATACGGGTATCGTGATACTGTACAGGATAAAGGACTACAGTAAGGTTACGGCTGCTCCGTCCCTTACCGAGTAAGAAAAAAATATAGACATTCGGGCGAATGCCCGAATGTCTGTAAATTTCTTTATCACATCATATTATTACATTGTGATATTCAGCCACACCGAGAGTATCTGATATCCGTACAGCATACCTATCACGATGCCTACGCTGAGAGCGGGACCGAAGGCGATACGCCGCTGCAGTCTCAGCTTGTCAAGCGTGCCGTCCTTGGTGGCAATACGGAATATGTACTCATTGTTGTGGGGGATGTCCGAGAATATTTCGGTAAAGGACTCCTCAAGAGCCTTGTCCGTCTCGGCTTCCTCAAGGGATTTACCCTTGAACACATATTGGGTGAGGCGGCATTTGCCTTCTTCATATTCACCCATTATTATTTTATCGGTTTCCGGTTCGTGCTCCTCAAACCAATTAAGGAACGCATCGGTAACTGCGGCGGTCTTTTCCTTAACGGTGTTCTTTGTGCGTATCTTGACGATTATGCCGTATATCGCACCGAGAATGATACCGATGAACGCGGCAGGTACTATCTGGATACCGAGCAGTAAAGCGGCGGCAGTCATAAGCTGAAAATCACCGCCACCCAGTCCGCCGAGCAGCGCGAGCAGCCCGGTGATAACGGCACAGATAAGGGCGGCAAGCAGATGCACCCACCATACATTGCTTTGGCTGGGGGTGTCTAAGAGATTGTTCAGCAGGATGTTGATGACGCCCAGCACCGCGACAGTGACGGTGCACCAGTAGGGTATCTGCATATGGTCGAGGTCGATAAAGCTTAGTACGACTAACACTCCGAAGAGTATTATTGCGATAGGCAGCATAAGCGACAGCGAAAAGCGGATGTACGCCAGAAGGAACAGAACACCGGTCAGCGCCTCTACTATAGTATAGCGCGCGGATATCTTAGCCTTGCAGGCGCGGCATTTTCCGCCGAGCAGACACCAGCTGATAATCGGGACTAAGTCATAGGGCTTGATCCTTGTACCGCAGGTGGTACAGTGAGAGGGACCCGTGACAATGGACATATGCAGCGGAGTGCGGTAGATAACCACATTCAGAAAGCTGCCGATCACCGTGCCGAATATAAACACGATGATACACATAACTACATCATAGGCGATTACGCCGGTCATATAAATACTTCCTTTCGGTTGTTTTTTTATAGTTTACCATAAAACGATAAAAATTTCAACTGTTAAGTAGTTATAAATTAAGAAAATACTTTCTTCCGTCTTTACGGAGGGATTTAACAGGGGGTTCAACACAGGGCATGAAGAACATACCTATAGGTCAGATACTGGTCGAAAACGGCTTTCTGACAGACGAGCAGCTGCAAGACGCGCTGGCAAAGCAGCGTGAGACCACCGGCAAAAAGCTCGGCGATATGCTGCTGGAGCTTGGCTATGTCTCTGAGACACAGCTTGCTCAGGCGCTTTCAATAAGGCTGAAGGTTCCTTTTATAGACCTTACCAATACCAAGATCGACATTGAGGCGGTAAAGAAGATACCTGAGGATATTTCAAAGAAAAACTGCTGCGTAGCGTTTTCAATGAATAACTCAAGGTTGACGGTGGCGACAGACGACCCGATTAACTTCTACATATTTGAAGAGCTGAAGGTCATATCCGGTATGGAGATCAACGCCATGCTCGCGACCAAGAGCGCGATAATGGAGACCATCAACAAGGCGTACTCACAGCAGACCGTGTCTAACGCGATGGATGAGCTCAGCAAGGAGTATGACGGCAACGAGCTTTCCGCAGAGGAGATAGAGTCGGGCGAGCGTGTAGATAACGCGCCGATAGTAAAGCTGGTTAACACCATAGTTGAGACCTCATTCCATATGAACGCATCGGATATTCATATCGAGCCGTTCAAGGACAGAACAAGAATAAGACTGAGAGTCGACGGCGAGCTGGTAGAGCAGATGAACGTAAAGCCCGCCGTACACAACTCACTGATAACTCGTATAAAGATACTCGGCGGAATGAACATCGCCGAAAAACGTATACCGTTGGACGGCCGTTTTGGTATGACGATAGACGGCGTCAATCTGGACGTCCGTGTCTCGACGATACCTACCGTATACGGCGAAAAGTGCGTTATCCGTCTGCTGTCCACGGCAGATGAAAAGACGAGAAAGATAACCGACCTCGGTATGACGCTGTACAATTACGAGATGTTCAAGCAGATAATCCGCTGCCCGCACGGAGTTATGCTGGTAACGGGACCGACGGGTTCAGGTAAATCAACGACATTGTACGCAACGCTCGGCGAGCTGTCCAAGCCTAACGTAAACATAGTGACCGTTGAGGACCCGTGCGAGAAGAAGATAGACGGTATCAATCAGGTACAGATAAATGCCAAGGCAGGTATGACATTCGCGGCGGCACTTCGTTCTATACTCCGTCAGGACCCTGACGTAGTAATGGTCGGTGAGATACGTGACGGCGAGACCGCCGACATCGCGATCCGTGCGGCTATCACGGGACACTTGGTGCTGTCCACCCTGCATACCAACGACGCGGCAAGTACGATACTCCGTCTTATAGATATGGGTGTTGCGCCGTACATGGTTGCTACCTCTCTGATAGGAATAATCGCACAGCGACTTGTAAAGCTGCTGTGTCCCGACTGCAAGGAGAAGGTTACCCTTACCGAGCCGGCAGACCTGAGACTGGTCGGCAAGGATCAGCCTACCGATATTTATCAGGTACACCGCGGCGGATGCCGCAGCTGCCATAACTCCGGCTATAAAGGCAGAACCGCTATACATGAGATAATCGTTACCACCAACGACATCAAGGAGCTTATCTCACACGAGGCGACCGCCGAGGAGATCGGAGAACAGGCAATCAAGAACGGTACCAGACTGCTGAGACAAAACGTTGCGGAGATGGTACTTGCAGGCACCACAACGCTCGATGAGCTGGTTAAGGCAACATACACAGTATAATTAAAAGGAGAAGAAAGACCGTGAATAACAACATGATGGACATCAACAAGATCCTCGACGAAACGAGAAAGCTGGGTTGTTCCGACCTTCATTTCACCGCAGGACTTCCTCCGGTGGTAAGACTGCACGGAAGCATCAAAAAGCTCAGCGGTTACCCCGACTGCACCGAGCCGATAATAGTAAATATTATCAATCAGATCACTTCTATGAAGCATAAGGCTTCCATTCAGAAGGGTCTGGACACCGACTTTTCATACGTATCCGCTTCAGGACACCGCCACAGAGTTAACGTATACAGACAGCGCGGCTATCATGCTGTTGCACTCCGTCTGCTGCGTAACGATATACCTACCCTGTCAGACCTCATGCTGCCCAGCCTTATGGGCGACTTCGCGCTGAAGCCCAGAGGACTTGTACTGGTAACCGGTCCTACCGGTTCAGGTAAATCTACAACGCTGGCGGCAATGATAGACCACATCAACCGCCACAAGAACTGCCACATAATCACCGTTGAGGACCCGATAGAGTACCTGCACACCCACAAGCAGAGTATGGTAAACCAGCGTGAGATAGGCGCGGACGTTGACAGTTTTGCAGGCTCGCTGCGTGCTGCACTCCGTGAGGACCCTGATGTTATCCTCGTAGGTGAGATGCGTGACTTCGAGACGATAAACGCAGCGGTAACCGCGGCAGAAACCGGACACTTAGTGCTTTCTACCCTGCATACCACCGGTGCGGCAGAGACGGTAGACCGTATCATAGACGTATATCCCCCGCACTCGCAGGGTCAGATACGTTCACAGCTGGCTAACTCGCTGGTTGCGGTTATTTCTCAGACACTGGTACCCACCGCGGACGGCAAGGGACGTGTAGCGGCGCTGGAGCTGATGTTTACCACCGACGCTATTTCGGCGCTTATCCGTGAGGGTAAGATATTCCAGATACCTAACGCGATCCAGACCTCTAAGGCACAGGGAATGTTCTCGCTGGACCAGGACCTCGCAAGATTGGTACGTACCGGCAAGATCACCGAGCAGGTGGCAAGATCGAGATGCCAGAACCCCGAAGACCTCAAGAGATATATGGCTGCATATTAATAATAGCTTTATTGAAGAGCTGTTGCGCTTTTGCGCAACGGCTCTTTTTTATGTTGAGAACGCTATGCTAATTCCGAATTTGGCGAATACGCTCTTGCTTATTTTCACGCAATAAGGTATAATAATAGTATCATTTAACAGGGGGCGCGGTATGAGAGACCTCAGTGCTTACAACAAAAGAATAACGCTCGGTATAACCGCGCATGTTGACTCCGGCAAGACGACGCTGTCAGAGGCGCTGCTGTTCCGCTGCGGCGAGATACGCAGACGAGGCAGGGTGGACGACGGCGACTCATACCTTGACACCCATGAGACTGAGCGGGCGCGGGGGATAACCGTTTTCGCGCACCGCGCAGAGTTTGAGATAGACGGTGACCTGTATACGTTGCTGGACACACCGGGGCATGTGGACTTTTCCTCCGAGACCGAGCGGACGTTTCAGGTGTTGGACTACGCGGTGCTGGTGATAAGCGGCACCGACGGCGTACAGAGCCACACCGAGACGATATGGCGGCTGCTTGAGGTATACGGCGTGCCAACGCTGATATTTATCAACAAAATGGATATAGACGCCGCGGATAAAGCGGCGGTGCTGGAGGATCTGCAAAAGCGGCTGAGCGGCGGGTGCGTTGATTTTACCGCTGTGTTTTCCGACTGCGTGCCGGACGGCTTTTATGAAGAATGCGCAATGCTGGACGACGCGGCGGCGGACGAGTATCTTGACGGTGCCGTTATCTCCGATAACACGTTATCCGCGGCGATAGCGGGCAGGAAAATATTCCCCTGCCTGTTCGGCTCGGCACTGAAAATGCAGGGTGTAGACGAGTTTATAGAACTGCTTGGCAGATTTACCGCCGAGCCGCGCAGAGCCGCGGACTTCGGCGCGAAGATATACAAGATATCCGCCGACGACAAGGGCAAGCGGCTGACTAACCTAAAGGTCACCGGCGGCACCCTGCGGGTGCGGGACAGCATAGATTATATCGGCAAAAACGGCGAGCAGCTGAGCGAAAAGATAAACGAGATACGGCTGTATTCCGGCAGCAAATACGAGACTGTTGACAGCGCCCCCGCGGGGACGGTATGCGCGGTGACGGGACTGACCGAGAGCTTTGCGGGGCAGGGGCTGGGCTGTGAAGAGGACAGCTTTCAGCCGATATTAGAGCCGGTAATGACCTATTCAGTAGAATTGCCGGACGGCGTGGACGAGTTTAAGATGTTGGAAAATCTGCGGCTGCTGGAGCAGGAAGACCCCGCCCTGCACGTTATCTGGAACGGCACGGTCGGCAAAATATTCGTACGGCTGATGGGCGAGGTGCAGCTGGAGATACTGCACGGCATAATCAAGGACAGATTTCACGCGGATGTCAGCTTTGGGCAGGGCAGCGTCGCGTATATGGAGACCATTGCCGACACAGTCGAGGGCGTGGGACATTACGAGCCGCTGCGCCACTATGCCGAGGTGCATCTGATGTTAGAGCCTTTGCCGCGAGGCGAGGGGCTGAAGTTCGACAACCTGTGCAGCGACAATGTGCTGGACAGAAGCTTTCAGCGGCTTGTATTAACACATCTGGAAGAAAAAACACACATCGGCGTGCTGACCGGCTCGCCGATAACGGATATGAAAATAACGCTGTGTTCCGGACGGTCGCACCTAAAGCACACCGAGGGCGGCGATTTTCGTCAGGCGGTGTACAGGGCGGTACGGCAGGGACTGCGCAGCGCGAAAAGCGTGCTGTTAGAGCCGTACTATAACTTCACCCTGATACTGCCGAGCGAATATTCCGGCAGGGCGATGACCGACATACAGCAGATGAACGGCGAGTTTGGCACCCCGCAGACCGACGGGGATAACACCGTGATAAAAGGTACTTGCCCCGCCGCCAAAATGAGCGGCTATCAGCGTGAGGTGTCCGGCTATACCAAGGGCAGGGGGCGGCTGTTCTGCTCCTTCGGCGGGTATACGGAATGTGCGGATGCCGACGCGGTGATAGAGAAGATAGGCTACAACTGCGACGCCGATATCGAGAACTCGGCGGATTCGGTTTTCTGCGCCCACGGCGCTGGCTTTAACGTGAAATGGGACAAGGTGCCGGAGTACATGCACCTGCCGTCCTGCATAAAGACCGCGAAAGAAGAACAGCGGCGGGTGACGTCTTACCGCCGTGCCGAAAGCTTTGTTGACCGTGCCGCCGAGGATAAAGAGCTGATGGCGATATTCGAGCGGACCTACGGCAAGATAGACCGCGACCCGCGCAAGGCAATGGCGACGGTAAAAAAGCCGATAACTTATAAAAGCCGCGCCGCCGTACGCATGGGGCCGGAATATCTGCTGGTGGACGGCTATAACATAATTTTCGCGTGGGACAGTTTAAGAAAGCTAGCCGCAGAAAGCCTTGACGCGGCTCGAAACAGGCTGGTAAACATCCTGTGCAGCTATCAGGGTTATCGGCAATGCGAGCTGATTTTAGTCTTTGATGCGTATAAAGTGCCGGGCGGCACCCGCGCGATAGAGCGGGCGGGCAACATCAGCATAGTTTACACCAAAGAGAAAGAGACCGCCGACTCGTATATAGAAAAGGTATCCCATCAGCTTGCCCGAGACCACCGTGTGCGGGTGGCGACCTCTGACGGGGCGGAGCAGGTGATAATCCTAGGCAGCGGCGCATTGCGCGTCTCCGCGGCAGAGCTGCTGGCGGAGGTAGAGGACGCCGAAAAAGCGGTACGGGAATATATTGAAAAAATGCGTAATTTATAATATATTGCAAAAGGGGAAACATTATGGACTTTTACAAACGCGCAATGGAACTGAACGAAGAAACAATAGCGCACCGCCGCTATCTTCATGAGCATGCCGAGGTAGGGTTGGACTTACCCATGGCGAGGGAGTATATCATAAATAAGCTGACAGAGTACGGACTGGAGCCAAAGCGCTGCGGCTATGGTGTGACCGCCACACTTGGCAAGGGCGAAAAGACATTACTGCTGCGTGCCGATATGGACGCGCTGCCCATGCCGGAGGAAAGCGGCGAGCCGTTTGCCTGTCCCACCAAAGAGCAGGCGCACGCCTGCGGGCATGATTTTCACGCGGCAATGCTGCTCACCGCCGCGAAGATGCTTAAAGAGAATGAGGACATGCTGCGCGGACGAGTGAAGTTTATGTTCCAGCCGGCGGAGGAAACCTTTGAGGGCAGTATAAATATGATAGAAAACGGCATACTTGACGGCGTGGATGCAGCGTTGGCGTTTCATGTCGCACCGGGCAAGCTGTCTATCGGTATGTTTATGTACAACTGCGGCGGGGTGATGATGAATTCGGTTGACGGATTCAGAATAACGATACAGGGCAAGGGCGGTCACGGCGCTTATCCCAATCTTTCGGTAGACCCCATACACACGGCGGTGCAGATATACGGCGCGCTGGAGGGGCTGATAGCGAGAGAGGCCGACCCCGAAAAGACCTGCGTGCTGACTGTCGGAAAATTTCAGGCGGGCAACGCGGCCAACATTATCCCCGACACGGCAGAGCTGGAAGGAACGCTGCGCACCAATGACAAAGCCGCGCGCGAGCTGTTGATACGCCGTATCACCGAGGTGGCGGAGGGAATAGCAAGCCTGAACGGGGCAAAGGCGACAGTCACCCGCCTGTCCGCAGTGCCACCGCTGGTATGCGACGCGGCACTGACCGAGAAGATGGCGGGCTTTATGAAAGAGGCGGGAATACCTAACACGATAGGCTATCCCGGCATGCAGGCGAACGCGTCGGAGGATTTTGCCAATGTCGCGGAGCGCGTGCCGTCAACATTAATGTATATTTCCGCAGGCTTCCCCGACGAGCGCGGCGCGTACTCCGCGCACAACCCAAAGGTGAGATTTAATGAGGAGGTCTGCCCCGTCGGCGCAGCCGCATACGTGCATTGCGCGGTGAGGTGGACGGAAGATAATGCATAATTCATAATTAAAAACCGCCTTGCCGGTGGCAGGGCGGTTAATATTTGATTAAAGAGTTCTGAGAAAAGCATCCAACAGCATCAAAGCTGATTCTTGATCACTGCGTGTGCATTTGTCAAGTTTGTCGAACAGGTTGTCTCTGTTTGGCATATAAGGTTTAAATGTTCTTATGGTAAATATATCGTCGGGTGTTATTTGCAGGGCACGGCATATATTTATCATCGTTGCGATACGCATATTTGTGCTTCCGCGTTCGATATCGGCGTATGTTCTTTCGGATATTCCCGCTTTTTCGGCTGCCTCTGCTTGAGTGTAGCCCATTTTTTTGCGTATAGAAAGAAGATTATTTGCCATTTGTTTAATGTCAGATACAATCATTTTCTTCCTCCTATATTTGGTATATATAAATATTATACATGCTGACAAGATTTACTTAAAGGAAGAATAGGAGCATATTTTCAGGAAGAAAAATTCCTGTTATTTGTATTCTCTGAAAGCATATCTATATTTTACACTGATAATATGCTGTTGTGGGGCAAATAGCTTTAATATATGCCTATTTTCTATCTAAACAATATTTGAAAAAGCAACAAATAATTATCGATTAGTTATAAAGAAAGATATTTATACTAAAAGTATATCACTTTGATATAAAAACAGGCGAGCATATACTCGCCTGTTATTTTATATTTCCCAAACGTTTGGGAAATGAATTTTTATGAACAAACTCGCTGCACTGTCGGGTACATCGTGCAGCCGGAATTTTTCGACGTCCTTTTTTAACTCGCCGTATATGTATGCCAACTCCTTCGGAGGTATCACCTCAAACGGGCGGATATAGAACAAGCCCTGCCGTTCATATTCCCGATACTTCGCGAACAAATCTGCTATCGCGGTGCTGCGGTCGGGCTTTACCGGCTGCTCGCAGGTGTAGACACCGTTTATCGCGGTGGGCGTCTGCGCGTCCGGCAGGGCGTCACACTCGTACAAACAGCCGCTCTTGCCTTTGTATATGTCGGCAAACGCTCCCTCGTAATACTCGCTGTAAACAACTTTCTCGCCGTCAAAGCCGTAAGGGTAAAAGCTCAGCGGCTTTGACACGGGCTTGACCGCGTACAGCAGAGCGACAACGGGGTTTGTGGCAAAGTATATGTATGGTTTGCCGTGCTCGGACAGGAAAGGCTTTAACTCCGTCAGTCCCGCCACAGGCGAGCCGTGATAGTAGGGCATAGTGTTCTCCTTTGGGTATAAAATTTATGTCAGTATACGGATAGTTATATTAATTTATCTCTAAAGAGCTTTATATATTTTTTGTGCCCGTCAATGATATGACAGCAAAAATTTAATGAAATCGCGCAAGGCACGATGAAATCCGAGCAAGCTCGGATGAAATCTGCTTACGCAGATGAAATCAAATCCGTCCGTTCATCCCTGCGAAGCAGGATTTCACCACGAAGTGATTTCACCCACCGAAGGTGGATTTCACCCGTCCGTAGGACGGATTTAGTTGAAAAAACCTCGTCTTTGACGAGGTTTTTTCTGGTGCCGGAAGCGGGGGTCGAACCCGCACGGTATCGCTACCACCGGATTTTGAGTCCGGCACGTCTGCCAATTCCATCATTCCGGCACATATACAGTTTTCGGTGCAAAACGGCTGCTGCCCCGTTTGCAGTTTGATAATTATAGCATAGCGGTTACCGAATGTCAATAGGTTAGTTAAAAAAATTAAAAATATTCGGCGTATTTTTAAAAAAAGCCCTTGACAATTTGTTAAAAATGCCGTAAAATTATATAGTGTAAGATTATACAATCTCACAAAAGCAGATTTTCTTAAATGAAAGCATACGTCTGCTAATTTTACATAAATACAATTTAATGTAAAATCCGCTGTGCCGACATGGTATGGCTAAACGGCGCAACACGGGAATGTGCGCGCTGCCCAAATTTTCAGAAGGAGGAAAGCTTGATCATGGTAGAAGTGTGGCTTACGGTTACACTTTGTGCGGCGGGATTTGTTGTTGGAGCTTTGATTTTCGGCTTTATTATGTTCAAAGTCGGAATTGAGCATAGAAAAAAGAGCGCTGAAGCGCAGATAGAATCCGCGGAAAAAGAAGCCCAGAGGATATTATCCGAGGCTAACGAAAAAGCGCAGGCAACAAAAAAGACCGCACTTGTGGAAGCAAAGGACGAAATTTTCAAGCTCAGAGAAAGTTCGGAACGCGATATACAAAAGCTGAAAAACGAGACCGAACGAGAGCTTAAAGAGCGCAGAGCCGAGCTTAGCCGCTCGGAGCGCAGATTGCAGCAAAAAGAAGAAAACCTCGACAAGAAGAATGATAAGATCGAACGGTTGGAGGATCAGCTGCAAAGCAAGAACAAAAAGGCAGAGGAACAGCTGGCTGAGGCAGAGCAGATCAAGAAGAGCCAGATGGATATTCTGGAAAAGATATCCGGGTTCACTCTGGAGCAGGCGAAGGACCACCTGCTGAAGATGCTCGACAGCGAGCTGGCTCATGAAAAGGCGGTAATGATAGCCTCTTATGAGCAGAAGTTAAAGGACGAATGTGACGACAAGGCGAGAAAGCATATCTCGCTGGCCATCTCCCGCTTAGCGGCGGACACCGTATCCGAGGTTGCTGTCTCGGTGGTACCGCTGCCCAACGACGAGATGAAGGGGCGTATAATCGGACGCGAGGGCAGAAACATCCGCACCCTCGAGCAGCTGACCGGCGTAGATCTGATAATAGACGATACGCCCGAGGCTATCACGTTATCATGTCATGACCATGTAAGACGCGAGATAGCGAGAATATCGCTGGAGCGTCTTATTCAGGACGGACGTATCCACCCGACGAGAATAGAAGAGACGGTGGACAAGGCTCGCCGCGAGATAGAGCAGAAGATAAAGCAGGAGGGCGAGCGCGCCGCGATGGAGACCAACGTAAACGGTCTGCATCACGAGCTTATCAAGCTGATAGGAAGACTGCACTACCGCACCTCTTACCGTCAGAACGTGCTGAACCACTCGATAGAGGTTGCACATCTTGCGGGAATCATGGCGAGCGAGCTTGGCGTGGACGCAACACTTGCGAGACGCGCGGGACTGCTGCATGATATAGGCAAGGCGCTCAACCACGAGATAGAAGGCTCGCATGTACAGATAGGTGTGGACGTATGCCGCAAGTATAAGGAAAGCGCGGAGGTTATCCACGCGATAGAGGCTCACCACGGCGATGTGGAGATACACTCTGTTATCGCGGCGCTGGTACAGGCTGCCGACGCTATCAGCGCGGCAAGACCCGCAGCGAGAAGCGAAAACTACGAGAATTACATCAAGCGTCTGCAAAAGCTGGAGGAGATATGCAGCTCGTACAACGGAGTTGACAAGTCCTTTGCTATCCAGGCAGGCCGCGAGGTAAGAATTATGATAAAGCCCGAGCAGGTAAACGACGAGAAGATGGTCGTGCTTGCAAGGGAAATATCGCAGCGTATCGAGAACGAGATGGAGTACCCCGGACAGATAAAGGTACATCTTATCCGCGAGAGCCGCGCGATAGACTACGCGAAGTAAAAGCAAAGATGCCCGCGCTGCGGGCATCTTTTTTGTTGTGTTTGCTAAGAGGATAAATATAGTACGCTGTAGAGCCTGCTATACCAGTATAAATCTTTTGTGCATTTATCTGAAAGGACACCGAAAGGGAGGGAAGGAATCCCTCTGGGACGGGTTTCCTTCCCTCCCTCTCGGTTTCCTCTC
>JAFLRX010000001.1 GCA_022511265.1 Eubacterium sp. | reverse complement strand
CCCCTGATAGGGTATTACCCTATCAGGGGAAAAATAAAACATAAAGTTTTCGGGAGGGAGTATGAGGGAGACCCTTTTGAAAAAGGGTCTCCCTCAATGATAGACAATATAGCTTCTCTATTAACAGTGACAACACAGCCAGATTTGTGTATCTTGACTGTTTTTGTGATAGTTCTATTATCAAAATTTCACAAAATTTTCGCTTTTGTAGAAAATTTTTGTGAAAATTATTGACAATGTGTTAATTTTGTTATATAATAATTACATTGCAAGAACAAATTCTTGCCTCAATTTTGTTTTTTAGTTGTCTCCTTTCTTTTGTTCTACACATTATATTTTATTTTGTTTGACCGCGGAATGTCCGCGGTAATTTTTTTGATTTTTTTGTGAAAACTATGGAAATTGCAGGAGATTTATGGTATACTTAATAAAGATATGCTTTTATTTGAGAAAGGAAAAATATATGGAGAATGTAATAAATCGCAAAGAAATTGCACCGGGCGTTTATTTCAGTTCGGTGACAGACAGCAGATATAAATTCAACAACATATCCGTTAATTTCTTCAATGTGCTGGATGAAAAGACCGCTTCAGCGAACGCCGCAGCGTTTTGCGTCCTGACCACAGCAAACAGCCAATATCCTACTTATAAGCAGCTGAAAAACCGCCTGCTCAGACTTTACGGCGCGTCTGTCCAGCCGGTGTTCGGCAAAAGATATGACCTTCAGACGATAGGGATGAGCGCGCAGTTCCTCGACGACGCGTACGCGCTGGACGGAGAGGCTATCACCGCCGCCATCACCGATATAATGACCGACTGCCTGTTTTCTCCGGTGCTGGAAAACGGCATTTTCCCCGAAAAGACTGTCGAGCTTGAAAAACAGACGATAATCGACCGTATCGAAGAGATGATAAACGACAAGCGTTCGTACGCCGTAAATAAAGCGGTATCCTTGCTTTGCAAGGGCGAGCCGGCAGAGTATTTCTCCTGCGGCACGGTTGAAAAGGCTCGTGCGCTTACCCCACAGGATGTTTACGACGCATACAAAAACGTCATTACAACCATGCGCTGTGAGATAATCTGCGTAGGTTCTAACGATTTCAAGCAGGCTGAAGAAAAGTTTGCCAAGGCATTCGGCGAGATAACAAGAGCTCCCGCGGGATTTACAATAACCCGCAGCTCCCTCAAGGAACAGCCGCTTTTTGAGACCGAGACCATGAGCGTAAGTCAGAGCAAGATGGTGCTGGGCTTTAAGACGCAGTCGGACGATGACGACGCACTGTCAATGGTGCAGAAAATATACGGCGGCACGACCTCGTCAAAGCTGTTTAGGAACGTGCGCGAAAAGATGTCGCTGTGCTATTATTGCTTTGCTTCTCTCAACTCGGAAAAGGGCATGATGCTGGTACAATGCGGCGTTGAAAATGAAAATATCGAAAAAGCGCGTGACGAGATAATTCACCAGCTCGATGAGATAAAGAACGGTAATTTCACTGACGAGGATATAAATGTATCGCAGGTTACCGTTACTAATAACTCCAACACAATTTATGACAGCGTGGGCGGAGTGGAAAACTGGTACCTTGACCGCATAATCCGTGACAAGGTAGAGACGCCGACACAGTATGCTGAGCGGCTGCTGGGCGTTTCGCGTGAGCGGATAATCGAGGCGGCAAACTCGCTTGTACTGGATACCGTCTATGTGCTGACCGGCGTCGAAAAGGGGGATGACCAATGAAAGAGATAATTTCCAACGCAAGATTAAATGAAGAATATATAAGGGTAAAGCATCCCAGCGGCGCAACTCTTATCCTTTATCCGATGAAGGGCTATTCCTCGGCGTACGCACTGTTCGGCACACGCTATGGCTCGGTGGACACCACATTTAAGACCAAGAATGATGATGATTTTGTAACCGTGCCGGAGGGAATTGCTCATTATCTTGAGCATAAGCTGTTTGAGAATGACGAGTGCGACGCGTTCGAACTGTACGCAAAGACGGGCGCTAACGCCAACGCTTTCACCAGCTTTGACAAGACCGCGTATCTGTTTTCCTGTTCGCAAAAGTTTGAGGAGAATTTGGAGATATTGCTTGGCTTTGTGCAAGATCCGTATTTCACCGATGAGACTGTGGCAAAAGAGCAGGGAATAATCGGGCAGGAGATACGGATGTACGAGGACGATCCGGGCTGGCGGGTGTTCTTCAACTGCCTGCAGGCGATGTACCACAACAATCCCGTAAGGATAGACATCGCAGGTACGGTAGAGAGCATAGCCAAAATAGACAAGGACCTGCTGTACCGCTGCTATAACACGTTTTATAACCTTAACAATATGGTTATCGCAATCGCGGGTAACTTTGACGTTGACAAGACGCTGGAGATATGCGACAGGCTGCTAAAGCCGTCGGAGGACCCCGAGCTGGAGACCAAGATACCCGACGAGCCGTATGAGGTTCTGACCAAGCGCAGCGTGCAAAAGCTGTCCTGCGCTATGCCGCTGTTCAACATCGGGTTCAAGCTGCCTAACGACACCGAGAGGTTTAAGAATAAGGTGCGCTACAGCATCCTGATGGATATGTGCCTTAACAAAGGCTCGGATTTCTTTGAGAGAATGTACGAGAGTAAGCTGATAAACTACAGCTTTAATACCTATGTATTTGACGGACGCGGCTTTTTCTCTATAATCGTTGACGGTGAGTCGAGAGACCCGGACAAGGTGCTTGAAGAGACAAAGGCGGAGTTGCGCAGATTGAAAAAAGAAGGTCTGGATGAAGAGTCGTTCATCACCGTACGCAACACCTTATACGGCAGCGCGACAGCTACCTTCGGCATTGTTGAAAATGTCGCGCACGAGGCGCTGGACTGCGAGCTGTCAGGTGTAGGTCTGTACTACGGGCTGGAGCTGGTGGCGGCTGTGACGTTTGAGGATGTGAAAAACGCTCTTGACGAGCTGGATATAGACAACTGCTCGATTTCGATAATCGAGCCGGCGGACTGACATTATGAAAGGACATATTAAATGGAGACAATGTTAAAGCTTGCCGCAGAAAACGCGGAGGTGGGCAAAATAGAATTTCCCAACCTGTGGAACGGGTCGCTCGCGATAGATCGCGTGGCGTTCAATCTATTCGGCATAGATATTTACTGGTACGGTATCATTATAGCGTTGGGCGTAATACTGGCGTTTATTTACGCGATGAAACGCTGCAAAAGCTTCGGGCTTATTGCTGACCACGTTTTTGACGTGGTGTTTGTGGCGATCATCGCGGGCTTTATCGGGGCAAGGGCATACTACTGCATATTCATCAATGCCGAGATAAACTTCTTCGATTTGCGTAACGGCGGACTTGCGATATACGGCGGCATAATTTTGGCTGCGATAGCGGCGGCGGTTATGTGCGTTGTACGTAAAGTAAAGCTGCCGACACTGTTCGACCTGGGCGGTTTAGGTCTGCTTATCGGTCAGTGCATAGGACGCTGGGGCAACTTTGTTAATCAAGAAGCATACGGCGCGCCCACCGCGGGCGGTCTCCCGTGGGGAATGACCGGCACGGCGATTATTCAAGATCCGCAGGTAGTGGCAAAGCAGGAAGAACTGTTTGAACAGGGCAGTGACCTGTACGCGTTGGTGCATCCCTGCTTTTTGTATGAGAGTTTATGGTGCCTGCTGGGCTTTTTATTCCTGCATTTCTATTCCAAAAAGCTGCGGACATTTGACGGTGAGATATTCCTGCTGTATGTGCTGTGGTACGGCGCGGGACGCGCGTGGATAGAGGGATTGCGTACCGACAGCCTGTATATAGGCGATTTCAGAGTGTCGCAGCTGGTGGCAATAATCTCCGCCGCTGTCGCGCTGATACTGTTTATTTACTTCAAGATAACCAAGGGCAAGAATAAAGACTATGTGCTGTATAAGGACAGTGACCTGTGCGCCGAGCGCCTCGCCGCATACGAAACCAAGATGATGGTGCAGGCGGAAAAGGAAAAGGCAAAGAAGGCGATGAGAGAGGCGGAAAAAACCGCGCCCAGCATACTTGCCGATGATATCGACGACGTGGACATAGACGACGGCGAGCTGAAGGCGGCGGCTGAGCAGCACGAACCTTCGGAATCTCCCGAGCCTGCCGATGACGAGGAGAAAAACACCGAGGTAGAAGAAGCAGCGGACGCGGAAGCTGCGGAGGAAGAATCAACCGACCCGCACGACACCGCATCGGAAACGGAGGAAGAATAATGCAGCTTATAGACGGTAAAGCGGTATCCGCTGCAGTAAAAGAGCGGATAAGAGCCGAGATAGAGCGTGACAAGCTTGATATAGGTCTGGCAGTGATAATCGTCGGCAACAATCAGGCGAGCCGCGTGTATGTAAACAATAAGAAAAAAGCCTGCGAGGTCTGCGGCATAAAGTCATACGAGTACGCACTGCCTGAGGAGACCACTCAGCAAGAGCTGCTGGAGCTGATTGACACGCTGAATAAGGCAGACAACGTCAACGGAATACTTTGTCAGCTGCCGCTGCCCGCGCATCTGGACGAAAAGCAGGTGATAGAGGCTATCTCTCCGCTGAAGGACGTTGACGCGTTCAACGCGGTAAATGTCGGAAAGATAATGATAGGCGATTACGCGTTTTTGCCCTGTACCCCTGCGGGTGTTATGGAGCTTATCCACAGCACCGGTACTGATGTGTGCGGCAAAGAGTGCGTGGTGATAGGCCGCTCTAATATAGTCGGCAAGCCGATGGCGATGCTGCTGCTGCACGAAAACGCTACGGTGACCGTTTGCCATTCCCGCACCAAAGACCTTGCAGAAGTGTGCCGCCGCGCGGATATTTTAGTCAGCGCAGTCGGCAGGGCGGATTTTGTTACCGCCGATATGGTAAAGGACGGCGCGGTAGTTATCGACGTGGGTATGAACCGCAACGCCGAGGGCAAGCTGTGCGGCGATGTGAAGTTTGACGAGGTCGCGCCGAAGTGCTCTTACATAACCCCCGTACCCGGCGGCGTCGGTCCCATGACTATAGCAATGCTGATGCAGAACACGCTGAAGGCTAAGCGGCTGCAAGATGAATAAAAAGCCTGTTGTCAGGCGGCAGGCAGGGCAGAAGCGGTTTTTGATAAACGCCGCGGTGCTGCTCGCCGCCTGCATTTTTCTGATAATAAGGATGCCGACCTGGGGCGTGGCGCAGATAATTGTAGTGGCACTGGTGGCGGCGCTGGGAGCGTTTCAGCTGCTACTGTATTTTAAGTTGAGGTAATAAGGAGGAAGTCAAAATGAGCGATGAAATCAAAAAGTCCGGCGAAGTACAAAACGAAACCAACGCCTTTGTTAAGGTCTGCAAAGGAATAGGCAAGGGGATATCCGGCTTTTTCAAGACCTTTACAGGACCGAAGCATCCTGTGCTGAGCATCATTATATGGCATGCGGTGGCGGCACTGGTGATGTTTGTTATGTTAAGCTTTATAAGCGGTAATAACATAGTTATTGCGATAATGTACGGACTTTGTTTCCTTATCCCGCTTACATATTTACGTCCGCTAAAGGCGTTTCTTATGATAAAGTCTGTCGGCGGCGCTGTGGTTGTTGCGGGGCTGTATTTGGCGATAAGTTATTTCATAAGTGCAATTGTACGTTTGTTTACTGATTCTATGATTATCTTTGCGTTACTTTATATAGTGTCATTTATAGTTTTATGCATCTGTATTTTTGCTGTTGCAGTGTTTGCTTACCGTATATCACTTAAACAACTTCCGATATCAGCTGTTATCCTGTTTTTTGCCTCGATATTGGCAGATATAATATATATGGTCGGACTTGTAATTGTGACTTCTAATGTGACTGTTGACAATGTATTGGAGGTTACAAATGCATATCGTGTGTTTGGCACAATCAGCACGATACTGACGATAGTTTTCCTGAATATGAGCATAGCTTTCGCCGCACGTCATGCCCAAAAAGAGAGCAAAAAGTAATCCGCTCAGAAAAATGTAAAAATTTTTCCGGAAATTTAAGTTTCCCTATTGACAAACAGGCTGTAATGTGTTATCATTATAGTACCTCAATAGGGGCTTATTTTTTTGCGCCTATTTTTACAGGTGATAAAAAATGAACTCCGCCGCCTTAGGCAAAGGGTTTAAGGCAAATGAGGGAGGCTATCCCGAAAGGGAAAAAATAGGAGGTGCCGAAAAGTGAGAGTTAAGATTACGCTTGCGTGTACAGAGTGCAAACAGCGGAACTACAACACCAAGAAGAACAAGAAGAACGATCCCGACAGAATCGAGATGACAAAGTACTGTAAGTTCTGCAGAAAGCATACTCCGCACAAAGAAACTAAGTAAGGAGGATTTTGTATGGCTAAGGAAAAAGCCTTGAGCAAGGAAGAGCTCAAAGCGAAGAAGGCTAACGAGAAAAAGAGCCAAAAGGCTGCGGCTGCGAAAAAGCCGAAAAAGTCTATCGTAAAGTACTTCAAGGACACAAAATCCGAATTCAAAAAGGTTGTGTGGCCGAGCAGAAAGACGGTATTCAACAACACCGTGGTCGTTTTGATAACGCTGGTTGTGTCCGGTATTTTTGTTTGGGGTCTTGACACGTTATTTGTCACGCTGCTTCGTTTAGCGCTTGGCATGAGTGTTACAGGCTGAGTATTTTTAGCAGGAAGGAATGGTCATAATGTCCGAGGCAAAATGGTATATTCTTCACACCTATTCCGGTTATGAGAACAAGGTTGCTAACAACATAATGAAGCTTGTTGAAAACGGTAATTTACAGCACCTTATCGAAGAGGTAATGGTTCCCACCGAGACTATAGTTGAAGAAAAAGACGGCAAAACTCACGAATACGAGAGCAAGCTCTTTCCGAGCTATGTGTATGTAAAGATGGTAATGACCGATCAGTCGTGGTACATCTGCCGCAACACAAGAGGCGTTACCGGTTTTGTAGGACCCGGATCCAAGCCTATTCCCCTGACCGATGCTGAGGTAGCTAGTCTCGGCATGGCAAAGAAGTCTGCGGAGATCTCGTTCGCGGCAGGCGACACCGTGAAGATAGTTTCCGGTTCGCTGAACGGATTTGAGGGCGTCGTTGACTCGATAGACGAGGCAAACGGCACCATCAGTGTAACTGTTCAGATGTTCGGACGTCCGACACCCGCGACGGTTGAGATTTCGTCAGTACAAAAGGTTGAAATGTAAGTTCAAATTGTTTTTTATTGGAGGTAGAGTTAAATGGCTCAGAAGGTTACTGGATTTATTAAATTACAGATCCCCGCCGGTAAAGCAACACCGGCTCCGCCGGTAGGTCCCGCGCTCGGTCAGCACGGTGTAAATATTCCGGCTTTTACTAAGGAATTCAACGAGCGTACCAAGAACGACGCAGGTCTTATTATCCCTGTTGTCATCACTGTTTACGCTGACAGAAGTTTTTCATTTATTACTAAGACCCCGCCCGCAGCAGTTCTTATCAAGAAGGCTTGCGGCATAGAGACTGCTTCCGGCACGCCCAACAAGACCAAGGTTGCAAAGATAACCAAGGCACAGGTTGAGCAGATAGCACAGCAGAAGATGCCCGACTTAAACGCAGGCTCTATCGAGGCTGCTATGTCGATGATCGCAGGAACCGCACGTTCTATGGGCGTAGAGGTAGTTGACTGATATTGAGTGGGAGGAAATTTCCGTTTGACCACAAGGAGGATAATAATTAATGAAGCATGGTAAGAAATACGCTGACAGCGCAAAGCTGATTGACAGCACAAAAGCATATGAATCGGTAGAAGCACTTGATCTCGTTTGCCAGACCGCAAAGGCTAAGTTTGACGAGACTGTTGAGCTTCATGTAAGACTCGGCGTTGACTCCCGTCACGCTGACCAGCAGGTAAGAGGCGCGGTTGTACTTCCCAACGGTACAGGTAAGAAGGTACGCACCCTCGTATTCGCAAAGGGCGACAAGATCCAGGCAGCGGTTGACGCTGGCTCTGATTTCGTTGCTGACGACGACACCGTTAAGAAGATAACCGACGGCTGGATGGATTTCGACGTTGTTATAGCAACCCCCGACATGATGGGTGTTGTAGGACGTCTCGGTAAGGTTCTCGGTCCGAGAGGTCTGATGCCTAACCCTAAGGCAGGTACAGTTACCCCCGATGTAGCAAAGGCAGTTGCTGACGCTAAGGCAGGTAAGATCGAGTACCGTCTTGACAAGTCCAACATAATCCACTGCCCGATAGGCAAGGCTTCTTTCGGTAAGGAAAAGCTGGACGAAAACTTCAACGCACTTATGGACGCTATAGTTAAGGCTAAGCCCGCGGCTGCAAAGGGTACCTACCTCAAGAGCTGCACCGTTTCCTCGACTATGGGCCCCGGCGTTAAGGTAAATACCGTTAAGTTCGGTGTATAATTAGCTAAATAAAAAATCGGCTGCGGAATCAGATATCCGCAACCGATTTTTATTTATGTAAAAAACAGCGTTTTATTGACAAAATGGTTGCGATAAGATATAATGGGGAGTAAGATAAATTGGGATTTAGAGGGGAATTATATAGATGGATGTCAATCAAATTATTAAAAATAATCAAAACTATTGGAATGAAAACGCTGACTTGTGGTTTGGAACAACGGCTTTGCCGGAGTATGGAGTGAAGTTTGTAACAGAGAACGACCTGCATTTATTTGGAGATGTATCGGGTAAGAGAATATTGGAAATCTGTTGTGGCAGTGGACATTCATTAAAATATCATGCAGATAGAAATGCAGGTGAGCTTTGGGGTGTTGACTTGTCGCAAAAACAACTTGATAATGCAAAAAGGCTTCTCTCTGAAAATGGCTATTCTGCTAATCTAATATGTTCGCCTATGGAGGCGGAACTCGATATTCCTAAAGAATACTTTGATTATGTATATTCTATATACGGAATTGGTTGGACAACTGATTTACAGGGTACATTTAATAAAATTGCCTCATACTTAAAAAAGGATGGCATCTTCATTTTCAGTTGGCACCATACGTTATACTATTGTGTAGGATTTTCACGTGAAGAACGCAGAGAAGTAATTGAAAACGGTAAATTGGTTTTCCATAAAAGTTATTTTGATGAGGAATACTTTACAATGCCTGTTGACGATAGTGAGATTATTCTATGCAACAGAAAAATATCAACATATGTTAATGCGTTAGCTAATGCAGGTTTTGCAATTGAACAAATGATAGAACAAAATGTTGATGATACAACTGAATCAGCCGAAATAACTGACAAAACCCTAAAGGCGAAAATGATTCCGATTTCAGTATGCTTTAAAGCAAGAAAACTATAAAGTTGCAGATTTCGATTTTGTGAACAACTGAATAATAAACCAACCCCCTAAGCGGCTTTAAAAACCGCTTAGGGGGAATTTTTCTTTTATGAGTGTTCATCTTAGGTTATCATATTGTTTTAGCTTTTGAGTTTTCTTTCTCCCGCAAAATAATCCCCCCGATCAATGTCGAGGGGACGTAAAACCTATTCTGTTTTCACTTTTCGGCTTTGGGTATTTCATTTAAAATTAGTTCTTGGGAGCGTAGTAGTCAACCAGACCAACCAGGTCATCATAACGCTGCTTGGAGTTTGCAACCGCCTTATCGAACAGTGCGTTAGCTCTGTCGGGGTTAGCACGCATGAGGGAGTTGTAACGAACCTCTCTCATCATGAACTCCTTGTAGTCTCCGGTAGGAGCCTTGCTGTCCAGCGAGAACGGATTGGTTCCCTCGGGAGCAGCGGGGTTGTATCTGAACAGATGCCAGTAACCTGCCTGTACAGCTTCCTTCTCAACCTTCTGAGCGATGGTAAGACCGCCCTTGATGCCGTGGTTGATACACGGAGCGTAAGCGATTACTAGTGACGGACCGTCATAAGCCTCAGCCTCGGCGATTGCCTTAAGGCACTGGTTCATATCTGCGCCCATAGCGATCTGTGCTACATATACGTAACCGTACTTCATAGCGATGCCGGCGAGATCCTTCTTCTTAACATCCTTACCGCCTGCTGCGAACTGTGCAACCGCACCGATGTTGGTAGCCTTGGATGCCTGACCGCCGGTGTTGGAGTAAACCTCGGTATCGAATACGAATACGTTAACGTTCTTGCCGGATGCGAGAACATGGTCAACACCGCCGTAACCGATATCGTATGCCCAGCCGTCGCCGCCGAAGATCCAGTTGGACTTCTTAGCGAGGAAGTCTTTAGCCTTAAGAACAGCAAGCTTTTCGGGCTTGTCGCATGGGCAACCCTCGAGAGCTGCAACCAGCTCCTTGGTAGCTGCCGCGTTTGCCTTGCCGTCGTTTACTGTCTCAAAGTAAGCGTCTATCTTAGCCTTAACATCAGGGTTCTCTGCCTGCTCATAGAGAGCCTTCAGCTGAGCCTGTGCTCTGCCTCTCAGGGTATCCTGAGCGATGAACATACCCAAACCGTACTCTGCGTTATCCTCAAACAGCGAGTTGCCCCAAGCCGGACCCTTGCCTTCCTTGTTTACGGTGTAGGGGGTCGAAGGAGCGGAGCCGCCCCAGATGGAGGAACAGCCGGTAGCGTTGGCGATGTACATTCTGTCGCCGAACAGCTGGGTTATCAGCTTAGCGTAAGGTGTCTCACCACAGCCTGCGCATGCGCCGGAGAATTCCAGCAGCGGCTGCTTGAACTGCGAGCCCTTAACGGTGGTTTCCTTGAACTTCTCAGCAACTTCGGGCTTATCCGATACAGTCAGTGAGTAGTCGAATGCAGCCTGCTGCTCGAGCTGAGAATCAAGCGGCTTCATAACGAGAGCCTTATTCTTAGCCGGGCAAACCTGTACGCACGCGCCGCAGCCTGTGCAGTCGAGTACGGAGGTAACCATAGCAAACTTAAGACCGGGAAGACCGGTAGCGTCCTTAGCCTGAGTAGCAGCGGGTGCGTTAGCAGCCTCTTCTTCAGACAGAACTACAGGACGGATAACCGCGTGCGGGCAAACGAACGAGCACTGGTTACACTGGATGCAGTTCTCGGGAATCCACTCGGGAACGTCAACAGCGATGCCGCGCTTTTCGTATGCAGCAGAACCCTGCGGGAAAGTACCATCTGCCATATCAACGAAGGTGGATACCGGCAGCTTGTCGCCACGCTGTGCGTTTACAGGTATAAGGATGTTGTTTACGAAATCAACAAGATCCTTTCTGCTGCCTTCTGCAACGTTAACGGGGAGAGTACCCTCAGCGTCAGCCCAGCTTGCGGGAACGTCAACCTTGATAACTTCGCCTGCGCCTCTTTCGATAGCGGCGTAGTTCATGTTAACGATATCCTCACCCTTCTTAGCGAAGGACTTGTATGCAGCCTGCTTCATGTATTCAACAGCCTGCTCAGCGGGGATGATGTTAGCTATGGAGAAGAATGCGGACTGAAGCACGGTGTTGGTCTTGTTGCCCAGACCGATCTCCTTAGCTACCTGAATAGCGTTTATGATATAGAAGTTGATGTTGTTCTTAGCGATGTAAGCCTTAACGGGAGCGGGGAGCTTCTCGTCAAGCTCGTCAACAGTCCACTGGCAGTTAAGCAGGAACGAGCCGCCGGGGATAACGTCCTCAACCATATCGTACTTGTCGATGTAGGAGGGGTTATGGCAGGCAACGAAGTTAGCCTTGTTTACAAAGTAAGTGGACTTGATAGGAGACTTACCGAAACGCAGGTGAGAAATGGTTACGCCGCCGGACTTCTTGGAGTCGTATGCGAAGTACGCCTGCGCGTACATATCGGTGTGGTCGCCGATGATCTTGATAGAGTTCTTGTTAGCACCAACGGTACCGTCAGAGCCGAGACCCCAGAACTTGCAGCAGGTGGTACCCTCGGGGGTGGTGTTGGGGTTCTCGCCGATGGGCAGAGAAAGACCGGTAACATCATCCTCGATGCCGACAGTGAACTTTTTCTTGTCGGTATTGTTATAAACTGCGATAATGTGCGAGGGGTTGCAGTCCTTAGAACCGAGACCGTAACGTCCGCTGTATACCGGAACATCGGTGAACTTGCCCTTCTGGTTAAGAGCAGCAACAACGTCGAGGTACAGAGGCTCGCCCAGCGCGCCGGGTTCCTTAGTTCTGTCAAGAACGGTTATCTTCTTAACGGTAGCAGGGATAGCGTCAACGAAAGCGTCAACAGAGAAGGGCCTGTAAAGTCTAACCTTAACAAGACCAACCTTCTTGCCCTGTGCCAGCATATAGTCGATAGTCTCTTCGATGGTGTCGCAAACCGAACCCATAGCGATGATTACCTGTTCAGCGTCGGGTGCGCCGTAGTAGTTGAACAGCTTGTAATCGGTGCCTATCTCAGCGTTTACCTTGTCCATGTATTCCTGAACAATAGCGGGAGTAGCATCATAGTACTTGTTGCTTGCCTCTCTTGCCTGGAAGAAGATGTCGGGGTTCTGAGCGGTACCGTGGAGAACGGGATGCTCGGGGTTGAGCGCTCTGCTGCGGAATGCATCAACAGCGTCATGGTCGATCATCTTGTCGAGAGTGTCATAATCCCATACTTCGATCTTCTGAATCTCGTGAGAGGTTCTGAAACCGTCGAAGAAATGCAGGAAAGGAACTCTTGCCTTATATGTAGACAGATGTGCTACCGCGCCGAGGTCCATAACCTCCTGAGGGTTGGTGGAGCAAAGCATTGCGTAGCCTGTCTGACGACATGCGTAAACGTCGCTGTGGTCGCCGAAGATGGAGAGTGCGTGAGATGCCAGCGCACGTGCGGAAACGTGGATAACGCTGGGCAGCAGCTCGCCTGCGATTTTATACATATTCGGGATCATCAGCAGTAATCCCTGAGAAGCTGTGTAAGTAGTGGTGCATGCACCTGCTGCCAGAGAGCCGTGAACGGCGCCGGCCGCGCCCGCCTCGGACTGCATTTCTACAACATTGACTTCCTGTCCAAAGATGTTCTTTCTTCCGGCAGTAGCCCAGGCATCAGTAACCTCAGCCATGACGGAGGAAGGGGTTATGGGGTAAATAGCCGCAACGTCGGTAAACGCGTATGACACGTGTCCGGCAGCGTTATTACCATCCATAGTGAGTTTTTGTCTTCCCATTGGAATAGGCCTCCTTTATTTTTTGCATGGGCATAATTACCCATACTGAATTGTTATAATTATATCATAAATATGTACTGCTGTCAAGCAGTATCAGGTTATGATTTTATATACTTTTACCATATTATTATGGTATTTCTGCAAAATAAAAACGCGCCGGTATGGCGTGGATTACATCACCCCGCAAAGCGGGATTTCGTCCCAAAGGATTTCATCCGTCGAAGGTGGATTTATTCCGTCGCAGACGGATTTAATTGAAAAAAGCACTTGCAAACGCAAGTGCTTTTTTCTGGTGACCCGTACGGGAATTGAACCCATGATTCCGCCGTGAAAGGGCGGTGTCTTAACCTCTTGACCAACGGGCCGTATTGGTAGCGGTAGTCGGATTTGAACCAACGACACCCTGGGTATGAACCAAGTGCTCTAGCCAACTGAGCTATACCGCCATATTGCTTTTTCAGCGACCTATTAAGTATATCATATCGGATTTTGTTTGTCAACCTTTTTTTGAAAAAATTTGTCCTTTTTTTATTTTTTTCTTGTATGATGCAGTTATACAAGGTAAAGACAACGGCAGCCCGTACGGGCTGCCGCCTTTTTACTTAATCTCGATGGATATCAATCCTCGGAACGCTTGTCGGTCTCCTCGGCCATACGCTTGATTTTGTCAATATCAAGATTTTCCGCCATATCAATAATGCGCTTTATCTCGTCGCTTTCAGCGATATCAGCCAGACGCTCAAGCTCGGTGAGATCAGACAAATGCTCAAGTTCAGCAAGATCTGCCAGACGCTCAAGCTTTTCGGTATCGAGATTTTCCGCCATATCGACTATGCGCTTCATCTCGTCACTTTCGGCAAAATCAACCACACGTTTTATCTTTTCGGCGTCGGGATTTTCTCCCATAGCAGCGCGTGCTATCACATAGGTATCAATGTTGCCGGAAACGGTATCGGAAATCTCATTTATGTCAAGGTTTTCCGCCACCATTTCAGCTATCACATCGGTATCGATGCTGTCTGCTAACCGCTGCGCAAGCTGTGCCATAAAGTCATCGTTATCTGTGAACGAATTGAAAAATCCGTTTCCGCTGTTTTGCTGCGACGCATGTGTGCCTTCCGCGAAGGATTTCAGCGTCTTGGTCGCATACGGTTTATTTTCCGGCCAGCCGTCGGTGAACACTATATTGTGTCGCTGCGGACGCTTGTCCGCAAATTCGTCCGGAATCTCCGGCAGCTCTGCATAGCTTTCAGGCTCGGCCGCTGCCATAATCGTCATAGGTGCAAGCTGTGCCACAAAGCGGAACTGTGCGTACTGCTTGTCCGATTTGATTATCGGGATAGAATACAGCCTCCAGCCCTTATGCTCTTTGAGCGGCTTGATGTACGAGCGGTTGAGTTTGTATATATACCGATAATCATGGTCGCTTTGCGAAACAGCAAAGCCATCGGTGTGCATATCGGTGTATATCACCTCAAAGCGGCAGGTCTCATTGGAGAGGTCATTCTCTCCGCCGTTGAGCCAGAAAACAAACTTGTAGTCGGTATTCTTATCCAGCTTTATGTAGCCGTTGGTGATTTCCGACCATTTGTTACCTGCCCATGCGCCCAGCGTTATTACCTCGTTCAGCTTGTCGTCAATGGGACTTTGATAAATAAATCTGTCCATGACCGATAATTCCTTTACGTCAGGGTGAACGAACCACTTGCGCGGGTCAAAGAATATATACTGCTTTGCGGTCTGCGGCGCTGCCGCGTTTTCGCGTTCCTGCTGAGTGTTCTCAGCTATATTGTTATTTAATACATCCATCTTGTTTTCCTCCGATTTTTGCGTCGGACAGGAGTCTTTCAGACGGATAACATTGTCGGAAGAATACTCTGCCCGACCTTTTTTTACCAGTCCTTTTGCCCGTTTAGGATATGTGTGCCCGATAACCGCACCGCTTTCATCCGTAACGGCAACTGTTAGGTTTTGATTATCATTTTGATTGTTTTTTGTCATGGGTGTCCTCCCCGAAATTAAGTGAATAGGTAAGAGTGAATAGTGAATAAGAAAGGTGCGCCTACGGCGCAATTTTAGATCACTGTACACGGATATTCACTTTCAGCTGCGTTTTTTGTTATGGGTGTCGTCCCCGGCTGATTTCAGTATAACATATATAAAATGCTTTTGTCAATAGTGGTGAAAAGGGAAATAGGAATAAGGCTGATTGTATGTATGTCGGAAATTCTTGACAAAGCACCGACTGTATTATAAAATATAAGTATATTAAGGAGGTGCGGTATGACCGAAAAAGAAAAAATGCTTGCCGGACGGCTGTACGACCCTACCGACAAGGAACTAGCCGAGCTGCGCACGGCGGCGCACCGTCTGACGCAGGAATACAATCTGACCTATGAGACCGACGAAGAAAGACGCGTGGCGTTGCTGGACAAGCTGCTGCCGCACCGCGGCAAAAACTGCTATCTGCAAGGACCTATACAGTTTGACTACGGCGTATTTACCAGCGTCGGGGACAACTTTTACGCTAATTTTAATTTTACGGTGCTGGACACCTGTCCGATAAATATCGGTAAGAATGTGTTCTTCGGTCCGAACTGCACATTGGCGACGGCGCTGCACGCATTGCTGCCGGAGGAAAGACAGATGTTTACCCGACCCGACGGTACACCGTATGATTTAGAATACGGCAAGCCGATAACCATAGGCAACGACTGTTGGATAGCCAGCAATGTTGTGATATGCGCAGGGGTCACGATAGGGGATAACGTCGTTATAGGTGCCGGCAGTGTGGTGACGCGTGACATACCGTCCGACACCCTCGCCGCGGGCAATCCCTGCCGCGTGATAAGGACGATAACGGATAACGACACAGTTAAGGGAAAATATGACTGATAATGAATTGAGGGAATACTGGCTGTCTGAGCAGGATAAAGCCCACATAAAGGGCTGGGATTTTTCTTATATCAATGACAGATATTCAGAAGATGAAACCCTGCCGTGGGATTATACGGCAATTGTAAAAGAATATCTCAAGCCGACCGATAAGCTGCTGGATATAGACACCGGCGGTGGAGAGCTTGTGCTGCGGCTCGGGCATCCGTATGGGCTTATCACTGTTACCGAGGCGTACCCGCCGAATGTAGAGTTATGCCGTAAGACGCTGACTCCGCTCGGTGTTACGGTAATCGACACTGACAGTTATAACTCTCTGCCTTTTGAGGACGAAAGCTTTGATATAATTATCAACCGCCACGGCGAGTTTGACCCACCGGAGCTGTTCAGACTGCTAAAGCCGGGTGGTATATTTATCACCCAACAGGTAGGCGAGGATAACGACCGCGAGCTGGTGGAATTACTGCTGCCAGGCACACCGAAGCCTTTTTCGGGGCTTAATCTTGCCGACCAAACCAAAGCGTTTGAAAGCGCGGGCTTTACGATACTCCACAGCGGTGAAGAATACGGCAAGATAAAGTTTTACGATGTCGGCGCGTTGGTGTGGTTCGCACGGGTAATAGTGTGGGAGTTTCCGGAGTTTTCGGTGGAGAAATGCTTTGACCGTCTGCTGTACGCCCATAAAATCATACGGCAAAACGGCTTTGTCGGCGGGCGGACGCACAGATATATGATAGCGGCAAAAAAATAAAGGAGAAGCTATGTCAACAGACAGATTCGATATAGTAACAGTTTCGCCGGAAAATATGTCAACCACAAACGGCGGAAAATTTCAGGGCTGGGGGACCAGCCTGTGCTGGTGGGCAAACCGCGTGGGTTATTCCGACAGCCTTGCGCGGCAGACCGCAGAGTTGTTCTTTTCATCAAACGGCTTAGATATGAACATTATGCGCTATAACATCGGCGGCGGAGACGACCAGACACACAGGCATATCACCCGCACCGATTCCGCTATACCAGGCTGGGCAGTATATGATGAGAAAAACGATACATGGACCTACGACTGTAAAGCCGACTATAATCAGTTGAACGTGCTGACCCATGCGTATAAGGCGGCGGGCAAGGACGCATATGTTGAGGTGTTTTCAAATTCGCCACCGTATTTTATGACGGTCAGCGGCTGCTCGTCCGGCAACGCCGACCCTGCAAAGGATAATCTGAAAGCTGACCGCTATGAAGATTTTGCCAAGTATATGGCAGACGTTGCGTCATATATAAACAACGACCTTGGTATAAAAGTATCCTCCGTCTCCCCGATGAACGAGCCGGGGACAGACTTCTGGTGGGCAAACAACTGGAAGCAGGAGGGCTGCCACTTTGAAATGGGCGAGTCGCAATCAAAGATAATCATCGAGACTGCTAAGGCGTTCAAAGCGGCAGGGCTGTCCGATGTTGAGATAGTCGGCAGCGATGAGACTGGGTGTGGGTATCAGTACAAGGCATATAAACTCTATTCCGATGAGGCAAAATCAGTGCTTGACCGTATCAGCACCCACACCTATGATGAGACTGACAGCGAAAAGCTGGGCGCGCTTGCTAAGACCGAGGGCTTTAACCTATGGATGAGCGAGGTGGACGGCGGCGGTGTATCCGGCGAGGACGCGGGTGAAATGGGCGCGGCATTGTGGTATGCGGAAAAAATAATACGGGATATAAACGCGCTTTCCCCCTCGGCATGGATAATGTGGCAGGCGATAGACAGTCATATCAGCAAAGAAGGCTATAACGGAAATCAAGACAGGGGAATGGTAGACGTAAACGGCGGCTATTGGGGCCTTGCGGTAGCAGACCACGACAACGACACCGTTATACTTACCCAGAAATACTACACAATGGGGCAGTTCACCCGATATATACGACCGGGGATGACGCTTATACATATTGATGAAAGCACCATTGCGGCTTATGATAAAGATACGCATAAGCTTGTGATAGTCGCGGTGAACAGCAAAGCGGCTGATAAGAGCTGCAAGTTTGATATATCTCGGTTTGACATTGCAGCCGGTATTGTACAAACCGTCCGCACCAGCGGCGACATGGAAAGCGGCGAGCATTGGGCTGAGATCGAAGAAACCAATACCGTCAGCGGCTGCTTTACCGCCGTATTAAAAGGCAATTCGATAACAACATTTATATTGAGGTGAATATTGTGAAACAATACGCAGTTGTAGTTATCTTTGATAATGACGCGCAACGCAAAATAAACGAGCTTATAAATTACGCCGCACAAGTCACCGGAAACGGTTATATGCTTGCGCAAAACATCCCGCCCCATATCACGATAGCGTCATTTTATGACGAGGATGAAAGCCGCATTGCCGATGCGATAGATGAAAATATCACCTTGTTTAAAAGGGGAGATGTCAGCTTTTCCGAGCTTGGCAGCTTTCCGCCTGCGGTGATATTTCTTGCGCCCAAGCTTAGCGAATATCTGATAGAGCTTAATCTCACCGTAAATTCAATTGTCCCCGAAGATATACGGCGTGCCGATTTTTATGTACCAGGCAGATGGTTTCCGCACTGTTCGCTTGCGGTAAGGTTGGAGGGTGTTGAAAAACCGCTTGAGCAGCTAACCGAGCGGTTTGCTCCGCTGACTGCCGAGGTCTGCCGTATAGACTTCGCGGAGTGCGAGCCGTACAGGGTGGTAGGCAGCTGGGAGATAAAAAACTGAAAGGAAGATAACGGTGCCTGAAGAATTTACATTTAAGACAATAGCGCATGTGCACAGCCTTTTTTCGGATAAATTCGGTATCCCGCGGCAGAGCGGGCTGGCAGAGCTGCCCGCGAAGATAGTTTTCGAGCCGGAGTACCGTGTAAAAGAGGCGGTGCGCGGGCTGGAGGATTACTCGCACATATGGATATTGTGGCAGTTTTCAAAGGCTGTGAGGGAGGATTGGTCGCCGACGGTGCGCCCGCCGAGACTGGGAGGAAATACCCGTGTAGGTGTGTTTTCTACCCGCTCGCCCTTTCGACCTAATCCGATAGGCTTGTCCTCGGTAAAGCTGGATAGGATAGACCTTGAAACGCCGGACGGACCTGTGCTGTATATCAGCGGCGCGGATATCCTTGACGGTACGCCGGTATATGACATCAAGCCTTATCTTGCATATACCGATGCCCACCCCGACGCGGTCGGCGGTTTTTCACAGAAAAAGACCGGCACGCTGGAGGTACATATACCCGATGATATCATATCCGTTGTCCCCGAAAACCTGCGTGAGGGGCTTGTTCAGCTGCTGTCTCAAGACCCGCGACCCGCGTATCAGAACGATCCGGAGCGGGTATATAAAATGGATATCGCCGGATTTAATATCAGCTTTTCTGTACAGGATAACT
Source organism: Eubacterium sp. (assembly GCA_022511265.1). Classification (GTDB taxonomy): domain Bacteria; phylum Bacillota; class Clostridia; order Oscillospirales; family Ruminococcaceae; genus Ruminiclostridium_E. The sequence goes on along the minus strand of JAFLRX010000001.1, from coordinate 151,641 downwards.
CTCTTGTTGTGTCGAAAATCAACGAGACAGACCGTAACTGAAAATTATGCTATGATGTTGACTTTATCGCTTTTTTGTGATAGAATAAAAGAAAAAATTCATGTACGGAGGCAGAAATATGATTGATATGCAAACAACTTTAACGAGACTGATTGAATATCTTGGCAATTATACGCTCATTCCTCTTATTTTAACGGTGGCCGGAGTGTGTACTGCATTTCTTGCATTGGTATGTCTTATCTTTTCGCCGTTTTACAGAAAGGGAAAAGCAAAGGCAATAAAGACCCTTAACAGCATATTATCGGCGATTGTGCTGGTGCTGTCTGTTATACTTAACATTTCGTTTATCGGTTCGGCGGTGCTGCTGTTTGTAGGAGCTGCCGGCGGCGATGGTTCTTATTCTCTGGTACAACCGCTGTACGATATCTATTATTCGTTAGTAGTAGAGCCGATATGTTTAGGCGTGCCGGAAACTATCCTTCAATATTCCGCTGTTGCGGTTGTCGGATTTACTTTGCTGTTTTATCTTGTGGTGCTGTTTGTGCCGTCTATGTTGGGCTTTATCGCGTTTAAGGCGGCGCGTTCGTCTATAAAGAAATACAAGCAGGCTGTAGCCGTTGCAGCTCAACAAACAAATCCTGAGCATAACGAAGAGCCTGCCGTGTATCAATATATGCAGTACCCTGTACATATTGAGCAGGAAGTAGCAAAGGAGCAACCTGCACCTATGGTACAACCCGCACCGGTAGAACAACCTGCTCCTGTAGAGCAACCCGCACCTGTGGAACAGCCTGCGCCTGTAGAACAACCTGCTCCTGTAGAGCAACCCGCACCTGTAGAGCAACCCGCACCTGTAGAGCAACCCGCACCTGTAGAGCAGCCCGCGCCTGTGGAACAGCCTGCTCCTGTAGAGCAACCCGCGCCTGTGGAACAACCTGCGCCTGTAGAGCAATCCGCACCTGTGGAACAGCCTACACCTGTAGAGCAACCCGCACCTGTAGAACAGCCTGCGCCTGTAGAGCAACCCGCACCTGTGGAACAACCTGCTCCTGTAGAGCAACCTGCTCCTGTAGAGCAACCTGCTCCTGTAGAGCAGCCCGCGCCTGTGGAACAGCCCGCGCCTGTAGAGCAACCTGCTCCTGCAGAACAACCCGCTCTTGTAGAGCAGCCTACACCTATAGAACAACCCGCACCGATACCATCGCCTGAGCCTGATATCCCCACGTTTTGTGTGATGTGCGGCACACCGCTGAACGGTTTTCCGTTCTGTACTAAATGCGGACACAAATCGGTGGGTGCACCGATCACTTTTTGCACACAGTGCGGCAGTATGATAAAGGACGGCAGCGGCATTTGTCCCAACTGCGGTAACGGAAAATAAAGTTATTATGCCACGGCATTTTTGACTGATTGTAAGCCAAAAATGCTGTGGCATTTTTGTTGACAGCCCGGATACTATGATATATAATTGTTACTAAGAAAATTGGAATTTCACGTAGGAATGTCAGTACGGAGTGGTGAAGAAAAATCCACAAGAAATGATAATACAAATAGGAAAAAATGTTGTAGAATAGATTTATCATCTACGAAAGAAGGTAAAGCATGAACAACCTACAACTAATCGAAAAGGCATTATATTACATTGATGAGCATATCTGCGAGGAGCTGACTTATGAACATTTGGCAGGGGTGTTTGGGTACTCGTCCTTTCATTTCCACAAAATTTTTTCATCGGTAACAGAATTAACCATAACGGAGTATATCAGAAAGCGCCGTCTTACTATGGCACATAAAAAACTATGTGAGACAACAGAGTCGGTTACAGACATTTGTTACAGCATTGGGTTTAACAGTATTCAGACTTTCAATCGAGCGTTTAAGAATACTTTCGGAATGCAGCCGCTTGTGGCAAGGAAAAAACAATCAAAGATCACATATCGCACTGTAGAAGAAATAATTACAGGATATTTAAAACGTGTTGCGGTAGAAGGAGAATTTTCCATAGAACCACGTTTTGAAGAAAGGGACAAATTTATAATCGCCGGATACAGAAAACACACCAAAGACGGTTTTAATGTCATAGGAGAATCGTGGTATGAACTAAAGAGCAACATGAAGTCCATTGAAAGAAAAAACGAACATACTATGTATGGCTTCGAAGATTATTCGGAGGATTTCAGTGCCGAACCCTTAGCATTTTATTATATGGCTGGAGTAGAAGTGGACAAAGATACAGACATTCCGGAAGGTATGCATCGCAAGGTTGTGCCAAAAGCAAAGTATGCTGTTTTTACGGTGAATGGCAATAATGCCAACGGGGAAATCGGTAAGGCGTTCCATTACATTTACTTTGTATGGCTGCCAAATTCGGAATACTGTATTGACGAAAATGCGTTGTCGGATTTTGAATATTATGATGAGCGTTGGGATTGTCAGCTTGGAACAGCTCAGATGGATATTTATGTACCTGTCAGAAAAATGGAGGGGTAATTATGGCATTTTCTGATTTGTTTAAAGAGTTCATCCACATTCGAGTTGACGAGGACATTTATCTAAGGCAGCATGAACCTGAAAAGGACGCCAGAGCGTTTTGGGAAATATATTATGATGAAGAGAATTTCTCATTTTACGGAGGCTATAAAAGACCTCCCGAATGGAATGAAGAGCGTGAGATCCGTGCAGAGCAAAGTCGTATAAATGGCTTCAATGGCAAAAGGGAGTATTCGTGGGTCGTAACGTATCAGGGAAAAGTGATAGGGCAAATACAGTTATTTAATTTTTTCAACCACAACACTTGTGCAGAGGTCGGCTATTTTATCAAGAAGTCTTATTGGAATTGTGGAATTAATACAAAGGTATTAAAGGCAGTCTGCAGGTTTGGGATAGAAACTATGGGATTAGAACGTATTGAAGCATTTGCCCATGTGGATAATATCGGTTCTAACAGAACATTGCAAAAGGCAGGTTTTATAAATGAAGGAATGCTGCGAAAAAGATTTGAGGTAAAAGGGGAATTGTTTGACTGTAATGTATATTCATTCGTGAAGGACGATTTGGAAAAGTAGATAAACTATCAATTTGCGAGGAAGAAAAATATTCGTTAATAAATCTTTTATTTTGTAAAAATATGTATGGGGATAAACAGCTATTAATCCCTATTTATGCGACTAATCTAATAATACAAACATCCCCCGAAGTAATTGACCATAAATGCTTCTGTGCTAAATATCAAACGGATATTCATTTTCCGCCCGGACAAAACACGGCAACTAATGACAGGAAATCACGGTAAAGTTGCGATATAATATAATTGCAAGGAGGCGATAATATGGAGCTGACGAAGCTTTTGCAGGATGCCGTCAATTATATCGAGGCGCATCTTAACGAAAATATCAGCTATGAGGATGTAGCACGACAGGTATACATGTCGGGTTACAGCTTTCATAGGACGTTCAGCCTGACGGCGGGCATGACCGTGTGTGAGTATGTCCGTTCACGCCGATTGTCGCTCGCGGCAAGCGAGCTGCAAACTACCGATATTTCGGTAATAGACGCGGCGCTGAAATACGGGTATGAAACTCCCGAAAGCTTTTCAAAGGCTTTTTCGCGTTTTCACGGTGTAACGCCGAAACAGGCAAAACAAAAGGGCTGTCAGCTGCGTATGTTCAGTCCGCTTGCGATAAAAATTAAATTGGAGGGCGGAACTATGAATTATCGAATGGAAAAAAGACCGGCAGAAAAATTTTTGATGTATGCACAGCATTTCCCGAATGAGATAGTCGGCGACGGCTATGACAGTACATTAAGCGATTATTGGGACAGCTGCATTGAAAACGGGGTGTTTAAGCAGCTTGAACGTGTTCGCACCACCGAAAAATGGGAGGTGTACGGTATCTGTACACCCTCAGAGGAAAACTCGCCTATGTTTGAGTACGGTATCGGTGTGGCGATAGACGACAACACAGACGGGGAAATACTTGACAAGCTTTGCGCTGAGGGCTTCAGAATACTGGAGACCGCCCCGTCAGAGTGCGTGGTGCTGAAATGCTTTGGCGAAGACGGACACTGTATAAATGATATGTGGTCAAGGTTTTACCGTGAATTTGTCCCGCAGACCGGATACAGACAAACGGAGGCACCTGATTTCGAGTTTTACCGTGAGGGCGGCGACTGCTTTTGCGAGCTGTGGATACCTGTTAAAAAATAATATTTATCGGTAAAGAATATCAAAAGCGGTTAAGCTGTTGCTTGACCGCTTGTTTATATTTTTTAGCTGTGGATTTACTTAAAACAGCAATCTCACCGCAGCCGCACCGATTATCCACCCGGTCAGATCAGCCGACAATGCCGACGGCAGCGCATGCCGCGTGTTTTTTATCTTGACCGCACCGAAATAAACCGCCAGCGTGTAGAATGTCGTCTCGCTTGAGCCCATCACGGTTGACGCCACCCGCCCTATAAAACTGTCAGGTCCGTACTGGCTGATTATATCTTCATAAAACGCAAGCGCGCCGCTGCCTGATAGGGGACGAATAAAGATAAGCGACGCCGCCTCTGACGGAAACCCGAAAAAATCCGTGACAGGCTTTACAAGCATACTCAGCATATCTATCCCGCCCGACGCCTTGAACATACCGATACAGGTCATAAGGCAGATCAGCGCGGGTAGAATGTCCGCGGTGGTCTTTAGCCCTTGGGACGCCCCCTCGATAAATGTTTCAAAAACATTTGTCCTAGCCAACAGCCCGAAAAACAATATTAAAAGTATAACACACGGCACAAACAAATCCGAAAAGCTCATTTTTCAACCCCGTATCTGAATATCTTTGACAGCGTCTTTGCGGTGACCAGCGATATTGTCAGCACTATCGCAGATACCGCCCATATCCCCGGCAATATCTCCAGCGGCGACACGCTGCCGTAGTTTACTCTTATAGCGGTTATTGTGGCAGGGAACAGCTGTAGGCTGGCCGTGTTCATAACCGTAAAAATTATCATGTTGTCGGTCGCTGTATCGGTTGCGCCCTCTTCTTTTTTCAGCTCTTCCATTGCCTTGATACCCAGCGGAGTAGCCGCGTTGCCAAGCCCCATCAGATTAGATACCAGATTCATCAGTATGTATCCCATTGCCTTGCCGTTGCTGTCTATCCCTTTGAAAAGACGCTTCAGCAGGGGAGACAGCAGCTTTGCCAGCTTTGCCACCAGTCCTGCTTTTTCGGCAACATTCATTATCCCGCTCCAAAAGCAGATAGTCCCGCACAGCGATATCGCCAATGTCACCGCGGCGGTACATTCGGTCAGCGCCGCCTGCGAAACCTCTGACATTGTTCCGTTTATTACCCCCAATATTACCGAGAAAAACACAATGACAAAAAAGAATATCTTCATTTATGTTATTTCCTCCCGAAAACAAGTTAATTTATGACTATTGTACAATTACAGATATGAAATAAAAGTAATAATTGTTATAAATTTACATAAAATACACACAAAAATTCAATCAAATATTAAATAAATTTATACATAATACACTAAAAAAGTTAAAATTAGTTAAGAATGTGAACAGTTTGTGCTTTTTGCCAATTTTTGCATATTTCGGCGGAACTTTATGTAATCGTTTTTTCAGGGTTTTTGACATCTGATTTTACAAAAAAAGAGTAAAAAATTCAGGTTAAAATCGCATTTGACAAATTGCATTCATTTTGGTAAAATATAATGGCTGGCAGTTGACCGACTGACTACACGCAAAACTTCGCGCACATCGGCGCAAGAAAGGTTGGTATTTATATGAAATCTACAGGCATTGTAAGAAAGGTTGACGAGTTGGGGCGAATAGTTATCCCGATAGAGCTCAGACGGACACTTGATATTGATATCAAGGATTCACTTGAAATCTATGTGGAAGATGACAGGATTATTCTGAAAAAATATGCTCCCGCATGCTCCTTTTGCAATAATGCAAGTGATATTCAGCAGTTTAAGGGGAAGAACATCTGTTCTGAATGTTTGGAAGATTTAAAGAGAATTTTATAATTGTTTACATAAGATTTAAGCGGACAGCATCGGCTGTCCGCTTTTTGTATTGGCAGCATAGCTGCCTTTTTCAGTTTAGATATGATTTGCCCCTGCCGCCCATGAAATTGCAAAATACGCTCGGCTGTTTTATCATCTCATGCGCGAATATAAGCATGGCGGCAAAAGAAGGGGAGGGTTGGTAAAAGTAAAATTCATGTGTTGTTCCTTCTATTTCTACGTCTGTACAGGTTATCAGCCCGTGTTTTGCAAGAGTTTTGATTATCTCAAACGCTTTATCAAAATCCAGCCCCAGACCTTTCATTATCAAATCGGGGGAGAACGCCGCGCCTTTTCCGCGTTTTTCCAGCATTACCAGCGCGTCAAAAACACTTTTATCTCCCAGATCTCTGAACAGTTCAACGTAATCAACATCATCAAAATATGCCGCTAGCTTGTCATCAATATCCGGCACTATAAGAAAATAATGCAGACCCTTGCCTATTCCCATCCGCGTATAACCGCTGTCTAACAGCATGCTGGAATATATTTGCTGAGAAGCATGACTGCTTATCCCGTTAACGGTGGATTTGTTTTCAATGTCGGAGGTTATACCTTTTTCCATTACCCAGCACAGCTCAAAGACTGCGTCTATCCGCTCCTCCTGCGGCATATCGGCTATCTTCTTTATAAGAGCCTCAGTTAAACCGTTATAATCGGTTATGCTCCTGTCAAACAACGTGTCCACCGACACGCCGAAATAATCCGCTATCTTCGGCAGCAGCTCGGTATCGGGTACACCGCCGTTTTCCCATTTGGATACCGCCTGAGGGGAGACGCATACGCTTTTTGCCAGCTCCTCTTGAGTTACACCTTTTTCTTTACGCAGCCGAGCAATGACCGCCCCTAAGTTTAAATTATTCATATAAAACACCTCATTATGTTATTATGAAAGCTTTCATTAAAACCACTATACCATATCTTCCGGTTGATTACAACAGATGTGAAATTGTGAAAAAACAACTGACGGTTTACAACACAATAAAAAACAACCCACAGTTGAGAAGAGGGCAAAAAAAACGGACTTCATTACGAAGTCCGTTCAGCTTTCAATTTACTGCTCTAAAGCGTCAGTGATAGCGTCAGCAACTGCTTCAGCCTTTTCCTCTACGGTCTCTGCTGCGTCTTCAAGAGTTTCAGCTGCCTCGTCGAGTATCTCGTCGTCCTCATCGAAGAAAGCGTCGAAGTCATCCTCGCTCTCCATGATCTCGTCAAACTTCTCGTACTCCTGCTCTTTTTCGGTTTTCTTCTTCAAATATATAGCTGCTGCGGCAGCTGCTCCTATTACTCCGAGAGCGCCTAAAGCAAAACCGGTAAATGCCTTCATGATTAAATCCATCCTTCCTTTGCGGCGTTATGCCGTTATCCTTTACGGTGCGTACACCGAATTGCTATTACTATTATACAAAATATTCTTTCCGATTTCAAGCCCAAATATTAATATTGAGCATATTTAACAAATTTTTTATAAGTTTCCTGTGACATTCATCAATAGAGAAAGTGCCGTAACAGGTGCAGTCTCGCACCTAAGTATTCGTTCGCCCAGTGAAACAAGGGTCACTCCGTGTTCTTCGGCAAGCTGCGCCTCCTCCGGTTCAAAACCACCCTCGCTGCCGATAAAGACAGCTATTTTCTTTTTCGGAAATGTAAGTGCGTTGAACTTCTCCCCGCCGCACTCATAGAACATTATCGCTGTCTCATCGTCGGCTATGCCTGTTACCGCCGATTTAAAGTCTGTCATCGGAAGCACATCTGGTATTTTTCCGCGCCCGCATTGTTTTGCCGCCTCATAGGCTATCCTTTGCAGCCTGACCAGCTTTTTTGCGGCACTTTTATCGTCGGGACGGGAGACACAGCGTTTTGACAAAAACGGCACTATCCGTGCCGCGCCCAGCTCGGTAGCCTTCTGTACGATAAATTCCAGCTTGTCGGATTTCGGCATCGCCTGATATAATGTCACCTCAACGTCCGGCTCGGCGGCGTTTTGGCGGCTTTCGATTATATTAAATCGTGCGTTTTCCCGCTGCCCGGCAGAGATAAGCTCACAGAGATAATCTGTTCCGTTACCGTCGCAGATAACAGCTTTTTCGCCTGCTCTCATTCTCAGCACAGAGGTAATATGCTTTGAGTCCTCATCGTTTACCGCAATTTCACTTTCATCTATATCGTTTGAGAAAAAACGCGGAAGTCTCCATCTTTCAATATCGTTCATACTTTTTCCTTTCAGGCGTTGGCGGCATTGCTGAACAGCTCGTCCACCATAGCCTTTAGTCCGGAGTTGTCAGGGTGTTCCAGCCGCGGGTCGTCCGCCAGTACCTTTTCAGCCGCACGCTTAGTCTCTTCGAGTATTTCAAAGTCCGCATATATATCCGATATCTTCAGCGGCGGCAGACCGTGCTGTCTGCTGCCGAAAAAGTCGCCGGGTCCTCGCAGTTTTAAGTCCTCATTGGCTATCTCAAAGCCGTCTGAGGTCCTCACCATTGTATCTATACGCGCCCTGGTAAACTCACTTTTATTATCGGTGACGAGTATACAGTGCGACTGCTCCTTGCCGCGTCCTACGCGGCCGCGCAGCTGATGCAGCTGTGACAGACCGAACTGCTCGGCGTTTTCGATTATCATGACAACGGCATTCGGGACATCCACGCCGACCTCTATCACAGTGGTGGAGACCAGCACCTTTAGTTCGCCGTCCTTAAACGCCTTCATCACTGCGTCCTTGTCCGCCTGTTTCATTTTTCCGTGTAACAGACCTGTAGGAACATCTTTCAGGCAGGTGTTTTGCAGGCTTTCGATATACCTTACCGCGCTGGCTTTTTCGCTTATCCCTTCCTCAACAAGAGGGCAGACGATATATGACTGAAAGCCGTTTTGTGTATATTTTAAGATAAACCTGTACAGCCTCTCGTGATAGCTGCTGTCCACACCATAGGTTTTCATCGGCAGTCTGCCTTTCGGCATTTCGTCCAATGTAGAAATATCTAGGTCGCCGTAGATTATCATACCCAGCGTCCTCGGTATCGGGGTGGCGGACATTATCAGCGTATGCGGATTATCACCCTTGCCGGAGAGCGCCGCACGCTGTTCTACGCCAAAGCGATGCTGCTCGTCCGCTATCACCAGACCGAGATTGGCAAAGGCGGTATTCTTTTGTATCAGTGCCTGTGTACCTACCGCGACGTGAACTTCACCGTTCGCTATTTCGGCGCGTATTTTCTTTTTCTGTGCCGCCGTTGCCGAGCCTGTCAGCAGCTCGACCTTGACACCCAGCGGGCTTAAAAATCCGCAAAGCGTCTGATAGTGCTGTGCCGCAAGTATCTCGGTAGGTGCCATCAAGGTGGATTGCATACCGTTTAGGTACGCGAAATAGCACACCGCCGCCGCCACCGCCGTTTTGCCTGAGCCGACATCGCCCTGTAACAGCCTATTCATCGGCGCAGGGTTTTGCATATCGTCGGTACATTCTTTTATCGCGCGTTTTTGCGCACCGGTCAGTTCAAACGGCAAGGAAGCGTAGTATGCTGAAATATCCTTGGTTGTCATCTTCGCGCCGGTCAGTTTTTTGTTACGGTTTTTCATGGACTTCAGTCCTATTTGCAGCAAGAAAAGCTCCTCAAAGGTCAGCCGCCGCTTGGCAAGAGAATATTCCTCCTCGGTATGAGGAAAGTGTATCATTCTCAGCGCGTCGGAAAATCCCAGCAGACGGTTTTCCGCCATAAGTCTCTCGCTCAGCCGCTCAGGGAAGGAATAGTCTTTCAGCGCGTTTTTCACATAGCCGGACAGCATATTGTGAGACAGCCCCTGCGTAAGGCTGTACCTCGGCATAAGTATATGCGAATCCTTTGCCTCGACAAAAATCGGCGAGCTCATCTCACGTCGGAGAAAGTTGCCGCCCGCTTTTCCATAAAAACAATATTCCTCTCCGACTTTTAGCCGCTGAAAGGAATATACCGTATTAAAAAATGTGATAAGCATATCGCCCGTACCGTCACTTACCAGCACTCTGAAAAGTGCTATCTTGCCGTAGTACGGGGCAAGCTTGCGCGTCACCTTTGCCTTTATCACGCAGTTTTCGTCCTGCGGGGCATCGGCAATGGTGACGGTATTATTAAAATCAATATAACCGCGCGGGTAATGGGTGACAAGGTCGTATACGGTGCTTATACCAAGCTTGTTAAGCTGTTTAGCGCGTTTTTCGCCTACGCCCTTGACATAGCATACCTCGGTTGCTGCGGGGTTGTTATTTTCCATATTACTCTACCGAAACTATATAGTAGTAAACAGGCTGTCCGCCGTTTACCAGTACGACTTCTATATCATCGCTTATCTTGGCTCTCAGCTGTTCGTATGCCGCCTGTGCGGTCTCATCGGTCACGTCGCTGCCGTAAATGACGGTGATGTAGGACGAGCCGGAGCGCAGCAGCTTTCTGGTCAGTTTGATAAGAGCCTTGGTGACGTCACGCTCGACAAACGACAGCTTGCCGTTTTCCATAGCGAGTATCTCACCCTTTTTGATTTCTTTACCTTCAAAGTCGCTGTCGCGTACCGCAAAGGTTATCGAGCCGGAGCCTACATTGTCCAGCGCCTCGGTCATCTGCGCGCCGTTGGTCTTAAAGTCAGCACTTTCGTCAAATGCGAGCATAGCGGAGATACCCTGCGGTATCGTCCTTGTCGGCAATACTATTACCTTGCGGTCAGTCAGCTTTACTGCCTGTTCCGCCGCCATTATTATGTTCTTGTTATTCGGCAGTACAAAAACATTGTGTGCGGGGGTGGCGTTTATCGCCTCAAGTATATCCTCGGTGGAGGGGTTCATTGTCTGTCCGCCGCGGACTATAACATCAGTGCCGAGGTCTTTGAACAGTGCTTCAAGCCCGCTGCCGGAGCATACCGATACAAAGCCGAAATCCTTTTCCGGCTTTGCCGGTGCGAGCCGCTGCTCGCGCTGGCTCTGCGCCTTTGCGGCCGCGCCCTTGTGCTGCTCCTTCATATTTTCTATTTTAAGATTGGTTAGGGTGCCGTATAAAATACCTTCTTCCAGCGCCTTGCCGGGGTGCTCGGTATGGCAATGCACCTTTATGATGTTGTCATCCTCTACTACCACAACGCTGTCGCCGATAGACTCAAGGAAAGCACGCAGCTTTATCGCGTCTACCGAAGAATCCTTTTTGCATACTATAAACTCGGTGCAGTAGGTGAACTCGATATCCGTCTCATATGTTCCTGCGGCATTGGTGACAACGGTGTTGTCCTTGGGCTTTTCGGCGATAGCCTCGATAATGATGCCGTTCTTGATGACCGACGCCATACCGCTGAGGATAATATAATATCCCATTCCGCCTGCGTCAACTACGCCTGCCTTCTTCAATACCGGCAGCATTTCGGGCGTCTTGTCAAGCGTATCCTTTGCGGCGTCAAGAACTATGTCAAAGAACTCGCCGAAATCCTCGGTGTCGCTTTTTGCCGCAATCTCCTGCGCCACTCTCGCCACCGTCAGCATGGTACCCTCGGTGGGCTTCATAACTGATTTGTATGCGGCGTTTACGCCCAGCTTCATTGCGTCACAGTATTCCTTTACGCTGACCTCTTTCTTTCCTGCCAGTCCCTTTGACAGTCCGCGAAACAGCAGGGAAAGTATAACGCCCGAGTTGCCCCTCGCACCTCTCAGCATTGCGCCTGCGGCAGCCTTTGCCACCTCTTCGACGGTAACGCCGTCACCCATAGCCAAAAGCTCGGGTAGCGCGTTTTTGATGGTCATTGACATATTTGTTCCTGTATCTCCGTCCGGAACAGGGAATACGTTGAGCTCGTCAACGCTCTCACGGTTGTTTTGAATATTATTTGCGCCGGATATCACAGCGTCTCTGAGCATTTTGCCGCTTATCATCTGTTTTTTCTCTCCTATTTTTTCTATTTACACCTTTACCGAATCAACAAAGACATTTACCTTGTCCACGCTCATTCCTGTCTCATCCTCAACCACAAAGCGCACCTTATGTACGATGCTCTTTACTATCGTTGAGACATTTACCCCGTACATGACCGAAATGTGCAGGTCTATATACAGCTTGCTGTTCTTATACTTTACCGTTACACCTTTTTCGGACATCACGGTCTTAGAGGCAAGCTTTTTTACGAACGGTATCGGCACTTTTTCAACAAAGCTCTGCTTTACGTCTCCGGCGTTCATATCCACAACGCCAAAGCACTCGGTAACAGTCCCGCCTATCAGTGAATAGAAGAACTGCTTTGAATAATTTACCGTGCCGAGATGGGTTTTTATCTCTATCATATTTTTTCCTTTCCCATATGCTAAAACTATATTTATTAAATTATACAATATCACTGCATAAAATTCAATAGTTAAAGAGACAAAATATTACTTTTTTCTAAAATAGCAGTACGCCGTCATTTACGGGACGGCAGACAAACACCCTCGGATATTTGGAGGACAGCATTGCGCAGGCAATGTTGGCTTTTGTCATATCCTCAAATATACCGTATACTACGCTGCCGCTGCCGGTAAGCTCGGCGTTTACCGCACCCTGCTTTATCAGCTCGGATTTTATCGTTGCTATCCGTTCATCATTATGCAATAATGTGAAAATGTTATATATATCGTTATATACGCTTTGTATTCCGCCTTGCTCCAGCCTTTCGGCAAACTCCGAAAACTTTTCGTTTGCGGGCAGGGGAGACTTGTCGTATAACGAATACGCCTCGGCGGTGCTGCATTTAAAGTCAGGCTGAACGCAAACAAAGCAGCAGTCGTTTTCTGTTTCCAGCTTTCTGTATTCTTTGCCGGAAATCACCGTACCGCCCAGCAGGCACAGCCCAACATCCGCGCCAACCTTGTCGCCTATCTCACACAGCCTATCGGATGAATATTTTGTGCCGAGCAGGTGATTCAGCGCGTATATCACAGCCGCCGCGTCTACCGACGAGCCGCCCATTCCGCCCATAACAGGTATGCGCTTTGTGACAGATACCATTATTTCGGCGTTTATCCCCGCCGCCTCGGTGAAGGCTTTTGCCGCTTTATACGCGGTGTTGCGCTCGTCTGTGGGGATGTCCGGGACATCGCAGCTTATCGCACAGCTGAATTTATCCGATTTCTCCGCGCTGACCGTGACGGTGTCAGACAGGCTGACGCTTTGGGTGATATTATTGAGATAATGATAGCCGTTAGGCATTGTGCCGGTTATATCAAGAAATAAATTCAGCTTGGCAAAGCATTGCGCGGTTACTGTGCTCATTGCTTTATTTCCTTTAAGAAGTGTCCCATACGTTCAAGTGCCGTCATAATATGCTCCAGCGAGTAGGCGTAGGAAATCCGTATAAAGCCCTCTCCGCCCGCTCCGAACGCGTCACCCGGGACGACTGCCACTTTATGGGATTGTATCAGCTTTTCGCAAAATTCCAGCGAGGTCATGCCGGTGCTTTTTATCGACGGGAATATGTAAAACGCGCCCTCCGGCTCAAAACATTCCAGCCCCAGCTCTCTGACGCCGTTGACTATCAGCTTTCTGCGCATATCGTATTCGGTGCGCATATATTCTATGTCCTTATCGCACTCGGTCAGCGCAACGATAGCCGCGAACTGGCTGACGGTAGGCGAGGACATTATCGCGTACTGATGTATTTTCAGCATCTGAGTGATTATATCTTTCGGTGCGGCGGCAAAGCCCAGCCGCCATCCGGTCATGGCATATGCCTTGGAAAAGCCGTTTATCACTATCGTCCTTTCCTCCATGCCGTCTATCTCGGCGATAGAGGTGTGTTTTTCCTTGCCGTAGGTCAGCTCGCTGTATATTTCGTCGGATATCACCGCTATATTGGTGCCTCTCAGCACCTCGGCTATCTGCTCAAGGTCGGCTTTGCGCATAACCGCGCCGGTCGGATTGTTAGGAAACGGCAGGACAAGCGCCTTAGTCCTTGGGGTGATATGCGCCTTCAGCGCCTCGGCGGTCAGCTTGAAGTTATCCTCCGCCTTGGTCTCTATCGGCACAGGAACACCGTTTGCCAGCTTTACTATAGGGGAATAGCACACAAAGCTGGGCTGAGGGACAAGCACCTCGTCCCCGGTATCTACCAACGCCCGTATGGCAAGGTCTATCGCCTCCGACCCGCCGACAGTCACAACTATCTGGTTGTCGGGATTGTACCGTGTGTTTATCCTGCTGTAGAGGTAATCGGAGATAGCCCTGCGCAGCTCGACAAGTCCCGCGTTGGCGGTATAGGTGGTGCGCCCCTGTTCAAGGATATGTACCGCTTCTTTCCTTACCTCCCACGGGCTTTTGAAATCAGGCTCGCCTACCGACAGGGATATGACGTCCTTTACCGACGCGGCGATATCAAAGAATTTTCTTATCCCCGAAAACTCCAGATCCTGAACCTTTTTAGATAAAATATTACTGTAATCCATCACGGAGAAACGAGACCCCTTTCATCTGTATCTCTTGTGAACATCTTATCCTTCTCTTTATATCTGTGCAGGATAAAGTGGGTGGTGGTGCTGATTACTCCGTCCAGCGGCGCCAGTCGCTCGGTGACGAACATTGCCACCTCGCGCAGGTTTTTACCCTTTATAGTGACCGACAGGTCATAGCCACCGCTCATCAGATATACCGAGGATACCTCACGGTATGCGGCGATATTTGCCGCAACGCCGTCATATCCGCAGCTTACCTGCGGGGAGACCTTTACGTCTATCAGTGCGCAGACAAAGTTTTTGTCCAGCTTTTCGTCGTTGGTTATCGCGGTATAGCCGATGATTATGCCTTCGTCCTCAAGCTCTTCTATCAGCTTTTCCACCTCGTTGGCGGTAGTATCCAGCATAACGGCAATGCGTTCGTTGGATATACGGGCGTCCTGCCTTAAAATGTTTATTATCTGTTCCTTAATGTTCATAGCTATGCTCCTTTGCTATATTTTTATGAACTGCGGTTTTCTGTTTTTATAAAAGGTGAGGTAGTCAAACCCCAACCGTTTTGCCATTGCGGTACACTCAGCGATACCTTTTCCGAGGTCCTCGGTGCGGTGTGCGTCCGAGCCTATCGTAAGTATCTTTCCGCCGAGTTGCTTATAAAGCGCGACATAATATTCGTCCGGCAGCGGCTTGCCTATCTGTTGGCGCAGTCCGCTGGTGTTTATCTCTATACCCATGTCCTTTTTTATCAGCGTTGTAAAAATCTCCTTAATTATCGGGAGATACTTTTCCATATCAATTTCTATGCCGGATTCGCCGGTTATGTATCTCAGCGGGTAGGTGAGATGACCCAGTACGTCAAACTCTCCCCAGCGCGCCATTGCCAGCAGCTCTTCAAAGTACAGCCCCATCAGCATATCGGCGCTGACCTGTGAGTAGTCCAGCAAGTAAAAATCGTCCCACCCGTCGCACATATGAAGCGAGCCGATGATGAAATCATACTTATAGCTTGACAGCATACGCTCTGTCAGCGGCATATCCTGCAAAGGCTGACCAAGTTCTATGCCGTAGCCCATGTTGATTTTACCGCTGTATTTTTCGATAAGCGCGGGTATTATTTCCGAGCCGCGCCTTATCGGCTCTTCATATAAATATTCCTCGTCGTAGAATTTATTTATCTCCAAATGGTCGGTAAGGGAGTAATGTTTTATCCCGAGTTCGCACGCGCGCTGCACCATTTCTTCGGGCGTGTTGCTGCCGTCCGGGGAAAGGTTAGAGTGGTTGTGCATATCCATTATGATATTATCGTTCATATTTCTGCCTTTCTGTTTTACACATACCTCATAATTATACCACAAAATAAGCGTTTTGTCTATCGGTTATGATAAAAAATCGGAGATTTTTTGTTGTCACAGCGATAATCGGCATATTATGATTGACAAAACGCCGAAAAACAGGTATAATTATTTAGTTAATATTTTAAATCACAGTCAGAAAGGACATTGATATGAGAGCGGTAATAACGGTAATTGGCAAGGATACAGTGGGCATCCTCGCAAAAATAAGCACCGAGTGCGCAAGCAACGGCGTAAACATTATGGACGTTTCCCAGACGGTCATGCAGGATATGTTTGTTATGACTATGTTGGCGGATATAACCGAAAGCACCATAGACTGCACCGAGCTTGCCGACAGACTGACCGAATCGGTCAGCGGTATGGGCTTGCAGATACATGTAATGCACGAGGATATCTTCAACTCGATGCACAATATATGATCGGGGGACATGCTGTAAATGTTTACTACAAACGATATTCTTGAAACAATCAAGATGATACAGGAGGAAAACCTTGATATACGCACCATAACGATGGGTATATCGCTTCTTGACTGTATCGACAGTGATATAAACAGATCCTGCGATAAGATCTATGAAAAGATGATGCGTCTTGCCGAAAATCATGTCAAGACAGGTGAGACGATAGAAAAGCGCTACGGTATCCCGATAATCAACAAGCGTCTGTCGGTTACGCCGATAGCTATGCTCGCCGCGGCGGCAAAGGGCAGCCCGGTAAAGTTTGCCGAGACGCTGCAAAAGGTCGCCGACGCGGTAGGTGTAAACTATGTCGGCGGTTATTCCGCACTGGTACATAAGGGCTTTTCGGCAGGCGACAGGGAACTGATAGAGTCGATACCCGAGGCACTTTCGGTGACGACAAAGGTCTGCTCGTCTGTCAACGTAGGCTCTACCAGAGCAGGTATCAATATGGATGCCGTTGCGCTGATGGGTGAGATAATAAAAAAATCGGCAGAGGCTACCGCCGACGACCATTGCTTTGGCGCAGCCAAGATAGTGGTGTTCTGCAACGCGGTGGAGGACAACCCGTTTATGGCGGGTGCGTTCCACGGTGTAGGCGAGGCGGACGCTGTAATAAATGTCGGCGTCAGCGGTCCGGGCGTTGTACGCGCAAAGCTGGAAAAAATGCCGGATGCCAGCATTGACGAGCTTGCCGAGGCGATAAAAAAGACTGCTTTCAAAATAACACGCATGGGTCAGCTGGTAGGCACCGAGGCGGCAAAAATGCTCGGCTTGCCGTTTGGCATAGTTGACCTGTCGCTTGCGCCCACACCCGCGGTTGGCGACAGTGTGGCGCATATACTTGAGGCTATGGGACTTGAGCGCTGCGGCACACACGGCACCACCGCCGCACTCGCATTGCTTAACGATGCGGTGAAGAAGGGCGGAGTAATGGCGTCCTCCAGTGTCGGAGGACTGTCCGGCGCGTTTATCCCTGTATCCGAGGACGCGGGCATGATAGACGCGGTCAATGTCGGCGCGCTTTCGATAGAAAAGCTGGAGGCTATGACCGCTGTATGCTCGGTAGGTCTTGATATGATAGTCGTGCCGGGTGAGACGCCCGCTGAGACGCTTTCCGCGATAATAGCGGACGAGGCGGCGATAGGCATGGTCAACAACAAGACCACTGCGGTAAGAGTTATCCCCGCGATAGGCATGAAAGAGGGCGAGACGCTGGAATTCGGCGGCTTGTTCGGCAGCGGACCTGTAATGCCGCTCAGCTCTTTCTCATCGGCAAAGTTCATTTCCCGCGGCGGAAAGATACCCGCACCGTTACAGAGCTTGAAAAACTGATATATATAAAAACCACCGGGTTTTCCGGTGGTTTTTATATTTTCACCAAACTGCCTCCTCACGAATATATTTATATCGAAGGAGGCTTGATATTTATGAGCAATTCAAACTGCTTTAGCTGTGATACGCAGGATTACCTGAAAACCTATAACTGTATTCTTGACAATATGATAAAGGAAATGAACTGCGCTTGTCAGAATAACAGCATATCCAACAACTTTATCAATCAGATGATACCCCACCACGAGGCGGCAATAGCAATGTGCGAAAATGTGCTGCAATATACCGATAACCATACATTGAGGTGCATCTGCAAGAACATTATAGAACAGCAGAAAAAGAGCATATGCTGTATGCGCGAAATACAGGGCGGCTGTGACCGCTATTGCAGCTCCGGACGATGCCTTGCGTCTTACCGCAACAGCACACAACGGATAATGAACAACATGTTTATCTCGATGCGCAACGCTACACAGACTAATTGCATAAACTGCAATTTCCTGCGTCAGATGATACCCCATCACGAGGGCGCGGTATGTATGTGCGAGAACCTGCTGAAATACGATATCTGTCCCGGTCTCACAACAATAGCAAGGGATATAATAGCCGATCAGCAGCGCGGTATATGCGAGATGAAAGAGCTTATGTGCGAGCTGGACTGCTGTAAGTGATTGAAAGCTTTTACCTGAAAATAAAACCCGACTGTTTTCGGTCGGGTTTTATCTTTATTTATACAATGCAAGAAAATATTTAGCGTTATATTGACATTACGACAACGATATAGTATAATTATATAAAATTATCATGTAGGAGGAAACAATATGGCGATAAAAACAAACAGGGGATTACTTAAATTTATTCTGCTTTCCGCTATTACATTCGGGATTTACGGATTGGTGATAATGTCGGAAATATCACAGGACATCAATATGATAGCAAGCAGATATGATGGACGCAAAACGATGCATTACTGCCTGCTGGTATTTATTGTCGCACCTATCACTTTAGGTATAGGAGGACTGGTATGGTACCACAACATTTCCGACCGTATCGGGATGGAGCTGAAACGCAGAAATATACCTTACAGCTTTGGCGCAGGTTCATTCTGGGGATGGTGCATACTCGGCTCGCTGATATTTGTAGGACCGTTTATTTACCAGTACAAGCTTTTTAAGTCGATGAACTTGCTTGGCGCAAATTACAACCAGAACAATTTAATGTAATAAAAATCCGCACAGAGTCGTTTCTGTGCGGGTTTTCTTTTTTACGCCTGCTCCATCTGTTTGCCGAAATACATTGCCGCCGCCTCGACCAGTGCGCTCTGTCTTTCGTCTACGGTCGAGTTTTCGTCCTTTGCCAGCATTATGACCGCTCCGTTTACGTCACCCTCAGCCATAATAGGCGCGCAGGCTATAGCAAATTTGTTTACGCCCTCTATAGGGTTTATTTTTTCGTCATTTGCCGCCCTGTGGTAAAGTGATTTTCTCTGTTCGATGAGATCCTCGAGGGAACTGGAAACTCTGCGTTCCAGCACCTCTTTTTTCTGTATGCCGGACGCGGCGATAACGTGGTCGCGGTCGCAGATGACCGTCGGATAGCCGCCTACCTTATACAGCACATCGGCGTACTGGTCGGCACTGCCGGACATCTCACCGACAGGGGAGTACTTTCTGAATATCACCTCTCCGTCAACGCTGGTGTATATTTCAAGAGGCGTGCCCTCTCTTATCCTCATGGTGCGTCTTATTTCCTTGGGTATCACCACGCGTCCGAGGTCGTCTATTCTTCTTACTATTCCGGTTGCTTTCATATATAAAGATCCTTTCCTTTTTAGTGTAAAATGGCTTTCGCATATATATTATTGCTTTTTGAAGGTCGAATATGCAAAATTAAAGCCGAATTTTGAGAGTTTTGATAAAATCAAGCTATTTTAATATTATTTCACAATAAACCAAAAAATCTGCCGTGCTGAAATTGACAATATAAGCGAATTATGGTATACTTATTAATGTATGTTTGTCATTATTTTGCGTATATTCAAAAGCGGTTTTGAAAAAACTAATTCCAATCAAACCATGAAAGGATGTTTTTATGTCAAACCGCTATGTAAACGAGGACGAAAACGAGATGGAAGAGTCCGACGGCTCGCAGGAGGTGTCGGTTGATGCGCAGATAGCCGACAACGGCATACTCGCACTGGAAAACGCAAAGCATAACATTCATTGCCTGACCGTCATAGGTCAGATCGAGGGGCATTATATCCTGCCCGCGCAGAACAAGACCACCAAGTACGAGCATATTATGCCCGCGCTGGTAGCAATCGAGCAGGATACAAGCATAGAGGGACTGCTGATAATCCTAAACACCGTCGGCGGCGATGTCGAGGCGGGACTGGCTATCTCAGAGCTTATCGCCGGTATGTCCAAGCCCACTGTCTCAATAGTGGTCGGCGGGGGACATTCTATCGGTGTTCCGCTGGCAGTCAGCGCAAAACGCAGCTTTATCGTCCCGTCGGCGACGATGACGATACACCCCGTCCGGATGAACGGGCTGCTGCTGGGTATTCCGCAGACGCTGTCGTATTTCGAGCGTATGCAGGAGCGCATAATAGAGTTTGTCTGCAAAAACAGCAGGATAGAGCCTGAGCGATTTCGTGAATTGATGATGAAAAAGGACGAACTGGTTATGGACGTCGGCTCGGTGCTGGACGGCAAGGCGGCGGTCAGTGAGGGGCTTATAGACGGTCTCGGCGGACTGAGTGACGCGGTAGAGTGTCTGTATTCTCTTATCGAGAGCGGCAATACCGACAACCAGACAAAGTCCGAGAAGAAAAGCTCGTCAAAACCCTGCAAAAGACAGCTGAAGGCGGCGGTACACGCCAACCCCGATGAAAACGACGGGCGGGTATACGCAAAGGTGCATCCGTTCAGAGAATATCATCCCCGTTCAACCAATAAGAAAGGCGGTAGGGTATGATATTACACACCATTGTCAGCGAGGGCGATATATTTTACCGTCAGCCTGAGGTAAAAACCGTCTACAGACGGGTGGACGGCGGGTTGCTGGAGCTTAGCGGCAACGGCAACGAATATGTCGTAAATCGCCTGCACTCGACAAACCCCGCGATGTATCTTGATAAACGCTATTATCCCAGGACAAAATCAGAAAAGGGCGGAATAGATATTTAATGGGCGGAAGCCCGTACATAATAAGCGGAAGAAAATATATCGAAAGGAAATATTATGGATTACATAGGTGTTATAATACAGGGCGTGATACAGGGGCTTACCGAGTTTTTGCCTGTATCCAGCTCGGGGCATTTATCAGTGGCACAGCATTTTATGAATGTCGGCGAGGAAAGCCTGATAGTGTCGGTGGTGCTGCATCTGGGCACGCTGGTGGCGGTGATGATTGCGTTCTTCCCGACGATATGGGGAATGATAAAAGAATTCTTTTTAACAATCAGAGATATATGTACCCGCCGATTTTCATGGAAAGATATGAACGCCAACCGCAGGATGATGTTTATGGTGATAATCGCCACCGCGCTGTTGGTGCCTGTCTATTTATTTAAGGATTTCTTCACGAGCTTTGAGGGGGACGGCGATATTATTTTCGAGGGCGTGGCGTTCCTGTTCACCGCGGTGCTGCTGTTTATGTCGGATAAGTGTGTAAAGGGCAACAAGACCGGCGATAAGATGAAGGTCGGCGACGCAATTGCGGTAGGCGCAATGCAGTGTGTGGCGCTGTTTCCGGGTGTGTCGCGTTCCGGCTCGACCACGGCGACAGGTATGTTCTGCGGACTGACAAGAGAGACCGCACTGACATTCTCGTTTATTCTCGGTATACCCGCGATACTCGGCGGCAGCGTGCTGGAGATAGGCGACGCGCTGCAAAGCGAGGCGCAGCTTGACTGGCTGGCACTCGGTATAGGCTTTGTAGTGGCGGCTGTGGTAGGAATACTGGCGATATTCCTTGTAAAGCTGCTTATCAAAAAGGACTTGTTCCGCATATTCGGAATATACACCGCACTGCTTGGACTGGGCTGCGTCGGCATCGGCATATACGAGTTGGCGACCGGCACGCATTTTATCGTGGTATTTTAATTTTGTGTACCGATTATGACCCACAGCTTGTGGTAAGATATTTGAAAAAATACAGGAAAGGAAAAGGAATAATATATGCCTGCAAAGAAAACAACAGTAAGCAGAAAAACAAGCACAGCTAAAAAGAACGAGCTTGACGAAGCACGCGAAGCGCTGATAGAAGCGGGCAGATCCCGCCGCAGACTTCATTCGATAGTGCTTTTCGCGGTGGGCGTGCTTTTGGTGTTTTTCGTGCTGATAGGCTTTTTCGGAGGAGCGACCGTTAAGCCTGACCCCAATCTGCTGGATTACATATATATGTTCTTATGCGGAATATTCGGCTTTTCGGTGTTCTTCACAGGACCTATCGCCATATATGTCGCGCTGCTGATAGCTATGGATAAAAGCGGCGGTGGTATACTGAAAAGGGTTGTTCAGCTTGCGTTTTCGGTGATGCTGATTTGCAGCTTTGTACAGATACTTTTTGTCGGCTCTGTAGGCGCGGGCTCGGATAACGTGTTCGGCGCGATAGGGGTTTTGTATTCCGACGGTATAAACCTAACCGGCGGCGGAGTATACGGCGGTCTGCTGGCGTGGATACTGCTGTTGTTCGGTAATATCGGCGCATTGGTGCTGATAATTCTTATCGCGTTTGTATTTATCATGTTCATCAGCAGAAAGACGCTGCTTGATTTTCTGCATGCGGTAGGCAAGCCGGTAAAAAAGACCGCTGCCACCGTAAAGGACAAGCATCGTCAGCATAAGGAAGAGATGGAGGCACTGCGCAAAGCGTCCGAGGAAAATTACGCGGAGATCCACAAGGAAAACTATCAGGATATCCCCGAGGACAGCAATGAGGATATGCAGCGCCAAGAGAATATACGCAAGATAAACGAATTGGAAAAGGCTACGCGGGAAAATCTGCACCAGCCTATACCCAGCAGGCACAGACGCGCTATGGATCAGCAAAAGCGTGAAAATCAAGAGTTTATCAATGAAATAAACAGCTATAACGGCAGAGTTACCGAGCAGTCGCCCAAGGCCGTTAAGCAGTCAGAAGACATTCTCCCGGAAATAGCGCAGGAAAAGGATGTGCATATTTCGGACGGTATACTTCCGGATTTGCCGGATAATATAAAAGACGTTGCTGATGAGGCGGATATTCCAAATGATATACCGCTGCCGGACGAGCCGCCGGAGGAGGTAAATCCCGTCGAACAGGCTCTTAACGAGTATGCCGCAAGCGAGCGGCTGGCAGCTGACGAGCAGGCGGGCAAGGAAAACGAATTTATTGAGACCGTCGGAGAAAACGGGCAGGACTTTGATGATACCGTTTCCGACAATGAGCAGTACATATTGCCGCCGACCACGTTGCTTGACGAGATAGTACCCGGCAAGGCAAAAGAGGATATACAAAAAGAGCTGGATCTCAATTCCGAGAATATAGTAAAGACACTCAGCAGCTTTGGCGTACAGACCAAGATAGTAGGCGTATGCCGCGGTCCGTCGGTAACACGGTACGAGCTTCAGCCTGCGGCAGGCGTAAAGATATCCAGGATAACAGGACTGGCGGATGATATCGCGCTGAATCTTGCGGCGGACGGTATACGCATCGAGGCGCCTATCCCCGGCAAGCCCGCCGTCGGTATAGAAGTACCCAACAAGCAAAAGGACAGCGTGCTGTTCAGAGAGATGATAGAAAGCAACAGCATAAGAAACAATGACAGCAAGCTGGCAACGGTGCTGGGAAAAGACATTTCCGGCGAAACAATAATACTTGATATCGCGAATATGCCGCATTTGTTGGTTGCGGGTACTACAGGTTCGGGTAAGTCGGTGTGCGTTAACTCGATGATTGTTTCTATTTTGTTCAGAAGCACCCCGGAGGAAGTAAGATTTATAATGATAGACCCCAAGCAGGTTGAGTTTATGACCTACAACGGCATACCGCACCTGCTTATCCCGGTAGTCACCGACCCGAAAAAGGCGGCGGGCGCGCTGGCGTGGGCGGTCACTGAAATGCTGAAAAGATATAATCTGTTCGCGGAATACAGCGTCCGTGACCTCAAGGGCTATAATGCCCTTGCAGACAGAGACCCGGATATGAAAAAGCTGCCGCAGATAGTTATATTTATAGACGAGCTTGCCGATTTGATGATGGCGTCCAAAAACGAGGTCGAGGACAGTATATGCCGTCTCGCGCAGATGGCAAGAGCGGCAGGCATGCATCTTGTAATAGCTACCCAGCGTCCGTCGGCGGACGTGGTTACGGGTCTCATAAAGACAAACATACCCAGCCGTATCGGTCTCAAGGTAGGTTCGGGTGTGGACAGCCGTATAATACTGGACGAGCAGGGCGCGGAAAAGCTGCTCGGCAACGGCGACTTGTTGTTTAAGTCCACCTCTATGCCAAAGCCGAAACGTGTTCAGGGCTGCTGGATATCCCCTAAGGAGATAGACAGGGTGGTTACCTTTATCAAAAATTCCTTTATACTTGATTACGACGATGAAGTAATGAGAGAGGTTGAGGAGCATGCCGCGCATGTAAACACCGGCGATAAAAAGGGTGCTCCTGCTGATGAGGGCGGCGATATAGATGTCAGCGACGAAAAGCTGGAGGACGCTATCCGCACGGTGGTCGAGGCGGGACAGGCCAGCACCAGCGCGCTGCAGCGCAAGCTGAAGCTGGGCTACGGACGTGCCGCGAGACTTATCGACATTATGGAAGAAATGGGCATAGTAGGTCCGTCTGAGGGTAGCAAGCCACGACAGGTGCTTATGACCCGTGAGGAATATTACGAAAGACAGATGAACAGGGCAGAATAATTTGAGGTGAGCTTATGCCGTTTTTGCCGATATCAAAACAGGATATGATCGAACGGGGGATAGATCAGCTGGATTTTATCTGCCTTACTGGGGACGCGTACTGCGATCACCCGTCTTTCGGCATTGCCATAATCTCCCGCATGCTGGAAAGCTGCGGCTGCACCGTCGGCATTATCGCCCAGCCGGTGACCGATGAGGACTATAAAAAGCTGGGCGAGCCTAAATACTGCTTTTTGGTTAACGGCGGCAACATCGACAGCATGGTGTCAAACTACACGGTGTTTAAGAAAAAGCGCTGGGATGACGCTTATTCCCCCGGCGGTAAGGGCGGAAAACGCCCCGACCGCGCATTGACTGTCTACTGTCAAAATCTAAAGCGGCTGTTTCCGCATAAAGAAATAGCGGTGGGCGGCTTGGAGGCAAGCCTACGGCGGTTTGCGCATTACGATTACTGGGCGGATAAGGTTATGCCATCGGTACTGGTGGACTGCGGGGCAGAGCTGCTGATGTACGGCATGGGCGAGTTGACTATCGTCCTGTTGTATAATGCACTGAAATCCGGCAGAAAATTAAAAGAGATACACGATATAAAAGGGACCTGCTATCTTACCGAGCCAAAGAATACCCCATTGGGTGCGGCACAGTGCGACAGCTATGAGATAGTAAGCGAAAACAAGAAAGCGTATGCCAAAGCCTGCAGGTTGCAATATGACGAGCAGGACGAGATATACGGAAGGACGGTCGTCCAGCGACACGGCAATATGATGCTGGTGCAGAACCCGCCGCAGCGCAGCCTGACCCAGAGCGAGTTTGACAAGGCGTACGAGCTGCCGTATATGCGTGCTTATCACCCTGTATATGAAAAAGATGGCGGGGTACCGGGTATGCAGGAGGTAGAGTTCTCCATCACCCACAACCGCGGCTGCTTCGGATACTGCAATTTCTGTTCGATAGCGTTACATCAGGGCAGACGGATACAGACCCGCAGCGAGAACTCGGTGGTAAACGAGGCGATTGACCTTTCCAACAAGCCAAACTTTAAGGGATATATACACGATGTCGGCGGACCGACGGCAAACTTCCGCCGTCCGTCCTGTGACAAGCAGGATACGCAAGGACTGTGCAAGGTCAAAAAATGCCTTGCGCCTACGCCATGTCCCGCGGTAAAAGCCGACCACAGCGATTATCTGCGGCTGCTGAGACGGCTGCGCTCGATAAAAAAGGTAAAGCGGGTGTTTATCCGCTCCGGCATACGGTACGATTATATGATGCTGGATAAAAACGACGAGTTTTTCAAAGAGCTTGTCGAGCATCATGTCAGCGGACAGCTGAAGGTAGCGCCCGAGCACGCCAGCAACAAGGTGCTTGACCTGATGGGCAAGCCGCATATAGAGGTATACGAGGAGTTTGAAAGGCGTTTTTATAAATACACAAAAGAGTGCGGCAAAGAGCAGTATCTTGTGCCGTATCTGATGTCATCGCACCCCGGCTGTACCGTAAAAGAGGCGGTAGATCTTGCGGTGTTCCTCAAAAAGCACAACATACGTCCTGAGCAGGTGCAGGATTTTTACCCCACGCCCGGTACTATTTCCACGGCAATGTATTACACCGGACTTGACCCGTACACAATGGAGCCGGTGTATGTGCCGAAGTCCCCGCAGGAAAAACAGATGCAGCGCGCGTTGCTGCAATATTACAAAAAGGAAAACAAGTCTATCGTTGCCGCCGCGCTGATAAAGGCGGGCAGGAGAGATCTGATAGGCTACGGCAAGGATTGTTTGATAACTCCGGACGGTCTACATACCGACAATAACAGCAAAGGCAGGACGGAACATGGGAAAAACACCAATGGAAAAGCAAAGAACGATAAACGAACGCGCAATAAAAAAGGCGGCGACCGCCCTAAGCAGAACAGGAAAAGGAAATAACGCTACATTAAGCATTGGCGGAATAGTGCTTGCGATAGTGCTTTTTGCCGGGTTTATCACCCTTAATCAGTTTGTACTTCATTTTGAAGGCATACCTACCTGGAACGAGCTGCTAGGCATACAGACCCCTATCTCCGACGCGGTGGCAGAGGGCGAAGCCAAGGTGCATTTTATAGATGTCGGTCAGGGCGACAGCGAGCTGATCGTCACCGAAAATAAAGCGATACTGATAGACAGCGGAGAGTGGCAATATGCCGGCACGGTATCTCAGTATATCAAGGCGCTGGGTATAGACAAGCTGGATTATGTTATCTGCACACACCCCCATTCCGACCACATCGGCAGTATGTACAGCGTGATTGCAGAGATAGATACCGATACCGTGATAATGCCGCGTGTTCAGGAATCTATGATACCTACCACAAAGACATATACAAGACTGCTTGAAAGCATAGAGGATAACGATATCAAGGTACAATACGCTGACCCCGGCAGTAAAATAACGCTGGAGGAAGGCTGTTATATTGAGATCCTTTCACCTGTGGAAGATTATGACGACCTGAATAATTATTCGATAGCCTGCCGATTCATCCACGGCGGAAACGTGTTTTTATTCACCGGGGATATAGAGAAAAAGGCGGAATCGGATATACTCAATTTCGGCGCGGACGTACGGGCGGATGTGATAAAGGTGCCGCACCACGGCAGCAGCACCTCCAGCAGCTATGCCTTTGTAAAGGCGGTAAACCCGAAATACGCGGTGTTCGAGGTCGGTTCGCCTAACGACTACGGTCATCCGCATAAAGAGACTGTGGAAACGTATACTGCACAGGGCTGCGTATTCCTGCGGACAGACGTAAATGGCTCGATAGTGTTTACCAGTAACGGCTATGAGCTTAGCTATGAAACGGAGAAATAGTATGCTGATAATAGACAGGTTTGAGGAAGATTACGCAGTAGTCGAGGATGACGAAGTAATGATAAATATTCCTAGATCAATGCTTAGCGAAGATTGCGCAGAGGGCGATGTTATCTACGAGTTTGACGATGTGTATCTTCCTGATAAGGAAAAGACAAGAGAGTTGAGAGAGGAGACCCTCAGACGGCTGAAAAGACTGGGGCTGTAAGCTGTTATGGTTTGCACACCGAAATAAAATAAAAAATAAGGCTGCTGCAAAATAGCAACAGCCTGTTTTCTTATTGTCTGTGTCGCAACGCCACTTATTCCAATGCCTCCTGTATCTCCGCCTCGGAAACGGTCAGATACCCTTGTATAAAGCTGTTCAGCACGCTTCTGTATGCCCCTGCGGGGTTATCGAAAAAGCGTCTCTCCATCTGTTCCGCTGCCGCCAGCGTCGGGGCAAATATTTTCAGCTCCATCAGATCCTCTCCGCCTGTCTCGTTGATAAAGCGGATATACAGCTGATAGCCCTTTTCAAGGCTGATTATCTCGCACTTTACCGAATTTTCCAGCCGCATACGCGCGGTTATCTTTTGAGCACAGTACAGCGCGTCCTCTCTCAGCGAAATCGGCAGAGAATCGCCAAGCTCTATGACAAGATAATTGCTTTTCGCCGTAGGATAAAACCGTTCGGTATCGCCTTCATGCTCGCATACTATTATCTCTTTTTCTTCCATATCCATAAGACAGCATATCATGTCAAAGTAGCGGACATATTCCTTGTCCACAGTGCAGCAAAGCAGTTCTTCCTTTGACATTCCACCTATCTTTTTCAGCAGAAACGCAATAAGGATCTCTATATCCTTACGTTCATAAAGTGTAATTTTAGGAACAAAATTCATAACGCAATTCCTTTATTCAGCAAAAATATGACAGCAAAGCGATATTTACCGCCGCCTCTATGCAGGGGACAGCCCTCGGTACAATGCAGGGGTCGTGTCTGCCCT
The DNA here is from genome assembly GCA_022511265.1 of Eubacterium sp. GTDB lineage: Bacteria > Bacillota > Clostridia > Oscillospirales > Ruminococcaceae > Ruminiclostridium_E. The sequence goes on along the minus strand of JAFLRX010000001.1, from coordinate 123,243 downwards.
TGATTGTCAGCTCTTCTTCGGTCATTGTTGTATAGTCTACGGTTTTTTGCGGACGCGAAATAGAGGGGGTAGGCTTTATCGCCGCCCGTACCGTTATCGGCATACCGCCGGAGATACCGCCGAGGATACCGCCGTGGTTGTTTGTGCGGGTGAGTATTTTTCCGTCTCTTATATAAAACTCGTCGTTGTTTTCACTGCCGTACATATCACTGACGTCAAAACCCGCGCCGAACTCTATGCCCTTGACCGCAGGAACGCCGAACACCGACTGCGCTATGCGGTTTTCCAGCCCGTCAAACATCGGGTTGCCTATGCCGACAGGCATGCCTATCGCGCAGTATTCTATCACGCCGCCTACCGAGTCAAGGTTTTCCGACGCATTCAGTATAAGCTCACGCATCGGCTGGTCTTTGGTCTCATCTATAAGCGGGAGATAGCGGCTTTTTACCGTCTCCAGCTGCTGTGCGGTGACATTTACGGGGTCAAACGGTTCATCGCATATATCCTTTATCTTAAGAATATGCGCGCCTGTTTCGATACCTCTGTTTTTCAGCAGCTGTGCCGCAACCGCGCCCGCAAAGCACAGCGGAGCAGTAAGTCTGCCCGAAAAATGCCCGCCGCCGCGCAGGTCGTTACTGCCGTTATACCGTACATATCCCGTATAGTCCGAATGTCCCGGTCGCGCAAGATGACTTACGCTCTTATAATCGTTAGAGTGTTGGTCGGTGTTCTTTATCACGGCACACAATGGGATGCCCTCGATAACGCCGTCCATAACGCCCGACAGTATTTCGGGGATATCCGGCTCGCTGCGTCGGGTGCTGGTGCCGTCCTTTTTAGGTGCGCGGCGCGCCATAAAGCGGGATATTTCATCAAAGTCCAGCTTTTCTCCTGCGGGCAGACCGTCAATAACGACGCCTATAGCCGTCCCGTGGGATTCTCCGAATATATTTACCGACAGGTTGCCTGCCTTAAATTCAGATGACATCCGCGTTTCCCCCTAACATTCTGTAATCGTCAAAAAATTTCGGATATGATTTTGCGACGCATTGCGCTCCCTTGATTATTACCTCGTTTTTACAGCGGGTAGCTGCTATCGCTCCGGCCATAGCTATGCGGTGGTCGTTGTAGAACTCCACCGTACCGCCCTCAAGCTCGGTTACAGGCGTAACCTCTATCATATCGTCATATGCTTTTACCTTACCGCCCAGAGCGTTAAGCACGTCGGTTATCGCCTCAAGACGGTCGCATTCCTTTATCCGCAGCCTTGCGCAGCCTGTTATCCTGCACGGCACCTTGCCAAAGCACATCAGCACCGTAAGTATCGGCACAAGGTCGGGTATATCCGTCGCGTCGATATGGTCTATCGGCTCGCCGTTCTTAAATCTTTCTGTTATATCAAGTATCGCCTTGTCACCCTGTACGCTGTTCAGATTAAGGTTGTCAAGCTTAATGTCAGAGCCGATGCAGTCTGCCACCGCGAAAAACGCACACTGTGACATATCCGCCTCGACCGACAGGGTATGCGGTATATATTTCTGACCGCCCTTTACATAGTATGTGTTTTCTTTCTCGGTGACCTCGACACCAAACTGTCTCATACAGTCAACGGTTATGTCAACATAGGGCTTTGACTGCAGCGGAGAGGTAAGCACGATCTCGCTGTCTCCGTTAAGTATCGACAGCGCAAACAGCAGCCCCGTAATAAACTGCGATGACATACTGCCGTCTATGCGGTATGTACCCGGGCGCAGCTTTCCGCTTATCTTATACGGGTATGTTTCGCTGATAAAGGTTATGCCGTTGTCGCGCATAGGCTCTATTATCGGGGTGATAGGTCTTTCCGGCAGTCTGCCCGAGCCGATAAACTCCGTCTCACAGCCCAGCGCCGCCGCTATCGGGATAAGAAATCTCAGCGCCGAGCCGCTCTCTTTACAGTCGATTACCGCTGACTTGCTCGGCGAGGTGATACCGCGCACGCGATAACAGCCGTCCGCACCGTCTATCTCAGCACCCAGCGCGCGCAGTGCGCCGCTCATAGCCTCTATATCTTCACATTCAAGTAAATCGTTAATAACGCTTTCGCCCTCGCAAAACGCCGTGCATATCAGCATACGGTGTGACACGCTTTTTGACGGCGGTATGCTGAGACTGCCGCACAAAGCCGAAGGCTTTATCTTTATATCCATAAATGTCTCCTTGAAAAAATTATACTCCACTATAAATAATACTATATTCAGAGATAAAAGTCAAGATTTTGCTGTTATAAAGTCACTGCCTGTACATATTCCTGTCCCGCCCTTAATATTATTTTACAGACCAATAAAAAGGGAGTGGCTTTATGAGCGAAAGAAAAAGCTTTGCACAGAATACGGTGATACTGTTTATTGCGGTGCTGATAAGCAAAACCGTCAGTGCGCTGTTTAAGATACCGTTGACAAATATCCTCGGCGGGGCGGGTATGGGATATTACAGCGCAGCATACAGCCTGTTCAACCCGATTTTCGCGGTGACCGCCGCGGGGATACCTACCGTTATAGTAAAGGTGACCGCACGGTTTGCGGGCGGCGGACGATATGACGATGCACGACGGACACTGCGCGTGGCACTGCGTACCTTTGGACTGCTGGGACTTATCGGGACGGTTGTACTTATCGCGCTGGCCGCTCCGTTTTCTACCTTTGCGGCACAGTCTCCCGAGAGCCTTTACGCGGTGCTGGCAATAGCGCCGTCAGTTTTCCTGTGCTGTGTTGGCTCGGTGTTCAAAGGATATTATGAGGGCTTGAGCAATATGGCACCCACCGCCGTGTCTATTATTGTTGAATCGGTCAGCCGTGCCGCAATAGGACTGACCTCGTCTTTTTTCATCGTCAACTATGCCTCCGACTGCTTTAATGCAGGGTTGCCTGTCTTTGGCAACAATGTGTCAAGCATCGAGCAGGCGATAGCGGCTGCGTTGCCGTTTGCCGCCGCGGCTGCGACCTTGTCCGCCACTATAGGAGAACTGTGCGGGGCGGCGGTTTTCGCACTGAAATGGCGTTTCGGCAAAAAGACCGCCGATACAGCAAACAAAGTAAAGGGAAAAGAAAAAAGCGGTATTGAGATAGCAAAGTCGCTGATAAAGGATTGTGTGCCCATTTGGATAGGCTCGGTAGTGATAAATCTTTCCTCATTTATCGACCTCATTACCATAACCCGTTGTATAAATTATTCGATAGGAAGCGCGTCGGAATATTATCAGAGCACCTTCGGCAGGATAATATCACTGCACGGCGGCGACGTGAACTTCGGTAATTTTATGTTCGGCAGCTATACGGGGATAGCTGTCACTATGGTTATGCTTATCCCTGCGTTTACCGGTATGCTGTCTAAAAGCGCGCTGCCGGATATCGCCGCCGCATGGAGTATCGGTGATTTCAGAAACTTTAAGCGTAAGGTAACACTGGTGATACGCTCTAATCTATTGATAGGCATTCCGCTGTATCTCGGGCTTGCCGCGATAAGCGAGCCGGCGCTGGGTCTGCTGTATGCCTCACGTCCCGAAGAGGCGGCAGTCAGCGTATTGCCGATGACAGTACTTTCTGTAGGAGGGGTGTTTATGACGCTGGCGTCCTCGTTTTTCGCGATTTTTCAGGTAATAGGACGCTCTGACCTGCCTGTGCGGATAATGCTGTTCGCGTTGGGGGTAAAGCTGGTGTTAAATGTGTTTCTCATACCGATACCCGAAATAAACATTACAGGCGCGGCACTCTCCTCTTCGATAGCATACGCCGCAGCGGCGTTCGGCGGATATTTTGCGCTGGAAAATCATTGTAAAATGGGGTTTGGGCTGTTAAGCCTTACCGCAGTCCCGCTTATATCAGGTCTATCATGCGCAGCTGCGGCGTTTTTCAGCTATAATTTCTTTGTTCAGCACTTTTCACAGACTTTATCGCTGTTGTTTGGCGTAGCCACGGGAGCGATACTTTATGTATTTTTACTAATAATACAGGGAGGGGTAGACCTGAAAAATCTGCTAAATCGACAAATTTTTAAAAAATCCGTAAAATAGCTTGCATATCGGGTGCTTTTGGGGTATTATTATATATGCAATTTGTTATCATAAAAACTGTAATATATTTCCGGGAGTGGAAAAATTGAGTTTTGAGTTAAAGGATAGATATGATATAAACGATCTGCTGGAGGTTACACGCATTCTCCGTTCTGAAAACGGATGTGTATGGGATCGTGAGCAGGATCATAAGACCATCCGTATGAATGTCCTTGAAGAGGCATACGAGGTTATGGAGGCCATCGACAAGGAAGACGCCGCCATGCTAAGAGAAGAGCTGGGCGACCTGCTGTTTCAGGCGGTGTTCCATTGTCAGATAGAGACCGAGCAGGGCAGCTTTAATTTTGGCGACGCAGTAGACGAGGTCACCAAAAAGATGATTTACCGTCATCCTCATGTTTTCGGCGATGTCAGCGTGGAAAATTCTGACGAGGTACTGGTAAACTGGGAAAAGCTGAAAAAGGCGTCCAAAAATCAAGAAAACGCGGTATCTTCTCTTGACAGTGTGCCGGATATCCTGCCCGCACTGATGAGAGGGCAGAAGATAGCAAAGCGGTCGTCCGATGCCGGACTGTCTTTTGATGATAAAGAACAGGCATTGGAATGGGTAAAAACCTGCACTGAAAATCTTAGTTTGTCAATATTAAACAAAAAAGAGGAAGAAATTGAGGAACGATTTGGCAATCTTTTGTTTGCATGCTGTATTTTATCACGTTTTATCAAAAAAGATAGCGAAAAAGCCTTGACATTTGCGATAAATAAGTTTATAATTCGATTTAGGGATATTGAGCAACAGGTCATTAACAGCGGGAAAAAGCTGGATGATCTGTCCGACGAAGAGCTGGACAAGCTGTTCGGTACTGTCATAGGACAGGGTGAATAATGTTTTATATGCTTTTCTTTAAGCATTATATATAATTTTTAATGGAGGATTACACACATGACAAAAGCAGAATTAGTAGCAAAGGTAGCAGAGAAGGCTGACCTCACCAAGAAGGATGCAGAAAAGGCAATCAACGCCGTTGTAGACAGCATCAAGGAGACCCTTGCTGATGGCGAAAAGATCCAGCTGGTAGGCTTTGGTACATTTGAAGTTCGCGAGCGTGCAGCACGCGAGGGTATCAACCCCCAGACCAAGAAGAAGATCAAGATTCCTGCATCTAAGGTTCCTGCATTCAAGGCAGGCAGCGCATTAAAAGACGCAGTTGCTAAGTAATTAAAGCTTAAATTATGCGGAGACGGTTTTTCCGTCTCCGCTGTGTTTTTTTATGATGTTATTGAAAGGTAAAAAATGAGACTTGATAAATATCTGAAGGTGTCCCGCCTTATAAAGCGCAGGACAGTTGCAAATGAGGCATGTGACGCCGAAAAAATATCGGTAAACGGCAAGATAGCCCGCGCGTCCTATGACGTTAAGGTAAATGATATCATAGAGATAAATATGGGCAGAACACCGCTTAAAGTAAAGGTGTTGAAGGTCGTCGAAGTTGTGGGTAAGGACGGCGCCGCCGATTTATACGAGGTCGTGTAGGAATAAAGTACAAGCAGAATATTTTAAGATCTTCCCGAATAGTATTTAATGTACAACCATTAAAGCGGAGGGAAGATTTATTATGTCTGACAATACACAGCTTTTGACGCTAAGGGACAGGCGCACGCTTACGCTGACCGGCGTTAACGAGATACTCAGCTATACCGACAACGAGATTGTTATGTTCACCAATCTCGGCGACCTCACGGTGACAGGCAGCGGTCTGGAGCTGAAAAACGCATTTGAGAGGGATGCCACCGTCACCGTCAGCGGATATGTGAAAACGCTCAGCTTTGCCGAAAACCGCGAGAAAACCGCAGACAACTTCATATCGCGGCTGTTCAGATAGGGGGGCGGCGTATGAATGTTGAAACTCCATTGTATGAGCAGTTTTTATATTTTATAGTCTGCGGGGCTTTTTTAGGGCTGGGATATGAAATATTAAGATTGCTGCGGTTTTGTCTGCCGCACGGCGTGATAGTCACCGGTATAGAGGATACGTTGTATCTGTCGCTGTGTGGGTTTATCTTGTTTGGTTTTTCCATGGAGATAGGCAATGGACAGTTCAGGTTGCTGTATCTTGTCAGCGCGGCAGTGGGCGCGGCGGTATATTTTCTGACGGTCGGACGGCTGATAAAAAAGCTGTACACGCTGATTTTATCGGCTTTTTCCAAAATAATAAGGTTTATTTTCCGTCCTGTCAAAAAAGCCATTGGTAAATTTGCACATTTTTTAGGCGCGCGCTTTGGTAAAGTGTACAAATTATTGTCCGCTAAGCTTAAAAATCGGCTTAATAACTTGAAAAGCAAACACAATATGTTGTATAATCATAATGATAATACAGCAAGAGGAGATGAAATAATTGCCGGAAAACAAAAAATTAAAGCTAAAGTTAAAAAAGAACAGTAAATTATTTTTCCTCCTTATTCCGGTGTTCGTCATCGCTTTAGGCGTATGCTTTTATAATTTTGTAGCGGTACAGGTGGAGATTGCGCAGAAAAACAACGAGCTTGCAGCTTTATCCGCACAGAGAGATGAGATAGACGCAGAAAACGAAATGCTTATCCGTTATTCAAAGGATGAATATAAGGTAGAATACATCGAGAACATCGCAAGAGATAAACTCGGATATGCCCAGCCGGAGGAAAGGATATATTACATAGTTCCCGCAAATTAAATACTAACAGTTAAAGGCACCCTACGGGGTGCCTTTTTTGTGTGCCGAAAAAAACAGTTTTTATGTTAGTGCTAATTAAATCGTACATGCGGCATATTATGTCCGTGACAAACATATATTAGGTTAAGACAACCGTTGCGCGACAGCGTGCGGGAGATCAGCTAAAAGGAGGATTATATGGATTTATCAATTTCAAAGGAGCCGTTATATCTGAACGAGGTTATATACGACGGTACGGCGGAGCAGGGCGTAGAGTTTGACTACATACTGCCGGACTATTATCCGGACATTTTTAAGATACTCAAATGCTCTTTGAAACCGGGCATTGTTTCTTACAACATTTCCGGCGACAAGCTGATATGCGACGGTATCGTGTATATCTCCGCGCTGTATCTCAGTGAGAACAGCAACAACCTCAACTGTGTTGAGCACAGATATACCTTTTCCAAGACCATCGACCTTTCTAAAGAGGCGGAGGGCGCGTCGGCGACAATAATACCCAAGACCGATTACTGCACGGTCAGGGCAATATCAGGCAGACGGCTGGACGTTAGGGGTGCGATAAGCTGTAAGGTAAAGGTCACCAACAGTCGTATGACCGAGATAATCTCCGGGGCAAAGGGCAACGGCGTACAGGTGAAGAACACCCCCGTACCCTGCGGCGGTAAGAAGATAACCGTTAAAAAGCAGTTCATTGCGCGTGAGGATATCGAGGTCAGCGAGGCGCGCGGCACAGTAAAATCGGTGGTAAGCTGCGACACTGTCAGCAGCGTAAGCGATTGCAAGGTGATAGAGGATAAGGTCATCTTAAAGGGCGAGGTAAAGCTGAAGGCATTGTACCTTATCGAAAACGACGGTGAAGTAAGCACCGAGATAATGGAAGCGGACATACCGCTCAGTCAGATAATCGATGCGGAGGGTATCACAGACAAGCACAGCAGCTATGCGCAGTTCAACATACTGTCCTGCGACTTATCCTTAAAGCAGACCGGCGAGAGTGAAAGCCGCATCTTTACCTGTGATATATCGGCAGAGGCGAGCGTGCTGGCGAATATAGAACAGACTGTATATCCCGTGACCGATATGTATTCAACCGATTATGAGAGTGAGTTTACCACAGCCTCGATAAGAACCGAGACAAATCCGCGCTACATCTCTCAGACGCTCACACTCAAGGAAACGGCAGAATGTACCCAGGGCGCGCCGCAGAGCGTGATAGACGCACGCTGCGAGTTGAATAATCTCACCTGCCGCGGAAAGTCATCGGAAGAGCTGGTAGTATGCGGTCAGGCATCCTATCAGGTGCTGGCAAGACTGGAGAGCGGACAGCCGGTGTTTATTGAAAAGGTGCAGCCGTTCGAGTTGTCGGTGCAGGTCAGCGGACTGAACGAGGACAGCAGCATAGACCCGTTCTTACAGGTCGCGTCGGTTAGCTACAGCATTACCTCGGAAAGTGAAATAGAACTGCGGGTAAGCATTTCTATGCAGGGCGTGCTGTATCAGACAGGCAGCATAGAGGTTGTCAAGGAGATCAACATCAACACCGAAGCGCCTAAAAAGAAGAATAACGAATACAGTCTAAAGCTCTATTTTGCCGAGGAAAACGAGGATGTATGGAGCATTGCAAAGCAGTACAACACCGACTGCGAGCAGATACGGGCTGAGAATGATATTGAGGGAGACACGGTGCCTGCCGGCATGCTGCTTATCCCGATAGTTTAAGCTGAAAAGCCTTGTTTTTCCGCACGGAAACAAGGAAAATAAGTAAACGTGCGGAGAAAAGGAGTAAATATGCCTCAATCTATTTACAAGGATATATCCGCACGGACACAGGGAAATATTTATATAGGAGTGGTAGGACCGGTACGCTCCGGCAAATCCACCTTTATCAGCAAGTTTATGAATGTGCTTGTCATCCCGGGTATCGGGAGCGACTATGTGCGGGAAAGAGCCATTGACGAACTGCCGCAGTCTGCGGCGGGCAAAACGATAATGACCACCGAGCCGAAATTCGTCCCGGAAGAGGCGGTCAATATGGTGCTGGAGGACAGCACCACAATGAACGTGCGGCTGATAGACTGCGTCGGCTACATAGTGCCCAGCGCGATAGGCTATATCGAAAATGAAGCACCCAGAATGGTGATGACACCGTGGTTTGACGAGGAGATACCTTTCAATATGGCGGCAGAGGTAGGCACGCAGAAGGTGATAACCGAGCATAGCACCATCGGTCTGGTGGTCACCACAGACGGCAGTATAACCGATATCCCGCGCGAGGAATACGCCGAGGCGGAAGAACGTGTTATAGCTGAGCTGGAATCCATCAACAAGCCTTTTGTCGTAGTGCTCAACTGCAAGGACCCCAACAGTGAGGAGGCACAGGCGCTCGCCGCAGAGCTGACGGAGAAGTACCATAAGCCTGTCACCGCGGTAAACTGCCTTGACATCGGAGAAGAGGATATCAAGGATATACTAAAGACAGTACTGCTCCAGTTCCCGGTAAAGCAGATAAATATCAAAATGCCCAAATGGCTGACCGCATTGGATAAAGACCATTGGCTGAAGAAACAGGTGTTTGACACCATCAGAAATTCCGCTGCCTGTGCGGCAGATATGGGTTGTATCAAAAGGTTTGCCGAGGGGATGCTGGACTGTGAGTGTATCACCGGCTGTATGGTAGATAATGCCGATCTCGGCACAGGTGCAGGCTATGTCACGATAAATGTCGCAAACGAGCTGTTTTATCAGATACTTGGTGAGACCACGGGACTTGAGCTTAACGATGAAAGTGACCTTATGCCGTGCATGATAGAGCTGGCGGCGATAAAGAAAAAGTATGAGAAAGTCAAGGCCGCTCTGGATGAGGTGCAGGCGACAGGCTACGGTATAGTTATGCCGGGGCTGGAAGAGCTAAAGCTGGAAGAACCTGAGATAATCAAACAGGGCGGAAAGTACGGCGTACGTCTGAAAGCGTCAGCACCGTCGGTGCACATGATGCTGGCAGATATAACCACCGAGGTAAACCCGATAGTGGGGAGTGAAAAGCAGTCTGAGGACTTGGTAAGATATCTGCTTAACGAGTATGAGGAAAACCCAACCAAAATATGGGAGAGCAACATTTTCGGTAAATCGCTGCACGAGCTGGTGAACGAGGGATTGCGCAACAAGCTGTACCGTATGCCGACAGACGCACGCGGAAAGCTGCAGGAGACTATCCAGCGCATAATAAACGACGGCTGTAACGGATTGATCTGTATAATCTTATAATGAAAGAGTCCCGGCGGATACCCGTTGGGACTCTTTCTGTTATGCGGCCTGCGGTCTCTGTGCGTAAGAGTTAAGTTCGCCTGCCTCTTTATACATAGTCTCTGCGAAAATGCCGTAGCCTTTGGTCGGTTCGTTTATGAAAACATGGGTCACCGCGCCAATCAGCATATCGTCCTGTATTATCGGGCTGCCGCTCATACCCTGTACTATGCCGCCTGTTTGGCTCAGCAATTCATTATCGGTGACCTTTATAACAAGGTTTTTGTTATCACGGTTAGACATATCTATGCTTTCTATCTCAATTTCATAACGCTTTGCGGGGGCGTCGTTTATTGTAGTGATAATATATGCCCTGCCTGTATGCGCCTCGTTTTTGAATGCCATGGGCATTGCTTCTTCCGATACAGGGCATAGACTGCTATAGCCGAACAGCCCGCAGGATGAATTCTTGCTTATTGTTCCGGTGACTGTGTTGGAGAGCAGATTGCCGCACAGCTCGCCCGGCAGACCGTCGGTGCTCTTTTTTACCTCGGTAATGGTCGCCGGGACTATCTCGCCCTTTCTCAGCGGCAAAATTTCCCCGGTGTCAACATCGCATACCGCGTGTCCTAACCCGGCAAATATGCCCGATTCTGCGTCGTAATAAGTCATAGTGCCGATGCCCGCGGTGCTGTCTCTTACCCACAGCCCCAGCTTTAGGTTGCCCTCACTGTCAACCTCGGGTATAGCTGTAGCGGTGTGGGACACGCCGTCACGGGTATATTGGATTTCTGTTTTTTCTTTGTCCTTTGCCACAAGCTCGGTAAACTGCTTTGAAGAGGTGACCTTTTCGCCGTTAATGTGTGTTATGATGTCGCCCGCTTGCAAACCCGCCTTTCCGGCAGGGGAAAGCTCGAATATGTCCGTGCTGCGGTTTACCTGACCGAAGTCGGTGACTATCACACCGTCGGTCAGCAGCTTTATCCCGAACGGCGTACCGCACGGTATAAGATACGGACGCTCTTCCGTTACTGCGGTCACAGTCTTTACAGGTATCATGCCGAACAGCTTTACGTCAGCTTTATATTCACGGCTGCCGTCAGGCAGCAGCGCTGATTGCTTAAACTCCGCGGTAAACCCCGCTGAGGATATTATCCCGATGTCTCCGTCTTTATTTATATAACAGCCGTTGTCAAGCGTATTGTCTATATGTGCCGATACGGCAAGCATTATAGCCGTAACTAAAGACAGAGCGGTGGGAAGAAAGGATCTTATTTTTTTCATCTTACCACTCCTTGCAATATTTGCGAATAGCGAAATTTGCGAATGAAAATCACAAACATAATATTTGCCCGACCGAAATTTTTATAATAGGTATTTCTTAATTTTATGATTTTACTGATATGGAAACTACGGATAGTATCTGTTGCGGAAAATGAAAAAAATAACATCGTCTTTCATATATTTTTACCGATTTTTATCTGAAAATTCTATGTTATATAAATGTGCAAATCCGCCCTGCCGATTGACATTAGGCGTAAATTGTGGTATTATTATGAAGTACGGCACGCGGCTTTACGTATTTGAAAATTCGATGATAAAATGCAGTGACGTAAGGATAATATATTATAAAGGAAATTATTATGAAAGCTTTTGTTATTGTTTTGAAAATTCTTTTGATGATAGCTACCGGCGCGATAGCGATAGTGTTCAACATATTCGGCGGTCTGTCAACCTTCGTTTCCGGTGTTGCCCAAACCAACGGGATAGAAGGTTATATAATATTCTGGATAATCTTTACCGCGTTGTTATATGTTGTCCCGACTTTTTTGGTGATGCTTAAAAAGTACGTAATCGCAGCGGCAATGTCCTTTGGCGGTATGATATGTGTGTTTATCCTGCACGAGTTGTTACAGGGCACCGCAAGAGAGCTTTATTTGCCGATGCTGGTGATAACCGTGCTTAATATACTTATCGCGATATTCGGCAACTGGAATAAGATACACGAAGGGCTGGACGAGCGTGAAAAGCGCAAAAATGCCGCCGCTCCCTCTATCCTCGGCGGTACTACCGCCCCGGCGGAGCCGCAAAAAAAATCCTCAAAATCCTCATCCGGCAAAAACAAGAAGAAAGGCTGAAAAATGGCACTGTTATCTGATGATATACAATTTCACTTAAAAATCAAAGACGGTGACGTCGGCAAATACGCTATACTGCCCGGAGATCCCGGGCGTGTACCTGCTATCGCGAAATATCTTGACAACGCTGAATTTGTCGCGTCCAACAGAGAGTTTACCACCTATACGGGGTATCTGTTGGGCGAAAAAGTGAGCGTTAGTTCAACAGGTATCGGCGGTCCGTCCGCCGCGATAGCTGTAGAAGAGCTTATCCGTTGCGGCGTACATACCTTTATAAGGGTAGGGACAAGCGGCGGTATGGACATCAAGGTGTCCGGCGGCGACCTTGTGATAGCAAGTGCGTCTATACGCAGCGAGGGGACTAGCAAAGAATATATCCCGCCCGAATATCCGGCAGCTGCCGATTATGAGGTTGTCAGCGCGCTGAAAGCGGCGGGGGACGGTCTGTCTGAAAACATAGACGGAAGACGTTGCCATGTTGGTGTAGTACACTCAAAGGACAGCTTTTACGGTGAGATAGAGCCGGAAAAAATGCCGGTATCATATAGCTTGTGCAATAATTGGGACGCTTATGTAAAATGCGGTTGTCTTACCTCGGAAATGGAGTCGGCGGCGATATTCTCGGTGGCGCAGGCAAGGCGGGTAAGAGCAGGTGCGGTGTTTACCGCGCTGTGGAATGTCGAACGCACCAAGGCAGGCCTGTCGGACACTGTCTGCATGGACAGCGACAGGGCAATACGCGCCGCGGTAGAGGCAATTAAAATATTGATCGAACGGGACAGGGAAAATGGCGTTTGAGTATATTTTATTTGACCTTGACGGCACCCTGACCGACCCGTATGAGGGGATAACGAAATCGGTACTGTATGCGCTGGAAAGCTTTGGCATACATGAGACGGATAAAGAAGTGCTGCGCTCGTTTATCGGGCCTCCGCTAAGGGAATCATTCAGGGTGAACTACGGCTTTGACAAGAAAAAGGCAGAGCTGGCTGTGCTGAAATACCGCGAGCGGTACATACCGATAGGCGCATACGAAAACCGTGTTATAGAGGGTGTACCCGAAACCTTGCAAAAGCTGAAGGACAACGGGAAAAAGCTGTATCTTTCCACCTCAAAACCGCTAGACACCGCGACCGAAATTATCAGATATTTTGACTTGGAAAAATATTTTACTTTTTTAGGCGGTGCGGATTTCAATGTCGGCAGGGATGAAAAGTGGCAGGTAATAGAATATGTATTCGATAATTGCAATATACAAGACCGCGACAAGGTAGTAATTGTCGGTGACAGAAAGCACGACGTCATCGGCGGTAAAAAGTGCGGGATAAAATCTATCGGTGTGCTTTGCGGCTATGGCGACAGGGAAGAACTGGAAAACGCCGGTGCGGACTTTATCGCTGATGATTTCGCCGACATTTGCAATTATATCCTATGATAACTATATTAAAAACGTACATAATAAAAGCGTAAGGCTGAATAAGCTTTACGCTTTTTCGCTGTAAATTATGACGAAGGAGACATTGATTATGAATACTGAACACGCAAACAAGCACATTGCCTGCACGATAAAAAACTGCAAGAATCATTGCTGCTGTGCAGATTATTGTTCGCTCGACAAGATACAGATAGGCACACATGAGTATAACCCTACCGAAAAGGCTTGCACCGACTGCAAGTCATTTGAGTTGAAGAACTGACAAAACGGCTCCCCGATAGTTTTGGGGAGCCGTTTGTTATTTGTTGTTTACTCCGTATGAAAGCGTCATCAGGCTGTCGCCGAGATGAACGTTTTCCACGATGATATCCTCATGGTCAACATTTATGTCGTAATGGGAAAAATTCCAAAAGCTGCGTACGTTCAGGCCTATCAGCCTTTGTACAATATCCTTTGTCACTGCCTTCGGAGTGCACAGCACTGCTATATCGGGCTTGTCGGCGGCACAAAATTGCTCCAGCAACGCTATATCGGTTATTTTCAGCCCCGCAAGCTCTTGCCTCTCGATTTGTTTATTTGAATCGAATATGCCGATCAGCTTGCATCCGCTTTTTTGAAAGTTGATATGCATTGCCAGTGCCGTGCCGAGATGACCCGCGCCGATGAGTATCGCTTTTTTACTGCGGTCTACCCCCAGTATTTTGCCGATCTCCGCGCGCAACTCGGCGACATGATAGCCGTAGCCCTGCTGACCGAAGCCGCCGAAGCAGTTAAGATCCTGCCGTATCTGAGATGCGGTAAGGCTCATTCTTTCCGCAAGCTCTCTTGATGAAATCTTTGAAACGCCCGAATCAGCCAGCTCGCCCAAAAAGCGGTAATAGCGGGGCAGCCGTCTGATAACGGAGGCGGATATGTTGCTGTGTTTTGACAAAATCTATTCCTCCGAACGGATATTAAAGCAGATTTTGAAGTCTGTTGTTGATCTCTACTAGGAATTCTTCGGTGTTGACCTTTCTCTTGTTTTCAAGCTTGGAGAGTATATATAAGTCTCCGGTCATAACGCCGTCCTCGATGGTTGCTATGGTAGCCTTTTCCAGCTTGTCTGCAAAGTCGGCAAGCTCCTTGTTGCCGTCAAGCTCGCCTCTTTTTCTCAGTGCGCCGGACCATGCGAAGATGGTAGCGACCGAGTTGGTGGAGGTTTCCTCGCCCTTGAGGTGCTTGTAGTAATGACGGGTAACTGTACCGTGCGCAGCCTCATACTCGTATGTTCCGTCGGGAGATACCAGTACTGAGGACATCATGCCGAGACTGCCGAATGCGGTAGCCACCATGTCGGACATAACGTCGCCGTCATAGTTCTTGCATGCCCAGATATATCCGCCCTCAGAGCGTACCACTCTTGCCACTGCGTCATCTATCAGCGTGTAGAAATATTCTATACCTGCCGCCTCGAACTTATCCTTATACTCTTTTTCGTATATCTCTTCAAAGATATCCTTAAAGGTGTGGTCGTACTTCTTGGAAATGGTATCCTTGGTAGCAAACCACAGGTCCTGCTTTGTATCCAGCGCGTAGTTAAAGCAGGATTTAGCAAAGCCCGCGATGCTCTCGTTGATGTTGTGCTGACCCTGAATGATACCGTCAGAGCCGTTGAACTTGTGGATAAGTTCTCTTGTCTCGTTGCCGTCCTTGTCGGTAACTACCAGCTCGGCGGTGCTGCCGTCAGCAACCTTTATCTCAGTGTTCTTGTATACATCGCCGTATGCGTGACGGGCAATAGTTATAGGCTTTGTCCAGGTAGGCAGTAGGGGAGTAATGCCCTTTACGATTATCGGCGCTCTGAACACCGTGCCGTCAAGGATAGCGCGGATAGTGCCGTTAGGCGACTTCCACATTTCCTTGAGGTCATACTCGGTCATTCTCTGAGCGTTGGGGGTGATGGTCGCACACTTTACCGCAACGCCGTATTTCTTGGTTGCGTTGGCACTGTCAACAGTCACCTGATCGTTGGTCTCGTTTCTGTGCACAAGACCGAGATCGTAGTACTCGGTATTCAGCTCGATATAGGGTTCAAGCAGAATGTCCTTGATCATCTTCCAGATAATTCTGGTCATTTCGTCGCCGTCCATCTCGACGAGCGGCGTGTTCATCTTAATCTTTGCCATTGTTGTTCCTCCGTTTGGATAATATAGTTTGTTCTGCACCTTATTCAAAACTTTATCAGCTGTTCTGCTTGGTATAATTAAGCAGTCCGCCTGCGAGTATCATGCCCTTTCCGCGCTCGGAAAGCTCGCAGGTGGCTTTTATTTCACAGCCCTTTGTTATATTTTTAACGGTGATCTCACCGCCGTTTTCAATAAGCTCACGGATATTATCTATTGCCAGCTTGTCGCCCTGCTCAATCTTGTCGTAATCCGACTCGTCAACAAAATTCAGCGGGATAATGCCGTTGTTTATCAGATTCTGTCTGTGGATACGGGCAAAAGACTTACATATGATAGCCTTAACGCCGAGATACAGCGGAGCCAGCGCCGCATGCTCTCTGGAAGAGCCCTGGCCGTAGTTTACACCGCCGACTATGATGCTGCTGCCCAGCTCTTTTGCGCGGGTGGGGAATGTTTCGTCACACACCGTAAAGCAGTACTGGGAAAT
This sequence comes from Eubacterium sp., assembly GCA_022511265.1. Classification (GTDB taxonomy): domain Bacteria; phylum Bacillota; class Clostridia; order Oscillospirales; family Ruminococcaceae; genus Ruminiclostridium_E. The sequence continues at coordinate 107,013 of JAFLRX010000001.1, read as the reverse complement.
AGCGGGTATGTTAGAGCGCAGCGGTAATATTTTAGCGCCCGCAGGCATAATATGGTCTGTAGTAATGTTGTCCTCTACCTTGAGCGAAACCTCTGCCTCAAGATTTTCAGCGAGCGGTACATTTACCGGGAACGGCTTGATGTTCGGTCCTCTCAGCACCTCAACGCTGTCAGCTTCTTCAGCGGACGCGGGCGGTACGACCATATTGTCGTTGATAAGGAATTTCTCCGGCATAATGTACGGAGGCATAGCACCCGCAAGTCTCGGATCGGTAAATACGCCTGTAACTGCGGATATTGCAGCGGTCTCGGGTGATACAAGGTAGATCTGTCCGTCCTTGGTGCCGCTTCTGCCCTCAAAGTTGCGGTTGAAGGTACGCAGCGAGATGCCGTTGGAGTTAGGCGACTGTCCCATGCCTATGCAGGGACCGCATGCGCTTTCCAGTATTCTTGCGCCTGCGTTTATCAGTGTGGACAATGCGCCGCAGTCGGCGAGCATATTGAACACCTGCTTTGAGCCGGGCGCAATGGACAGGCTGACATCGGGATGTACGGTCTTACCCTTGAGTATATGTGCAACCTTAAGCATATCCTGCAATGATGAGTTGGTGCAGGAGCCTATGCATACCTGATCTATTTTTATCGCGCCGATCTCCTCGACAGTCTTTACGTTGTCCGGCATATGGGGACAAGCCGCAAGCGGAACCAGCTCGGAGAGGTTGATGTTTACCTCTTCGTCATAAACCGCGTCAGCGTCGGCGGACAGCTCGATATAATCCTCTTCACGTCCCTGCGCCTTTAAGAATGCGAGGGTAGTTTCATCGGAGGGGAAGATAGAGGTGGTCGCGCCAAGCTCTGCGCCCATGTTGGTGATGGTCGCGCGCTCCGGTACACTGAGGCTCTTTACGCCCTCGCCGCAGTATTCTATTACCTTGCCTACGCCGCCCTTAACGGAGAGTATCTGTAGCACCTTGAGAATAACGTCCTTTGCGGATACCCAGTCGTTTAGCTTGCCGGTGAGGTTTACCTTAACCACCTTAGGCATGGTTATGTAATATGCGCCGCCGCCCATCGCTACCGCAACGTCCAGTCCGCCCGCGCCCATTGCCAGCATACCTATGCCGCCGCCGGTGGGAGTGTGGCTGTCCGAGCCGATAAGGGTCTTGCAGGGCTTGCCGAAGCGTTCAAGATGTACCTGATGGCAGATACCGTTGCCGGGACGTGAGAACCATATTCCGTGCTTTTTGGCAACGCTGCCTATATAGCGGTGGTCGTCGGCATTTTCAAAGCCAGACTGTAAGGTGTTATGGTCGATGTACGCCAGCGAGCGTTCGGTCTTTACACGGTCAACGCCCATAGCCTCAAATTGCAGATATGCCATAGTACCTGTGGCGTCCTGTGTCAGCGTCTGGTCGATCTTCAGACCGATCTCGGTGCCTTTTATCATCTCGCCGTCGATAATGTGGTCTTTGATGATTTTCTCGGTCAGCGTAAGACCGGTGGTCTTGGTTTCATTCAGTCCCATTTCGGTGATCTCCTTTTCTTTTGGTAAGTCTTAGCAGACTTTGGGTTTTCTAAATAAAATTATACTATATCTAGAGACGAATGTCAATATTTTAACAAGCAATAAGGCAAATGCTCTAAAAATATGTCAATGAAAGGAAAAAATTCATTAAAAGGTGAGAAAAAAACTTTTCCGCTCTTGACTACAGTAATGGAATGTTATCTCTTTAGATAGCTATTTCCGTTAAGTTTTCCGAAAGGCACAGTTATGCTGAAAGATAGATTAAAACCTGTAATTGCCGTCTTGATTTCCGCTCTGGTGCTGATGACCTCGTGTAAGGCGACGGTCATGCTGGCAACACCTGACGCGGGCAATGACAGTTACGTTTATTATAACGGCGGAGAAATAAGCGGGATGCCGTACGAGGAGCAGACTGCCCCTCAGACAACAACCGCGGCGCAGAGTACGACGCAGTCTCCGGATAAAACTACCGCTTCCGCTTCGCAGAGCACAGCGGAGAGCACACCCCAAAGCTCTGATATCACAACCTCTGCGACTGCCGAGCAGACGCCTGCGCCGCAGACCTCTGCTACAACACCGGCACCGCAGACTGAAAAACCGAGTACGACTACAACTACTAAGGCTGCGACAAGCACTAAGACACCTGCCGCGGTACCGAATGATAATTTGCCCGTCAACAGTTATAACGCCCTTAATTATGACACAGTAAAAGGAGTATGGATAACATATTTTGAGCTGTATCCTATACTTACAGGCAAGACCGCGTCTCAGTTCAGGACGGGGATAGGGCAATACTACGACAACGCAAAGTCGCTTGGCATAAACACCGTTTATGTCCATGTGCGACCCTACGGCGACGCTTTGTATAATTCCGCCTATTATCCTTGGTCGAAATACTGCACGGGTACTATCGGCATCAAGCCGGACTTTGACCCGCTGACAATAATGGTAGAAGAGGCGCACAAGCGTAATCTTTCCTTTCAGGCGTGGATAAATCCGCTGAGATGCTATCATCAGGACGACGCGCCTAAGGTGGCGGACAGCTATACCACCAAAAAGTGGTATAACAACAATGACGGAGATTATATCGTCAAGGTAAACGGATATTGGTATCTCAATCCCGCATACAGCGCGGTGAGAGAGCTTATCGCACTCGGTGTGGCGGAGATAGTCGCTAACTATAATGTTGACGGCGTACATATCGACGATTATTTCTATCCCACCACAGAGAAATGGTTTGACAGTACCGCGTACGGTGCTTCATCATATACCAGCTTGTCTGATTTTAGGCTGGATAATTGCAGCAAAATGGTATCGGAGATGTATTCCGCGGTAAAAAGCCACAATCGCACTGCATTGTTCGGCGTAAGCACACAGGGCAATATTTCAAACAATGTTTTCACCCTGTATGCTGACGTTGAAAAATGGTGTGCCGAGCCGGGTTATGCCGACTATATGGCTCCACAGATATATTACGGCTTTGAAAATACCGCGCAGCCATTTGATATTGTTGTACAGCAGTGGGACAATATGCTTGCAGGTACAGGTAAAAAGCTGATACCCGGTCTTGCGGTATACAAGATAGGAGTAGAGGATACCTGGGCAGGCGGCGGTGTTTATGAATGGATAAACAACACCGATATGATAAAACGTCAGATACAGTACAGTCAGACCGCCAACACCTACGGCGGGGTAGTGTTGTACAGCTATCAGTATATATTCAGCCCCGAGAGCAATGTCGCGGCGGCTGTTCAAAAAGAAATAGATGCTATCAAGCCTATATTCGGCTGATATTAAAGCAAAGGAAAAGATATGAAAGCAAAAATAAAAAGAATAATGTGTTCCGTTTTAGCGGCGGCGATAATACTGCCTACAACGGCGGTGTTATCACAGGCTGAAAACGATGCGGAGGAAGCTAACGAAATAGTTACCGAGCCGCAGACTGTATTGCCAAATCTGTCGCTGTCCAACAACTTAAAAGCAACAGTCCTAAGCCTTTCGGATTTTTCGGAGGATAAGTTCTCCGAGGAATTTACCGCAAGGCTCGAAACGCTTGCGGATTACGGGCTTAACGGAATTTATATAGATCCGTACGGAGAGGATGTTTCATATTACAATACAGATATGAACGCCGAGGGCGACCGTTTGGAGCTTGCTTTGGACGCAACTGACAAGCTGGGCTTTCAGAAATTCGTATATTTCGATATCGGACGTGCGATGTCGGGCTGCCCGGAGGGTAACGATAAAAACAATTACCTCGTTACAGAGGCGCATAAGTTTGCGATAAAATACCACAGCAACGGCATAATACTGACCGGATATTATTCACCCGACGACAACGGCAGCTACAGCGAATATATGCTCAGCGGCTCAGGCATCGGATATAAGAACTGGCAGTACGATATTGTTGAGTATCGCTTTAAGATAGTAAGTGACGTTATCCGCCTTACCGACAATACTCTTGCGGTAGGTCTGTCAGCCGAGGATGTCTGGGCTAACAGTTCAGAGGATAATGAGTACGGCTCGTCCACCGACAGCAGTTTTGAGGCATACTATAACGGTTATGCGGATACAAAGGGCTTTGCCGAAAAGGGATATGTTGATTTTATATCTATAGACGCGAGCGGTTCTCTTTCGGATGAAAATGCGGATTTTGAGTCGGTATGCACATGGTGGGACGGCATAGCAGGAGAAACCGAGATGCCGGTTTATGTTGTTCATCACAACGAAAAGATAGGAACAAATGAACCCGGCTGGAATGCCGAGGATCAGCTGTTACGTCAGCTGGCGGTAGCGGGAGAGCTGTCATCATACTCCGGCAGCGTCTTTTATTCCGCAGACGCACTGGACGAAAACCCGCTGGGTACTACAGATACCCTTGTAAAATATTATAACGACCAGATAAACGTGGAGAGCCTGTTTGAGGACCTTCAAATGACCTCTCCGTACTATCTCAACTATTCAACAGATGAAAGCTCGGTAGCTTTCATGGGTACGTTTGACAACAACTTTGACGTGCTGTTTGACGGAGAAAAGCTGGAGCTCAACGAGGCGGGTAATTTCTATTTTGAGCAGCCGCTCAATGTGGGAATGAATACCTTTACTATAGAGCATAAGGGCAAAACATACGAATATAATATTGAGCGTACCATCAATGTGCTGAAATCCATTAACAGCGCTATAGCCGAGGGAAAAACGATGAGCGTTGACGGCGGTACGAGTATATCGCTCAGCTGTGTCGCGTATAAGGGCGCGACAGTCACCGCGACACTTAACGGCAAGACCGTTTCGCTGTCGGAGAATACCAAGTCGGATGATATAGACGAAAACTCGTCCTACGCACGGTTTACCGGCAGCTATACCGTTCCTGCCGGAATAGAAGATGTCGAACAATATCTCGGCAATCTCTCTCTTACCGCGTCATACGCAGGCTATTCCCGTACATATATCGGTGCTGCGATATACGTCAACGCTATCAAGAGACCTAGCAATCAGGCGCAGGTAGAGATGGAAATACCGGCTGACCAAAGCTCGTTCGGTACGGGCGAGGTAGTGGGAAGAATATCACCGACAGTTACCGAGGATATGTCCGCGACCTATGTACGTCTTCTCACCAATTACACAGATATATATGACGCATACTCCACCAACTCCGCATGTATGCCCAATGTAGGTCAGCTGCCTGCGGGTACGTTGGACTATTATCAGGGACAGTGGGATGAATTTTATATAACCACCTCAGGCAAGCGTTTTTATATGGGCGATTGTGAGATTTTATATGATTACGGCATCGGCGAGAACAATTTAGTAGTAAGTGAAATAGGCAACGCCGGCGGTGATTCGTTCATAAAAATGCAGCTTGACGAACGGGTAAGCTTTACCGTATCGCCTGCGGGTAATACGTATTCCAGCGGATATAACGGCGACTGGTATCTGGACAGCTTTACCGCAAACTATGTATATATTACCTTTGACAATATAACACAGGTGACCGCGTTACCGTCGTTTGAGAACTGCACAATGTTCAGCGCCGGTGAGTGGAAACAGGTGGAAGTAGGCGGCGTGCCGAAATTCCGTCTTGTGCTTAAACTGCGTCAGCCCGGCGTATATGCGGGTAACAGCGCGACTTATGATTCAAACGGTAATTTAGTATTTAAGTTTGAGATACTTACCAATGATCTTAGAAATATGACTGTAGTTATCGACCCCGGTCACGGTGTGACCGAATACGGTTATATCGACCCCGGCGCTATCGGACATATTGAAGAGCAGGGGGTAAACCTTGCTGTGGCAAAGCGACTTGAGGAAAAGCTAAAGGCAATGGGCGTAAATGTTGTACGTCTACAGACCGAGAGCAAGTTCTACAGCACGGGACTGCGTCCTGTATACGGACGTGATTACGGCTGTGATATGTATATTGCTATACATTCAAATAAGGCGGCGGACGAGTCCGCGCGCGGTACGGAATGTTATTATTTCACCTCATGGTCTCAGCCGTATGCGGAGGCACTGTCTAAGCATGTTGCGTCATATTTCAGTAATTATGTTTATTATGACGGAGCATACCTTAACAGAGGAGACCAGTACAGCACGATGTGGACCACTATGCAGCAGGATTTCCCGTCGGTGCTGATAGAAATGGCGTTTGTAAGTAATTACGAAGAGGCTATGGCGTTGGCAAGCCCCACCCATCAGGATGGAATAGCGCAGGCGATAGTTGACGGAATGGTCGAGTATGTACAGCGCAGCGGCATTTCATCTTATTAATCAATATAAAATAGCAAGCCTACAGTTTTAACAGAGAAATTAACATAAATCTGTAATGGGGCATGCTAAAGGAAATAAAAATATGAGTGAACTGACAATATCGCAGATGCGACAGAGTAAGTGGGCGCAAAAGTTGATTTCAGCGCAGAACGAAGACGGCGGTTGGGGATGTTTCCACACGCTCAGCGCAGGTGCGCCAACCACTACCGAACAGGCGTTGCGGCGGCTGGAGATTCTCGGTTTTACTGAAGCCGACCCGTGCATCCAGAAGGCGATTGATTACATGGACAGATATCTCGGTACAGGGACCTTTCCAAACGGAAACGAAAAGTGGAAAGGGTGGAACATATTTTGTGACCGAGCCCTAGCAGTGTGGATATGCCGCTTCACTCAAAAGAATGAACGTGCGAACGCTATCGCAGACCAGTGGGCTGATGTCGTCACTCAGGCTTTCGCTGAAGGCGATTTCAATGCGGATGCTTATGCTGCTGCTTTCAATAATGCTTTCGGCATGAAGCCTAAGCATGGTTTTGAGAACATTTCTAACTTCTATCCGGTGTCGCTGTTGCGGGGACGTTTGGATGATAAGACCGATGCGGCAGTACTTGACTATTTATTAAACGCTTCAGGCGGGATATACTATATTTGTGAGGGACCGCTCATAGAGCCGCCGAAGGAGTTTCAGTCCCGGCACGCCAACCGTTATCTTTCGGCACTGGAGCTTATGTCCGGATATACGAGCACTCCGACAAAGCTGCGTTTTGCTGCGCAGTGGCTGGAAAGTCAGCGCTTGTCGGACGGTACTTTTGATTTGGGCAGTACCGCCAGGGATATGATAAACCTGCCTCTAACCGATAAACGGGGTAAGGAGGGGCGTGTCACCGACTGTACTTATAGGGTCGAAAAATTGCTGAGAGCAATTGAAACTATATAATCTTCAAATATTCACTATGATACTTGCTTGAATTGATAATAAAATCCACCTTTATTGCAACAAATACTCTGTAATCTGAAAAAACTTCTTGCTTTTTTATATTTGTTTTGTTATAATATACCTGTATGGTTTTCGCTGTACTGTACAGGGAAAAAATAAAACAAAAGAAAAGGTGATACAAATGCCCGCAAATGTAGTAATAGGCACTCAGTGGGGGGACGAAGGCAAAGGAAAGATAATTGACATTATCGCGTCTAGAGCCGATATAGTAGTCCGTTCTCAAGGGGGCAACAATGCAGGACACACAGTAGTAAGCAATGGAGAAACATACAAGCTGCACCTTATTCCGTCAGGTATACTTTATAATGACACCCCCTGTCTTATCGGCGCGGGTGTTGTTCTTGACCCTAAAGATATCTGTGGAGAGATAGAATCGCTTTCGGCAAGAGGCGTATCCTTTGATAACTTAAAAATTGACCCCAGGGCACACGTTATCATGCCGTGGCATATCACGCTGGACGGGCTGTCGGAGCAGTTCCGCGGCAATTCAGACATCGGCACTACCAAGAGGGGTATCGGTCCGTGCTATATGGACAAGTACGAGCGCTGCGGTCTGAGGGTGTATGACCTTGTACATCCTGAGATTTTTGCGGAAAAGGCAAGGGCAACAGGCAAACTGAAAAACAAAATAATAACCGAAGTGTACGGCGGCGAGCCGCACGATATTGAGGCGATAATCGCCGAATATACCGAGTATGGCAAAAAGCTGGCAAAGTACGTTGATGATGTTTCGGTTATTGTATATAATGCTGCCAAGGAAAACAAGACTATAATGTTTGAGGGCGCGCAGGCGACCCTGCTTGACATCGACTACGGAACATATCCGTATGTTACCTCGTCTCATCCTGTTTCGGCTGGTGTGTGCGTGGGTACCGGTGTAGGACCTATGTTAATAAATAACATTATCGGCGTTGCCAAGGCGTATACTACCAGAGTAGGAAAGGGACCTTTCCCGACCGAGCTGGATGACGATATCGGCGACACTATCAGAAATAAGGGCGGAGAGTTCGGCACCACCACCGGCAGACCCAGACGTACAGGCTGGTTTGACGCGGTTATCGTAAGACACTCGGTAAGAGTCAACGGACTTTCGTCACTCGCTATAAACAAGCTGGACACGCTGTCGGATATAGGCGACCTAAAGGTATGCGTGGCATACAAAAAGTCGGACGGCTCGATGATAAACGATTTCCCGCCGGCACTGGAAGAACTTGCTGACTGCACACCTGTTTACGAGACGCTTAGCGGATTTAATGGAGATATTTCCGGCTGCCGCAGCTTTGACGAGCTGCCGGAGGAATGCAGAAAGTATATCCTGAGACTTGAAGAACTTTGCGGCTGTCCTATCTCTATGGTTGGCGTAGGTCCCGCAAGAGATCAGATAATCGAAAGATAATGAACATTCTGTTTATCGGCGACGTGGTAGGCAGTTCGGCATGTGAAAATCTGCGCAAAAAGCTGCCGGAGCTTAAAATGGCATACAGTGTCGATACCGTAATAGTAAACGGTGAAAATTCCGCAGATGGAAACGGTATCACCCCTTATTCCGCAAAATATCTGCTGGACAGCGGCGCCGATGTAATTACTACGGGAAACCATTGCTTTAAGCGTAAGGAAATGGACAGCTATTACGAGACGAGCGACATAGTGCTGCGTCCTGTGAATTACAGCGACGATGTGGTCGGGCGTGGTTTTACCGTGCTTGACAGAGGGGCATATTCGCTGGCTGTTATAAATCTTATGGGCAGCGTGTTTATGAACTGCCCGGAAAACCCGTTTGTCTGTATCGACAGAGTGCTTGAGCAGATAAACACAAAAAATATCATAGTGGATTTTCACGCGGAGGCGACCTCTGAAAAAATGGCAATGGGACATTACCTTGCAGGAAGGGTTTCCGCGGTGATAGGCACACATACCCACGTACAGACGGCGGACGAGGAGATACTCGGCGGACATACCGGTTATATCAGCGATGCAGGAATGACCGGGGTCACCGATTCGGTACTTGGAATAAAAAAAGAGATAATTATCAACAATATGCTTACCGGATATCCCGCAAGACATGAATACGCAGAGGGAGTTCAGGTCATATGCGGCGCGGTCATATCGGTTGATGAAAAAACCGGCATTTGCCATTCTATACAAAGAATCAAATGCTGAAATACAACAGGGAGGGTTAAAAAATGGAAGTAGTAAAGGTTTCAGCAAAATCTGTTCCGAAATCAGTTGCAGGCGCAATTGCGGCGGTTATCCGTGAGAACGGCGAAGTTGAAGTTCAGGCTGTCGGCGCGGGCGCATCAAATCAGGCTGTAAAAGCTATAGCTATCTCAAGAAGCTACATGGCATTATCCGGTGTTGATCTTGTTTGTATTCCCGCATTTACCACTGTCAATATCGACGGAGAAGAGCGTACGGCGATGAAGTTCATCGTCGAGTGCCGCTGAAAGGTTTAAGAGTTATTTAAGAGGAGAACGGAAAAATCAAGGCGTGAGCCTTGATTTTTTTGTATATATAGGTAAGTTTCGGCAGATATTATTTTCTATATAAGCTATAATTTTGTAAAAGCGAGTAGATGAAATGACCGATATTATTGTAATCGAGACCGACACCAAGCTTTCCGAATACATTGCACGGGAGATGAGCAAAAATTACTTTGTCAGATATCTTCGCGGAACAAAGCTGACGGAAAGCGGCAGCGGATATATGCTGGATATTCTGTCAACGGAAAGCCTGACACACATATGCTGCCAAAGTGCGGTGGTTATACTTGGCGAGGGGGTTGAGCCGGAGTTTAACGAGTTAAGCGGAAAACTAACGTTTATAGCTGATTCTCTTGATACGAAGCAGCTGACGGCGCTTAGCAGATGTAATCACCCGGTGATAACCTGCGGAACATTTGAAAAGGACACTGTATCCTATACCAGCATTACAGAGGACAGTGTTACGGTATCGCTTAACCGAAAGGTCACCGCACTGTCCGGGCGCAGCGTACAGCCGCTGGAGTTTCCCGTCAGGATGACGCATGGGTATGAGATATATCATTGCCTTGCCGTGACAGCGTTGAGAATATTGCTGGACGACTTTGATTCCGACCTCGGAAAGCTGTATTGACAAAATATAGCTTTCCGATACTCTTTTTTATTGTTTAGCCCTTGTATTTTTCATAAAATTAGTGTATAATTAATGTATATGCAATAAAACGGCAGGTAATATTCAATGCCGCCGATAATCTACGGGAAGGAAAGTATAGATATGAGCACAAAAAAGAGTACCCGTTCTCCGGCAAGTCTTAAGATTTCCAATGATGTACTTACCAAAATAGCAGAGGTCGCAGCCACTGAGATAAGGGGCGTTGCGGCGCAGGGCGAGCATCTTGCCGTCTGCGATAAAGGGGTAGGTATTGCAAATAAGTTTATTTCACCTGTAAAGGTCATTGTCCGCAACGAGGCGGCGGAAATATCCGTAAATATAGTGGTTTTGCAGGGCTTTAAGGCTAACGAGGTGGCGGAGTCCGTCCAGAAAAGCATAAAGTCCGCCGTACAGAATATGGCGGGAGTCCCTGTGTCAAAGGTAAATGTCAGAATAGCTGATATTATGCTGAATTCGGCAGGTAATTGATATGACAAGACACGAGATGAGAGAAGCGGCCCTGCTGATACTCTTTCAGATGAGACTTAACGACAGCACGGAAGAAGAGCTGCTGCAGGATAACGTAGACGCGTTTGAGCTTGAATATAACAGCAATTCGCTAAAGCTGGTAAACGGCGTGCTGGAAAATGACGCGCTGCTTACAGAAATAATAGCAAAATATTCACCGTCGCGCGCGGTGGACAGAATATCGCTGATGAACCGTACCATTATGCAGATAGCGTTGTACGAGATGAAGTTTTGTCCGTCGGTGCCGGATAAAGTAGCGATAAACGAGGCTGTAGAGCTGTCTAAGGAATACTGTCAGAAAAACGACACCGCTTTTATCAACGGAGTATTAAGCTCTTATTACAAGGAAAACGGTGATGAATAATTTTTTTAAGGTGACCGTTTCCCAGCTTAACCGCAGGCTTTCTCTGCTGGTAGGTGAGGATAAAGCGCTCCAGGATCTGTACATAAGCGGTGAGATATCTAACTTTACACTGCATAACGCCTCCGGGCATATCTATTTTACGCTAAAGGATGAGCAGTCGTCGATAAAATGCGTTATGTTCAAAAACAACGCGTCGTCGCTGACCTTTCTGCCGAAAAACGGTATGAGTGTCATTGTACGCGGCTCGGTAAAAGTATATACGCGCGACGGCGCAAATCAGATATATGTAACGCAGCTGGTCGAAGAGGGAAAGGGTCAGCTGTATATGCAGTATCTTCAGCTGAAAGACGAACTGGAGAAAGGCGGATATTTCAAGCAAAAGCGCGAGCTGCCGGATGTTATCCGCACGGTATGTATAATCACTTCTGAAAAGGCGGCGGCGTTGCAGGATATGCTGAATGTTATCGGTGAAAGATGTCCGCTGGTAAAGGTTATCGTTATCCCTGCCGCTGTGCAGGGTGACACCGCGCCGCAAAGCCTTATCGAGGGGCTTAGGCGGGCACATCGGACAGACGCGGATGTTATAATCATAGGGCGTGGCGGCGGCTCGTCAGAGGATCTTTCCGCGTTTAATGACAAACAGCTTGCGATAGAGCTGTTTAACAGCAGTATCCCCACAATATCTGCCGTCGGGCATGAGACGGATTTTTCGATAACCGACCATGTCGCGGATAAAACAGTGCCCACCCCCACTGCGGCGGCGGTGCTGGTCACTCCGCACACTGTTGAGGATATAAAGAAGAAGATAGATGCTGAGTTTTCGGCGGCAAGCGCCGCGTTTCAGCGTATGACGGGGATGTATGTATCAAGGATAGAGGCGTACGAACGCAATGTTAACGTGTTGTCACCGAGCAACAAGCTGCGCTTTTCCGAAAACGAGCTTAACCTCAGAGTGGGCAGCCTGTCACGGCTGATAAGGAGTAATATTGAAAGATATGAAACCGCGCTTGACAAAAAAGCAAGCTATATTTCCGCTGTAAGCCCGATGAATGTGCTGGTGCGCGGATATTCGGTAGTAAGGCATGAGGGAAAGACGGTATATTCACCCGACGACGTAAATGTCGGGGATGAGCTGGATATAACCCTGTCAGGCGGTAAAATTACCGCACAGGTGACAAACAAGGATAATGACCGAAAGGATATAATATAATGGAACTTAGCTTTGAACAGGCTATGGCAAGGCTTGACGAGCTGACAAGTCAGATGGAAAAGCCGGACATAACCTTGGACGATTCAATGAACTGCTATAAAGAGGCGGTCGAGCTGGTCAACTTTTGCAAAAAATATTTAGAGGACGCTAAGCTGTCAGTAGAAAAGCTGGAAAAACAAAATGAAAATTAACAGTAACGGATATCCCGATTTTTCAGAAAATTTTGCCGATACGGCGGAATTTTACCGTGAATATTTTAACAGCGAGTTGGAAAAGGTCAGCGATGAATTTTGCGAACACGGCTGCGGCTATGAGGTGCTGGGCGAGGCGATGAAGTACAGTCTCAGTGCGGGAGGAAAGCGCATACGCCCGATGCTGGCGTTTGAGTTCTGCCGTATCTGCGGCGGAAGGATAGAGGACGCGCTGCCCGCGGCTCTGGCAATAGAGATGATACACACCTTTTCATTGATACACGATGATCTGCCGTGTATGGATGACGACGATATGAGGCGCGGACGACCCAGCTGCCACAAGGCATACGGCGAGGCGGTGGCACTGCTTGCAGGTGACGCTTTGCCGTTTGAGGCATGCAGACTGGTTGCCGATTCTTCGCTGCCGCCCGAAAGGAAAGCTGCGATAATCTCTGTGCTTTGCGAGTGCAGCCTGTATATGATAGGCGGGCAGACTATAGACATAAACGGGGTGACACCCGAAAAGCTGACGGATATGTACGCCCTCAAGACGTCAATGCTGATAAAGGCGGCATGTGTCAGCGGCTGCATAGCTGCGGGCGCGGATAAGGAAACACAGACCGACGCTGCGGATTACGCATACGAGCTTGGGCTGGCATTTCAGATAATAGACGATATACTTGACGTTGTCGGTGATGAAGCACAGCTGGGCAAGCCGACCGGCAGCGATGAAAAATCAGATAAGCTGACTTATGTGTCCATGTTAGGGTTGGAGGGTGCACAGACCGCTGCGCGTGAACATACCGAAATGGCACATAAGGCATTGGGGAAATTTAACGAGACGGACTTTATCCAAAGACTAACGGATGTACTGCTCGATAGGAAAAAGTAATTGCAGTGACGCGTCACGGCACTGTAAACAGGAGGGGACCCAAAGTAAAAAATGAGAACAGACGAATATAATGTAATACTTGTTATTGCTGTTGTCAGTTGGGTGTTGGCACAGATAATAAAGACGATACTTGACCTGATAAAAACCAAGAAATTCTCTGCGGAGCGTCTTACAGGCGCGGGCGGTATGCCTTCCGCTCATTCCGCCACTGTTTGTTCGCTGGCGTTGGCGACCTGCCGCGTATGCGGAATATGCTCGGCGGAGTTTGCGCTTGCTATGGTGCTGGCACTGGTGGTAATGTACGACGCGACAGGCGTGCGCCGTGCCGCGGGTCTGCACGCCAAGGAGATAAACCGTCTGCGCCGTATCGTAAACGAGCTGGACGAAGAATTTATGGATAAATTTGACGATAAGATAGACGAAGTATCTAAGGATGAGGAAAATATTCAGGATCTCAAGGAGTATCTGGGCCATACCCCGCTTGAGGTGCTGTGCGGAGCGCTGCTCGGTATACTTGTTGCGATGGCGTTTCCGATAGAGGTAGTTCCGCTGGTGGCGGCTGTATGATAATACTGTAAGGAGAGAACGGTGTGCTGCTGAACAAAAACATCTCTGCCGAATACATAAAATCACTCACAACAGAACAGCGCCGCAGGCTTTGCACTGAGATACGCGCATTTTTAGTCCGCACTGTCACCGAGACAGGCGGGCATCTTGCCTCTAATCTCGGCACGGTAGAGCTTATGGTGGCACTCCATTCGGTGTTTACCACGCCTGAGGATAAAATGGTCTTTGACGTGGGACATCAGGCTTATGTGCATAAGCTGATAACAGGCAGAGCGAAAAAGATGAATACGCTGCGCAGCGAGGGCGGCATATCCGGTTTCCCTCGGGGGGATGAGTCAGAGCATGACGCGTTTCTCGGCGGTCATTCCAGTATCTCCATTTCCGCGGCGCTGGGTATTGCCGAGGGCATGAAGCTGGACGGCGACGACCACAGTGTGGTCGCGGTGATAGGGGACGGCGCTTTTACCGGAGGAGAGGCCTACGAGGGCATAAACAACGCTGGAAAGACCGACTGCAATCTCGTTGTGGTGCTTAACGAAAACGAGATGTCCATATCGAAAAATACCGGCGCATTCGCTTTATATCTTGCGCAGATACGCTCTTCCCAAAAATATTACCACACTAAAAAATCCGTTAAGGGTATACTGGAAAAGACTCCGCTGGTCGGTAAGGGAATAGGAAAGGCGGCGCAGAAAACCAAAAAGGTACTGCGTGCGGCACTATATAACAGCAATTTGTTTGAAAATCTCGGATTTAAGTATCTGGGACCGATAGATGGGCATAATCTTGAAGAACTGACTGAGGCTCTGACTGTCGCCAAGCTGATGAAGCGCCCCTGCCTTGTTCATGTTTATACCAAAAAAGGAAAGGGCTATATTCCCGCCGAAAGCAACTCCGGCGAGTACCACGGCATACCACCTAAAAACAGAATAACCACCGACGCGGAGTGCTTTAACGAGCATTTCGGAAGGACATTGCGCGATATTGCGCGCGGCGATGATAAAATATGCGCGGTAACCGCCGCAATGAAATACGGTACGGGGCTGCAATATTTTGCAAAGGAATTTCCCGAACGATTTTTTGATGTCGGCATTGCCGAGCAGCACGCGGTGACGTTTTGCGCGGGGCTTGCGGCACAGGATAAAATACCCGTGTTTGCGGTGTATTCGTCATTTTTACAGCGCAGCTATGACCAGCTTATCCATGACTGTGCGATAGAAAACAGACATATCGTCCTTGCCGTTGACAGGGCGGGCTTTGTCGGAGAGGATGGGGAGACGCACCACGGTGTGTTTGACATCCCTATGCTTACCTCAGTACCGAATATGACAATATATTCTCCGTCAGACACGCGTGAGTTGGAGCTTTGCCTGAAAAAGGCAATATATGATACCGACGGCATTGCCGCGGTAAGATACCCACGCGGCGGTGAGCTGTACCAAGGCGGTGCCGCGGAATACAAAGACTATAATTATTTTTGTACAGGCAAAAATAAGCTTATCTTCACCTACGGTAGGATAACCGCCAACGCACTTGCACTAAAGGAATACTGTGATGTTTTGCAGGCGGTGAAGGTTTTCCCGATACAGCGGGAGATAATTGATATCTGTATGAAATATAACGAGCTTTTCTTCTTTGAAGAAAGCGAGAAAAGCGGCGGCATATCCGAAAAGCTGGCGGCGCAGCTGGTCATGAACGGTTATCGCGGAAAAATTACCGTAACCGCACCGCAGGGCTTTATGCCGCAGGCGTGTGTACAAAGGCAGCTGGAAAAGGCGCATCTTGATGTTGAGGGAATGAAGAAAATTGTCATCGGAGAATAAAACACGGCTGGACAGCTTTCTTGCCGATGCGGGATATGTCAAAAGCCGCACGTTGGCGGCGCAGCTGATAAAGTCGGGGCAGGTGACGGTAAACGGAAAACCCTGCACCAAGCCGTCTTATACAGTGAGCGACAGCGATAATATAAATATCGAGGGCGACCTGCCAAAATATGTCAGCCGCGGCGGACTAAAGCTGGAAAAGGCAATAGAGCGTTTTAACATCGACCTTGGCGGGAAAAGCTGTATAGATATAGGCGCGTCTACCGGCGGTTTTACCGATTGTATGCTGCAGCACGGTGCTGATAGAGTTTATGCCGTTGATGTCGGTACGGCGCAGCTGGACGAAAAGCTGAAATCCGATAAACGCGTAATTTCAATGGAAAAGACCGATATCCGAAACGCAGAGCTGCCCCAAGCGGATTTTATATCTGTTGACGTGTCGTTTATCTCGCTAAAGCTGATATTGCCGTCGGCCTATCGGCTGCTGAAAGAAAATGCCGCGCTGGCGGCATTGATAAAACCGCAGTTTGAGGCGGGCAAATCCAGCCTTAATAAGAACGGCGTTGTGCGTGACGAAAAGGTGCACCGCAGGGTGTGTGAGGAAATAAGCGCGTTTGCCGCGGAAATAGGATTTAACGTTATCGGGGTTATCCCGTCGCCTATTGAGGGCGGGGACGGCAACCGAGAATTTTTGATGTATGCCGTAAAAGGAAAGGGCAAAGAATGAAAGCATTTATCTGTTCAAATCTTAAAAAGAATAACAGCATGGATACGGTGTCCCGCCTTTGCAAAGAGCTTAACGCGCTGGGCAGTACGCCTATGATGGCGGAAGAATTTGATAAGTATTTTTCCGATGAAAAGATAGTTTTCGGCAATGAAGAACAGCTTATAAAAGAATGCGACCTGCTGATAACCGTCGGCGGAGACGGCACGATACTTAAATGGGGACGCAAGGCCGCCGCCGCGAACAAGCCGCTGCTGGGTATAAACACCGGCAGGCTGGGCTTTATGGCGACGCTGGAATGCGATGAGCTGCACAAGCTGAAAAAGCTGGCGGATGGTGATTATTCCATCAGCCGCCGTATGCTGCTGGATGTTACCGTTGCCGGACAGACGTACATAGCGGTCAATGACATTGTGTTCAGCAAAAGCCGCTTTGCCAAGCTGCCGGAGTTTGCGGTAAGTACGGGAGATTTTGAGGTAACAAAGATACGCGCGGACGGAATAATCTTCAGCACTCCGACAGGCTCTACCGCGTATTCGCTGTCTGCGGGCGGACCTATAATACAGCCTGACGCCGAGTGTATAGAGTTTACGCCGTTATGTGCGCATACGTTATTCGGCAGACCGATGATTTTTTCAGCCGGATCTGATTTGAAAGTTAGTTTTTCAGGCTATGAAAACTCTGAGGTCATTTTAAGCATTGACGGTGACGACGACATAAATATCGTTGAGGGCGAAACGGTAAGTATACGTAAATCCGACCTTGTCCTCAATCTTATAGACATAGACGGCGGCAGCTTTTATGAAGCCGTCCACAACAAGCTGATGAGACCGCTGAAATAAAGAGGAATATTATGAAAAAAGACAGACAGGCGGAAATACTGCGCCTGATAAGCACATATGAGATAGAAACGCAGGAAATGCTGTTGGACAAGCTGAAAGAAAGCGGCTATAATGTGACGCAGGCCACGGTGTCCCGAGATATAAACGAACTGGGGATAACCAAGGGCGTTTCGGAATACGGGATAAACTGCTATATCCGCACGTCACGGGCGCGTAGTTCGCGCTTTACAAACATTTTTTCCGAGACGGTGGTAAGCATAGATTATGCTATGAACATGGTGGCGGTAAAATGCCACCCCGGTATGGCTAACGCCGCCTGCGCAGGACTGGATATAATGGACCTTTCGTATGTGGTAGGTACGATAGCGGGCGATGATACGGTGTTTATATTAACCAGAACCGAGTCGGACGCCAAAACGCTTTGCGACAGGCTGAAGCAGCTTATATAATAAGCTGAAATTAGTGATTTATTAAAAGGAGGTGTCGGCGTTTTGTTAAGAGAGCTTTCCATTGAAAATTTAGCGATAATTGAAAAGGCGTCGGTCACCTTTGGCGACAAGTTGAATGTATTTACCGGCGAGACAGGCGCGGGCAAAAGTATACTTATCGGCGGGATAAACGCCGTGCTGGGCGCACGCGTGAACAAGGATATCGTGCGTGCAGGGGCGGACAAGGCGGTTGTGACCGCATTGTTTGACTATATACCCGACACGGTCAGAAAGACGCTGGAGGACAACGGCTATTCCTGTGAGGACGAGCTGCTGCTGCAACGCGAGATATACAAGGACGGTAAAAGCACCGCGCGTATAAACGGCAGGGCAGCCACCGCCGCGATACTCAAAGAGACGGCGGGAGAGCTTATCAGTATACACGGTCAGCATGACAATCTGCTGCTGATGAGCAACGACAGACAGAGAGATATACTTGATAACTACGGTCAGACCGGCGAACTGCTGAATGAGTACCGAGAGGTGTTCAGGGAGTTTTCCTCGCTGTCCCGTCAGATAAAAAAGCTGTCTGATATGGACAGCGTTCAGCGGGAAAAGGCTGAGATGCTGCGCCAGCGGATAAAGGAGATAGACAGCTTTAAGTTTTCCGAGGGGGAAGAGGCAGAGGTCACCGAGCAGCTGAACAAGCTGCGCAATTTTGAGTTTATCCAAAGCAGTATATACGGTGCGCTGAACGCTATCGCAGGTGACGATGACGGCGACGGCGCGTATCTCAGACTGAAAAATGCGCGGGATAACATAAACTCGCTTCTTGACAATCTCCCGTCGCTTTCGGCATTGTCAGATAGACTGAACGACCTGCTTATCGAGCTTGAGGACATACGCGAGGAGATATCCGCACAGATACCGCGTCAGGCTGAGGATATGGACGCGTCGCTGGAATATTACGAGGACAGGATGAGCAATATCCTGCGGTTAAAGCGCAAGTATTCCTCCGAGCTTGACGAGCTGCTGGCACAAAACGAGCAGTGGCGGCAGGAGTTGTATAACATAGATAACAGCGATGACGTTATTGGCGAGCTGACCGAGCAGCGCCGCGAAAAAGGCGAGCAGGTGAAAAAGCTGGCGGCACAGCTGACCGATATGCGAAAGACTGCCGCGGACAGGCTGTCAAAGCGTATTGCGGAAGAACTTGCGTTTCTCGATATGCCTGATATACGGCTGGTGTTTGATATAAAGCAGGATAAGGTCACGCTGAACGGTATGGACAGTGTTGAAATGCTTATATCCGTCAACAAAGGCGAAGAATTAAAGCCGATAAACAAGATAGCCTCCGGCGGTGAGCTGTCGCGTATCATGCTTGCGATAAAGAATGTGCTTGCCGACAGTGACAACATACAGACGATGATATTTGACGAGATAGACACAGGCATCAGCGGACACGCCGCGCAAAAGGTCGGCGTAAAGCTGTACCAGACAGCGCAGAGCCGTCAGATACTATGTGTAACGCATCTCGCGCAGATAGCCGCAATGGCGGACACACATCTGCTGATAAAGAAGTCCACCGATAATCAGCGTACCTTTACAGGCATAACCTCGCTGGATTTTGAGGGAAGAAAGAAAGAGATAGCACGGATAATCTCAGGTGATGAGAACAGCAATATCTCTCTTGAAAACGCGGAGGAACTGCTGAAAAGAAAGGATATTATTTAATAATATGGATTTTATACTCGTGACCGAACAGTATTTTACCGAGCTTGATGCGCTGCATAGTGCGTACAAGCTTGAAATAGGCGAGGACGAGCCGACAATCAGTGACCTTGTAAAGTTGCATAATGCGATAATGCACGCTGATATACTGTTCTACGGTTGTGTTATTGAATGTCAGCTTGTGGCAATATGCTCGGTCAGCAAAGTGTTTTCAACCTTTAATTATAGCATTTCGGGAGTTTTTGAGGATTTTTATATTGCTCCGCAATTCAGACATAAAGGTATAGCGAGAAAGCTGGTAAAATACGCGTATGAAAACAGCGGTGTTTCGTCAATGACCGTGGGCTGTGCGGATTGCGATAAAGAAATGTATAATGCGTTAGGCTTTAATATCCCGCTCGGCAATATGCTGGCATACGGAGATTGAATATGAAAACAGAGTTGCTGTCAAAGCGGTACGACGTAACCGTTTTACAAAAAAGCGATATACCTGATGTGATGAGTCTGTGTTTGGGAAATCCGCAGTATTATCGTTACTGTCCGCCTTTTGTTACGGAAGAAAGTATTGCATCGGATATGAAAGCATTGCCTGACGGCAAGACGGCGGAGGATAAATTTTATCTCGGATTTTGGGACGGCAAAACGCTGGTTGCCGTGTTGGATTTAATTATAAAATATCCGAATACGAAAACCGCGTTTATAGGCTTCTTTATGGTTAACGCGCAGGTGCAGGGAAAGGGAATAGGCTCTGCGCTGGTAGATGACATTGAGGAGTATCTTAAAGAGGCGTTTTCATATATACGTCTGGGTTATGTAAAAGGCAACAAGCAAAGCGAGAGCTTTTGGGTGAAAAACGGCTTTAAGCCGACAGGAGTAACCGTAAAAGGCGAAGAATATGAAATGGTTGTAATGGAAAAGGAAATATAAATTTAGCTGCCCGACCGTAAGACGGCACACATAAAGAAGTAACCCCCTAAACAGTTTGATACGACTGTTTAGGGGGATTTTTTCATTTATTATTGTAAATCAGAATTTATCACCACGATAAGAATACATTATTTCTCTTAATTCTTTCCCGCCAATGTTATCATTCAAAATATCCCCAGAACAAGTAAATCCGTTCTTTTCATAGAATCTTCTTGCTTTTTGATTATCCTCCAAAACCCATAAAAGAATGTTGTTGTATCCAAGCCCATTTAATTCCTCAACGCATTTTCTCAGCAGGTGTTTTCCATAACCTTTACCCATATATGCAGGTAAAAAGTATATTGAAACAATTTCCCCGTAATTACTATACTGTTCCCACCTTGACTTACAGAAACTTGCAGTACCAATTATAAGTCCATTTTCTATTACAACAAGATTGTTCATTCCGATTTTATTGATACTATTTGCCCAGCGACCTGTCGGAATACTATCAAGGTAATCTTGCGGAATAATATCCTTATATGCATATTTCCAACTACTCTCATATATATTGCTTATTTCGAGCAAATTATCATTTTGATTGATATATCTGATTTCCATTTTGATAACTCCCGCTAAATTCCGATTTATTTTAGTAACCATTATACACTACATCGGCGGTCTTGTCAATAAAATCTCTATAGTACTTATAAGCGGTTTTTGTCGTATATTTCCCGAAAATATAAGGGTTCGTCCCCTTAATATCGACCTTTTTTTCAGAACGGGTTGGCTATAATTATAAAGGGGGATAAAGATGATAATTTATGTTGATGTTCTGTTTTTGATAAATCTGTATGTTACATATTTTCAGCTGCTTGCGGTCAGCGCATTTACACATATGAGGATAAGGACCGAGCGCATGATACTAGGTGCGGCGGCAGGTGGAGCGGCGGCGTTTACCATTTTTCTGCCGCAGGATATTCCGGCGGCGGCAGCGGCGATAAAAATAGTGTCCTGCCTGATAATAACGCTTATCTCGTTTGGATATAAAAGTGGTAAGACTTTTTTGAAAAACGCGATGTGGCTGCTGCTGATAAACTTTATCTTCGCGGGAATAATGCTTGCCGTGTGGCTGTTTGCGGCACCGCTGGAAATGCTGTACAGCAACGGAACGGTGTACTTTGATATAGACTTTTTTACGATACTGTTCTTCACGGCAGGGGCTTATTTTATGGTAAAAGGCATACGCTATCTGCTGGACAGAAACGGCAAGACAGACGGCAGCTATAAGATACTGATAGAAAACAACGGCGGCAGTGTGACACTTGACGCGCTGTCCGACAGCGGAAACGGGTTGGTAGACTGGTTCAGCGGACTGCCGGTGATAGTCTGCCGTAAAAACGCCTGTGACGGTATTTCTCCACCGGATATAATGAGCACGGATGATCCCGAATATGTCAAAGGGGTAAGGGTGCTGCCGTTCAGCACCGTAAACGCACGCGGCTATGTTTATGCCTTTAAAGCAGATAAAATAATAGTCTCGGACATTAAAAACGGTAAAGAATACAGCGTAAACGCGCTTGTCGGGATATCTCCCGACTCTGTGCAGGAGTATGACGCGATATTCAACCCTAAAATACTTGTATAATTTGAAAGGAAGGTAAGCGTAATGACAAAAATCAGAAAAAAGTTTATCGGGATAATGACAAAGCTGCGGCTGCGGCATATCACCGAAATTGATTATATTAACGGGTCGGAGTCTTTGCCACCGCCGCTTACCCCCGAAGAAGAGGCAACAGCGTTCAGTCTTCTTAAGACCGATTTCCCGCGCGGACGGGAAATGCTTATCGTTCATAACCTACGTCTGGTGGTGTACATAGCAAAAAAATTCGACGGCACCGGGATAGGGATAGAGGACCTTATTTCTATCGGTACTATCGGGCTTATCAAGGCGGTGAATACCTTCAGTGTGGAGAAGAATATCAAGCTTGCCACATATGCGTCCCGCTGTATTGAGAATGAAATACTTATGTATCTGCGAAAGACCAGCCAGCAAAAATACGAGGTGTCGATAGACGAGCCGCTGAATGTTGACTGGGACGGCAACGAGCTGCTGCTGTCCGACATCCTCGGCACGGATAACGACACCGTAAACGCAAATATAGAAAACGAGGTAGAGCGCAAAATGCTGCTGCAAGCCGTAGAAGGACTTGACGAGCGTGAAAAGCTGATAATGGAGCTGCGCTTTGGTCTTAACAATCGCCCCGAAAAGACCCAAAAGGAAGTAGCGGATATGATAGGCATATCTCAAAGCTATATCTCCCGCCTTGAAAAGCGGATAATAAAGCGGCTGAAAAAGGAGATGGAACGGCTGTGCGGGTAGATATATTAGATGACAAATTCATGTACATGAATAATTGAATTGTAGACTATTCAATTCTTTATGCATTTGTCATCCCAAACCTGCGCTTCTATATAATGATACTGTTTTTCAATATAAGCCATAAATTCTTCCACTGTGCCGTCGTAATCTGATATTGTTTTTAACAGCATATCTTTTGTAAGCATAGTGAACTCGCCACGTCTATCAAGGGTACTCATGCTGTCACCATATGTAAAACTGATGCAATCTGAAGAAATGTGTTTTAGCGGTATCTTTGTAACAATGCCGCTATCAAACCAGCTGTTCAAATAATCACTTTTATGCAACACAAATGAAAGAGGGTGCTGCTGTATAGGTTTACCGCCGAGTTCTATAAATCGTAGGCATAGCAGTTTATCCGTTTGCAAGCGTTTGGGATAATAATTCTCAAAATCAGCAAACCTGTAAAACGCGGTAGTGTTCTTATTTTGTTCAGACATTTTATATGCGAGCGCAAATGCCTCATCTTTAGGTAGACGCATTATATTCAATAAAGGCGTACAACCGGGATGACAATAATTAACAATGCACAAATCATCAATTGTCATAGTTTTTCTCCTTTATGGTGCTGATAAACGGTATTTATTTATCTCCCCATCACCGCCATAGCGCATTTAATGCCGTCAATAGCTGCGGTGACAATACCGCCCGCATAACCCGCGCCCTCTCCGCAGGGGTATAAGCCTGCCGCGCTGATCGATTGTAGGTTATCGCCGCGCACTATCCTTATCGGGGACGAACTGCGTGTCTCGGGCCCGGTAAGCACCGCGTCACGGTTGTTAAAGCAGCTTATCTTTTTGCCAAAGCAGGGGATGGCGTATCTCAGCGCGTCACAGGCAAATTCCGGCAGATATTCCTCGGGACGGACAAATGCGGTGTTGGGCGCATAGGTTGGCTTTATGCTGCCGAATGACGTGGATTGCTTTCTGTCAAGAAAATCCCCGACAAGGGTGGCAGGCGCGCTGTAATTTGCTCCTGCGGCAATATACGCGGCATGCTCTATTTTTCGCTGAAAGTCTATTCCTGCGGTTATTTCTGCGCCGTCAAAGTCGGCGGGTGTAACGCTGACTAACAGCGCACTGTTGGCGTTTTTGCCGTCGCGGGCAAAATTGCTCATACCGTTAGTGACAATTGTTTCCTTTTCCGATGAAGAAGCGACAACTGTGCCGCCCGGGCACATACAAAAGCTGTATACACCTCTGCCGTCCGGCAGGTGTACCGCCAGCTTATAATCTGCCGCACCCAGCTTTGGGTGATTGTAAAAATCGCCGTACATCGAGCGGTTAAGCTCTTCCTGTGTATGCTCTATTCTCATCCCGACCGAGAAATTCTTTGCCTCAAGGGCAACTCCGTTATTCCTCATAAGATAGAATACGTCTCTTGCGCTGTGCCCGCAGGCGAGAATAATACGGTCGGTGTCGATAATATGCTCGGTATTGTCTTTTATAAAGGCTGCCGAGCATATTTTTCCGTCTTTAAGGGTGAAATTGCAAAACCTTGCGCCGAATATCACCTCGCCGCCAAGAGAGATTATCTCTTTTCTGATGTTTTTGACTGTTTCGCACAGCTTGTCGGTGCCTATATGGGGCTTTGCGTTGTACATTATCTCAGACGGCGCGCCGTGGCGGACAAGCTCGCTGAACACCGTAAATGACAGCGGGCTGTTTACGCCTGTGTTTAGCTTTCCGTCAGAAAATGTGCCTGCGCCGCCCTCACCGAACTGCACGTTGCATTCCTCGTCAAGTATGCCTTTGGTGTGGAACAGCCTGACCTTTTCCAGCCTTGTATCGGCATCGTCTCCGCGCTCCAGTACGATAGGCTTTACTCCGCATTGCGCAAGATAAAGCGCGGCAAACATGCCAGCGGGACCAAAACCTACCACCACTGGGCGTTGAGTAAGCATTCCTGCTTTGGGCGACATGTATTTCTGCGGTGTGTAGTATGACAGCTTTTTGTTTTGACGTATAACGGCTTTTGCCGACTTGCTGTCGGCAATCTCAAACCCAACCGTCAATACAAAGCGTATATCGCTTTTCTTACGTGCGTCAACGGATTTTTTCAGCAAAGTCAGGTCTTTGATTTCAGTCGCTTTTATTTTCAGCTTTTCGGCGATGTAATTTATCAGCCATTTTTCGTCGTAATCGAGCGGCGCGGATATATCGGTATATTTAAGCATTTTTTCCTCCGTTCAGGCAGCGTGCGGCGGCTTCACCGGCGGTAATGCCGCTCTTCCATGCCCAGTCAAGATTATATCCGCCGCACTGTCCGCAGATGTTTAATATCTCACCGCAGAAAAACAATCCGTCAACTATGGCTGACTTGAAATTATCATTTATTTCATCAACAGGTATACCGCCCGAAGTAGTCTGAGCAAGACTCCAGTCGGACACGCCTGTCACGGGAAAACGCATATCTTTTATGATCCCGGTTATCTTTTTGATGCTTTCTTGGTCAATGCTGCTGCACGGTGTATCAAATCTTATACCTGCGGTTTTAAGTATCTGCTGACCTATACGCTTATGAAACAGACCTGTTAGCAGCTCTTCGCAGGGCAAATGAGAACGTAACGCCTTGACCGACGACAGTATATTATACAGAGCCTGATTGTCATATTCGGGTGCTAAGTCCAGCGAAATCTCACAGTGTCCTATGTTTTCCGCTGCAAGCGCGGAAAGGTTGAATATACATATACCTGACAGCGCACCGTCGGAAAACTGCACTTCGCCCTTTTGAACAGCGGCGCATTTTCCGTCTATCAGCAAAGATGCCTTTGCAGCGGCGCGCAGCCCTTTCAGAGCCTTTACTTTGTTTATGTCGGTCCTCAGAGGGGCGAGCGCGGGGTATAGCTTGGTCACGGTATGACCAAAACTCTTGGCAAAGCTATATCCGTCTCCGTCGCTGCCGAGAGACGGCGCGGCCTTGCCGCCGGTGCTGATAATAACGCTTTCAGCGTAATATGTTTTCTCTTCGGCAGTCAGGACAAATACATTGCCGTTTTTTGCTATACCGTCGATACGGCAGTCGCAGATTAACTTTACGCCTGATGCCTCTGCTTTGTGACGCAACGCGTCCAACACGGAAGATGCCGCCATGCTGTGCGGATATATCCGTCCGTCTGTATCGGTCTTTGTCAGCAGACCCAGTTTGAGGAAAAATTCCTTAGCATCCGGCACATTGCAGATATATGATAAAAATTTTGTATCTCCATTGTAGCAGTTATGAGATTTTTTCTCGTTTGAAAGATTGCAGCGACCGTTGCCTGTTGAAAGTATTTTTTTGCCCACACGCGGCAGCCTTTCAAATACAGTCACGCTGACGCTCTTACACTCTGCTGCGGCAATTGCCGCGGCAAGCCCCGACGCGCCGCCGCCGATTATCGCTATATCAGTAATATATTTTTCCATATGTACCTCATAAGTGGATTTAATATTCCGTTAATAAAATAAGTATATCATATTATATCTGGAATAGCAAGATTAAATCCTGTTACGGAGGAATAACATGGACGATAAGGTAAAAAGACTTATAATCGCTTACAGTAGGATCAACACGCCGCACATACATACCGATATAGACGGCTTTAATGCCAGTGAGACCGGGGTGCTGTGGGCAATAGCTCAGATTGCTTTGGCACACTCTGATACAAAGCTGTTTTCGTTGAAAGAGCTTAACAGTTATCTGAATTACACAAAGCCTAATCTTTCGCAGACGGTAAACAAGCTGGAGGATAAGGGTGTTGTAGAGCGCACTGTGTTGAAAAACGACCGTAGGGTGACTTACATAAGATTGACTGATCAGGGATTGCAGATGATGAACGCCAGAAAGCAATGCATCGTTGCCAAAATGGAAAAGGTAATACAGCGTATAGGCGAAGAGAACATTGATGCGGTAATTAACCTGTTTGAAAAATTCACCGAGGCACTGGAAGACTGACATATATACTAAGGAGATAACTCTGTGCTAAAGATATTTAAGTTTATGTACAAATATATCCCGCACATACTGCTGATCGTTCTGCTGCTTATTATACAGGCGTGGGGCGATCTTACTTTGCCGCAGTATACGTCGGATATAGTAGATGTGGGTATACAGCAGGGCGGTGTACCTGATGCGGCTGCCGAGGCATTGACCGAACACAGCGCCAATATGATCTTGCTGTTTTTGGATGATGACGGCAAACAGCTCTTTAACGACTGCTATGAGCTGAAAACACCGCAGACTGTAACCGCTGAAGAGAAAAATAAATTCCCGGCAAGTGCTGCCGATAATGTATATTTTATGACCGACAATGCCGATGAGCGTCGTGACGAATTGAACACTGTTTTGGCTTCACCTATGATGATGCTTAGTATGATTTCATCGCTAAGCTATGAGGATTTTTTGAATGCAGTCCCCGATAACCAACAGCTTGCGATGTTTTCGTCATATGACGAATTGACCGCTGCGCTTGGTATAGAAACGACAGGAGCGGCGACGGCGGAGGATATTTTGCTGTTCTTCGCGAGCAGCGGTGCTGTGGACCTTTCCGGCTTCACCGGTGCAACCGAGCAAATGCCGGAATCTATACTGATACAAGGGGCGTCGGGCTTTGTAAGAGAAGAATATGTCAGACTGGGTGCAGATACCGATACGATGCAGAGAGATTATCTTATAGCTACAGGTATCGGTATGCTGGGTGTTACACTCATAATGATGACGGCGTCCATTATAGTGGGATTTTTTGCGTCAAGAGTATCGGCAGGCGTGGGCTTTGGTCTGCGCGGCAGGATATTCAGAAAGGTAGTGTCGTTTTCCGGTGCGGAGATAGAAAAGTTCTCCACAGCCAGCCTTATCACCCGCAGCACTAACGACATTATGCAGATACAGATGGTGACTGTGATGATACTGCGTATGGTGCTGTACGCACCGATACTCGGAATAGGCGGTATATTCAAGGTGCTGTCTATACGCACTGATATGGCTTGGATAATCGGTATTGCGGTACTGGCTATATTCTGTGTTGTTATCGTGCTGATGGTTGTGGCATTGCCGAAATTTAAGATAATGCAGTCTCTTGTTGACAGGCTGAACCTTGTGGCGAGAGAGATACTTACAGGCTTGCCTGTTATTCGTGCGTTCAGCAGAGAGCGTCACGAGGAAAAACGATTTGACGAGGCTAACGCAAGGCTTACGCGTAATATGCTGTTTACCAGCCGCACCATGACCTTTATGATGCCGCTGATGATGCTTATCATGAATCTTATCGCGGTGCTTATCGTATGGATAGGCGCGGGCAGGATAAGCGAGGGCAATCTTCAGGTAGGCGAGATGATAGCGTTTATCACATACACTATGCAGATAGTTATGTCCTTCCTTATGCTGACTATGATATCGGTAATGCTGCCCAGGGCGGCGGTATCTGCCGAGCGTATAGATGAGGTGCTGAATACTGAGCCCTCCATAACCGATACCGACAGTTCAGTCACTGTTGATAAGAAAGACGCTGTCGGAGAGGTATGCTTTGACAATGTATCGTTCCGTTATCCCGATGCGGATATGGAGGTATTAAAGGATATCTCGTTTACGGCGAAACCGGGTGAGACCACAGCCTTTATCGGCAGTACAGGCAGCGGTAAATCCACGTTGGTGCATCTGCTGCCGCGCTTTTACGATGTTACTGCCGGAAAGATCACCGTTGACGGTAAAGATATCCGAGATATATCGGTAGAAAGTCTGCGTGATATGATAGGCTTTGTACCACAAAAAGGTGTGCTGTTCTCCGGCACTATAAAGAGCAATTTGCGGTTTGGCGATAACGATGCGTCGGACGAGCTGTTGCAGCTTGCGGCGGATATTTCCCAGTCGTCAGAGTTTATTTCTCAAAAGCCTGATAAGTTTGACGAGCCTGTTTCGCAGGGAGGTACCAACGTCTCCGGCGGGCAAAAGCAGCGGCTTTCCATTGCACGCGCGATAGTAAGGCAGCCGAAGATATATATTTTCGATGACAGCTTCTCCGCACTGGATTATAAGACAGATGTGGCGCTTAGAAAGGCACTTGCCGAAAAGACAAAGGACTGCACCGTGATGATAGTCGCGCAGAGAATAAGCACCATACTCCATGCCGAGCAGATAATAGTGCTGGACGAGGGACGTATCGCGGGCAAGGGTACGCACGAGCAGTTGATGGAAAGCTGCGAGGTTTACCGTCAGATAGCTACTTCACAGCTTTCGGAAAGCGACCTCGAAAAGATAGGGGGTGAGCGCTGATGCCAAGACCTGTTGCAAGACGTCCTATGCGCGGACCGGGTGCTCCGGTAGAAAAGGCCAAGGATTTTAAGGGCACTGTCGGCAGACTGCTTAATTATATGAGCAAGTACAAGATAGCTGTGGCGGCGGTTATGCTGTTCGCGGCGCTTGGTACGGTGTTCAATATCATCGGTCCTAAGATAATGGGTAACGCCACCACCGAGATATTCAACGGAATAGTCGCGAAAATAAACGGCACGGGTGACATCGACCTCGGCGTGGTAGGCGGCATATTGTTACTGCTTATCGGGATATATCTTATCAGCAGCCTTTGCACCTTTGTTCAGGGCTGGATAATGACGGCGGTGTCTCAGCGTGTAAGCTATCGCCTGAGAAAAGAACTCAGCGAAAAGATAAACCGCCTGCCGATGAATTATTTTGACAGCAAGACGCACGGCGAGGTGCTGTCAAGAATAACCAATGACGTAGACACTCTCGCGTTTAACCTCAATCAGAGCATCACACAGCTTATTGTTTCGATTACCACCATCATAGGTGTGCTGATAATGATGCTGTCCATCAGCCCGCTTATGACGCTTATCGCGTTGCTTATCCTGCCGGTTTCGGCGGTGTTTGTGGCGGTGGTCGTAAAGATCTCGCAGAAATATTTCAAATCCCAGCAGGAATACCTAGGACACATCAACGGTCAGGTTGAAGAGGTATATGGAGGACATAATATTATAAAAGCCTTTAACCGTGAGGAACAGGCCATACAGGAATTTGACGACACAAACAGGATACTTTATAAGTCGGCGTGGAAGTCGCAGTTCTTCTCCGGTATAATGATGCCGGTAATGACCTTTGTCGGCAATCTCGGATATGCGGGTGTAGCGATACTCGGCGGATTTTTGACGATAGACGGGCAGATACAGGTGGGCGATATCCTGTCGTTTGTACAGTATGTCAGAAACTTTACTCACCCGATAACCCAGCTGTCTCAGGTTTCGTCGATGCTGCAATCTACCGTTGCCGCGGCAGAGCGCGTATTTGAATTCCTCGAAGAAGACGAAGAACAGCAGACGGCAGAGCGTCATGCGGTGGTGACCGACTCTGACGGCAATACACGCAATATCACCCCTATGGATATTATCGGTGATGTATCGTTTGACCATGTGTCATTCGGCTATTCGCCGGATAAGATAATTATCCACGATTTCAGCGCGAACATAAAGCAGGGGCAGAAGATAGCTATAGTAGGTCCTACCGGTGCGGGCAAGACCACCATGGTAAAGCTGCTGATGCGCTTTTACGAGCTGAACGGCGGTAAAATATCTGTCGACGGATATGATATAAAAGATTTTGACCGCGGCGAGCTGAGAGAGCTGTTTGGCATGGTTTTACAGGATACATGGCTGTTTAATGGCAGCATTATGGAGAATATCCGCTACGGTAATTTACAGGCGACAGACGATGAGGTCATCGCGGCGGCTAAGGCGGCGCACGTTCATCACTTTATACAGACACTGCCCGGCGGATATAATATGGAACTGAACGAAGAGGCGTCCAACGTATCACAGGGACAAAAGCAACTGTTGACAATCGCTAGGGCGATACTTGCCAACAACAAGATACTGATACTTGACGAGGCGACCAGCTCTGTCGATACCCGTACCGAGATACGCATACAAAAGGCTATGGATAATCTTATGAAGGGAAGAACCAGCTTTATCATCGCCCACAGGCTGTCTACTATTAAAGACGCGGATATGATACTGGTGATGAAGGACGGCGATATCGTCGAGCAGGGCAACCATACCGAGCTTATCGAAAAGGACGGATTTTACGCACAGCTTTATAATTCTCAGTTTGATACAGCATCGTAAGCGATTATGTTAAAAAGGGACGTGAAAGCGTTCCTTTTGGTTTATATTGAAAAAACACTTGTTTTTTCGGGAAAAATGTGTTAAAATATAGCTTGTGATATTGATTGGAGGGATAATGTGACACAGCTTGAAAAAGTAAGCCATGAATTTATGAAGTTTATGCGTGGCAAGTACCGTCTTGATGAGATAGGCGACGGAAAAGACGAGCTTAAATTTAAGCAGGGTAAGAGAACTATTGTAACTGTATATACCCATGAGGATAAATTCACTTTCCTGATAATCTTCGGAAAGAAAGAGCGGGAGATTTTTGAAGCTAACACATTGGATTATTCAGAATGGCTGCTCGGCTGCTATGAAAGCGCACAAACCTATCATGACGGTAAGTGGATGTTCATCGACGTAACCGAGACTAAACAGCTTGAAGAGATAAAAAAGCTGATATATATCAAGAAAAAGCCTAACCGAAAGCCGTTTCCTAAGGAAAACGCAATATACAGCTGCTGCGGACACCGCTGTGACCTTTGTATTCACTATATTGGTATGAGCGAGGAGCTGCGCAGGCAAATAGAACCTTTATTGACAGAGGTATGGGATGTAACCGATTGGAGCATGAGATGCGGCGGCTGCAACAGCGATAATTGCTATTGCAAGGACGAGCCATGTGCTCAGAAGATATGTGCCGTTGAAAAAGGGATTAAAAATTGCACGGAATGTGCCGATTATCCCTGTATCAACGCGGGAGTATCAAATTGCACCTCTATGATACATACAAAAGTATTAACAGCAGATGATGTGACATGGGCGATATTGCCTTATGCACCGATGCAATATGAGGATATCTGAAAAATAAAATATAATTTTGAAAGGAAGACAATTATGGCAGACACTATGCAGGGACTGAAACGCACCCACTATTGCGGTGAGGTTGAGGGTGTGGGCAACACCGTCACAGTAGGAGGATTTGTACAGAGGGTAAGAGATAAGGGCAGCCTTATATTTATAGATCTGCGCGACCGTACCGGTATCGTGCAGCTTGTGTTTGATGATACCACCGACCCTGCGGTATTTGAAAAAGCAAAGCAGGTAAAGAGCGAATATGTGCTGATGGCGCAAGGCTTGCTCAGAAAAAGAGAAAGCGTCAATGCTGAGATAAAGACCGGCGACGTTGAAATAATGGTCAGCGACCTCAGAATATTGTCAAAGGCGCAGACCCCGCCGTTTGAGATAACCAACGACACCAAGACCAACGAAGAGTTAAGACTGAAATACAGATATCTTGATTTAAGACGCAAAAAGCTGCAGGACAACATAATCATGCGCCACAAGATAGCAAAGGTCACCCGTGACTATTTCTATGATAACGGATTTCTTGAGATAGAGACCCCGATGATGATGAAATCCACCCCCGAGGGCGCGCGTGACTATCTGGTGCCGTCAAGACTGCACGAGGGTAAGTTTTATGCATTGCCGCAGTCACCGCAGATATACAAGCAGCTGCTTATGATATCCGGCTATGACAGATATATCCAGCTTGCAAGATGCTTCCGCGATGAGGACGGCAGAGCAGACAGACAGCCGGAGTTTACCCAGATAGACCTTGAGATGTCGTTCATGGACGTTGACGAGATACTGGAGCTGACCGAGGGCTATATCAAAAAGCTGCTCAAAGAGACGCTGGACGAGGATATCACTACCCCGCTGGTAAGAATGACATACAAGGACGCTATGGAGCGTTTTGGCTCGGACAAGCCTGACACACGTTTCGGCATGGAGATAAAGGATATATCCCATCTTGTCAAGGACAGCGGATTTTCGGTGTTCTCCTCCGCGGTGCAGGACGGCGGCAGCGTAAGGGCTATAGTAGCCGAGGATGCGGCAGGCACGCTGACCCGCAAGGAGATAGATAAGCTGACCGAATTTGTACGCGGCATCGGCGCAAAGGGACTGGCTTATGTACGCTGGGTAGAGGATGTACCCAGCTGCTCGTTCGGCAAGTTTATGGCAGAGGGCGAGCTGGAAGCGATACTCGACTGTCTCGGCTGCAAAAAGGGCGATGTTGTACTTATCGTTGCGGATAAGAATAAAGTCACCCTGCCTGTGCTTGGCGCACTTAGACTAAAGGTCGGCAAGCAGATAGGCATTGTACCTGACAGCGGATTTAACTTCTTATGGATAACTGAATTCCCGTTCTTTGAGTGGGATGAGGAATCCCAGAGCTGGCTTGCTATGCACCACCCGTTCACCATGCCTATGGAAGAATGTCTCGGCAGTCTTGACGACGACAAGGGCAGCGTAAGAGCAAAGGCGTTTGACCTTGTTGTTAACGGCACCGAGCTTTGCAGCGGTTCGATAAGAATAACCGACCCTGAGCTGCAGGAAAAGATGTTCCGTCTGCTGGGACTTACCGAAGAGGAAATACAGGCGAAGTTCAGCTTCCTTGTCGACGCGTATAAGTACGCTGCACCTCCTCACGGCGGTCTCGGAATAGGTCTTGACAGACTGACAATGATGCTGTGCGGCGCGGAGAGCCTGAGAGACGTTGTAGCATTCCCGAAGGTAAAGGACGCGAGCGAGCTTATGTCCGGATGTCCGTCGGATGTAGATCAGAAACAGCTTGACGAGCTGCATATTGCCACTGTGCTGAGTGAGAAGGAGTAATATAATGGTTGAATTCAGATATGACACCCAGCTGCTGATAGAGGGCGAAGGGCTGGACGAGGACGCAATATACGATTATTTCATCGAAAACTTTAAGGGCGACAGCCTGCTGGCAGTCGGCGACGAGGATCTTATAAAGATACACTATCACACCAACGAGCCGTGGAAGGTGCTGGAATACTGCGCCTCTCTCGGCGAGATACACGATATCGTTGTTGAGGATATGGACAGACAGGCAAGAGGTCTTAAGGGCTGATAATAATACTTAATAATACGACAAGCTGAGCTTTGGCTCGGCTTGTTTTTTTGTTCTATTTCTGTACAAGTCCTCATACACTTAAACAAATCTAAAAAGAAAGGACTGTACAAAATGATCGAATCCAAAAAGAGCGAATTTGACTGTGCGGTAAGTCCGGTAATCCGTTTTATACCCGAGCTTGCGGGAATAAGCGCCGAGATAAAATCCATGGCGCGCGAGGTAAGGATAAGGGCGGGCAGACCGACTGTTATCTGTTGTGCAGGGTATGACCGTATACTTCAAGGCGTGGCTGACGCAAAGACAGTGGAAAGCTGCGTATCCGCGTTTTGCGAAAGTTCGATACACAGCTATGAAAAAGAACTTGCACAGGGGTACATAACGCTAAAAGGCGGACACCGCGCGGGCTTTTGCGGTACGGCGGTCTATACCGATGACAAAGTAAGTCTCATTAAAAACATATCATCAATTAATATTAGAATAGCACGTCAGCATATCGGTTGCGCAGACAAGCTTTCTGAAATTTTTAATGAGGACGAGCTTGTGAAAGGGCTGCTTATCATAGGCAAACCGCTGAGCGGAAAGACAACGGTGTTGCGTGATTTATGCCGAACGCTAGGCAGCTTTTACAAGCTTGCGTTGATAGATGAAAGAGACGAGATAGCGGCTGTACATGACGGTGTGCCGCAGCTGGATGTAGGGTTAAACACCGATGTTTTCAGCGGATTTTACAAAAACGACGGTATGATACGCGCGATACGCTGTATGTCGCCCGATTATGTCGTAACAGACGAGCTTGGCAGCGATTTTTCACTTATCAAGCAATGTATGAACAGCGGCGTTGGACTGATAATGACCGCACACTGTGACAGCGAAGCCGAAATGTACCGTAACCGTGATATAGCAAGACTGCTTGACAGCGGGGCGATAAGCCATATCGTACGGCTGACGCTGGATAAGTACGGTATAAAGCAGCAGATAATAAAGCGAAATATTTCCGATATGCGGGTAAGTGTATGATGATACAGATACTTATAGTTTTGTCCGCCTCAATGTGCGGCGGGGCGGTGGGATTTGCAATAGCTGATGCGCTGAAAAAGAAACGTTCTTATATAGATGATATGGTGAACATTTTAGAACAGATGCTTAATTTTATCCGTTACAATCACATGAAGCTGTCAGAAGTTTTTACAGCCGTTGACGGGGAAAGACGATTTTTTATCACGGATGAGTTGATAACGGCTGCGGACAGCGGCGTTGGTTTTGAAAATGAGTGGCAGATTTGCGTGGAAAAGCTGGCTTATCTTCAAAAGGACGACAAAGCACCGCTATACTTTCTCAGTGAAAGTCTTGGGAAAAGTGACACTGAGGGACAGATCGCTGTGATACTTTCGGCAAGAGAGAGGCTGCTGCATCAATTGGAAAAAGCAAAATCCGACTACGAGCGTAAGGGAAGGATGTTCCGTACGTTGGGAATACTTTCCGGCGCGGCATTGGGCATAATTTGCATATAACGGAAGGAAAAGGGCATGGATGTCGATCTGATATTTAGGATAGCCGCGATAGGTATCGTGGTCGCGGTGCTTAATCAGCTTTTGCAGCGCTCCGGCAGGGAGGAACAGGCGATGATGACCACCATTGCCGGACTTATAGTGGTGCTGATGATGATAATTACCGAGATAAGCACTTTGTTTGATACGATAAAGGATGTATTTAATCTATGAATATCATCGCTTTTGTCGGGGCGGGAATAATCGGCGCGGTGCTGTGTGCTGTATTAAGGCAGTACAAGCCCGAGTTCGGAATATATATTTCTCTCGCCGCAGGTATGCTGATATTAGGCACAGCGATTGTAGCGATAAGACCGGTAATAGAGACGTTGACAGAGCTGGCGGGATATTCAGGTGTTGACAACGGATACGCCGAAATTCTTATAAAAAGCCTTGCGGTGTGCTTTTTAACACAGCTGGCGGCAGAAAGCTGCCGTGACGCGGGAGAGGGCGCGATAGCCTCTAAGATAGAGTTTGCGGGTAAATGCGCGATAGTGCTTACAGCGCTGCCGCTGTTTACAAGTCTTGCACAGCTTGTAACTGACATGATGCCATAAATATATACGGGGAATTTCAATGATAAAGATCGTTAAAATTTTTTTGCCAATCATCGTAGGTGTACTGTGTTTTATCTGTTCATCTGTCTCAGCGGCGGCAGAGCGGCCTGACTTCGGCCTGGATGAATATGATTATAATCTACCGACTGAGGTGGCAGATGAGCTGGAGCAAAACGGCATCACCCCTGAAAGCGTCTCTATAGAGGCGCTCAGCGCGGAAAATGTAGTGGATTACATAATTAAGCTGTTAATAGGCTCGCTGCAGGACCCGATAAAGCTGACTGTGTCGGTTTTCGCGGTGATATTGCTGTGCGGTATTGCAAATGTCCTTTCGGAATCCGCAGGGGAAAATATGAAAAATATTTTTTCGCTTGTATCGGTGCTTGTGGGTGCGGCAATGCTGTTAACGCCGATAAGCGCGGCAATAGCTGCCGTAGGCGATGTGGTACGTGGGGGCAGCGTGTTTCTTGAGGGCTTTATCCCGGCGTTCGCGGGGATGATGGCGATGAGCGGACAAGTCACCACCGCAGCAGTGATAAACACGGTGGTTATGGCAGGGGCGCAGATTTATTCACTGCTTGCGGCTAATCTTATAGTTCCTGCCGCGTCTTGCATAATGGGTATCACCATTGCAGGCTCTGTCAACCCTGAACTAAAGTTGAACACTATTGCCGAGACCGCAAAGAAGATAATAATATGGGGCTTGGGACTGATAATGACGGTGTTTGTTGCGCTGTTGGGACTGCAAAGCTTTATCACCCTGCCTGCCGACGGGATAGCTATAAAGACGGCGCGATTTACCGTTGCAAACGGTGTGCCGTTCATCGGTGGTACGATATCCGAGGCGTTGTCTGTCATGCAGGGAGGAATAAATATTATAAGAAACAATTTCGGCTCGTTCGGGATAATAGCGGGAGCATTGCTTATACTGCCGTCAATAGCAAGCACATTGTGCAGTAAGCTGGCACTATCGGTCTGTGCGGCGGCAAGCGATATGTTTGGGTTGACGGCACTGACAGGACTTCTGAAAAGCGCGGAAAGCATTATGTCGATAATACTTGCGGTGTTGGTGTGCTTTATGCTGATAGCGGTCATATCGGTATCTCTGATGTTATTTATCGGGATGGGCGGTGCGGTATGAAGGAGGTGTTTCTGACTGTCTGCATGACGGCAATAGTAAGCGGTCTGTTTAAAATGCTGGTGCCGGAGGGAAAATTCAAGTCGCAGATATCATTTCTTATCTCGTGTCTTTTTGCGGTATGTGTACTGAAGGCGGTGTCTGGCGGTCTGGATATAGGTAGTTTTGAGTTCTCGTTTGAAGATGCGGATATAGTGGACTTTGACGATAAGCTTTCGGAAAACGCCGAAAAGGCGGCAGCTTATGCTGTGAGAGACAAAGTTAACGAGCTGCTTGCCGAAAACAAAACACCATGCTCGCAAATTTACATTGTCGCGCATATTGACGGCTCGTTCGGCATATCTATTAATGAAATTGAGCTTGTATTTGAGAAAAATACATCAGAGCCGTACATACAAAGCGCATTGGATGCTGTACGGGAAGAGGTTGGTGATGAGATAATCGTAAGATACTCGTATAACTAGAAGGAAACGGAAAACATGAAAGATATTTTCAAAAATGACAAATTTCTGAAAGCGGCGTTTGTTGCCGGAATGGCACTGATACTCCTGATATTTATGTCAGGTATAGGCGATGTGTTTAAGTCGCCAGACAACACCGTCACAGCCGAAGAACAGCTTGAGCAACGGCTGGCAAAAATGCTGTCCGGAATGGACGGTATCGGAGAGGAAAATATATCCGATGTTATGATAAGGCTGGACGACGACGGCAGGACGGTGACAGGGGCGGTGATCGTCTGCACGAAAGCGGATGACCCGATAGTCAAGGAACGGCTGTTAGACGCTGTCTCAAAGGCTCTTGATGTATCTGTGTCAAGAGTGTGTATTACAAAATAGGAAAACAGAGAGGTATACTTATGAGAAGGATAAATCTGATAATCAGAAGAAAGCATCTTATAATTGCGGGACTTGCGCTTGTGTTATGCGTGGGGCTGTATGCAAATTACGCTATATCAAGCAGCGTTAACGCGTCTGCCGAGGCGGATGCGGAAAACTACGGCGACGCGACGTTTGTCTCCGCCAATGTCAGCGGTCAGACCCATGATAAGGATACACTGGTGACCGATGACAAGGGCGCAGCGCTTTCCGGCACGGATGCATATTTCGCGCAAGCACGCATCGACAAGAAAAACAGCCGTGCCGAGGCGGCAGAGGTGTTACAGAGCGTATACGCAGGCGGCGACCTGACCCGCGACGAAATGGCGGTGATAGCGCAGGACGCCGAGACTATGACCGACCTTATGGAGGCGGAGACAAAGATAGAGACTATGCTGAAGGCGCAGGGCTTTGACGATGTGCTGTGCTATTTAAGCGGAAAGAGCGCCAATATCATAGTCAAGACCGCAGGACTTGACAGTGCGCAGGCAGCACAGATAAAAAGCGCGTTATTGTCTGAGGTGGATATAGCAGGGGAGAATATCACGATAGTCGAAGTACAGTAAAACAACGCGATACCGTTAATGCGGTATCGCGTTGCTCTTTTTTAAGATTGACATTAGGGGTAAATTATTGTATAATTAACCTAGTTTATCAGTGACGGAGGTGTGCCTGTGACGGTCGATGAAGAATATATGACAATATGTCTTGAACTTGCCAAACAGGCATATGATATCGGCGAATGTCCTGTCGGCGCAATAGTGGTGGATGAAAACGACAACATCATCGGCAGGGGTTATAACCGCCGCGAAACAGGCAATATGCCCACTGCGCACGCCGAGATAATAGCAATAGAAGAAGCCTCGCGAGCTAAAAAAAGCTGGAGGCTGACTGACTGCACATTATATGTAACGCTTGAGCCCTGTCCTATGTGCGCGGGCGCGATAATAAACGCGCGGATAAAACGCCTTGTTTACGGTGCGTTTGACGAGAAAGGCGGAGTATGCGCGTCACTGATGAATATGTTTGAATATCCGTTTAATCATAAGCCGCTGGTAAGGAGCAGGATATTGGAAAAAGAATGCTCGCAGCTGCTGAGGGATTTCTTTAAAGGACTGCGTTAGTCCGCGTCTTTAACAGCGCGCTTGTAAAGCAGATCTATCAATGCGACTGCGGCAGCCGCAACAGTTATAACCGTTAAGGTGAAAATAAAGAGCTTTTTCATATTATCTCCTTTATTCTTCAAGCTTTTTTATTCTGCTTTCGCAGTTTTTTATGAGACTGAGCAGGGCGGTGCCTTGCTTGCCGAATTCTTCTTCGATAACTCCTGTGGTAATGAGCGGCGCGTTTTTCACCTCTGTCTTAGATGCGTTCAGCGCGCTGCCTTCGTCTATCTGTATTGCCGAGGAGGAGAGATAAGGAGCGGTGTTAGCCGGGACGGAAAAAATGTTCTTATCGTTTTTGCCGTTAGTGGAATATGTAATACGAAACGCCTTGTAGACCGAAAGCATCAGCATTGACGATATACATTTTGTAAGCGTACGGCATTTTATCTTTCCCAGCAGATTGAATATTATCTCGATGCTGTTAAGAATAAGCTTTTTGTTCAAAACCAGCGCGAGGTCTCCGTTTTTGGTGTCGTTTTTGCTTTGCTCCTCCGACTCCGGAATGTCCTTTTCGCTTATTATTTCTCCGCTGCTTACCGCAGAGCGTCCGAGGAGATAATCGGTGGAAACGTTATAATAATCCGCCGCCTTTACCAGAAAGTCCAGTCCGCACTCTCGCTTGCCTTTTTCATAATGCGAAAGCAGAGCTTGCGCGATATCGAGATCGGCAGCTGCCTGCTTTTGGGTCAGGCCTCTTTCTTTACGCAAAAGCGTTAATATCCGTGGGAAATCCTTGTTCATATTATGATCATGCTTCCGCAAGGAAGCATCTCTCCTTTCGTAGCTTTGTGCGGTTTTGGAACAAAATTGTCGGCTAAGCCGACAAAGCACAGAGCGTAAGTTTGGAAAATCTATGATTTTTCAAACTATGACCTCACAAAAATAGTCAAAAATAGTCAAAAATAGTCACACGGTAAATTATATATGAAATATTCCTGATTGTAAAGCGTGATATTATACAAAATTTCGACAAGATTTTTAGTAAAAAATTCAGTTAATAGCTGTAGATGCTTTGATATTCGGGAAAAACAGTTGAAAGGAAATATAAAAATATGAGAAATTACAGGCTGTATTTGATACGTCACGGGCTGACAGACGGCAATTTAGAGGGTAAATATATCGGTACTACCGACCTGTCGCTGTGTGAAGAGGGCAGAACGGCGATAACCGAGCTTGCAAAGCAGGGGCTTTACCCGAATGTACAGAAAGTATATTCCAGCCCGCTCAAAAGATGCTTGGAGACTGCCGACATAATTTATCCCGAAAGGCTGCTGCTGAGGATAGATAATATCTCGGAATGCGATTTCGGCGAGTATGAGGGGAAAACGCCAGACCAGCTTAAGGACAGACCCGACTATGCAGAGTGGATGAAGGGCGGATATGACGCCGCACCGCCGAACGGGGAAAGCTATGGACATTTTGCGATAAGGTGTCTTGACGGACTGGATGAAATATTCAAAAACATGATGAAAGAGGACGTGACCTCCGCCGCGGTTATAACCCACTCAGGAGTTATTATGAACCTGCTTGCCGGTTACGGATTACCGAAAATGCGCCCCATCGACTTTGCGGTGGATCAGGGCGAGGGGTACGAGATACATTTAAGCACGTTTTTATGGCAGCGTGGTCCGGTGTTTGAGATAATCGGAAAGCTGTTTTGAGGAAGGAAAATATATGGTAAGCGCATCCATCGAATGGAACAAAGAAAATGTAAATAGATACGTAAATTACACGCTGCTGGGTAAAAACAAAAAGGCAAAGCCGCTTATTATTGTATACGGGGTTTTGCTTGCCTTGCTTGCTGTGGCGGGCGTGGTGTTTTCGGTGATAACCGGATATTATATTCTGGCGCTTTTTTCAGTGCTTGCGGTGGCGTTGGTGGCAATTTTTGCGGTGGTGCTAAAATACGCGATAGTAAAATATTCCGCAGACATATTAGAGCTGAATACAGAAAACAAAATAAACGAAATAGATATCACTGAAAACGGCTTTATCATGAAAAACAGCGGTATCCCGTTTGCGGTCGTAGGGTGGGAATCTGCGACATCGTTAGATTTTTACGGCGATGACGCATATATCACCATGATAAACGGACTGTTGTTCATTATTGAAAAGGACAAGCTGACAGCCGGAGACTTTGAACAGCTGGGTGGACTGGCGGCAGCGAATATGGTGAAGCAGGATGACTAACTATCAGCTTAAAACCGATGAGATAATAAACGGACTGACAGGTGTGCCGCGGCTGCTGCTGCACTGCTGCTGCGCACCGTGCAGCAGCTATGTGCTGGATTATCTTGCGGAATATTTTGATATAACCGCGTTTTTCTATAATCCAAACATAACCGAGAATGATGAATATGAAAAGCGAAAGGCAGAGCTAAAGCGTTATATTTCCGAAAGGACGTTCCGTTATCCAGTGTCGGTGATAGACGGCGATTACTCTCCGCAGCTGTTTTATGATATAGCAAGTGGTAGAGAAGAGCTGCCGGAGGGGGGCGAGCGCTGTTTTTTATGCTATAATCTGCGGCTGGAAAAGACAGCTCAGCTGGCACAGGAAAAAGACTATGATTATTTTTGCACTACATTGTCTGTCAGCCCGCATAAGAATGCACAAAAGCTGAACGAGTTGGGTGGCGCGCTTGAAAAACAATACGGTGTGCCGTATCTGTATTCCGACTTTAAAAAGCGCAACGGTTACAAGCGTTCGATAGAGCTTTCCGCTGAGTATGGTCTGTATCGCCAGAACTACTGCGGCTGTATTTACAGCAAGCGGTTGTCGGAAAAAGAAAAAAATTCGGAAAAATTATAAAAAACTGTTGTCAAAAAAAGTTTTTTGTGATACAATAATATAGATAATGACTTTTATCAAAAAAGGAGTGAAAACAATGTCTGCGGACGGTAATGGGCGATGCCTGTATAAAAATTAAAATACGCGGAAATTGTTTTCTGTTAACTCTTTCCGTGTTTCGGAAAGAGGTATGTTATGCTTAAATTCTATAAATCGGTGAACAATACAATTGTTCAGACCGATACGCTGGAGCCCGGATGCTGGGTCTCTGCGGTCGCGCCTACCGAGACGGAAATCTCCGCGCTGGAGGAAAATCTCGGTATTGACCGTGATTTTATACGCTCTGCTCTTGACGAGGAGGAAAGTTCCCGTATCGAGAGTGAGGAAGGGCAGACGCTTATAATCCTCGACTATCCTGTCGCCGAAAAGGCTGACGAAGACGAGGCGATAAGCTATAATACAATGCCTATGGGTATTATACTTACAGAGACTAATGTTGTAACAGTCTGTCTGAAGGACAACATTATAGTAGAGGACTTTGCACAGGGTGTTGTAAAGGGTGTACAGACCCAGTTTAAGACCAGATTTATATTTTATATGCTGCTGAGGATAGCAGGTAAATATCTGCAATACCTTAAACAGATAGACAAGCTGTCAAGCTATGTTGAGGCGCAGCTGCGTGTGTCAATGAAAAATAAGGAGCTTTTACAGCTGCTCAGTCTGCAAAAGTCGCTGGTCTATTTTTCGACCTCGCTTAAATCTACCGAAACTGTGCTGGAAAAAATACACCGCGGACGCGTTATAAAGCTTTACGAAGAGGATGAGGATCTGCTTGAGGATGTCCTGGTCGAAGTAAAGCAGGGTATTGAGATGAGCAGTATTTATTCGCATATCATCTCCGGTACAACAGAGGCGTTTGCCGGTATCATCTCAAATAACCTGAATATTGTCATGAAGGTGCTTACGGTCATAACGATAGTTATGTCGGTGCCTAATATGGTTTTCGGCTTTTACGGAATGAATGTAGCTGATCTTCCTGTACCCACAACATGGTTTGCGCTGCTTATTTCTGCGGTGCTTGCCGCATCGGTGGCGATAATCATTACCAGAAACAAGTTCTTCAAATAACTGCGGAGGAAAGCAATGGAGAAAGTCAAAGTATCAATAAGCGGACATGATTTTAATCTGAGAAGCGATAATCCCGAACGCCTGCGTGCGGCGGAGAGCGAGCTGAAAAAGAAAATATCGCAGATAAGCGAGGCGGCAGCGGGCATGTCGCTGACCGATACAGTTATTCTTTCCGCATTGGATATTGCCGATGAGGCAGAGTCCGCAAAGAATGACTGCGATATGTATAAAAAGCAGTCTGAGGAGCTTAAAAAGCAGCTTGAAGAATACGAGCAGCACGGAAGTAATATGAAGAGTGCTCAGGAAGAACTGTCTGCGGCGCAGGATAGGATAAAGTTGCTTGAGACTGAGAACAACGAGCTTATCGCGGAAAATGATAAGGCTTTGGCATTAAAGGAAGAAAACGCCGAGCTTG
Source organism: Eubacterium sp. (assembly GCA_022511265.1). GTDB lineage: Bacteria > Bacillota > Clostridia > Oscillospirales > Ruminococcaceae > Ruminiclostridium_E. Next base: position 63,332 of record JAFLRX010000001.1, on the reverse strand, counting down.
TTGAGAAAAACAAGGCGTTGGAAAACAAGCTGGCACAGCTGGAGACCTCGTGGAACAACTTAAAGCGTGACTATGCGCGTTCGCATAACAAGAAGGATGATGTATCCGGCGCAAATGAGCAGGAGATAGCCGTGCTTAAAGATACCGTAAATACATACGAAAAGACCTTTGACGAGTATGTAAAGCAGAAGAGCGCGGAGATAGCCGAGCTTAACGACGAGCTTAACGCGCTGAAGAAGAAGTATTCCGATCTTAATCAGCAGATGAGTGAGATTGTAAACGACGGACAAATGACATTATGAGCGAGATACTTGCACCTTGCGGAACATTTGATGCACTGACGGCTGCCGTTAATTCGGGAGCCGACGCCGTTTATTTGGGCGGTCTTTCCTTCAATGCGAGACAAAACGCCGCAAATTTTTCCGACCGTCAGCTTAAAGAGGCGGTAGAGCTTTGCCACAAAAACTCTGTAAAGGTCTACGTTACACTAAATACGCTTGTATTTGACAGAGAGCTTGAAGAGCTGGTAAAAACCATAAAAGCCTATGCAGAAGCCGATGCGGACGGGCTGATAATACAGGATCTCGGCGTCGCAAAACTGGCGCGTGAGATAGTGCCCGATATGCCGATACACGCATCGACGCAGATGACGGTAAATTCCTCTGCGGGCGCACGGGCGGCAAAGGCACTTGGTTTTTCAAGAGTGGTGCTGGGCAGAGAGCTGTCATTTGAGCAGATAAAAGAGATAATTTCCAATGTTGATATAGAGACGGAATTGTTCGTACACGGCGCGCTGTGCGTCAGTGTCAGCGGGCAGTGTTATATGAGCGCTATGCTTGGCGGACGCAGTGCCAACAGAGGGATGTGCGCGCAGCCGTGCAGACTTGGTTTTTCCTGCGGGAATAAAAGCGAGGTGCTTTCACTTAAAGATTTGTCGCTGATAAGCCAGCTTTCAAAGCTGGAGGGCGCTGGCGTGACATCCTATAAAATAGAGGGGCGTATGAAACGCCCGGAATATGTTGCCGCGGCTGTGTCCGCATGCCGTGCTGCTTTGGACGGCGGTATACCTGATACCGGTCTGTTGCAAGGTGTGTTTTCCCGCAGCGGTTTCACCGACGGATATTTTTGTGATGAATTTCATGATATGCAGGGGATAAGGACCAAAGAGGACGTCAATGCCTCCGCACAGGCGCTTTCCAAGGCGAAGAGCCTGTATGCAAAGCCCTGCAAAAGATATAAATGCGATATTACAGCTGACATTGCCGAAAACAAGCCTGTTTATGTTACTTTGTCAGTAGGCGATATAAGCGTATCGGACAGCGGAGCGGTACCCCAAAAGGCGGTCAATCGAGAAACAACAGCCGAGGCGGTCTGCGCCCAATTGTCTAAGCTTGGCGGGACATCTTATTATGCCGGAGATGTTACGGCATCGGTGCAGCCGGGGCTTTCGGTAAGTGCTTCCGAGCTTAACGAGCTACGCAGGAGCGCCGTCTCAAAGCTGACGGAAAAGATACTGGAAAATAATTCTCACGGTTATTCTATACGTAATATTCAGTTGAAAAAAACAACATATAATAAACCTGCCGCACCCGAACTGCGCTGTGAGGTATATAATGAAAGGCAGCTTTATGACGCGCTTTTGGTAAAGGATTTTTCTGTTATATACGCACCTATAGGTCTGCTGGATGAAAATCTCTCGGATAAGCATATGATAGTGGTTGTTCCGCCGGTTTTTTTAGGCGATTGCGAAGCTGATGTTATAAAACGTATTTCCGAGTTGAAAGAACAGGGTTATGAAAATATGGCGGCACACACGTTGTCACATATTCAGATAGCGAAAGACCTCGGAATGAAGGCTTACGGCACATTCAGACTGAATGTCACCAATCGTTATACGTTGCAGACATTGAAAGAACTTGGAGTGACCGATGCGGTACTATCGCCGGAATTGACGGTTAAAGCCGCGAGAGACCTTTGTGCATGCTCCGATATAAAAAGCGGTATCATTGCGTACGGCGGTCTGCCGCTGATGCTGACAAGACGCTGCCCGATAAAGGACGGCAAGCCCTGCGGTGCGGTGAAAAGAAAAGACTGTCCGCACTGTATCGTTGACAGATACAGCAGTAAAATGAAATGTCTGTGCTCGGATAACGCTGTTGAGATAATCAACCCCGATGTGTTGTATCTCGGCGACAAATCCGATGATTTGCGCGGGTTTGATTTTGCGTTGTTAAGATTTACCGATGAAACGGATATAAAAGAAACCGTAAAGCGTTTTATCACAGGCGAAACGCCGATCGGCGGCTTTACCCGCGGACTGTATTATAAAGGCACGATAGACAATAAGGAGAAGATATGACAATAAATGTAAAAAAAGTGAAAGAGGGAGCGGTGTTGCCGCTGCGCGCCACAGCCAAAAGTGCCGGAGCGGATCTGTACGCGTGTCTTGAAAAAGACGTTATTATCCAGCCGGGAGAGCGTATGCTTATCGCGACCGGGATAGCTGTGGAGATACCTGACGGTTTTGGCGGATTTGTCTTTCCGAGAAGTGGAAACGCGATAAAGAAAGGCATGTCAATGGCTAACGCTGTCGGCGTGATTGACAGCGACTATCGCGGAGAAATAAGCGTGCCGCTGATAAATCTCGGTAGCGAGCCTTTTACCGTGTCAAACGGTGACAGAATAGCGCAGTTTATAGTAATTCCGATAGAATTATGCGATTACGCGGAAAGCGAAAGCTTGGGCGTTACCGAGCGAAATCAGGGCGGTTTTGGCTCAACAGGAGAGCATTAAGTGAAATTGCCCAAATTTTGGGTAAAAAAGGACAATAATTTATTAATAATTAAATTAGGATTTTATTGTATGCGTTTGGATTTCGTGTTATAATATAGTAATGAAACAAAATAAATATTTTATATAAATTTTCGGAGGAGTAGAAAATGTTTTCAAAGGACATAGGAATAGATCTCGGTACAGCCAACACACTGGTATATATGCGCGGCAAGGGAATAATCATACGCGAGCCCAGTGTAGTTGCGGTTGATGTAAAGCAGGACAGGGTTCGCTGCGTAGGACAAGAGGCAAAGGACGTAATCGGACGTACCCCCGGCTCTATCGTTGCGGTAAGACCCCTTAAGGACGGCGTTATCGCGGATTTTGATATGACGACCAGCATGCTGCAGGAGTTTATAAGAAAGGCACTTAAAAAAGGTCGTGCTTTCGGACGTCCGAGAGTAAGAGTTATAATCTGCATACCCTCCGGCGTTACCGCCGTAGAGCGCAGAGCCGTTAAAGAGGCTACCCAGAACGCGGGTGCAAAGCGTGTATCTATCATAGAAGAGCCTATGGCGGCGGCTATCGGCGCAGGGCTGCCCGTTGCAGAGCCTACCGGCAGCATGATAGTTGATATAGGCGGCGGCACCAGCGAGGTGGCTGTTATTTCGCTCGGCGGTATTGTTACTTCGCGCTCGGTAAGGGTTGCGGGAGACGAGTTCGATTCTTCCATCATAAATTATATCAAGAAAAAATATAATCTTCTTATAGGCGAGCGGACAGCCGAGAATATCAAGATGGCTATCGGTTCGGCGTATCCTTATGACGATAACGAGCCTTCAATGGATATAAAGGGCAGAAACCTGCTTAACGGTCTTCCCGAAAACATTACCGTTACCTCTGAGGAGATAAGAGAGGCATTGTCAGAGCCGCTCAGCCGTATTATTGAGGCGATCAAGGTAACTCTTGAAAAGACCCCGCCCGAGCTTGCGGCGGACATTATTGATCAGGGTATTATGCTTGCGGGCGGCGGCGCGCTGCTTAAAGGGCTTGATCTGCTTATCCATTCTGAGACAGGTATGCCTGTCAAGGTGGCAGAGCGTCCCCTTGACTGCGTAGCGGACGGCTCCGGCAAGGTGCTTGAAAACATCGACAAGCTTATCGACGTGCTTACCGATGACGATTACAGATATTGATAATTGATTAATTAAAGAATATGATATGACTAGCTGTTTTACGGTTAGTCATATTATCTATTTATTGAGATACAAATTTTCGGATTTTGAAAGGCTATTGATATGCGTGACTTTTTCAGCGGCTTTAAATTCAAAATAATAATATGCGTTTTTGCGCTGGTATTCGGTGTGGTTATTTATGCCGCTGTATCCGGCGGTGTTGCCACGCTGCCCGAAACTATCCTGACCGAGATATCAAAGCCGTTTATAGCTGCGTCAAATGCTATCTCAAGCTGGGTAGAGGACACACTTGACCGTATCGTCAACGCCGACAAATACAAAGAACAGGTCGATCAGCTGACCGAGCAGCTAAATGCGCAGTATCAGCAGCTTATTGACTTTGAAAAGATAAAGAACGAAAACGACCAGCTGAGAGAGGCACTCAAGATAAAAGAAGAAAACGAGGATTTTGAGTTTTCGCCGCCATGCAATATAATTTCTAGAAGCCAGAATGACATCAACGGCGGATTTATGATAGACAGAGGGTCAAATGACGGAATAGCCTTGTATGACCCTGTGATGACCTCTAACGGGCTTGTCGGAATGGTCAGCGAAATAGGTCTTGACTATGCGCGGGTAACCACGATTTTATCCAGTGATCTCAATCTCGGAGTTATGACATTTGAAAGCAAGGTAATAGGTATAATCGAAAATGACGCCGAGCATGCCGACAACGGCGAGTGTCTGATGAGCTATGTCAGCAAGGACAGCGGAATAAAAGAAGGTGAGATAGTAAAATCCAGCGCGGGCGTGGTTTTCCCGGGGGATATACTGATAGGTACGGTAAAAGAAGTCTATGACGATGAAAACGGTCTGTCGGTACACGCGGTTATCGAGCCGGCGGTAAACATTCTCGCTATTACAGACTGTGTGGTAATCACCAATTTCAAAGGGCAGGGTGTTGTTGACTGATGAATTTTCGTATTATCAAGATCGGCACAATGACACGAAAGGATATGCTGAGATCCTTTTTCAGATGGCTGCTGTATGCCGTGCTGCTGCTGGCGTTTTTAGTTATACAAACTACGCTGCCGTTTATAAAATGGCAGCCGTTGCTGACTATTTCGCTTGCGGTGGCTGTAGCAATGTTTGAGGGCGAACTCAGCGGAGTGATTTTTGCGGTATTTGCCGGAATGGTGACCGATATGGCTATAGGCGGGCTGTTCGGCTTTACCTCTATATGGCTGGTGCCGTGCTGCCTTATGGTGACGCTGCTGTCGGTAAATCTTATCCACAGAAATATCATCAATTATTTTTGGCTCAATATCTGCGTGCTGGTAATAGTTGAATTTATGGAGCTTTTGTTCAAATATATAATATGGAGAAATCCCGACATTGATATTATCATATTGCGTTTCATGCTGCCGAGCATGATAGCAACCGTTGTTTTATCGTTATTTATCTTTTTGCTGGTAAGGCTGCTTAATAAAAAGCTGGGTAACGATACAACGGACAGTGAGATAGTTTCGGTGTTTGATGATGCCCGTCCGGAAGAGAAATAATAAAGATTATATAAACTGTTTTGCGCACTAAATCTATGAAAGGAGAAAGGTATCTATAATGCACAAGGTCAGAAAAAGCATCAGAACTATCGTATTTGTACTTATGGTCGTAATATTGTCTTTCGCCTGCACGCTGGAGCTGTTACAGATACAGATCGTGGACGGCGAATATTACCTTTCTCAGACTACCGGCACTTATGTCGCTGAGCAGACTATTCAGGCTGCCAGAGGTCAGATAATGACCAAGGACGGCGTTATACTTAATACCAACAAGCTTGTTTATAAGGTCATTATACAAAAATCCTTTGTCGAATCGGGGACAGAAAACGAGATAATATCAAAAACTTTAAAGATATTGATAAAAAACAATGAGGAATGGATAGATACGATCCCTATTTCAAAAACCGAGCCTTATGAGTTTACCGGTGATGAATATGAGCAGGACGCGGTAAGAGACGCGTTAGAGCTTGGCGTGTACGCCACCGCGGATAACTGTATAAACGCGTTATATGAAAAATATCATATCGGCAAAGAGTATGACGAGCAGATGCGCAGATATATCGCGGGCATACGTTATGAAATGCTTATCCGTGACTTCTCTTATCAGAACAGATATACGCTGGCGGAGGATATTTCTTTACAGTCGGTTATCGAACTGAAAGAACAGAGCTTTATGCTCAAAGGTATAGATATTATCGAAGAGCCGATACGCGTATATGAGGGCGGGGAGATGGTCCCGTATGTTGCAGGGCGCATTGGCGCGATATCCCAGGACGAGTATGACGAGCATAAGGACGAGGGCTATGCGCTGAACGACGTGTATGGCAAGTTCGGTATAGAGTGGTCGGAGGAGTCAACCCTGCGCGGCGAAAACGGCATACGCACAATAACCCGTGACACTAACGGCATAGTTATATCCGATGAAATAACAAAGCAGGTGTCGGCAGGCAATTCCATCAAGCTGACCATTGACTCGAAATTTCAGACAGATGTGCAGGATATACTTGCCAATCACATAAACTGGCTGCATTATAACGACGATCCGAACAGAGGAAATAAAGTCGATGCGGGCGGCGTTGTGGTGCTGGATGTAAAGACCGGTGCTGTACTGGCTATGGCAAACTATCCCAATTATAATATGTCGGATTATTATAAGCTGATAAACGACCCTAAATATAATGACCCGAAGGTGCCTAACCCGACCTATAACAGGTGTATTTACGGACTATACCGCCCCGGCTCGGCGTTTAAGACGATAACGGGAACAGCCGCGCTTATGTCAGGTGTTGTAGATGAGAATACCACGATATACTGCGGCGGAAAATATACCTATTACAGCGACTATCAGCCGGGCTGTGTAATGGGCTTTGCCGACAGTCTCAGCGTGAGGAGAGCGCTGCGCCATTCATGCAACGTATATTTCTATGATGTCGCAAGGCAGATGGGAATAGAATACCTTGCGTCGGTAGCAGGTATGTTCGGCATAGGCACAGACCTCGACCTTGAAATAGGCGGCGCCAGCGGACATATGAGCACGCCGGAGTATTTTGAATCCTTAGGCGGTGAATGGACGCCCGGCTCTACCATTCAGGCGGCTATCGGACAGCTAGAGACCACTGTGACACCGTTGCATCTTGCCACTGCCGCGCTGACTATTGCCAACAAAGGCACAAGATACCAGCCGTATCTTGTGGACAGCGTGGTAAGCTATGACGGCAGCGAGACTATCTATAAAACAGAGCCGACCGTCGCCTATAAATTTGATGTTGATGAGCATATTTTTGATGTTATCACAGAGGGAATGATAATGGTAGCGGACGATGTCCGCTGGCCGCTGTCTTACGGACCGCTCCAGCTGGCGGATCTGCCGTACGGTGTGGCGATAAAGACAGGTACACCGCAGGTGACCGAGGATACCTTCAATTCTACCATACTGGGATTTTATCCTGCGGAGGATCCGCAGATAGCTTTCGGTATAGTGCTGGAAAAGGGCGAGTTTTCAAGACTTATGATAAGAAATATCATCGAATCTTATTTTTATGATAATTATCAGCCGATTATAGATGAAGAAGGCAACGTAACTCTCCCTTGGGGCGGTAAAGAAACCAATACCGAGGGCAGACCTGAGCGCGGTTTTTTTGAAAATACTTCATCCGAACAATAAAACATCCCGCAGATATACGAATTTAATTGAGTAAATTGCACAAAAAATCACATCGTTTTCCGCTTTTTTTAACAAAGTTTTCGTTTTTTGAAAGAAAATACTTTATTTGTTGTAGCTTTTATGGTAAAATAAATGTATGTAGTTTTGCATTAAATCAGAAAAATGCGATCGTATAACCGGGGTAGATTCCTCATCTTCATATACCCAAAGTGTTTATGTCGATCGGGTTTTAGCTTTACATAAGCAAAGCTTTAATCAGGCAGCATAAGGACGTTGAGTGACTAAAAAGCACTGAGGTGCAAAGGAAGGATGAAGAAATATTATGAATATTGCATTTATAGCGCATGATTCTAAAAAAGAACTTATGGTTCAATTCTGCATTGCGTACTGCGGAATATTAAGCCATCACAGTCTCTGCGCCACCGGCACCACCGGCAAACTGGTATCCGAGGCGACAGGACTTCATATACAGCGTTATCTTAGCGGCTCTCAGGGCGGTGACCAGCAGATCTCCGCTCGTATCTCATGCAACGAGATAGATGTGCTTATATTCTTCCGCGATCCGCTTAACGCAAAATCATACGAACCGAATGAGATGAATCTTCTTCGCTTGTGCGATGTTCACAATATACCTTTGGCAACCAATATAGCCACCGCCGAGGCGCTTATTCATGCACTCGAGCGCGGTGACCTTGATTGGCGCGAAATTGTCAAGGGCTGAGATTTGTGTTTATTAACGGCGCACTGCGGTGCGCCTTTTTTATGCTTTATTAGAGACAGATAAAGAAAGGAAAACTGAAATGGATATTGTAACAAAAAGACCGAGAGGCACCGAGGACAAATTACCGAAAGAGATATATAAATGGCACACTTTGGAAAAGGTCGCAAGGGATACCGCCGAGGCTTACGGCTGTAAGGAGATACGCACCCCGACCTTTGAACACACCGAGCTGTTTCAGCGCGGTGTCGGCGGTACCACCGACGTTGTGCAAAAGGAAATGTACACCTTTGAGGATAAAAAGGGAAGAAGCATAACATTAAAGCCGGAGGGTACTGCGGGCGCTGTACGTGCCGCTATAGAAAACGGCTTGTTTAACGATGCTCTGCCGCTGAAAACCTATTATTTTACCCGCTGCTTCAGATATGAGACACCGCAGAGCGGCAGACTGCGCGAGTTCAACCAGTTTGGTATAGAAGTGTTCGGCGCAGCGTCGCCGTCATCTGACGTAGAGGTCATTGCGCTGGCAAATGACGTCATAACGCGTTTGGGCGTAAAAAATATATCGCTTGAGATAAACAGCATAGGCTGTCCTGCCTGCCGCGCGGAGTATCACAAGGCTTTGAAGGCGTATTATGAGCAGTACAAGGACAAGCTGTGCGACACCTGCCTTGAACGTCTTGACCGCAATCCGATGAGATTGCTGGACTGTAAGAGCGAAATATGCAGCGGCTTTAAGGATAACGCGCCGCTGATACTTGATTATCTCTGCGACGACTGCAAAGACCACTTTGACGGCGTAAAGAAAAGACTGGACGCGTTGGAGATAAAGTATACGGTTAATCCGCTTATCGTAAGAGGGCTTGATTATTATACCAATACGGTGTTTGAGTTCATTTCAAATGAGATAGGCTCGCAGGGTGCAGTATGCGCAGGCGGACGTTATAACGGACTGGTAGAGGAGATAGGCGGCAGCCTGCAGCCCGGTCTCGGCTTTGCGATGGGGCTGGAGCGTATGATAATGGTAATGGATAACCAGCAGCTGGAGTACGAGCCGGAAAAGAAGTGTGATCTGTATATCGCGTCCTTTGATGAAGAGACTAATATTTATGCTATGACGCTGGCAAATAGGCTGCGTGCTGAGGGTTTTTGGGCAGAGTTCGACACCGCCGGCAGGAGCTTTAAGGCACAGATGAAATACGCCAATAAGATAAACGCCGCATACTGTATGGTTATCGGCTCGGACGAGCTGGCGGCAAAATCCGCAAAGCTAAAGCGTATGTCCGACGGCGAGGAAATTGCCGTAAAGCTGGACGACAGCTTTGCGCAAAAGCTTAATACCCTGATAATGGATATATCGCTGTGAAGATAAAAATAAAACAGCTAGAAAGTCATGATGTTCCTGCGGCGATCGAGATATGGAATCAAGTGGTTGAGGACGGCGTTGCCTTTCCGCAGGACGAGCCGCTTAATGAGACGAGTGGAGCGGAGTTTTTCGCCATGCAATCCTTTACGGGAGTTGCGTATGACGAAGACAGCGGTGAGATAGTCGGGCTGTACATACTGCACCCCAACAATGTCGGTCGATGCGGGCATATATGCAACGCAAGCTATGCGGTGAAAAGAGATATGCGCGGTCAGCATATCGGCGAACAGCTGGTGACCCACTGCCTGCGGCAGGCAAAGACGCTGGGCTTTGGCATATTGCAGTTCAACGCGGTGGTAAAGACGAATACAGCCGCATTAAAGCTGTATGAAAAGCTGGGGTTTGTGCAGCTTGGTATCATCCCAAAAGGCTTTTTAATGAAAGAAGGACATTACGAGGATATTATTCCACACTACTATGTTTTATAGGTGACCGCATGACCGATACATGGAATCCGTGGCACGGCTGTCAGAAGTTCAGCGTGGGCTGTGTTAACTGCTACGTCTACCGCAGAGACGCGCAGTATGAAAAGGACAGCACCGAGGTGACGAAAAACAAGTCGTTTTACGCGCCAATAGAGCGTTATAAGAACGGGGGTTACAAAATGGACCCCGAGGGCGGCGTAATATATACCTGTTTTACCTCTGATTTTTTTCTTGAACAGGCTGACGAGTGGCGCGATGAGTGCTGGCAGATGATAAAAAGGCGGAGCGACAAGCTATTCTTTATCATAACCAAGCGCATACATCGTTTTGAAAAGTGTATTCCGTCGGACTGGGGCGACGGATATGATAATGTTCATATTTGCTGCACCTGTGAAAATCAGAAAGAGGCGGATAACAGACTGCCCATATATCTGAAAGCACCGATAAAGCATAAGTCTATTATATGCGAGCCGTTACTGGAGAAAATAGATTTATCCGCATATCTTACGCCTGACATAAGTCAAGTAGTTGTCGGCGGAGAGTCCGGCAATGAGGCAAGAGTATGCGATTATGAATGGGTGCTGGACCTGCGTAGGCAATGCGAGCAAGCAGGAGTAGCCTTTGCTTTCAAGCAGACGGGTGCACGGTTTATAAAAGACGGCAGGCTATACCGCATACCGCGGAAAATGCAGCATGCTCAGGCGAAAAAGGCTGATATAAATATTGAATAATATAAATAAGCGGGGACAGCCCCGCTTAAATTTTAGGAGAATATTATGAAAATAGACCGTTTAATAGGTATACTGTCAGTGTTGCTCCAAAGAGAAAAGGTAACTGCGGCATACCTTGCGGAAAAATTTGAAGTATCCCGCCGTACTATAGTACGGGATATTGAGGCGATAAACCAGGCGGGAATACCGGTAATAACAATACAAGGCAGAGACGGCGGAATATATCTTGCGGAAAATTTTACGATAGACCGTACGGTGCTGTCATCTGCCGAGATGAAGACCATAATTTCCGGACTGCAAAGCCTTGACAGCGTCAGCAAGACGGGACGTTACCGCACCCTTATGGCAAAGCTGTCGGACGGCACACCCGGAAATCACATTATTATTGATCTTTCGGGCATGGACAAGGATCTGATATCGGATAAGATAGAGCTGATAAACTCGGCAATTGAAAACGGGCGCAAGATATACTTCACTTACTATGCGCCTAGCGGCACCAGCACGCGTGAGATAGAGCCGTATCATCTTATCTTTCAATGGTCGGGTTGGTATGTGTGGGGATATTGCACTTTGCGTGAGGATTACAGAATGTTCAAGCTTTCCCGTATTACAGAGCTGAAGGTCACTGATAAAGCTGAAACACGCAACGTACCGGAGTATGTTGTTGACAAGCTGTCACATTCTGAGCAGGAGATACACGCTAAGGTGAAATTTGACAAGTCAGTAAAATGGCGCATTGTGGATGATTTCAGCAAACGGGCATATGAAGAGGATGCAGATGGTAATATCATATTGGATTATTCGTGGTCTGACGCACCGTCGTTTTATGATTATATTCTGGGCTTTGGGGATAAAGCGGAGATACTTTCACCTGAGGAGTACAGAAAAGAATTTGCGGAAATTGTAAAGAGGGTAGCAGAGAAGTATTAAGAGATGTAAATTAAAAAAGAAATAAAATATGACATATAGATGTCATATTTTATATGTTATACTCATATCAAAGATCAACAGGAGGTTTTGTTATGAGTATAACGGATTTTTCGCTTATAACCCCGTGCGGCGGAAATTGCACCACCTGCGGACATTTCCGAAGCGGTGAGTGCGGCGGCTGCCTTAATACACACGGCAAATGTGTAAAGATGTGGGAGAACGACTGTAAAATATATTCCTGCTGTAAACAGCGCGGGTATCTTTTTTGCGGACTGTGTCCGGTATATCCGTGTGAGCTGTTTAACTGGCAAAAGGATAAGGAACATATGCGCTCGCTTGTGAAAGAGTACAATGAAAGGAAATACATATGAAAAGAGAATTAGGTATCGCGCGCTGCGGATTGGCTTGCTGTCTTTGTGCGGAAAACGAGACCTGCGGTGGCTGTAATTCCGGCAATTGCCACGGCGAAGGCTTTTGTGAGAACAGACGATGTTCAATAGAAAAGGGCATAGCAGGCTGTTATGAGTGTACTGAGAAAGATTGCAGAAAGGGCTTGCTAGTCAAGCTAAAGCCCGCAGGCTTTACCGCTTTTATCAGAGAATACGGTATCGAAGAATTATTGGATTGTCTTGAACGAAACGAGAAAAACAGCATAGTGTACCACCGTGAGGGGATTATCGGAGATTACGACAATTTTGATAGCATAGATGCTCTGATAGAGTTTATAAGAAAAGGGTAAAATAGTGTCCTATAATGGTTGTATATCATAAAAACTACCCCGCAGATAGTTGTAATCTGCGGGGTTTGTTATATGGGTAATCACAATTAATATCGTTATTCTGCGAGAGAGAACACTGCTGTTATGCTGCCGCTGCCAAGCGCGCTTTCCCACCCTGAGAGGTCGTCGATTTTTCCAATTCTTGTATAGCTCCAAGAATTAGAGCCGTAAAACATTACGATTTGATTTCCGCTGTAAAGCACTATATCTCCGGCGGCGGTCGTGGTTTGCTTGTTATCGGTGGTGAGACTTCTGCCGAGCGGACCTACCTTTTCAAATCCGGAATAGTCGCTCATTTCTATGGTTATCGGAGATTCCTTCATCATTTCTATCAGTTCGCGGACGGCCGCGTTATTCTCCAGTGTAGCTGTAAAAGTGCTGTTTCCTATCTGAACATTCATTTTCATATCGGTTATCTCCTCTGTTTTGTCTGTTTCTTCAGTTGATGACAGGGAAGTGTATTCCTGCTCATCCTCATCTATACTTGAAATAAAATCATCACTTGATTCTGCCTCAGTCTGAGTTTTGCTGTCAGGTGTAAGGCCTATATTTTCAGATGTCTGAACGTCGCTGTCACAGGCGGTCAGACATATTATAAGCGCAAGTGAAATAAAAGTAACTAACTTTTTCATCCAAACTCCTTTATGAAATTAAGCCTGTTATTAATATATATTATACCGCATTTTATGAAATATGGCAAGTAGTTATATTACTTTATATGCTTGACAGTTTTATGAAAATTTGATATAACTTTATCAGGAGTTAAGAATATAGCTCAAAAAAGTTATTGAAAAATATTAAATCTATAAAAACAGGGAGGATTTACAATGAGCGAAAAGATAGTACAGACAGCAGGAAGAGAAAGTCTCGGTGATTTTTCGCCGATGTTCGCGCATCTGAATGATGATGTGCTGTTTGGCGAGGTGTGGAACGAAGAGGTTCTGCCGGTAAAGACAAAATGTATAATAACCGTGGTGTCGTTGATGGCGTCGGGGATTACGGATTCTTCGCTGACATATCACCTGCAAAATGCTAAAAATCACGGTGTAACAAAAGAAGAAATTGCCGCGATCATCACGCACGCAACGATGTATGTCGGTTGGCCGAAGGGTTGGGCGGTATTCCGTCTTGCAAAAGAAGTTTGGGATTAAAAAGATAACGGGAGAACAGACGTTCTCCCGTTGTTTTGTTATTAATATAGGTTAAAATACTGCTATGCAGCCGTGTCCCATATCTTATACAAGGTCATCCTCGTTGAAGGGGTCTCCGCACTCAGGGCAGAACTTAGGAGGATTCTCAGGATCTTCGGGAACCCAACCGCACTTATCGCACTTGTATTTCTTAGGTGCTGCGGGCTTTTCATTTCCGCAATTGCTGCAGAACTTGCCCTTGTTGGTGGTACCGCATTCGCAGGTCCACTCAGCGGGGGTGGGAGCAGCGGGGGCATCGCCCTCTTTGCTCTGTCCGCACTGCGAGCAGAATTTGCCCATGTTCTGTGTGCCGCAGGAGCAGGTCCAAGGCTCTGCCTTCTTTGCGCCGCAGCCTGAGCAGAAAGCGCCGGTGTTGCCTGTAGCTCCGCATGCGGTACAGGTCCAACCGTTAGGAGCGGGCTGCGAGGTGGTCTGCGTAGCCGCGGGCATATCGCCAAGCACGTTTCCGCCTACATTCATCGCCATGTTCATACCCATAAAGCCCATCATAGAACCGTTCTCGTTGCTGCCGGCAGCCTCGATACCTCTTGCAACCGCACCGGTCATCATAGCACGCTGAACGTCAGAGCCGAGCATGGTGTCAGCCTTAAGACGATCTTTAAGCAGCTCTTTGCTCTCGTCGGAAATGGTTATCGGTCCTAAGCCAATGTTAGTAAGGGTAAAGCCTCTTGATGCCCAGTTTTCCTCGGTAGCTACTCTTGTCTTTTCGGTCAGGTTCATCAGCTGGCCGGTTATCTGGTTGTAGCTTACGTTTTCAGCAGACAGACCGTTCAGTGCAACCATAAGAGCCTGCATAAATTCGTTCTTGTACTGGTCGTTGGCGAAGATGCCCTTTACTGTCATCTGATTGGACGCAACGCCCTTGCTTACTACCTCGCTGTAGAATTTTACAGCTGCCTCAGCGTCAGGTATCTGTATCTCAAATGTTCCGTAAAAACGCAGATCAACTGTGGTGTTGTATCTCGGATCGGGATAGGGAACGGGTGTTCCTGTGCCGAACGGGATACCGGGCAGCTTTTGCAGGTTGATGTAGATAACTCTCTGCTCAACCGAAGGCGTACCGCCGAAGGTGAAACGTGAGATAAGATCCTTAGCGGAATCCTTTATCTGTCCTGCGAAGATCGAGGGGGCGGAAGAGTTATCAAGTATGTATCTTCCGGGTTCGGTAACAACGTTGGTGATCTTTCCGTTGTCCAGCGTCAGCATACAGGTGTTTTCTTCGACCATGATAGCCGATCCGTTGCTGATAAAGTTTTCAGTGCCCTTTGTGTTGCTTGAGCGGTCAGAGCCGTCATGCATCTTCACACCGTTTGCCACAACTATCGTATTGTCGATCGTGGGGCAGTGGATGGCTTCTTTCCAGGTGTCGCCAAGCGTTCCGCCGAGCGCACCTATTGCAGCTTTAATAAGTCCCATAGTGTTTATTTCCTTTCATATATATGGTATTAGCATGGTTGACAGGAGTAAAAACCTGTGCGGTTTCGTCTTCTGTTATTTTAACCTGCTAATATCTGATACTTGCCAAAAGCGGTCTGCTATTATGGTGAAGGATGCACTGCAGTATCCGCATTTTCCGGTGCGCATATCAACCGGCGCACCGCAGTTGGGGCAGGTGCTGGTGTATACCGACTCACTTGCCTCCTCGTGTCTGTTCTGATTGTATGTCAGCACGACCTTGTATGAAGCCTCTGTTTTCTGACGAACAATTTCGGTTTTTTTGTTTTTCTTATTATTCTTTTTCTTGGCGTCTTTTTTCTTATCGGTATTTTTGTCTGTACTGAAGGTTTCTACATTATTATCTTTAGTGTGTGAAAAAACGTAACCGACCGATACCTCAAATGCCGCGGATGCCTCTTCCACTTTGTTGTTGTATGAGGCGATGCCGCACTTGTGGATGTCTATATTTTCGTACTTTTCGCTCTCGCCTTTGCTTTGCAGGTCGTAGATGAGGTTGTTAGCTTTGGCTAAAAGCGACGCGGAGCATTGGTTTTTATCCATCTTTGAGGTGGATTGTGTCTCGATTGCACCGAGATAAGCCGTCAGCGTATTTTTTACCAAAATCGCCATAGAGTTGTATCCGATCTCGGGAAAGTCGCGGTTTATCTTAGGCGCGTAAACCGCGGACAAATCGTTTATTCCTTTTGGGATATTGGATTCTTCCTCAAGACCCTCAGAGATGACCTTTGCAAATCTGCTCAGCTCCATCCCCGCGACCTGACGGAATTTCCGCTTTACATAGCGTACAAGACACAGCACCGCTACAGCTATAACAAGAATTATAAGCAATATCACCAGAAAGGTGACAAAAGCGGCATTGGAAAACAAATCACCCATTAACTATTACCCCTGTGTTTCGTTGTTGTTCTGTGCCTGAGTATCTTCGGCTATCGGCTTTTCTTCAACTACTTCCGGCTCGGGAGGAAGATGTATGCCTTCGTCTACGGTGTCGTTGCGTACTGTGGTAAAGTCGGTGAGTACCCAACTATACTGACCGGTGGTAACTACTGAGCCGCAGTATTCGCATACGCCGGATGAGGTTATCTCAAGAGGTGCGCCGCAGTTCGGGCAGTTATGACCGTGTGCCGCAGAGGTCTCCTGCTTGGTCTGTACGCCCACCGAGCGGACAAACTTCATCTTATACCGCATATCCCAGCGGGTATTCTTATCGCCGCGCAGGATGTTGCCGGTCTTTTCATCGGTCTGATAATCTATCATTCTCGCGTTGAGATAGCAGGTGAGGAACTCGAACTGTGCATCTCTTGCGTAAGAGGTAAGATAAGCGGTGTTTATCGCTATACTCTCATAGTGGTATATTACGCCCTGATCTATCTTGCTTTGTACCTGTCTTGCGGTGGTGTTGTAGAGATTTTCGTGCAGAACGGGTCTTACGGGGGTAAGATCACGCTTGCACCAAGCTGTCTGAATATCTATGTATACTTCCTTGGTGAAAGACACAAAGTCGCTTGCCGAGAAATTCGGGTCGTTGCGTTTGATGATATTTTCAATTTCCGCGGTCCTGTCAGGGAGATTTACAAAACGTCCCTGAGCCGACTTAACAACGCCGCCCTGCGCAGTGCTGCCGTTTCCCTTATTCTTGCTGACCGCAAGAATGATAACAACTATTACTATTACTACGATCGCACCGCCGATGCCGAGGCTTCCGCCGCCGCCACCGCCGCTTGAATCGTTATCATAGTCATATGTAAAGCCGCCACCGCCGCCCCAGTCGCCGCCTCCGCCGTAATCGTAATCATTACCGTCAAAGGCAAGAACGGTGCTGCACATCAGCACTACAGCTGCAATCGCCGCAGCAAGGATCGCTAATATCTTTTTCATATTGTCAGACCTCTGTGATAAACAAAAATAATTTTTGCAAACCCAAAAAGCTTACAAAATAATTATACAATAGTTTAAGAAAAATGTCAATATTAAATAAAACCCCGTAGAAAATTTTCTTTCGGGGTTTTATGTTATGCTTGTTTGAATTGGCTGTTGTAAAGCTCTGCGTAAAATCCGCCGTTTTCCAGCAGTTGCTTGTGGTTGCCTATCTCGATGATTTTTCCGGCGTTCATGACCAGTATGCAGTCTGCCTCTTTAATCGTAGAAAGCCTGTGCGCTACAATAAAGCCGGTCTTGCCGCTTGTCATTTTGGTAAATGCACTCTGTATTTTCAGCTCGGTGCGGGTGTCTATACTGCTGGTCGCCTCGTCCAGTATCAGCATGGGCGGTCTGGTAAGCATGACCCGCGCGATGCACAGCAGCTGTTTTTGCCCTTGTGACAGTCCAGATGTATCGCTTATCACCGTGTCATATCCGTTTTTAAGCCTACGGATAAAGCTGTGACAGTGTGCCGCTTTGGCGGCGGCGGTTATTTCTTCGTCTGTTGCGTCCGGCTTGCCGTAGGCGATGTTCTCCCTCACCGTGCCTTTGAATATCCATGTCTCCTGCAATACCATACCGTAGCTAAGCCGCAGCGAGTCGCGTGTTATTTCTTTTACATGGTTTCCGTCAACGGATATTGTGCCGCTGTCGGTGTCATAAAAGCGCATCAGTAGATTGATAATCGTTGTTTTTCCGCAGCCGGTAGGACCTACTATGGCGATATGCTGTCCGGGCTTTACGGACAGGTTGAGGTCTTTTATCAGCTCAATATCGGGATTGTATGAAAAGCTTACATTATTTATTTCCACGCTGCCGTTTACTTCTGTAAGAACACTATTGTCGGCATCGGAAATCTCGTCATCTGAGTCGATAAGCTCAAATACGCGTCTAGCACTGGCGAACGCGGATTGCAGCTCGGCGATAACGCCGGATATCTCGTTAAACGGCTTGGTGTACTGGTTGGCGTAGGTGAGAAAACATGAAAGTTGTCCTACCGATATGCCGCCTCCTATTGCGTTTATCGCGCCGAATATTCCTACCCCGGCGTATACCAGTCCGTTGACAAAGCGTGTGGATGGGTTGGTAAGCGCGGAATAAAACTGCGCCCTGACGCCCACCTTATACAGCTTGCTGTTAAGCTCTTCAAACAGTTGTTCGGCGTTTTTCTCCTGAGAGAAAGCCTTGACCACCTTCTGATTGCCGATATATTCTTCTGCAAGTGCCGTAACCTCGCCGCGCAGAGCAGCCTGCTCCTTGAACTTTTTAGAACACAGTCTCGCAATGGTAGATGCTACCAAAAGGGAAAGGGGGGTGATAAGTATAACCACCAGCGCGATGGCGGGGTTTATGGATATCATAAAGCACAATGTACCTACAATGGTTACTACCCCGGTAAACAGCTGTTGAAAACCCTGCAGCAGTCCGTCGGATATAATATCAATATCGGTCACAACACGGGCGATTATATCCCCGTGCGGGGTAGAGTCAACGTATTTCAGCGGTACACGCTGAAGCTTATTAAATGCGCTTATTCTCAGGTCTTTAAGAGTATTTTGGGTAAGTATATTTGTGCAGTATCCCATAAACCATTGGAAAAATGCGCCGATAAGCACCACCGCCGCCAGCTGTATAATGATCGGCAGTATCTTGTCAAAGTCAACGTTGCCTATGTCTATTATACAGTCTATCGCACTGCCTATCAGTACCGGTGCGTAAAGCGTTGCTAAGGCGGAGACTATAGCACTGACTATCGTAAACACAAGATAAGCAGTGTATGGCTTGGTAAATTTCAGCAGCCTTGAAAGGACTGCAAGGCTGTTGTTTTTATTCTTCATCTTGCAGCTCCTTTTCTATTTCTTCGGCGCTGAACTGCGACAGGCATATTTCGCAGTATTCCGCGCAGGAGGTCAGCAGCTCCTTATGCGTACCCATTCCTACAGCCGCGCCGTCGTGCATCACTATTATCTTATCGGCGGCTTTGACGGTGTTTGCCCGCTGAGAGATAATGATGACGGTCATATCCTTGCAGTTTTCCTTTATTGCCGAGCGCAGCTTTGCGTCGGTCGCATAGTCAAGCGCGCTTGCGCTGTCATCGAGTATGAGTATCTCGGGTTTGCGGCAGACGGCACGCGCAATCGTAAGGCGCTGTTTTTGTCCGCCGGAGAGGTTTTTACCCTCCTGAAGTATCATGCTGTCCAGCCCGTCAGGCATTTGACTGACAAACTCTTCTGCCTGTGCGATATTTAACGCGCTCCATATCTCCTCGTCAGAGCAGTTTTTATCTCCCCATTTCATATTGTCTCGGACAGTGCCGCTGAACAATGCCGCCTTTTGCGGTACAATACCTATCAGATTTCTCAACTGCTCCAGCGGATAGTCCTTTACGTCTTGCCCGTTTACTTTAACGGTGCCGCCTGTTATATCGTAAAAGCGGGGGATAAGATTGATAAGGATAGATTTACCGCTGCCGGTACCGCCTATTATTCCTATAGTTTCGCCGCGCCGCGCGGTAAAGGTGATATCCTCCAGTGCGTATTCACCGTTGTTGTGATAGCTGAAAAACACCTTGTCGAATTCAATCGCATAGGCATTTTCATCAGTAACAATATTTTCAGTCGTGTTTTCCTTTACGGACGGCTCAGTTTCCAGAACTTCGTTGACACGCGCCGCGCAGGCAGCGGACTTTGTAAAAATAACAACAAGATTAGAAGTAACTATCAGCGCAAGCAGTATCTGGTTCATATAGTTTACCAGTGCGATGATTTCTCCCTGTGTAAGGTCGCCGACATTTACCGAAAAGCCGCCGAACCATATGATAGCAACAATAGCGAGATTGAGTATCACAGAAGTTATCGGTGTGAGCAGTGCGGATATTTTTCCGGCGCGTATTGCCGTGCGGTTGATGGTATCGGCGTTTTCCTCAAAGCGTTCCTGCTCGTGTCCTTGCTTTGCAAACGCCCTTACCGCCCTTGCGCCGATAAGATTTTCACGGGTTATCAGAGCGGTCTTGTCCAGCTTTTTCTGTATATTTTTGTAAAAGGGGATAGTCTTTGTTGTCACCAGCCACAATGTAACAGCGATAAGCGGTATCGCCGCAAGGAATATCAGCGACAGCTTTACATCTATCATAAAGGACATTATTGTCGAGCCGATAACCAAAAACGGCGCACGGACAACAAGCCGTATCAGCATAGCGACCGCCACCTGCAGCTGATTGATATCAGATGTAAGGCGGGTTATCAGCGACGCCGTGCCGAACTCGTCCAGCTCGTTATGAGACAGCTTGTTTATATGCGTGAACATCTCCCGCCGCAGTTCGGTGCCAAAGCCCTGCGACGCCTTGGACGCCATGTACTGGCAAACAAGCGCAAAAGCCAGTCCAAACACGCCTAGCATGATTATCAACGCGCCCTGTCTGTACACAAAGCCCTCGTCGCCGTTTTTTATGCCTACATCAATTATACTTGCCATTACCAGCGGCACGATAAGCTCGAACACAGCTTCGGTCAGCTTGAATATCGGTCCCAGTATAACCTGTAAACGGTATTTTATTAAAAATCTTACTAATTTGAACATCTTTGCTCCGTTTTTTCTATTCAGAAAACAACATCGGCTTTTCAGCCGATGTTGTAATTATAGATTTTTCAGTACTTCGCTTATGTTGTCGCTGCCGCTTTCGGGGACAAGCAAACATATCTCATCGTTGCCGGTGGAGACCATAAGCACCTCGGCAGACACCGAGTCTATCAGCTCGAAAACCTTTGCGGCAAAGCCCGCCTGGTCACACATCTCGTCACTCAGTATGCGAATTTTTACATTTCCGCTTGTAACGAAAGGAGTGACGTTTTTATCTGATGTAATCTTGCTCATTATCTTTAGCAGGGCAGGGATGTCGTCATCACTGAAGCTGAAGCCGAATGACACTCTGTCCGATTTCGGCGGCGTCTGGGAGATCATATCTATGTTTATTCCCGCCTCTGCTACCGCCTTAAGTACAGCGGACTCAAACCCGACATTGGCGGGTATTTCAGTAAAGGTAACTGCGGAATAGCCCTCAAAAGTATTTATTTCAGTCATTTTTTACTCCTCTTACGCTTCCGACAGCAGGTCGGACATTTCATACAGCCCTTTGGATTTATCACAGAGATAAACTGCCGCGTTTACCGCACCCACCGCAAATACCTGCTTTGAGCCTGCCGAGTGGGAAATGGTTATCACCTCGTCGCGTCCCGCGAAAATAACGTCATGCTCTCCGACTATTGTACCGCCGCGGACGGAGTGTATACCTATCTCTGATTTATCGCGCTGCTTTCTGACGTTGTGGCGATCATAGACGTAGTGCATTTCATTGTCAAGCTCTTCGTTTATCGCCTCGGCTATCATTATCGCAGTGCCGGACGGAGCGTCCTTTTTGAGATTATGGTGCTTTTCCAGTATCTCTATATCAAACTGACCGCCAAGCACCTTAGTCGCACGCTTTGCAAGGTCTACCAGCAGATTTATTCCCAACGACAGGTTAAAGGTGAAGAATACAGGTATCTGCTCCGCAGCCGTCTTTATCTGTTTTATCTGCTCGTCGGTGTATCCGGTGGTCGCAATGACTATCGGCACGCCGTTTATCTTGCAATAGTCCAGCAGGCTTTCCAGTGCGGACGGGTGAGAAAAGTCGATGATAACATCCGGTTTTTCCGGCAGGTCGTATACTTCCTTAACGATAGGAAAGTCCGCATACTGCTCTCCGACAAGGTCGATGCCTGCGATTATCTCGCAGTCATTTCTTGCGGTAACTATATCGTTTATAGTTCTTCCCATTTTACCGGCAGCACCGGTAAGAGCGATTTTAACCATTTTTAATTCCTTTGTGTGTATTATTTATTTGCAATGCCCAGCCTATCCATAGAGGCAAGGAGCTTTGCGATTTTTTCTTCTTCCATCCTGATAAGCGGGAGACGACATTCACCGACATTAAAGCCCATTATATTCATAGCCTCTTTTACCGGAATAGGGTTAACGTCTATAAAGAGATTGTTGGTAAATTCAAGCAGCTTGAGCTGTAGCTCTGCCGCCTTTTTATAATCTCCTTCAAGGCAGTATGTCGCAATGTCGTGTACTTCCTTGGGCAGGCAGTTGGACAGCACTGAGATAACGCCCTTGCCGCCCAGCGACATAATAGGAACTATCTGATCATCGTTGCCGGAATAGATATCAAGGTCAGTCTCAGCGGCTATCGCAGCAACTGCGCTGATGTTTCCGCTCGCCTCTTTTGCGGCAACTATGTTCTTATGCTTGGACAGCTCTTTATATGTAGCTACCGAGATATTTACACCTGTTCTGCTGGGTACATTGTAAAGAATGATAGGCAGATCAACACTGTCCGCAACGGCGGAGAAGTGCGCCACCAAGCCTCTCTGCGATGTTTTGTTGTAGTAGGGTGTGACCTGTAACAGTGCGTCTGCGCCGAGATTTTGCGCCTCTTTGGAAAGCTCTACGGAATAAGCGGTGTCATTGCTGCCTGTTCCCGCAATGACAGGAACACGCTTTGCCACACGCTCTACGCAGAATTTTATTAAATTTCTATGCTCCTCGTCGCTGAGTGCCGCGGATTCGCCTGTGGTACCGCACACAACTATCGCATCGGTTTTTCCGACGATCTGCTGCTCGATAAGCTCTGCAAAGCAGTCGTAATTTATACTGCCGTCAGCGTTCATCGGGGTAACTATTGCTACTGCGGAGCCTGTAAAAATCGTGTCTTTCATACGATAACCTCCATATTCAAGTTATGTATTCAAATCAGTCAAAGTATCCCTTTGCCGCGTACAGCTCTGCCATAAGAACGGCACCGCCCGCAGCTCCTCTCAGGGTGTTGTGAGAAAGGGAAACGAACTTGTAATCATACTGTGTATCTTCTCTTAAACGTCCGACAGATACAGCCATACCGTTTTCGAGATTTCTGTGCAGGCTGGCCTGCGGCATATTGTCCTCTTCAAAATAGTTTAAGAACTGCTTAGGCGCAGAGGGCAGCTCCAGCTCCTGCGGTGCGCCCTTGAATTCCTTCCACAGCTGCTTTATCTCGTCTATCGAGGGCTTGTTTTCAAAGCTTACAAATACAGCCGCAAAATGTCCGTTGGACACCGGCACGCGTATGCACTGGGTGGTGATAGACGGAGCTTCTGCCTTTACTATCTTGTCTCCCTCTATCTTGCCCCATACTTTCAGCGGCTCTTGTTCGCTCTTTTCTTCCTCGCCGCCTATGTAGGGGATAACATTATCCACCATTTCGGGCCAGGTCTCAAAGGTCTTGCCTGCGCCGGAAATTGCCTGATATGTACATGCCAGCACCTTGGTGATGCCGAACTTGCGCAGAGGATTAAGCGCGGGGACATAGCTCTGTATCGAGCAGTTGGATTTTACCGAGATAAAGCCTTTCTTTGTGCCGAGACGCTTTTTCTGTGCCGCAACTATCTCCATATGGTCGTCGTTTATCTCAGGGATTATCATCGGAACGTCATCGGTAAAGCGGTGAGCGGAGTTGTTGGACATAACGGGGCACTCATGCTTTGCGTAAAGTTCTTCAAGAGCCTTTATCTCGTCCTTTTTCATATTTACCGCGCAGAATACAAAATCAACCTGTTCGGTTATCTTATCAATATCATCGGTTGCGTCCATTATTACCATGTCTTCCATAGATTTGGGCATAGGCTTTTCGATAAGCCAATTAGCCGCCTCTTTATATGTTTTTCCCGCAGAGCGCGCGGATGCGGCAAGTACCTTTACTTTAAACCACGGATGGTTTTCCAGCAGCACCGCAAAGCGCTGTCCTACCATACCCGTTGCTCCGATAATTCCTACATTATAGCTTTTCATCTTTCTTTGTTCCTTTCTTTGAATATGTATTAAAATTAAAAGCCGCTGTTCTACAGGCGGCTGAAATTGCAGGTCAGCCTTCAGCGTATGCAAGTTGACAATTCTGCATTTATTCAAATACAAAACCGTATCGTACGGGCGATAATACGCCGCAAAAAACTCCGTTCGATACCATAATAATCTTACCATAATTTATGTGTTTTGTCAATGCTAAAATGCGAAAATTTTGATTGATTTTTATGCCGTAATATGTTATTATAAAATAAGTGTGTAACAGAAAATGTGAAGGGACGGCATAAATGCAGAAAAAAGACTTTTATTATGATCTGCCGCAGGAGCTTATCGCGCAGACCCCGATCGAGCCGCGGGACAGCTCTCGGCTGATGAAGATAAACAGAGCCACCGGTGAAATAGTACACGACCGCTTTTATAATATATGCGATTACCTGGAAAAGGGCGATTTGCTGGTGATGAACGACTCTAAGGTATTTCCCGCGCGGCTGTACGGCGTAAAGGACACCGGCGCAGCGGTGGAATTTCTGTTGTTAAAGCAGCTTTCCGAGGGTGTATGGGAAGTAATGGTAAGACCCGGCAAGCGGCTGCCGGTAGGCTCAAAAGTCGATTTTTCGGGACTTATGTCTGCTGAAATAACCGATATAGCCGAGGGCGGAAACAGAATAGCAAAGTTTACGTATGACGGTGTGTTTTACGAGATACTTGACAGGATAGGACAGATGCCGCTGCCGCCGTATATTACCGAAAAGCTGGCGGACAAACAGAGGTATAACACGATATATTCTAACGAGCTAGGCTCTGCCGCCGCACCTACGGCAGGACTGCATTTCACCGAGCAGGTGTTTGATAAGGTAAAGGAAAAAGGCGTAGATACTGCGTTTGTTACGCTTCATGTAGGGCTGGGAACATTCCGCCCGGTAAAAGAGGACGATATACTAAAACATAAAATGCACGTCGAGCATTTTTCGATACCGCAGGAGACCGCCGATAAAATAAAAGAATGTAAAGCGCGCGGCGGACGCGTCATAGCTGTAGGCACTACAAGCTGCCGCACGTTAGAGGCGGCTGCGGGGCTGAGCGAAAACGGCGAGATAACCGCCTGCTCGTCCGATACGGGAATTTTCATTTATCCGGGATATGAGTTTAAGTGCATAGACGGACTGATTACTAACTTCCATCTGCCGGAAAGCACGCTTATCATGCTGGTCAGCGCTTTTTTGGGGCGAGACAGGACATTAGCAGCATATCAGACGGCAATTGAAGAAAAGTACAGATTTTTCTCATTCGGCGACAGCATGATAATTATATAGAGGGTCGTATATGAAAAAGATAGAACTATCACTGCCCGAACGCTGCCGGATAGTCTGTATCAGTGATATACACGGTAATTACGACACATTCTGTCGGCTGCTGGACAAGTGCGGATATAACGAAAATAATGACTATCTGTTCATTCTCGGCGATATTATCGAAAAGGGTAAGCAAAATACAGACACCTTACGCAAGGTAAAACAGCTTGCCGAAAATCCGAAAACCTACGTCATTAAAGGCAACAACGACACTATGTGTCCGAGAATGGCGTTTTCGGACAGCAGGGAGAAATTTCTCAGCAGGCTGGAATATCGCCCGTTCAACGCCTTTATCGAAATGGCAAACAGCCTGGGTATAAGCGATTTTACCGATGATTTTGAGGAAAAGCGCGGTAAGGTGCAAGACGCGTTTATAAAAGAACTTGAATTTTTGGATAGTCTGCCGACGGCTATTGAGACGGAAGATTACATATTTATACACGCGGGCATTGAAAACCGCCCGGATTGGGAAAACGGCGATGAAGGCTTTATGCTGTGCGAGCCGTGGTTTTTGCGTGACAGTCATATGTCGCCTAAAACGGTTGTCTGCGGGCATTATCCGTGCTTTAACTATAAGCGTGGAAATAACAGCAATCTGCCGATAATAGATACGGACAAGCGCATAATCGACATCGACGGCGGAGCGTCAACGAAATCCGCCGCACAGCTTAATGCTTTTGTTATAAACAAAAACGGCTCGGAATACAGCTATGAGAATTATTTTGAGCCTACTGCTTCCGAAAAAGTTACCGTAAGACGGTCGTTTAAATCCGACTGTGTGCCGGAATATGTGGATTGGGAAAACCATTGGTTATCCGTTATTGATAAGACCGGCGAGCTGTTGTATGTCAAAAACGAGATAACAGGCGCAACCGGGACGATACCTGAGAAGTTTACGGGAAGCTGGGACGGCAAGCTGCACGGCTGGATAAGCCTTAACGCTTTTTTGTCCGTAGACGCGGGAGAAGCTTTTTGGGTATTCAAAAGACTTGAAAATTATTGCTTTGGCATAGCGCAAAACGGACAAGTCGGAATGATACCGATAGATTGCGTTGAATAAATTGTTCTTATTTTGGAGATTGTATGTACGAATTATTAAAAACCGAAGGCGCTGCCCGCAGGGGCGTATTTCATACGGTGCACGGAGATTTTCAGACGCCGTGCTTTATGAATGTCGGGACTGTAGCAGCGATAAAGGGCGGGCTGTCCTCACTTGATCTGAAAGAGCTGAAATGCCAGGTAGAGCTTTGCAATACCTATCATCTGCATTTGCGCCCCGGCGATGATGTTGTGTATAAGATGGGCGGTCTGCATAAGTTTATGAACTGGGACAGACCTATTTTGACAGACAGCGGCGGTTTTCAGGTCTTTTCTCTGGCCAAGCTGCGTAAAATAAAAGAAGAGGGCGTTTATTTCGGCTCTCACATCGATGGACGAAAGCTGTTCATAGGGCCGGAGCAGAGTATGCAGATACAGTCAAATCTTGCCTCGACCATAGCAATGGCGTTTGACGAGTGTATAGAAAATCCTGCGGAATATCCGTATGTAAAACAGTCGGTAGAGCGAACCACAAGATGGCTGGACCGTTGTATTGCGGAAATGAAACGGCTTAACAGTTTGCCAGAAACGATAAACAAGCAGCAAATGCTGTTTGCGATAAATCAGGGCGGCACATATAAGGATATCCGCGCCGAACATATGAAAGTAATAGCCGATAAGGATGTTGACGGTATAGCTATCGGCGGGCTGGCAGTTGGCGAACCTACCGAGATAATGTACGACATTATCGAGACTGTTATACCTCACGCGCCTGTAAACAAGCCGCGATACCTTATGGGCGTGGGAACACCGTCTAATATCATTGAAGCGGTATACCGCGGCGTTGATATGTTTGACTGCGTCATGCCGACGCGCAACGCGCGGCATGCGTCGCTGTTTACATGGCAGGGCGTGACGCATATAACAAACGAGAAATATCAGACAGACTCGCTGCCGATAGACCCTGAGTGTAACTGCCCGACCTGCCGCAATTTTTCCCGCGCGTATATAAGACATTTGTTCAAGGCGGATGAAAGACTGGGCGGACGGCTGGCGGTGCAGCATAATCTGTATTTTTACAATACACTTGCCGAGAAAATACGAGAGGCGATAGACAACGGAAACTTTGAGCAGTTCAGAAATCATTATTCTCCATTGCTCTCACAAAAGTTGTAGAAATCCGAACGGAAAGGAAAAATTATAATGGATATAGCTACTTTGCTTATACAATCTGTTTTGCTGGCGGTTGGACTTGCGATGGATGCGTTTGCGGTATCAATTTCCAACGGTCTTGCCATGAAAAAGATAGTTTTGCGGCACGCGATAGCAATAGCCGCGTCTTTCGGTATTTTTCAGGCGGTTATGCCGCTGCTGGGTTTCTTGCTGGGCAGCAGCTTTGCGGATTTTATCGCCCAGTGGGACCATTATATCGCATTGATCTTCCTCGGATTTATCGGAGGAAAGATGATATACGAGGGTATACAAGAGCTACGCGGAAAAGGCGAGGATAAAGAGAAAAACGGAGAATATAAATTTTCGTTTGCGACTTTGATGTTTCAGGCGGTGGCGACAAGCATAGACGCGCTGGTTGTCGGTGTCAGCTTTGTGGCAATGAAAATGACCGTTTTAGATATGATAATAGCTATTCTTATCATAGGCGGACTGACGTTTGTAATCAGTATGATAGGCATTTTTGCCGGAAAGCGTTTCGGCGAGTTGTTGGGCAGCAGAGCGGTAATAGCGGGCGGAATTATCTTAGTCGGCATAGGGTTAAAGGTTTTTATCGAGCATATGTTTTTCGGCGGTTGATTTTATTCGACCGCTATTGCATTTTTTGTAAAAATGTGTTATTATATAATGTGGAGTTTTTTACCGGAGGTAATTTATGGAGCTTATCAATGTAGGATATCAGAATACCGTAAATTCAGAGCGTATTGTTGCCGTTGTCAGCGCGGATGCCGCACCGATAAAGCGGATAATCGCTACAGCAAAGGATAACAACATGGCGATAGACGCCACCTGCGGTAAAAAGACACGCACGGTGATCATTACCGACAGTAATCATATAATCCTGTCAGCACTGGATATAACCCGGTTTGCCGGATATAAAGAGGAAGAATAATATGGAAAAAGGAATACCGATAGTTATCTCCGCGCCCTCCGGCTGCGGAAAGGATACCATACTCGAACAGCTTTTTAAGATAAACGACAACCTTGTATATTCCGTGTCGGCTACCACCAGAGCGCCGCGCGAGGGTGAGGTTGACGGGCAAAGCTATTACTTTCATACCCGTGAAAGTTTTGAAAAGATGATCGCTGACAACGAAGTGCTTGAATATACCGAATACTGCGGCAACTACTACGGTACGCCTAAAAAGGCGGTAGAGGACATGCTGGCAGCAGGTAAGGACGTTATCCTCAAGATAGAGGTAGAGGGCGCAATGAATATCAAGAAGATATTTGATGAATGTGTGCTTATCTTCGTCCTGCCGCCTTCTATCGCGGAGCTGGAGCGCAGACTGAGAAAGCGCGGCTCGGAGACCGAGGAGACGATAGCCGCAAGAATAAAGCAGGCACGCACCGAGCTGGAATTTGCCGATAAATTTGATTACCTTGTGGTAAACGGCGCGCTTGAAAAGGCGGTAGAGGATGTCAACACCGTGATACTTTCGGAGAAAATGGCGGCAAAGAGAAATGCCGAACTGCTTGATATGGTGAAAAATTCATAGGTGAATGGTTTGGATGTTCATAACAGCAACGACACAAGAACGATAGTTTCCGTAGTGATAGATAAAGCGCTGTACAGCTTTGATATCGCTTATGATTATGTTGTTCCCGCTGATTGTTCGCCGACAGTCGGGCAAAGGGTGATAGTCCCTTTCGGAAAGGGCGGGAAAAAGCGGGTCGGCTTGATAACCGATGTAAAAAAAGACATTCCGTCGGCAAGGCTTAAAGAGATATACTGCCCGGTTGATGATGGGATAATATTGAATGACGAGACGATGGGCTTGGTCCGGCATCTTAAAGAGACCACGTTCTGTACTTATTTTGATGCGGTAAAAACGGTGTTGCCCGGCGGAATGGCGCTGAATATAACCGAAAAATACCGTATTAATCCTGAATACTTCAACTCGCCGGAAAGCTTTTCATTCGACGCAAATCAACTTTCGGCAGCGAAAAAGCTGGTCGCCTGCAAGACCGCAAAAGAGCTTAACGAGGTCATAGAATACGGCTTTGACGAGAAAGAAAAACGGGTGATAGCCGGACTGTGCGAGTGCGGCTTTCTTGAAAAGACAGATATAATAAAGCAGAGAGTAGGCGACGAAACACAGAAAAATGTGCGCCTTACCGAATATTACACAAGCGGAGAGTACGATGCCGGCGGCAATAAACCGCTGACCGCCAAGCAAAAGACGGTAGTTGAGATGCTGTCTGACGGCGGCTGTGCCTCGGTAAAAGAAGTTTGTTATAACTGCTGTGTTACTGCGGCGGTGATAGATAACCTTGAGAAAAAGAATGTTGTAGAGACCTTTGATAATGTTATCTCGCGGTCGCTTTCCGCCGATGCGCAGGCGGTAAAGTCGGTTGACGATATCGTATTGTCGGACGAGCAGGAGCAGGTGTATGTCGGTGTGCGCGGTCTTATGGACAGCGGTACTGCAAAATGCGCTTTGCTGAAGGGCGTCACAGGCAGCGGTAAGACCACTGTCTTTCTGAAGCTTATAGACTATGCGCTGTCGCAGGGTAAAACAGCGCTTATGCTGGTGCCTGAAATTGCGCTGACCCCGCAGATGGTGGGCAGCTTTACGGACTTGTTCGGCAGTAAGGTCGCAGTGATACACAGCAATCTGTCGCTGGGTGTCCGCACCGATGAATATAAGCGGATAAAAAGCGGAGAGGCAAGAATAGTTGTAGGCACCCGCAGCGCGGTGTTTGCTCCGCTGGATAATATCGGTATCATCGTCATTGACGAAGAGGGCGAGCATACCTATAAATCCGAAAAATCCCCGCGCTATCATGCGCGTGATATAGCAAAGCAGCGCTGCTTTTACCATAACGCGACTTTATTGTTGGCAAGTGCTACGCCATCACTTGAAAGCGCATATAACGCCGAAATCGGCAAGTATTCACTGTTTGAGATGAAGAACCGCTACAGCCGTTCAAAACTGCCCGAGGTCTATATTGTGGATATGAAGGTGGAAAACGAGCTGGGCAACCGCAGCAACTTCAGCACGACGTTGATTGACGGTATACGGGAAAACCTTGAAAAAGGCGAGCAGTCGCTGTTGCTGCTCAACCGCAGGGGTTATCATACATACCTCAACTGTCTGAAATGCGGCGAGGTGTGCAGCTGTCCCAATTGCAGCATACCGCTGACATATCACAAGGCTAACGGCGCGCTTGTATGCCATTACTGCGGATATACCGAGCAGCATACGGGTAAATGCAAAAAATGCGGCTCGCAGTTTATATACAGCTCCGGCACGGGTACGCAGCGCATTGAGGACGAGCTGGCGCAGCTTTTCCCGTCGGCGAGGATATTGCGTATGGACGCTGACACCACCATGAGCAAGACCGCGTATGAAAAGAATTTTGCCAAGTTCAAAAACGGTGAATTTGACATAATGATAGGCACCCAGATGATAGCCAAAGGGTTGGATTTTGAGAATGTAACGCTGGTCGGTGTGTTGCTGATAGATAAATCGCTGTATGCGGGGGATTATCTCGGTTATGAAAAGACCTTCTCCCTGATTACTCAAGTGGTCGGCAGAAGCGGGCGCGGCAGCAAAAAGGGACGGGCGTATCTACAGACTTACACGCCTGACCATTATGTGCTGAATTTAGCCGCAAGCCAGGATTACGACACGTTTTACGAGCAGGAGACAGAAATACGCAAAGCACTGTTGTTCCCGCCGTTTTGCGATATCTGTGTGGTGGGATTTTCCTCGATAAACGAAAAGGAATGCGAGGACGGCGCACGGGTGTTTTTGTCAATACTTGCCGAAAACGTAAAAAATACCGATATACCGATAAGGGTGTTGGGGCCGTCAAAATGCTCGGTCGCGCGGATAAACGGAAAATTCAGATACAGAATTATTATAAAGTGCAAAAACAACAAAAAATTCAGGCGAATGATGCATGAATGTCTGCTGAAAGCCTATGAAAAGCTGTCAAAGGTCAGCTTTTATGTTGATCTGAACGGAGAAATAACATAAGGAAGGAATACAAATGGCTAAAAGAAATATTGTAAAACGCGGCGAGGATGTGCTGGCAAAAAAATGCCGCGATGTGACGGTGTTTGACGATAAGCTCTGGACGCTGCTGGACGATATGTATGAGACGATGCAGCACGCCAACGGAGTAGGACTTGCCGCACCGCAGGTAGGAATACTGCGCAGAGTGGTTGTCATTGACGTCGGCGATGAAAACGGCAGAATAGAGCTTGTAAACCCTGTTGTAACCTCTATGAAGGGAAAACAACGCGAACTGGAGGGCTGTCTGTCAGTCCCCGACCTGTGGGGATATGTCGTTCGTCCCGCTAAGGTAAAAGTAAAGGCGCAAGACCGTTACGGCAAAAATTTCGAGATAGAGGGCGAAAAGCTGTTGGCTGTCGCTTTGTGTCATGAGATAGACCATTTGAACGGAATTTTATTCACCGATTTAGCCGAAGAATTACTTACAGGCGCTGAACTGGAAGACAGAAAATCATAATAAACAGCAGGAGGAGACATAATGAATATCGTTTTTATGGGTACTCCCGATTTTGCGGTGGGCGCATTAGACGCTCTTGTAAAAAAGCATAACGTACAGGCGGTGTTTACACAGCCTGACAAGCCGAAAAACCGCGGCAAAAAGATAGTGTTTTCGCCGGTAAAGCAGTGCGCCGTTGACAACGGAATTGAAGTATATCAACCGCTTTCAATGAGAAAAGGCGAGGACGCGGAAGCAGCTTTTGAGGCTTTACAGCGGCTTTCGCCCGACTGTATAGTTGTTGCGGCCTACGGACAGATTTTACCGGAGCGGGTTTTGTCTCTGCCAAAATACGGCTGTATAAATATTCACGCGTCGCTTTTGCCAAAATACAGAGGGGCAGCACCTATACAGGCATGTATAATTGACGGTGAGACGCAGTCCGGCGTAACCGTTATGATGATGGAAAAAGGACTGGATACCGGCGATATGCTGCTTAAAGGTACAGTGGACATACCGGTTGAAATGACCGCGGGAGAGCTGCATGACAGGCTGGCGGAACTTGGTGCCGAGCTTATCATAAAAACACTTGACCTTTTGCCGGACGGAATTACGGCGGAAAAACAGGATGATGCGTTATCCTGCTATGCGCCTGTTATTTCCAAGGAAATGTGCAAAATAGATTTTTCTCAGCCCGCTGAAAAGGTGTACAACTTCATCAGAGGAATGTCCCCGTCGCCCTGTGCATATACGTTTTTGAACGGCAAGCGGCTGAAGGTGTATTTCTCGACGCTTTCTGATATAACGTCCGAATTGCCTGTCGGAACTATAGCTGATGAAAAGCGTTTCAGCGTAGTTTGCGGCGACGGTAAGTGTGTAGACCTTACCTCTGTGCAGGGCGAGGGCGGAAAGAGAATGTCCGCCGATGACTTTTTGAGAGGAAATAAGATAGAAAAGGGAACCGTTTTGGGTCAATAATTCCGTGTGAAAGGAGATTGTTATGGATTTCTACTATACTGTTTACTTTTTGATGATAGTTGCTTTTATATTTTGTTTATACACTTCGGTAAATGTAAAATCAACCTACAAAAAATACAATAAAGTTTTAAGCTCGCGCGGGGTACCTGCCAATGTAATAGCGCGTCAGATACTTGACAGCAACGGGCTGTATGACGTTGACGTTATGCAGATACCCGGCAATCTTACCGATAACTATAACCCGAAAACAAACACGGTGTCGCTTTCACAGACGGTTTTTAACAGCACCTCGGTAGGTGCTATAGGCGTAGCCGCACATGAGGTGGGACACGCGATACAGTACGCAAAAGGCTATACGCCGATAAAAATAAGAATGTCTATCCTGCCGGTGGCACAGTTTGGTTCTCACGCGTGGATGCTTATATTCATATTGGGCCTGATTTTCAGCATCCCGATATTATGGGAAGTCGGAATAGCACTTTTCTTCTTTATCGTGCTGTTCCAGTTGATAACCTTGCCGGTAGAGCTTGACGCCAGCCGCAGGGCGATAAAGACGATTGAAAGCCAAGGCCTGCTTTTCGGTGACGAGCTAAAAGGAGCTAAAAAGACGCTGACGGCGGCGGCAATGACATACGTTGCCGCGGCGGCGATGGCTGTACTTCAGCTGTTAAGGCTGCTTGCCATGACTTCTCGCCGCAGATGACCGAAAGGATAACCGATGAAAACTGCACGACAGATAACGCTTGATTTGCTGATAAGAATGGACGCATCAGGCTCTTATTCCAATATCATACTTGATAACGCCTTTACTGCCGAAAAGCTCGGTCAGAGAGACAAGGCGTTTGCAGCCGCGCTGTTTTACGGGGTGTTAGAGCGGCGTATGACGCTGGATTATCTTATCAGACATTATTCAAGCATTGAGTTTGACCGTATGTCTCCGAAGGTTATCCAGATAATGAGGATGGGCTTTTATCAGCTTTTATATATGAACTCCGTACCCGAAAGCGCCGCGGTGGACGAGTCGGTAAAGCTGGCCGATTACATAGGGCGCGGCGGTGCGAAAAGCTTTATCAATGCGGTTTTGCGCAGCTTTCTCCGTGATGAAAAGGAGATTGACTATAAAGACCTTGATAAAGAGGGTCGTCTGTCGATAGAATATTCCTGTCCGAAGTGGCTGATAAAAAAATGGAACCGCGAGCTTGGGGAAGAACGCACGCTGGGTTTTCTGAAGGCATCCTTCGGCAGACCGCCGATTTACGCGAAAGTAAATACTTACAAATTCACCACCGATAAAGCGATACAGCAGCTGAAGGCTGACGGCATCAATGCCGTAAAAAACAAGCTGCTGGACGATTGTATCGAAATATCAAATACCCGCTCGATAGATTCGTGCAGCGCATTCAGAAAAGGTATGTTCCATGTTCAGGACATATCATCGCAGCTGTGCTGCCGTATTATTTCACCTATATTTAACGAGACGGTAGTGGACCTGTGCGCGTCACCCGGAGGAAAGACGTTTACATGTGCCGAGATAATGCAAAACCGCGGAAAGATATACAGTTATGATCTGTATGACGGCAAGGTGGATGTTATCCGCAGCGGTGCGAGACGGCTGGGGCTTTCCATAATAACAGCTTCAGAGAACGACGCGCAGAGATTCAATCCGGATATACCGCAGGCGGACAAGGTGATATGCGATGTGCCTTGTTCGGGACTTGGCGTTATCAGAAGGAAGCCGGAGATAAAGTACAAGCCGATGAAAAGCCTTGAGGAGATCCCCAATACCCAGCGTAGGATAATAGACACTGCGTCAAGATATGTAAAGGTCGGCGGTACGCTGATATACTCTACATGCACGATAAGCCGTGATGAAAACGAGAATGTTGTCGAAGATTTCTTGAAAGAGCATAGCGAGTTTGTTCCTATAGTTGTCAGCACGGGAACGGATGTCCTGAAAGACTCTTATATGCGGACAATGCTGCCGTCCGATACAAACGGCGACGGATTTTTTACCGCGACGCTTCGCAGAATAAAATAACAGTGAAAGGGAAATATGGAAAAAATTGATATATTATCGCTCACATATGATGAATTACAGACATCGCTTGTAAACATCGGTGAGCAGAAATTCCGTGCAAGACAGATATATGACTGGCTGCATGAAAAGAAACTTCAAGAATTTTCCAAAATGTCCAATCTATCTGCACAATTAAAGTCGAAGTCAGAGGAAAAGTTTTGGATAAATTCAATAAAAATTCAAAAAAGACTTGTATCTGACCTAGATAATACGGTAAAATATCTATATAGGCTGTCTGATGGGGAACAAGTAGAGACAGTCCTAATGGAATACAAGCACGGAAACAGCATCTGCATTTCCACTCAGGTGGGATGTAAGATGGGTTGTAAATTCTGCGCCTCTACAAAGGCGGGCTATGTGAGAAACCTGCTGCCGTCAGAAATGCTGCTGCAGATATACGAGAGCGAGCGTGACAGCGGCAGAAAGATAAATCACGTTGTCCTTATGGGTATAGGCGAGCCGCTTGACAATTTTGATAATGTGATAAAATTTCTAAGGCTGCTGGAAGAAAAACCGGATATGAGCCTTCGTCACATTTCTCTTTCTACCTGCGGGCTGGTTGACAGGATATACGAGCTTGCGGAGCTTAAATTGGGGATAACTCTGTCGGTATCGCTGCACGCGCCGACGGACGAGCTGAGAAGCTCGGTAATGCCGATAAATAATCGGTATAACATATCCGAGCTTATGAAAGCGTGCAGATATTATTTCGATACTACCGGCAGACGGATAAGCTATGAATTTGCGCTTATCGATGGAGTGAACGATAACAAGGAGACCGCCGAGTCACTGATAAAGCTGCTGAAAGGGCAGAACTGCCACGTTAATCTTATACCTGTGAATGATATTAAGGATGGGGTGTTCTCACGCAGCAAATCAGTAGAGAGCTTTAAGAATATGCTTTGCAGCGGCGGGTTAAACGCCACGGTCAGACGTACGCTGGGCGCGGATATCAGCGCCGCGTGCGGACAGCTGCGGCGGGATAATCAATGATTAAGGAGAGCCTTTAATGAAGGTTTATGCAAAAACAGATATAGGCAACGCACGCGAGGAAAATCAGGATTGCGTATGGACGGGAGAGCTTGAGGGAGAGGCTGCCGCAGTCATTCTCTGTGACGGAATGGGCGGAGAAAACGCCGGCGGATATGCAAGCGCCACGACCGTTGAATTTATAAGAGACAGACTGATAAAGGGGTTTCGCAGCGACATAACCCGTAATCAGATACGCAATCTGCTTATCACCTCGGTTACCGGGGCGAACAGCGTGGTATATGATACAGCTATCGCCGACGAAGAGAAAAGCGGTATGGGGACCACCTGTGTGGCAGGTATTATCCATAACGAGCGCGCTTATATAATCAATGTCGGAGACAGCCGCTGCTATTTCTTTTATGATGACAATATGCAGCAGATCACCAAAGACCATACATATATAAGAAAACTGATAGAAAAGGGTATCATTACTTACGAAGAAAGCAAGACACACCCCGACAGAAACCGCATTACTAAGGCGGTGGGGGTTATGCCTTTTCTTACCCCGGATTATTTTGAGCTGGATGTAAAGAAGAACGACCTGCTTTTATTCTGTTCAGACGGCCTCAGTTCTTACGCTGAGGATATAGAGATAGCTAATGTGGTCGCTAAGACCGCTGTGTCGCAATGCTGCGACAAGTTAATAGATTACGTCAATAAACACGGTGGCAGAGACAATGTTACTGTAGCCGTTGTTTCAATATAAAAGTATATATTAAAATACACCTGCACGTCCTACCGCACGGGTCGGCAGTATATAAATGTGCGGAGAAACGGTGGTATTATGGAGGACAACATGGATAATATGATCGGAAAAAGACTTGACGGAAGGTACGAGCTTATCGAGCTTATAGGCGCCGGTGGAATGGCGGACATCTATAAGGCAAGGGATATTACCGAGGATAAGACCGTAGCCGTTAAGATCCTTAAAAATGAATTCGCTGGAAGCGAGGACTTTTTAAGGCGCTTCAGAAATGAATCCAAGGCTATTGCATTACTTTCTCACCCTAATATTGTAAAGATATTCGATGTAGGCTTCAGCGATCAGATCCAGTATATCGTCATGGAGTACATAGACGGCATTACTCTTACTGAGTATATCCGTCTTCAGGGTGTACTGAAATGGAAGGACGCGGTATTTTTCACTGTACAAATACTGCGTGCGTTACAGCATGCGCATGACCGCGGTATAGTTCACCGTGACATAAAATCTCAGAACGTGATGATGCTGTCGGACGGTACCATAAAGGTCATGGACTTCGGTATCGCGCGTTTTAACCGTGAGAGCGACAAGACACTGTCTGAAAAGGCGATCGGCTCGGTACATTACATTTCGCCCGAACAGGCAAGAGGTGAAATGACCGACGAAAAGAGCGATATTTACTCGGTAGGTGTTATGCTGTATGAGATGCTTACAGGGCAAAAGCCGTTTGACGGTGAAACTCCCGTCGCTATCGCTTTGCAGCATATGCAGACAGTCCCCAAGATGCCGAGAGAGATAAACTCTTCCATCCCCGAGGGTCTTGAGGAAATTACCCTCAAGGCTATGCAGAAAGAGCCTTCACAGCGTTATCAGACAGCCGGAGAGATGATGAACGATATCGAAGAGTTCAAAAAGGATCCGAGCATCGTTTTCGAGTATAAATATTTGTCCGCTGATGAGACAACCAAGTATTTTGATAAAGTAACTCCCGAGCAGGAGACGGAAGAAGAGCTGCTGCCCGCAGAGGATGATGATACCGATGAGGATATCTATGACGATGAAGATGAGGACGAGGTAGAGGAAAGGCGTTCTCCGCTGCTGCCGATACTGTTTGCGGTGGCGTCGGTATTCGTTATAATGACCGCGTGGCTTATCTTTACAATAGTTACCGGAAGCATCCCTAATACCAGCGGAAACGACGACGAAATGACAATGCCGTCTCTCATTAATAAAACACTTGATGAAGTAAGGGAAGAATACCCTGAGCTTCAGCTGGATATTGACAGAGAATATTCTACCGAATTTGCGGAAGATGTGATAATGAATCAAGAAACTCCCATGGGACGTACGATCAAGAAAAACTCCATTATCAAAATAACCGTCAGTGACGGTCCGCAAGAGGTGGAGATAAGAGACTTTACCAATCTGAGAAGTGAGGATGCGGTACAATCTCTTACTAAGGATAAGCTGAAAGCTAAAATAGTAAACGTAGAGGACGACGACGTAGCCGAGGGTTATGTCATCAGGACTGATCCACCGGCGCGTACCAAGGTAGATCAGGGCACCGAGGTAAAGGTTTATGTCAGCCTCGGCAACGCCGAAAAGCCTGTTAATGTACCCAAGTTTACTGATATGACTATTGAAGAGGCAAGAGAAAAGGCTGAAGAAAAGCATCTTACTCTTATCGAAGAGCAGCAGCCGTCTAACGAATACGAGGAAGGCATCGTGTTTAAGCAGGATCCCGCGCCTAACTCGGTAGTAAATCAGGGCTCTGAGGTCAGGGTTGTAGTAAGCAACGGCGAAAGCGTAACGGTAGAGTACGAGATAACCATTGATATTCCTGCCAGTGCATCTGATACAGGAACATTCAGATTTGAATATTACCGCGCCGGCTTCAAAGAAAGAGAAGAGACCCGTGATATGATAGCCAACGCAGGTTCTACCATTACATGGGCAGTCAGCGGATCGGAAGAGACAAGATATCAGATAGTAGTCACCAATACCAAGGATTCTACTCTCAGAGGTACATTGCTTGAGGTAGTTGTAGATTATACCAGCGATTCGGCGGTTGAGCTTTCCAGACAGGAGAACCCGGATATCTTTGAAGAGCTGCGCTATACCCCGCCGACGGTTCAGACCACTCCGACCTCTACGCCGCCGTTCCAGACTGCTCCGCCTGCAACTGCGCCCGTTACGACACCTCCGCCTCCGGTAATAGAGACGACCACCACGACAACTCAGCCTACGACACCCGAGCCTACACCTTTCCCGGATGATGAAACCTCCGAGCCGCAGGTAGACGACCCCGCTGTCGGCGGAGCTGCCGCAGGTCAAAGCGCACCGGAAAGAATAAGCTGATATCAGGAGTAACGGCACGTTGACTAAAAAATTATACAACGGCATAATAACCAAAGCTGTCGGAGGTTACTACGATGTAGTCACCTCCGACGGTGTTATATGCTGCACCGCGCGCGGAATATTCCGCAAAAATAAAATCTCTCCCTGTGCGGGAGATAACGTAACAGTAGAGATAGAACAATCTGCACAGCCGGTCATTACTGAAATAGCCGAGAGGAAAAATCACCTTATCAGACCTCCGCTTGCCAACCTTGACTGCGCGCTGATAGTTACCTCGGCGGTCGATCCGCCGCCAAATGCTTTTGTCACAGACAAGCTGACCGCTATTTTTGAAGGCAAAGGCATCGAGCCGATAATTGTCATAACAAAAAATGATATACAGGGCTGCGAGGAGTTTGCTGAGATATACCGCGGCTGCGGATTTAAGGTGATATACAGTGACGAAAGCGGCAGAGGCAGCGATGAGATACTTTCCGCTATAGGCGGAAAGCTGTCTGCGCTTATCGGTAATTCCGGTGTAGGGAAGTCCAGCCTTATGAACCGCATTTTTCCTAACCTTGACATCAACACCGCGCAGATCAGCAAAAAGCTTGGCAGAGGGCGGCATACCACACGTCAGGTAGAACTGTACGCGCTTCCCGACGGCGGCTATATTGCGGACACACCCGGCTTTTCCACGGTAGAGGTAAGCAGATACGGATATGTCGATAAATCAGAGCTACAATACACTTTCAGAGAATTTGAAAGCTATCTTGAGCATTGCAGATACCGTGACTGTGTGCACTTAAAGGAAACAGGGTGCGCTGTGACAGAGGCGGTAGAGCAGGGTAAAATAAACCGATCGCGTTATGACTCATATGTCAGAATGTATGAAGAGGCTAAGAAACTGAATGAATGGGAATTTAAGTAAAAATAAACCGTGTTATATCATCTGCGGAGGACCTGAAGGTTGTAAAACAGTTAATATTCCAAAGGACAGCTTTACTATTTGCGCTGACAGCGGATACGAAAAAGCCGTCGCCACAGGTATCGTCCCTGATTTGCTGATAGGTGATTTTGACAGCATAAGCTCTGTACCAAATGATGAGATAGAAATAATAAAAGCACCGGTGCATAAGGATTATACCGACACTATGCTCGCGGTAAAAACTGCACAGCAGCGCGGATACGCCGATATAACTCTTGTCGGGGCATGTATGGGAAGAACTGACCACACGCTTGCAAATATACAGACGCTTAAATACATGGCAAAGGAAGGACTTACCGGCAGGATATGCGGTGATAATACAGATGCTATGCTATTGAGCGGCGGAAGCGTTGAACTGTTTCCTGATAAATCAAGATACTTGTCGGTTTTTTCCTTGTCGGAAAAATGCGAGATAACAATAGAAAACGCAGAATATCCGCTGGAGCATTATGTGATGACTGATTATTTCCCGATAGGTGTAAGCAATAAATTTACCGATAAGCCGTGCAAAATCACTGTCTACAACGGCGAAGCAATTATTTTATCGGTAAAGAAGTAACCAAATCTCCCTCTTGCGAATAAAGTGTAATAACTTTAGCTATTCGACGGAGGGAAAAATGAGACACCGCAATAATCGCAAAAACTGCATACCGGCAGTAATACTTGCCGGGATCGGCGCGCTTATCTGTTTAACATATCTCTCCGCTGAGGTAATGCTGCTTGTATTGGCAGTGCTGCTGATTGCTTTAGGTCTGTGGCTGCTGTTTTGCGGCTGACGAAAGAGAGGTACATATGAAGATAGTTGTATGGAAAAGCCCTAAGATTTTGGCGGGATTTTTGAGATTTTTCTTCAAAATCAAAAAGACGGAAGCATAAAAGCATATCCAAAAGTGTCCGTCCGTGTCGTTATGGGCGGATACTTTTTGCTTTTTGTAATTTAATTCTATTAATTTCTGTTAATTTTTTCAAAAAAAGACTTGACAAGTAAAAGACAATGTGGTATAATTGAAAAGCACTAAAAAAGAGGTGAAATATCGCGGGGTGGAGCAGGGGTAGCTCGTCGGGCTCATAACCCGAAGGTCGTTGGTTCAAATCCAGCTCCCGCAACCAATAATGGTGGCCAAAATAGATGCCGCCACGGAAAATCCCGAAACCATGCGGTTTTCGGGATTTTTTCGTACCTAAAATTGCAATGAAAATAAATAGATGCACCTCCCAAAAATGGATGACTGGGGGGACTTGAACTATCAAGAAAACCGTAGAAAAAGTCACAATAATGTGTTATAATAAAAATGTGAACTCACGAAGAAGGTGGCTCAAAGACCGAGCAGAATAGAGGTAAAAGTAATGCGATATCAGATAATGCGGTTTGGTTGTAGGAAAGACAGAATAAATCTAATTCACATGAATAAGCCTCTTTCCAACGGACTTGCCGGCATGATTTCATCTCCGCTGTTCAAAGAGAATGTAGCAGTCATTGTTGACGACACCCCGAAAGATGAAAGGGATTACGACTTTGCTTGTTTGGCGTGTGGCGAAAATGGTGTGGTGCCTCGTGTCATGATGATTCGAGAACTTTACTACGATATAAAGCGCGGCAAACCCTATGCACGGACAGCATTATTTCACGAGCTTGGTCATTACTACAATGGCGATCTGTTATCATCCAAAGAAGACCGTGACAAAAAGCGTGCAGATCTTGTGGTTTCCGGTGCCGTCAGCGAAGAAGAATTGAAAGCGGATTTCTTTGCAGCTTCTTATTTCGGAAAGGAATTCGTAGCCTCGGGGCTTGAAAAAATTATGCAGCTTACAGAGGATATGTATAAGGGTCACTCTGACGCTGACGATCTGGCAATCGTGCTTCGAGAACTCGACATCAGGATGAGCACAATACGACAAGGGCATTCCTGATGGCATCTAAATTGGGCACACTTGCCAAACAAAAACCGCTTAACAAAACCATTTCGGCAATGTTAAGCGGTTTTTCTGTTTGTTGTCAAGACTGAAAAAACATAGAAAGAATATAAAGATATACTTTACAATATTAAAAAAATATTGTATAATAAATATGATATAAAACGATGCCGGAACCGCAGTAATACGCTGTCTGTGTGCTGGTTTTCATTTTTAGGAGAAAAATTATGTATTTGTGTAAACTTAAATTTATTATTGTAACTGAATCAGATGAGCCTGAAAAGATTCTTCAAGCTATCTCACTGCCGGAGGATTGCGAAATAGAAATTGGCTCTTTGAAAGATCTTGATGTAAACATGCTGACAGTTTGTGATTGTGCGGTTATTTCAGATGGCGTCGCTGATTTTGTAAAAGCTGAGTCAGCGACAGGAGTAAAAAGCGTTCTTCTTGCAGAGGGCAGCGAACTTAAAGATATGTCAGCCATCGAGCTGGATCTTGCCGATGATATTTTTATAATGCCTGATGGTGCGAGATACGACAATACGATACTTACAGCACATTTCAGACGGCTTATAAATACAATGAAAAATGAGTCAGACGCCCGCAAGGGTAAAATATACTTTGATACGGCGATAGACAGTATTCCTGATCTTGTGTGGTTCAAGGATGATGTAGGCGCACATCTTATCGTTAATGACAGCTTCTGTAAGCTGGTTGAAAAGACCAAGGAGCAGATTTATAAACGCGGTCATTATTATATATGGGATATTCCCCGTGAGGAATATGAAAAGGGTGAATATGTCTGTCTCGAATCAGAGGATATTGTAGTGGAGGCGCGTAAGACTTGTATATTTGACGAAAAGATAAAGACCAAGAACGGAATGAGACAGTTCAAGACATATAAATCTCCGCTTATTGATCTTGACGGCAGTATTTTCGGCACTTGCGGCATCGCACACGATGTAACCGACCTGCACAACATAAACAACGAGTTGGATGTAATAATTGAAGGCATGCCTTACGCCGTTGTAGTCAACGATAATAATGATGTTATAGTGAATGCCAATAAGGAATTCGACTTGATGTTCGGTATCCATGAGGACCTGACAGGAATGACAGTTAAGGAATGGGTAAGCAAATATTTAAATGGCAGGGTAAAGAAGTTGCCTGATAAAGATGAGTTTCTGCTGAATGACGGAGACGAAATAAGGACTATCAGCTTTAAACAGCAGAATATCAACGATATTTTCGGCGAAGCGATTGGCAGTATGACAATATACCGTGATATTACGATCGAGCGGCTGAATGAGCAGCGCACAATAAAAAGCGCAAATACCGATTTTCTTACTGAACTGAACAACAGGCGAAGTCTGTTTGATTATTTGGAAAAAATAAGAGAAGCGTCACGTATTACACTCATCAGCGTCGATCTTGACAATTTCAAACAGGTAAACGATGTTTACGGTCACCATATGGGTGACGAAGCGCTGCTGATAGTTACACGTGTAATGAATGAAAACTTCCAAGATGATTTCATAGCCCGACTTGGAGGCGATGAATTTTTGATAGTTATCAACCGAGATTGTGATATGGAACAGGTTAAAGGGCAAGTAAAAGTATTTCAGGATATGCTGAAGTCAGAATATGTGAAGTTTAAAGAATTTTCCGAACTTACTACCAGTATCGGTATTTCTTCAGTTGCTCTTGCCGAGTGCGGAAAGTACGACTTTGACGACATTCTGCGCAGCGCCGACAGTGCTCTTTACAAGGCGAAAAAAGGCGGTAAAGATCAGTTTTGTGTTTATGAATAAAGAGAAGAGTAAGAACTGTTGAGGTCACAAAAAACATGCCAACTTTACTGCATATTTTTTAGTTTTTCATATTAAAAATACAATCCACAGTCAAAGCCGTTTGAAAGTTTTCAAACGGCTTTTTTCTATTGCTTCTATCTTTATAGCTGCTAACTTCTTTTCGTTACAATAAAGCGGATGGACCGAAATCCATCCGCTTTGTTTTATTAAATAACGCTTTTATTTATTCGTGCGGCGCTTTGAAGAAAGCTGCCAAATCACGATAGCGCAAACCAGCAGTGCCGGTAACATAATCACGC
Source organism: Eubacterium sp. (assembly GCA_022511265.1). Lineage (GTDB taxonomy): Bacteria > Bacillota > Clostridia > Oscillospirales > Ruminococcaceae > Ruminiclostridium_E. The sequence goes on along the minus strand of JAFLRX010000001.1, from coordinate 18,963 downwards.
CGAAGTTGATGCTGTTATCACCGGTAGGCGGATTATCAATGTTGTCGCCGTTAGGCTCGTCCTCAGAAGGCTTTTCGGTTTGTCCGGGTTGTTCTGTCTTGGGCGCTTCTTTAATTACGAAGTCTACCGAAGCCTCGCCGTCGGTAAATACCAGCGTCAAGGTGTGGGTGCCTACAGACAGAGTAGCCAAATATTCCGCACTCAGAGTAACGGTGCCGTCCTCGTTTACCGTATAAGCGGAGGAGGGGATAGTCTCACCGTCAACCTTTACTTCTTCAAGGCGGCTCAAATCGCCCTCTACCGTAAAGTTAAGACCGGTGTCGCTGTTCTCGGTCCACTCGCCGTCTACAGTAACATTGTACTCAGGCACTACAGGCTCGTCAGGTTTCTCTGCGGGTATCTCGGTGTATACCGCGTTGATAACTATATCCTCGGTTATGGGGTCAGTATACTTCTCCCATTCGCCGGTGTAGCCATCCTTTGCAGGGACTGCCGGATAATCCGCATCGGTCAGCGTGTAGCCGTCCTCTACAGTTATGGTAGCAACTGTCTCGCCGTCAGCCACAAAGGTAACGGAATGAAGCACAGGCGGAATTTCAGTGTAAACCACCTTGATAATGATATCCTCGTTTACGGGATCGGTGTACTTCTCCCATTCGCCGGTGTAGCCTTCCTTTTCAGGAACTTCCGGATAATCATCATCGGTAAGTACATATCCCTCAGGTACATACTTGACATCTATTGTCTCGTCATCAGCAACGAATGTTACGGAATAACCCAATACACGAACAAGTACGTATGTCTCAAGTATATCTGTTGCGTCAGCGTCACGGTTCTTAACCATTACGGAAATATAAGCATATCCGGGTGTCAAAGCGGTGATAACGCCGTTTTCATCTACGGTAGCCACCTCAGGGTTGTAGGATGTCCAGATAAGCTCCTTATCCACATCCATTGTGGGCTCGGGAGTGAGTGTAATTATAGGCTGCTCGACATCTCCTACCTGCATTACCAGATTATGACCGTTAAGCTCTGTTCCATCTTTGGTCGTATCCTCAACATCAATTTTCTCAGCCGTCTTAGGCATAGTAATTACAGCAATATCCAGCGAATACTTGCCATCCTTGCTGGTAGCCTTGAGATAGCTTACGCCGGGTTCGTCTGCCGTAAAGTAAGCAACATTCTTGTTGGTTCCGTTAAGGTATACATCCTCTTCAGTAGTCAGTTCGCCGTCTACGCCGGAAACAAACTCCCATTCAAAAGGACCATACAGGCTATCGGGACGCTCCCATTCAGTGCCGCTAAGTTCGCCGGCAGGATTGCCGACCATTTCAACGCCATCTGCACGAATAACCAGAGTGCTGGTAGCTCCGTAAGGCGCATTCTTCACCCAAATCTCACCGGTCTGATTATCATAAGTATAGTAGGTATTGTAAGTATTGTTCTCCCACCAGTACTCATATCCATAATCATATCTTGTGCCGACCTCAATGGATTCCGGCAAAGCGTATCCCTCAAGATTTACAAGCTTTCCGCTCCACTCTAAGTCATTATTTGCAAAGGGGGCACCATCTAGCACCAGACCGGTTGCAGGCTCAGTGGGGTTGGAATAGCCGTACTGATATGCATTTTCTAATGTGTACAGCTCTACAGGAATAAAGCCGTGTGCATTCGACTGACGGTACTTAGCGATAAGAGTAGCCGTCTCACCCTCTTCTACATAGATAGTTTGTTCTCCGGCAAGAGAGGTATCGGAGATAAGACCGTCATCGGTAGAAGAAGTATACAGATCTGCCCAGTCAAATGTCATAGAGCGTGTTACGCCGTTCAGCGTTACGTCTAACTGACCAGAACCGCCGGGTATCGGGAACTCGCTGTTTGTATCATAGTTGAGGAAGATTTCACCGGTCAGACCGTCGCTGGAATAACGTGCTACGTTTACCATACCCTCGTAGTTCTCAGCTGTTTGCTCATCCTCATAAACTTCCCAACGTATCTCTTCCAGCTTTACGTTGGCAGGTTCGAGATTAACGACCTTAACGATAAGAGAGCCATCGGGCTTCATAGTAGAGAAGTGGTCGATAGACAACTCAAAGTCAAGCACCTCGGTCACATAATCGCGTACTGCAACGATGCAGACAACGGTGTCCTCGCCGTTGGTTATGGTAAGGGTAGTCTGACCCGGTGCAACAGCAACTACATGACCATACTCGTCCACGGTAGCAACATCAGGGTCGCTGGAGGTATAAGTCAAAGGCAGACCTGAGCCGGTGTTATCAACTACCTCCAGATCAAAGTCATCGCCTACATAGAGCAGTCCGCTGCTCGGAACAACTGTCAGACCCTCAGTGGTATCAACATGTGCAGCATAGCCGCGGTCGTTTCCGCCGTAGTCGCCGCCGAAGATGTATACGTTGCCTGTCCACTCAAAGTTATAATAATAGCTCTCGCCGTAATAGGAATCTACGTGCTCATACTCTGTTACATCTGCTTCAAAGTACCACTCGCCCACATCGGCGTCATAGATAAGCTCGGAGTAGAAGGGACTGGTGTTGTCCATGCCATACTCGATATAATCGGGATCTGCATAGGGGTTAGCATCTAAGTTATAGGTACGTGCAACCTGCGGATAAACCTCAACAGAAGCAATAGAACCGTCATCGATAAAGGTGCCGGAAATATATACTCTGCCATCCTTTTCATAGCAGGTAACTGCGCTGTTTTGCAGCTTGGGCGCTACGGTATCAACCATAACATTAAAGGAGATAATGTCTCCCGTTTTATCCATAGCGTGCCCGTTAAAGGTAGGCTCTGTTGCGGGATCGCAGGGATCAACCGCTTCAAAGTCGGTATGCAGCTTTCCGTCGGAGGGATCTATCGCCATGGGATATTCGCCGTCACCGTATGCGGTGATGGTAAAGGTTACCTCCGTACCGCTGGGCAGTACATTGCCGTCTAAGTCGGTGCCGTCCCAGATGTTATAGTCTGACATATAGAAAGCTGACCAAGGTATAGCAAAGCCATAATCGGTCTCATAATATGACCTTGTCATATAAGCAGAAAGGTCATAATAGTACAACTCGCCGGTCTTAGCGTCATGCGCCTCAAGCACGATCAGCTTTGCGTCACGCATCTGATAGAGCACATAGTCGTTGATCGACTGGATAACACCGGTGCCGGGGGCAATAGTGATATTCTCTTCCAGATATACTTCTTGATCTTCTCCGGAGAAGGGGTCGAACATGTTCTGACCGAGATTGTAGTAGCTGTATCCGTCATAATAACCTACAACGGAGAGTCCCCAAGTAGCGTCGTTGTTCCATATGCTTGCATAGCCGTCCTCATCCTCAGGAGCATCCAGCCATGTAGCTGCATCGAAGATAGGAGCAGCGGTCCAGTCGCCAAGGAAGCCCAAGAAGGGAAGACCTATCTGAGGAACATCCTCACCTGTAAGGATGATGTAGCCCTCAATAAATGTGCCGTTTTCAAACAGCTCGCTTAATACTTCGATAATATCGTCGTCAAGGGATATCTCGCCCTTTACGGTTTTCCCGTCTGCGGGAACGGTTATCTTGCCGAGGTCTACAACGTCGATCATTATATCCTCATCAAGAGAGAAGGTGTATCCGTATGCCTCAGCAAAATAAGGACACTGGATGATAAGCTCTGCATCGTATGTCAGAGTTTTGTCGGTAAGATTGTTTATCTTAAATTCATAGGGGAATTTGCCTGTCCAGTCAGCGTCGTCGCCAAGCTCCAGCTTGCCGACCAGCTTGTCCTCAACGGAAATATATGCGGGTGTGGTTATTGCCGCGCCGATATTGACAAGACCCGCGCCCTGCTGACGGGGTGAATAATAAGAATCCTCATACTGAAGCTGCGGGATTGCCGTGCTGACCAGCAGCTGATTTGTCAGTTCGTCCTGCTCGGATGCGCTGATGTTGGGGAATTTATCCTTTACATACTGTTTAACCAGAGCAGCCAGACCGCTCATGTGAGGAGCAGCCATCGAAGTACCGCTCATCATAGCGTATGAACCGTCATAGTCGTCATAAGTGCCTGCACCGCCAAAATAGGTGGTGTCAAATACAGAAGACCAAATGTTGCCGCCGGGGGCAGATATCTCAGGCTTAAGCTCAAGGCTGGGACCTGAACCCCAAGAGGTGAACTCACTCATCTCGCCGCCTTGATCCCACTCGGTTATGCGGTCTTCTTTTTCCACTTTGGTCAGCTTAACTGTTTTGCCTGCATCGATCGCGGCAGCAATCGCGGCACCGTCAACGCCGGAAATAAATGCCGAGGTCAGTGTAGTTCCGTCTACAGCCATATTGATAAGCTCGGTAGAGTTCGGGTCGCTGTCGTATACTATTACAGCCAGCACACCGCCGGAAACATACTGTCCCTGCTGGTAATTGGTCCATGCAAAGGACTCCGCGTTGGTAATCTTGTCGGCAAAGGATATCTCGCCGCGCTTTACCAGTGCGATACCGGTCTTGCCCTGCTCGCCGTAGCCGTAATAGGTACGGAAGCCTGCGTTGTAGTAGTCGATGTATTCGCCGACGCCGTCTACCTTGATTATCTCAATGCCGTCCTCCAGATACTCATCGGTAAACAAATATTTCATTGCTACCGTATAAGGATCGGAATAAGCTGCATTGTGATCCTCGCCGTCGTTCCAGCACAGGAAAGAGTTGGACTGTACCGTGCTGTTGATAGAAGCTATGGCTATGTTGGAGGGATAAACAGCAGGAGAGCTGATCATGCTGACGTCAGGGTCAGAGCTCAGGTTATATCCGCCGTAGTTATTGTTTTCAGCGGAATGTGAGCTGTTGCCTGCGGAGGTCATCAGGATTATGCCTGCCTCCTCCAGTGCGGCATATACGTCAACGCTTGCCGTATCGTCAAAGCCAAAGCCGTTGTCAGAGCCGTAGCTCATGTTTATTACATCCGCGCCCAGCAGCATTGCGTCTTCAAGAGCGTTGATGAATGCAGATTCGCTTCCGCCGGAGCCGGTGTCGTCAAACACCTTCATCATAAGAAGCTGCGCGTCGGGAGCCACACCTGAGAAAGTAACTTCTCCCTCATCGGTAGCGGAATAACCTAAAACCGTACCGGATACATGTGTTCCGTGGTCGCTTCCATCTATGCCGGGGTATACGTTTACGTCACCGCCGATAACCTCACCGGTGTAGGGGTCAACCACGCCTGCATAGTCAAATGCAAAGGGAACCTTAAGGTTCTTGTACATTATATCTGCCGCATTAGGTGCGAGCTGTACGGCATGAAGCGATGTACCGAGCGTATTGATCTTGTTCACTGCAGAAGTCTTGCTGTAACGGGCAAAATCATTAACACTGTCAAGATTTTTGAATGAATTTTCACGGAATGCCTCATGAACGCGGCGTATGCCGGTGATGTTATCGCCTGCATTGTCGTCCCAATAGGTGGACCATTCCAGGTCAAGACCTGTGTCCAGAACAGCTACTACCATTCCTTGTCCGGTATATCCCTCAGCCCATGCGGTGCTAAGGTCTACCATGTCGTAGCTGTATCCGCCGTTGCCGGTACCGGGCATAGGCTCAGGAACAGCGTATGTGTGCTGTACATACGCACGTTTTACACCGGGTAGCTCGCGGATCTGCTTTAGCTGTCCGTAAGGAACACGGATAGCCATAGCGTTTACAAGATTAGTCCACTGAGAAACTACCTGTACTTCGTCATCATCTTGTCCGCTCAATTCACGGATGTCTGCAAGGACCACATTCTGGCATATTGTAATGCCTTTAGAAAGGACCTTAGCGGGAAATGATGACAAATAGCCGGAAATCTTCTCGCCTGCGGAAGCGTTGCCTGCACTGTATGCGGCAGCCCCGCTGAGCGACTCCAGCACCGAGTTACCTTCCAGCTGCACGATAGCGATAACAATATCATCGTCATCGTAAGCGGGAGATACTCTGTCGGTCGATCCCTGTACGTCTTCGAGACGGGACAGACCTTCCACTTCCTGTGCAATCAGCTGCTTACCGTTGTTCGCGTCTGCTTTGGCAGCCATTGCCGAGATAGGCAATGCGCTGATAAACATATAAAACGCGAGAAACGAAGCTAAGCAACGTTTTGCCGTTTTTGAGTGCCTCATCGATTTTCTCTTCCTTTTCTTTAATTTATAATCCCCTTATAAGGAAATCGTGTATATTATACTATATTTAGAAATATATGTCAATGCATATAAATTTAAAGCATTACAACTATTAAATATTTTAAATAGATATAAGTATAAACTTAATATAATGTAAATTTTGTACTGTTAAGCAACAATTTTTTTAAGCATATTCGTTGGGAAAAGATACGTTATGTCTATCGTTCGTTATTTCTCAGCTTTACGATGCAAGACAGCAATATCACCGTCATTGCTGCTATGCAAACCGCTACCGGCGGATTGTGTATCAGCAGGTCAGGTGCATAAAATCCGGCGGTTTGCATACTCGGTATATATCCCGTAAGCATAGTAATAATATAGCATATTATGCCGGACAGCAGAGATGCTGCTGCCCTTGCTGCGATAAATCTCAGAGCGTTCAGCTTGTAATCGCTCAGTGTAAGTATTTGAAAGACAACGCAAAGACCTCCGAATGAGATAAGTGTGGCCGCTATCGGAAGGGGGAGGAGCAAGCCGGATTTTGTTATATTTGTTATCTCCCATACGCTCATAAGCACTGTGTTTATTACCTTTCCGTTAGCAAGCTCAACGCCTGAGTATCGGATAAGCTCTAAAACCGTATTGAACAGCACCATTGACAGACACACGGTAAGCAGAGCGTGCCCGGTTGAGATGAGACTGTCTTTGACCGTTGTGACCGAGAGGTCTGGCAGCTCTTTTTTTATGCTCATTTCGGGCTTAAATCTGCGGGTCATTACTGTTGCCAGCAGAAAATTTGATACAAGGCAGGATATGAATATTATAATACCTGCTTCAAGGCTGCCGTACACCGTTATCCCGACCATCCCGGCAACAAACGCCGGTCCGCTGTTATAACAAAACAGTGTGCATTTCTCTGCAATTTCGCTATAATTTTTGTTTTGCGAAATTAAAGTGCTTATCAGACGTACACCGACAGGGTAGCCGCCTATTTGGCTCATCATAAACACGCTGAACATTTTACTGTCAAGCTTTATAATTCGGCGGAAAATATACCATATCGGCAAAAATATAAGGTTTCCCAGTCCGCTTTTGGTAAGCAGCGTACACAGCACCATATAACCGAACAGCGACGGTATCAGAGAATTAAGGCATACGTCTATGCAGGATATTACCGCCTGAGATACGCCCTTGCTGTCGCTTATCAGCATTACCGCTAAAATAAGACCTAAAACCGCAAAAAGCAGAATTTTGATTTTTTCCTTTTTCTTCATAGCATCATTCCTTATTCTTTTTTTGCCGTACTTGCATATAGATTATATGAAAGGACGGTGAAAAAATGAACGTAAATAAACTGGCAATGAAATTTGAGAGCTTTAAGAATGTCATAAAAAACCATTCTTATCTCTCTTTTGAGGACAACAGGGCTCTGGCGATAGAATATGTCAGAGAGGTATTATTGCTTGAGGAAAACGTCATAAAGCTGCGGCTTGCAAAGAACACCGTAAAGATAATCGGGCTGGATCTGTCTATGACGAACTTTTCATACGACAGCGTAAAAATATTGGGAAAGATAGAGTCCGTAACGTTTGAAAATAACGATAAAGAAAGGAAATAAAAGAATTGAAAAAGGCAAAAGCAAAAAGAAGTCTGGGATATGTAAGATTCAGCTGCCTGGGTGGATTTCAGGAAAAGCTGATAAGCAAGCTTGTCGAAAACAACATACAGCTATTTGATATCAGACAGGAAAACGGAAAGCTAAGCGCACTGGCATATCCGAGGGATTATGAGTTCATCGCGCGTACAGCGGTAAAGTACAAGGTACGGATAAGGGCGACCGAGCGCAAAGGTATATATTTTTTCTTGCGAAAATACCGAAAAAGATGGGGTATCATATTCGGCGCGTTCAGCTGTCTTGCGATTATTCTCATACTGTCGCAGTTTGTATGGGATATAAGAGTGAGCGGAAATGAGACAGTGGCGGATACCGAGATACTTAACGTCCTGCAAAAAGAGGGGCTTAGTCCCGGTGCGGGCAAATTCAGCTTTGATACAAGGATATGCGAGCTGAATACCGTTAACACGATAAGTGAGCTGTCATGGGTCAGCGTAGAGCGTGAGGGCAGCAGAGTATATGTAAAGGTCGGAGAATCGGTGCAGATTGAAGAGCCTGAGATACCGGTGAGCACTCCCTGCAACATTATAGCCGACTGTGACGGTCAGCTGATAAGCGCGATAGTCCACCGCGGGACGCTGCAAACCACTGTAGGCAGCGGTGTGAGCAAAGGACAGGTGCTGGTCAGCGGAACGGTAAACGACAACGGCGGGCACATCGTCTATGTACATTCGGATGGGGAATTTATCGTCCGCACAGAGCAGACGGAAGAATTTTACCTGCCGTTTAAAACAGTAGAAAGAGTTGCGGACGGCGAGCAGATACGTAATTCATATTTTATGATAGGCGGATTTTCCGTACCTGTCCCGTGGGAGAGCGGGACTGCGCCCACAGACGATTACAGCTATTCCGAGGATACCTATAATATCAGCTTTTTCGGGCTGGATACCCCGTTTAAGGTAAGGCAAGGCATTTACACGCAGTACACCGAGAGAGAAGTTACATACACCAACCGTGACATCACCGAACAGCTGGAGAGACGGCGCAAAGACTATGAGAAAAACTTTTTGTCCGATGCCGAGATAGTCTCCTCGGATAAGACGTTTACTCCTGACGAAAACGGGATAAAGCTGACAGTTAAGTACACGTTGGAAAAGCCTTTTGGCAAAAAACAGGAAATAAGTATAATTTACGGATAAATGTTGAAAATTAAGTCGGAATATGGTATACTAGTATAAATAGACCTGAAACACGGATCTTCAGACGTATAAAAGAAAGGACAATATATGACGGAAAGATCTCTTTCGCTTCCGGATATAGGCATAATGCATGACATATTCGGAGATTTTGACGAAAACATCAACATAATACAAAAAGAATACAAAGTATCCGTTTTCAGCCGCGAGGACGAGATAAGGGTGCGCGGCGAGGAAAACGCCGCCGATAAGGCTATAGAGGTGTTAAACGCGCTTATCGATCTTGCCGGAAGAAAAGAGCCGATAACCGACCAAAGCGTAAGATACGCCATATCTATGGTGAATGAGGGCGCGGGTGCCGAGATAAGCGCCATCTCTTCCGACTGTGTATGTGTCACCCATACCGGAAAGCCTGTAAAGCCCAAAACCGTGGGTCAGAGCAGATACGTAAACAGCATAAAGAAAAACACCATAGTCTTCGGTGTCGGTCCTGCCGGCACAGGAAAGACTTATCTTGCTGTAGCACTGGCTGTGCGGGCATTCAAGGCGCATGAGGTACAGAGGATAATTCTAACCCGTCCCGCGGTAGAGGCGGGGGAAAAGCTCGGCTTTCTGCCCGGCGACCTGCAAAACAAGGTAGACCCGTATCTGCGTCCGCTGTATGACGCGCTGTTTGATATGATGGGCAGCGAGGCGTTTCAGCGTAATATGGAGCGCGGGGTTATAGAGGTAGCACCGCTTGCCTATATGAGAGGGCGCACGCTGGACGACAGCTTTATTATCCTTGACGAGGCACAGAACACCACACCCGAGCAGATGAAGATGTTTCTTACCCGTCTGGGATTTAACAGCAAGATGGTGATAACCGGTGATATCACTCAGATAGACCTGCCTGACGCGAGACGATCGGGCTTAGTCGAGGCGATGAAGGTTCTGAAAAACGTAGAGGATATAGAGATACAGCGGTTTTCCGAAAAGGATGTTGTGCGCCACAGACTTGTGCAAAGCATCGTAAAGGCTTATGAAGACTATAACGAAAAGAGACGTACAAAAGATTAAAGGACGGTAAAATGCTATGATAAAGGTTTTTATGTCTTTCAGGAATGATCAGAAGGCGATAGAGGTGCCTAAGGGATTGCGAACAGTTATCCGCCGCTGCGTCAAGGAAACGCTGAAGGAGACCGATTATGACGGGGACTGGGACGTTTCGGTGACGCTGGTTGATAACGAGCAGATAAAGCAGCTTAACAAGCAATTCCGTGGGAAGAACAAGGTTACTGATGTTATTTCCTTTCCGCTGGGCGCGTATGATATATATGACGTAAACCCCGAAAACGGCGGCTATATGCTGGGGGATATAGTTATTTCAATGGAAAAGGCGCATGCGCAGGCGATAGAATACGGACATTCGCTGGTGCGTGAGGTGGCTTTTCTCGCAACCCATTCGACTCTGCATCTGCTCGGCTATACTCATGAGGATGACCCGGGCGGAGAAAAGATAATGAACGAGCTTCAGGATAGGATATTAAACAATCTTGATATTAAGCGTCCGGAGATCGGCGGGTAAAATGAACTTTTTTATAAAGCTGATAAACAGCTTTAAGTACGCGGCACACGGCATTGCGTTTTGTGTAAGGCACGAAACAAATTTGCGTATCCATATCGTTGCAATGATAGTGGTGTTTTTCGTTGCGCAGTTTTACGAACTGTCACGGGGAGAGATAATCCTGCTGATACTTACCTGTCTTATCGTAATATGCACTGAGATGATAAACACCGCTATAGAAGTGGTGATAGACAAGGTGTCGCCTGGATATTCCGCACTTGCCAAGGCGGGCAAGGACATTGCCGCTGGCGCGGTTATGATATCCGCGATAGCGGCGGTTATCATCGCGGTGATAATGTTTTGGGATATAAGCAGGTTTGTACTTATATTTAAGTTTTTAACACAGGATATCTGGCATATCTCAATGATGCTTGGGTCGCTGTGTGTGTTTTATCTGTTTATCGCAAAAGGAAAGAAAAGGAATATTAAAGGAAAAAAGGATAAATGAATACTAAATCAGCTTTTATAGCGGTGACCGGCAGACCCAACGCGGGAAAGTCGTCACTGGTAAATTTACTTGTAGGTGAAAAGGTGGCTATAGTCAGCGAAAAGCCGCAGACCACCCGCACACGAATAAACGGAGTGCTTACCAAAGGGGAGACACAGTATGTCTTTATAGACACCCCCGGTATGCACAAAGCGAGAAACAAGCTGTCGGATCAGATGGTAAAATCCATCAAGGACAGTGTTGACGACGTGGATGTTATCATACTTATGACTGACGCTACCAAGAGTATATCTCCGACCGAGCACATGCTTATCGACAGCTTTAAGACGCGCGGGGTAGATGTTATTCTGCTTATCAACAAGGTTGACCTGGTAAAGGACAAGACCAAGCTGCTTGGTACAATCGAGGCGTACAGCGCACTGTTTGATTTTAAGGAGATAATCCCCATAAGCGTAAAGAATAAAATAAACACCGATGAAATAATGCCGGTGCTCGAAAAATACGCAAAGGAAGGACCACATTATTTTGACGATGACCTGCCCACCGACCAGACCGAGCGCGTATGGCTGGCGGAGCTTGTCCGTGAAAAGATACTGCGCAATATGCAGGATGAGATTCCCCACGGCACGGCGGTATATATTGAAAGCCTTGAAATGCGCAAAAATCGCAGCGGTAAAGACATAGCCGACGTCGGCGCGGTGATACTCTGCGAAAAGGCATCGCACAAGGGTATGATAATCGGCAGACAGGGTGAAATGCTGAAAAAAATAGGCTCTCTTGCAAGGCAGGAGATGGAAGAATATTTCGAGTGCAAGGTAAATATGCAGCTTTGGGTAAAGGTGAGAGAGGACTGGCGGAATAAAGAATCCGTTATAGCCGATTTAGGACTTAAGGCTGACTGATATAAGGTGAGCAAAATGCTTGTTACGGTAAAAGGGATAGTCATAGGACGTCGGGAGATAGGCGACAATAACTGCTTTCTCGACGTCTTTACCGATAAGCTCGGCATGGTAGAGGTCATGGCGCACGGCGTAAAAAAGCTGGGCGGGAGAAATTCCGCCGCCGCGTCCATGTTCAGCTATGCCGATTTTTGCCTTAACAAAAAGGGGACAAGCTATTACACCATAAACAGCACTGAACCGATATACAACTTTTATGATATCGCGAATAGCCTGGAGGCTTTTTCGCTTGCGGTTTATTTTGCCGACCTGATAAAATACTGCGCCACATCCGAAGAAGAACACGGCGAGCTGCTGCGCTTTGTCTGTATGGCGTTTTACCAGTTGGAAAAGGCCAAATTGCCGCTTGATTTTATCAAATCTATTTTTGAATTTCGCTTTATAACCCATATCGGCTTTATGCCGGATCTGCGTGCCTGTCAGCAGTGCGCATGCTATACAGACGATGTTATGTACTTTCTGCCGAATGAGGGTATGATATACTGCGAAAATTGCTTCAAGACGTTTGTCCGCGGGACAGATTCGTTTCAGATAGACCCGACGGTGCTGCATATTCTGAGATATGTGGCATACAGCGACAACGAAAAGTTGTTTAAATTCAAAATATCACCAAAATACGAAAAAATATTCAGCGATATAACAGAGTTTTATTTACAGTCGCAGTTAGGGCGTACATTTGATACACTGAGATATTATAAAGACTTACAACTTGACTACTTCAATCAAGAGGAATGACAATGAGAAAAGAATATAAAAAGCTGGAGCTGGATAAAATTCTGGCTCTTTTGGCCGAACACGCGGTCTGTGACGCGTGCAAGGAAAAAATACTTAAAATAAAGCCGTTTACCGATATTGATGAGGTAAAGACCGAGATAAAAAAGACCGATGACGCGTTTACGCTATCCTCAAAGTTCGGCACACCGAGATTTTTTAATATAAAGGATATATGCTTTTCCGCGAAAAGAGCGTCGCAGGGCGCGTCGCTGTCGCTGCGCGAGCTGATGGATATCGGTCTGGTACTGCGTGAGACGGAAGGACTGCTTAGCTGGTATGACCAGTGCAGCGGCACAGAAACGCAGCTGTCGCAGTATTTTAATATGCTAATATCCAACAAACGGCTGGAAAACACAATATCCAACGCGATAATCTCTGAAGAAGAGCTGTCCGACAACGCAAGTGAAGAGCTTGCGCGTATTAGACGCACAATCCGCAAGAAAAGCCTGTCGGTGCGTGAGCAGCTGGACAAGCTGATAAAAAGCTCGGAAAAGCGCAAATATCTACAGGAAAGCCTTGTCACCATGCGTGACGGGCGATTTGTAGTGCCTGTAAAGACCGAGTATAAAAGCGAGATAGGCGGACTGGTGCATGATTCTTCCTCCAGCGGCGCCACGCTGTTTATCGAGCCGATGAGCGTTGTCGAGGCAAATAATGAGATAAGGGTATTACAGTCGCGCGAACAGGAAGAGATAGAACGTATAATCCGTGAAATGTCCCAATCGGTGGGCGAGTTTTCCGCCGAACTTATTGCCAACTACAACAACCTGATAACGCTGGAAATATACTTTGCCAAGGCGAACTTCGGCGCTGCGCTTAAAGGCTCTGTACCCGCAATCACTGACGAGCCGTGCTTTACGCTGAAAAAAGCGCGCCACCCGCTTATTGACAAAGACAAGGTGGTTGCGGTTGATTTAGAGTTGGGTGCGGACTATACCTCTCTGATAGTCACCGGTCCGAATACAGGCGGCAAGACGGTTTCGCTGAAGACCGCCGGTCTGCTGATACTGATGGCGATGTGCGGCATGATGATACCTGCGGCGGACAACAGCGTGATAGGTATGTTCGGCAGGATATACGTTGACATCGGCGACGAGCAGAGTATAGAGCAAAGCCTTTCCACTTTTTCGTCTCATATGAACAATATCGTCGGAATACTTAAAACTGCCGACGACAGGTCGCTTGTGCTGCTGGACGAGCTTGGCTCGGGCACAGACCCGGTAGAGGGCTCGGCGCTGGCGGTCAGCGTCCTGCGTGAATTACAGCAACGCGGCAGCCGTGTAATGGCAACAACACACTATCAAGAGGTAAAGCTGTTTGCAATAGAGACCGACGGAGTTGAAAACGCCTGCTGTGAGTTTGATGTTGATACCTTACAGCCGACCTATAAATTCATTATAGGTGTCCCGGGAAAATCCAACGCGTTTGCGATATCATCTCGTCTGGGAATGAGCGAAGATATAATAAATGAGGCGAAAGCCCTTGTCAGCAGTGAGAATATGCGGTTTGAGCAAGCGGTTGAGGCGTTGGAAAAGACACGTACCGAACTGGAGCAGGTAAGAGCCGAGGCGGAAAGAGACGCCCGCCGCGCAAAGGAATTGACCGAAGAACTGGAAACCCAGCGCGAGCGGCTGGAGCGGGATAAGGAAAAAGAGCTTCAGGCGGTGCGTAATAAGGCGATGAGCATTATTGAGCAGGTACGCTTTGAGGGCGACTTGCTGCTGGAGGACCTTGAAAAGCTGAAAAAGGAAAAGGAAAGCGAAGACTTTTCTGCAAGGGTAAAGGGCGCGCGCGGCAGGGTCGGCTCTGCAATGAATAAAATGTACGATACCGCCAACCCGGTAAGCGGAAGAAAGTTAGAGCAATATGTTCTGCCGCGACCGCTTAAAGTAGGGGATACGGTACGGCTCGCCGACCTTGACAGCGAGGGTACGCTTATCAGGCTGCCGGACGCGAAAAACATCTGCTTTGTACAGGTAGGCACAATGAAAACCAAGACCAAGCTGGAAAATCTGCGTTTGGTCGAGAAAAAGCAGGAGAGCAAAAAACAGCCTGCCAACAAGGTCAGCAAGAGTGTTGAAAGCAACTTCACCCGTAAATCCTCTATGGAACTCGACATCCGCGGAATGATGGGTGATGAGGGCGTTATGGAGGTTGACAGATTTATTGATGGCTGCTTGCTGAGCGGTATTTCAGTCGTTACGATAATACACGGCAAAGGCACCGGCGCACTGAGGTCTGCTGTACAGCAGTATCTGCGGCGCAACCCGCATGTGAAGAAGTTCCGTGACGGCGTATACGGCGAGGGCGAAATGGGTGTCACGGTTGCAGAGTTGGAATAAGTATATTGCTTATACTATAAATAGGTCGAAAGGATTGATAGGGTGAACAACAAATATTTCACCGTATGCGGAATAGTTGAGATTGACGGGAAAATACTTTTGGTGCGCCACACCTATGGCAATGCAGAGGGCAGAATACTGCTGCCCGGTGGATATGTGTCCGAAGGAGAACTGCCTACCAAAGCAGCAGAACGGGAGATATACGAAGAGACACAAGTTAAAGCAAAAGTTCGCTCGGTATTTTCTATACAGTTTACACCGGAACAGTGGTGTGTTATATTCCTTATGGATTATATTTCAGGCACCCCCATTTCCGACGGGTGGGAGAACAGCGAGATATTACTTCTTACAGCGGAAGAAGCCGTACAGCACAATGATATAACCAATCTCAGCAGAGCTGTTTTACAAGCGTATATTAATAACCAGAACGGGTGTCTTGAAAAGAGTGACTATATCCGGAGGTCAAGCACTGAAAATGATTATGCCATTTTCGGAATATAACAGCTTATAACGCCAATGCGTTATATATAAATTTACATGAAAGGAATGATGATAATGAGACATACAGTATATGTAACCCAAAAAACAGACAGGAGGGCGACTATACTTTAACCCTCCCAAAAAACGGAGGATAATATGTTATTAAAATTCAAAGATCTTACTATCAGAAACGCGACGGAAGATGACGCCGCGCAACTGGCAAAATGGTGGAACGACGGCACCGTCATGGCACATGCAGGTTTCCCCAACGGACTGGGTACAACAGCCGAAGAAATCGCCGAAAGTCTGGCAAGAGACACCGATGAATACAGACGGCTGATAATCGAAA
This sequence comes from Eubacterium sp., assembly GCA_022511265.1. Lineage (GTDB taxonomy): Bacteria > Bacillota > Clostridia > Oscillospirales > Ruminococcaceae > Ruminiclostridium_E. The sequence goes on along the minus strand of JAFLRX010000001.1, from coordinate 3,058 downwards.
AAGCGTCTGTACCGATAGGCGAAACGAACTATGAAGATGTAGGAGACGGCACGGCGAGAATAGGCATAAAGATATGCGATTTTTCGCTGCACGATAAGGGGCTGGGCAGGGTGCTGCTGGGTATGCTTATTTCCTCATTGTTTAATGACATGGGATATAAGAAGATAATACTTGATACCAATGTCAATAACAAGCGGGCACAGCACGTCTACGAAATGCTTGGGTTCAAAAAGGTCAGGCTGTGTGAAAACGCATGGACAGATCAACTAGGCAATTTGCAGTCTTTTATTGATTATGAGATGTATCCCGAAGATTTTGTGAATTTTGCAAAGTAAATATGAAAATGCGGCGAAAGTTAAATGCTTTCGCCGTCGGTTCTTTTATATATATATTCATTCCCGTTCTTGCCGGCAAAATCAATAAGTCCGACATCCTTCATTATCTCTATGAAAATAGAGGTTTCGCAGTTTTTTAAGATTTTCGCCAGCTCTTTTCTTGTAAAAATCTGCGGCAGCTCTTCCGGCATAAACCGCTTATAGCTGTCGCTGTCCTCAAGATATATCAGTCCCGTCAGAGCGGTGGGTACAGTCAGCTTTCTGTCTGTCCTGCGACGCTTCATATCCTTTTGGGTAAAGCGGTAATAATCTACTGTCAGCTCCGCAACACAGATAGTAAGATTAGGATTGTTCAGGTATTGTTTTATCCTGTAAAGCTCAATAAAAAAATCGGTGATATTTTTATGTACGGTCTTTCTGCTTGTTTTCATCAGCTCGCCGCTGCCTTTATTGACGTAATTCAGCCTTGTGGTCTTGTGGAAAGGATACACAACCGTGACATGTGATACCTGCAAAAAGCAGTCCAGCTTTTTTACCAGATTCTTAAACTGCTGTGTCTGTATCTCAAATATGCCGTTTTCGGTGATAAGGTCAGCAAAATAACTGCCTATCTTTACTTCTTTATCATAAAGGGTAGAGGCAAAGTAGCTTTTCAGTACGGAATGTATCTGCTTTTCGTTCAATGTTCCTATTCCTTCATCGTCAGGAACATATGCCGCAAGACAACGTGAAAATTTTTCTGTGTCAGGTTCGGCATCCTGCGGTTGCCGCTGATATTCCCACACTGTGCAGTTGTCGTTGGATATAAATATAGGTACTCCGCCTTGGTTATTACTGCGGATAACTCCGGTCGCCATAGCCTTTAACTCGTCCAGCGCGTTTGATACCGCATAGCCGCGGTCTGCTTCTTTGAGCATTGGGATATCGTTTAGGTTGTCGCCAAATGTTATCACCTCGTCCGCGCCCAGCAGATTGGAAAGCTCTATTATCGCGTTTGCCTTAGATACATCGTCGCGGTATATCTCGTACCAATATTCCTTTAGGTCGTAGGTGTCCGCCTGATAGTTTCTGGTAAAGCCGTTTTTATTATAAAATACCTCGTCCAACTCGGCAGGGGATTGTTTTGGCCCGATAAGCGTCACATAAAAGATATCCCCTTCAAACAGCTCGTCAAGGGTTTTACATTCTCTTAATCGGATATCGCTTTGACGTTGCTTTATATAATTTCTTGTACCGGCATTTATACGGCTGTCAAGCCAGCTTTGCCTTTCCTTGCCGTCTATGAACGATGTGACCAGCAAGGATTCTTCATGTTCGGTAAAGTATGATTTAAGTATTTCCTTTGAATTATCGCTGAAAAAGTGGCTGATAAGCCGCTCTTTGGTTTTGGGGTCTATTATAAATACGCCGTTATGTGTTATGATCGGCAGTGTAAAATCAACTCCGCTTACTATCGGGGCGGCAGATGCGATAGACCGTGCGGTGGCAAATGTGATATTTACACCGTTATGTATTTCACGGTTGAGCATATCACGGGTAAATATGCTTATCTCCGCCTTGTGGTCAAGCAGGGTGCCGTCCAAATCAGTTACATAAAGCTTCATAATATCCCCTTTGTGTCTTTGTCGGTGGCTTATTTCTATTATTTATATATTTATTCTATCAAAAAAACCGCAGGAAATCAAGTGGTTTGTTAAAAATGCACAAATTTTGAATTGAAAAATTTATAACATTTAATTTGCTTTTTTTGATAAAAAATTATCAAACCACTTGATTAAACTTCTAAAATTTAGTATAATATAAAATGTAAAAATACGGACAGGTATGTCCGTAAAAAAATTTCAGGAGGAATATTCCAATGTCAGTTAAAGTTGCTATTAACGGTTTCGGCCGTATCGGTCGTCTTGCGTTCAGACAGATGTTCGGCGCAGAGGGCTATGAGGTAGTTGCTATCAACGACCTTACCAAGCCTTCCATGCTCGCTCAGCTGCTCAAGTACGACACCGCTCAGGGCGGTTACTGCGGCGTTATCGGTCAGAATCTTCACACTGTAGAGGCTGATGATGAGGCAGGTACCATCACTGTTGACGGCAAGACCCTTAAAATTTACGCAGAGGCTAAGGCTGCTGATCTTCCTTGGGGACAGATCGGTGTAGACGTAGTTCTCGAGTGCACAGGTTTCTACTGCTCTAAGGAGAAGTCTCAGGCACATATCGACGCAGGCGCTAAGAAGGTTGTTATCTCTGCTCCCGCAGGCAACGATCTTCCTACCATCGTTTACAGCGTAAACGAGAATACTCTTACCGCAGATGATACCATCATCTCCGCTGCATCCTGCACCACCAACTGCCTCGCTCCCATGGCTAAGGCTCTTAACGATTACGCTCCTATCCAGAGCGGTATCATGAGCACCATCCATGCTTACACCGGCGACCAGATGATCCTTGACGGTCCTCACAGAAAGGGCGACCTCAGAAGAGCAAGAGCAGGTGCTGCTAACATCGTTCCTAACTCCACCGGCGCTGCTAAGGCTATCGGACTGGTTATCCCCGAGCTCAACGGCAAGCTGATCGGCTCTGCACAGAGAGTTCCGGTTCCCACCGGTTCTACCACTATCCTTACCGCTGTTGTTAAGGGTGCAGATGTAACCAAGGAAGGCATCAACGCTGCTATGAAGGCTGCTGCTTCCGAGTCCTTCGGCTACAACGAGGATCAGATCGTTT